>DATMGH010000021.1:0-17421 GCA_035555675.1 Solirubrobacter sp. | reverse complement strand
GACCCGCCGATCCAGCGCGGCGAGGCCCGGCTGCGACGCGCCGAGGCGCTCGCCCGGCTCGGGCGTCCGGACGAGGCGGACGCGGAGATCCGCGCGGCCACCACGGAGCCCGTCCGCCCCGCGGACCGGCCCGCCGTGCTCGTCGCGCGGATGACGTTCGCCCAGGCCTTGAGCGCCGCCGCGCGTGGGGACGCGCCGCTGGCGCACCGCCGGCTCGAAGAGGCTGCCGGCCACTGGCGCCGCCTGCACACCGACGCCGGCGGCGAGTTCATCGCTTCGCTGATCGATCTCGGCCGCCTGCCCGTCGCGGGCGTCGCCGACCCTGCACGCGAACTGGAGCGCATCGATGCCGTCGTTCTCTGATGTCGCCGTCAGCCGCGCCCCCGTCGAAGAGGTCTGGAAGCTCCTCTATGACCCGGCGCGGTTCCCGGAATGGTGGGAGGGGGTCGAGACCGTGGAGCCGTCGAGCGGCGGCTACACGATGTTCCCGCGCGGCTCCCCGGACTTTCCCATGCCGCACACGCTCCGCAGCGACGGCCGCCGCGTCGTCATGTCCTGCTTGACGAGCGACCTGCGGTTCGAGTGGCGGCTGGAGCCGACCCCGGACGACGGGACCCGGATCGCCGTGCACGTCGAGATCCCCGAGGCCGAAGCGCATCGGCTCCAGACGCAGCAGGCCGCGATCAGTGCATCACTGCGGTCGCTGGCCGCACTTCCAGAACGAGGTTGAAGGGGGTCTCCGCCGCCCGTCGCACGTGCTCGAACCCACCCTCGTGCAGGACTTCCGCCAGCCGGCGCTCGCCGGCCTGCGCGCCGAGCGCCAGCCCGACGTCCTGGCTGAGCGAGTTCGGCGTGCACAGCAGCGTCGAGCCCGCGTAGAACACGCGCCCAACCGGGTTCAGGTTGTCCTCGACACGATCGCCCGCGTACGGCTCGACGACCATCCAGGTGCCGTCCTCGGCGAGCTGCGACCGCACGTGCGCGGCGACGCCGACGGGGTCGCCCATGTCGTGCAGCGCGTCGAACACGCACACCAGGTCGAACGGCCCGCCGCCGAAGTCCGCCGCGCTCGCGACCTCGAACGTCACGTCGACGCCCGCCCGCGCCGCCGCGTCGCGCGCGGCTTCGATCGACGCGGGGTGGATGTCGGAGCCGACGAAGCTCGACTCCGGGAACGCCTGGGCCATCAGGATCGTCGAGGCGCCGTGCCCGCAGCCGATGTCCGCCACGCGCGCGCCTGCGCTCAGCTTCTCGACCACGCCGTCGAGCGCAGGCAGCCACGCGTCGTTGAGGTTCGCCAGGTAGCCGGGCCGGAAGAAGCGCTCCGTGCCCTCGAACAGATCGTGGTCGTGGTCGCCCCAGGGCATCCCTTCGCCCGAGCGGAAACGCTCGCGGATGCGCGGCTCGTCCTTGACCATCGCCGACAGCAGCTGGAACGCGCCGGGGATGAAGTTGGGGCTCTCGTCGTCGGCCAGCGCGACCGCATGTTCGGGCGGAAGCCGGAACGCGCCGTCCTCGTACTCGATGTAGCCGCTCGCCGCCTGCTGGCACAGCCATTCGCGCACGTAGCGCTCGCGACAGCCGGTGCGCTCGGCGAGCTCCGCGGGCGTCACCGGCGACCCGTCCGCCATCGCCTTGTAGAGCCCGAGCCGGTCGCCGAGCACCACCAGCGGGGCGGTCGCCGCCGCGCCGAGGTCCTGCACGAACTGGCCCATGAACGCTTCGAGTCGCTGCTGATCCATGATCCACCTCCGGTCGTGTGGGGTTTCAGACCGTCTCGGGCGGCCGTCATGGCAGCGTCAAGCGGGCGTCAAATAGGGTGGCGCCATGGGGGTCCTGCGGCTGCGCGAGTTCCGCCTGCTGTTCCTCGCGCAGGCGGTGTCGGTGGTCGGCGACCGGATGGTCGGCATCGCGCTCGCGTTCGCGGTGCTGCACCTGGGCGGGTCGGCGACGGAGGTCGGCATCGTCCTCGCCTGCCGGACGCTGCCGCTGGTGGCGACGCTGCTGGTCGGCGGCGTGGTGGCGGACCGCGTCTCGCGCCAGGTCGTGATGCTGGTCTCCGACCTCGCCCGGCTTGTCACCCAGGGGCTGATGGCCGGGCTGCTGATCGCGGGCGTCGCCGACGTCTGGATGATCGCGGTGCTGGCGGGGCTGACGGGCGCCGCCGGCGGGTTCTTCAATCCGGCGGTGACGGGGATCGTGCCGCTGATCGTCCCGCGCGAGCGCCTGCAGGAGGCCGCCGGCCTGCGCGCGACCGCGCTGTCGGGAGGGGAGATCGCGGGACCGGTGATCGCGGGCGTGCTGATCGCGTCGGTCGGCGCGGGCTGGGCGCTGGCGTTCGACGCGGCGACGTTCGCGGTCAGTGCCGCGTTCCTATTCGCGCTGCGGCTGCCGGCAGCGATCCCGCGCGCGGCGAGCTCGTTCATCGAGGACCTGCGCGAGGGCTGGAGCCTCTTCTGGTCGCTGACCTGGCTCTGGTCGCTGGTCGCGGCGGCCGCGTTCGGGAACCTGCTCTGGGGCGCGTGGGCGGTGCTCGGACCGGTCATCGCGGAGTCCGACCTGGGCGGCGCCGCGGTGTGGGGGACCGTGCTCGGGGCGATGGGGATCGGCGCGCTCGCCGGCGCCCTGATCGCCACCCGCGCGCGCCCGCACCGGCCGCTCGTGCTGGCCGCGGGCGCGTACGGGCTGTTCTTCTTCCCGCTGGCGTTCCTGGCCGCGGGGGTACCGGTGGCCGTGCTGGCGCTCGGCGCGCTGCTCGGGGGCGTGGCGATGATGCTCGGGAACTCGGTCTGGGAAGCGACGCTGCAGGCGAAGGTGCCGGCGGAGTCACTCGGCCGGGTCAGCGCCTACGACTGGTTCGGCTCGATGGCGTTCAGCCCGCTCGGGATGGCGATCTGGGGGCCACTCGCGGGGGCGATGGGGATCAGGCCCGCGCTCTGGCTGGCGACCGGGCTGCAGCTGGCATCGGTCGCGGCGCTGCTGTCGGTGCCGGAGATCCGGCACATGCGCGCGGAGCCCGTGCGCAGCGGTTGACGTCCGACAGTCATGCGAACATATGTTCGATGGGTTACGTCGAGCTCCACGCACACACCGCGTTCTCGTTCCTGGACGGCGCGTCCTCGCCCGCGGAGCTCGCGGCCGCCGCCGCGGCGGCCGGCTACGAGGCGATGGCGGTCACGGACCACAACGGCGTGTCGGGCTCGATGGAGTTCGCGATGGCGGCCGAGCCGCTGGGCCTGCGGGCGATCCACGGGGCCGAGCTGGATCTGGAAGACGGCCGGCACGTCACGCTCCTGGTCGAGGACGCCACGGGCTGGCGCAACCTGTGCCGGATCATCACGCGCGCGCACCGGGACTCGCGCCAGCCGCACGCGCCACCGCCGGCCGTCCCGCTGGAGACGCTGGAGGAGCACGCCGCGGGGCTCGTGCTGCTGAGCGGCTGCGCGGACCACGGTGTGCACGACGAGCCGACGCTGCGGCGCCTGCTGGCCGCGTTCGGGCGCGATCACCTGCGGGTCGAGCTCCAGCGGCCGTTCCAGCGCCACGATCGCGCGCGCAACCGGGAGCTGGCGCAGCTCGCGGGCCGCCTGCAGGTGCCGACCGTGGCCACCGGCAACGTGCACGTGCACGCCCGCTCACGCGCGCCGTTACAGGACGCGTTCGTGGCGCTGCGCCACCACCTGACGCTGGACTCCTCGGAGCCGGTCCGGCGCGGGAACACCGCGCACGTGCTCGCGTCGCCGCGGGCGATGGCGGCGCGTTTCGAGGGGCACGCGGCGGCGGTGGCGGAGTCCGGTGAGCTCGCCGCGCGGCTGACGTTCGACCTCACCAAAGATCTCGGCTACAGCTATCCGGGCGCGGAGAACGAGCGGGCGCCGCATGAGCTCGCCGAGCTGTGCTGGGCGCGGCTCGAGCGGCGCTACCCGTCGGGGTCGCCCAACCACGGGGCGGCGCACGCGCGGCTGATCGAGGAGCTGCGGGTGATCGACGTGCTCGGCCTCGCGGGGTTCTTCCTCCTGCACCACGAGATGTTGGAGCTGGCCCGCGAGGTGGCGGCCGAGGTGCGCGGGCCGGCGTCGGCGCGTGCGGTGCTGCCGCCAGGGCGCGGGCGGGGCTCGTCGGTGTCCTCGATCGTCTGCTACCTGACCGGGCTCTCGCACATCGATCCGATCGCCAACCGCCTGGTCCTCAACCGCTTCCTCAACGAGGACCTCAAGGCGCTGCCGGACATCGATCTCGACTTCCCGCGCGACGTGCGCGAGAAGCTGATCCCGCGCGTGCACGCGCGGTACGGGAGGGAGAACTCGGCGCTGGTCGCGGCGTTTCCGACGTTCCGCTCGCGCGGGGCGATCCGCGAGCTCGGCAAGGTGCTCGGCCTGCCGGCGAGCGAGCTGGAGCGGGTCGCGCGCGGAGCGGAGCCGTGGGCGGTCAAGGGGGTGGGGCGCGACGTCGAGGTCGCGCTGGGCATCGAGCCGGCGGACGAGCCGGGCCCGTTCATCGATCCCGACGCCCGCGCCACCACGTTCGCGATGAGCACAGCGGAGTGGCTGGCGATGGTCAACGGCAAGCGGCCGGACCAGGCGGACGTGCGGGAACGCGACCCGTCGCCGCCGTCGTATGACCGCCTGCCCGGCCGCTGGGGGTGGCTGGCACGGCTGTGCGACGAGGCGTACGGGCTCCCGCGCCATCTGTCCCAGCACTCGGGCGGGATGATCGTCTCGACGCAGCCGCTGATCGATTGCTGCCCGGTGCTGCCAGCGGCGATGGAGGGACGTCAGCTCTGCCAGTGGGACAAGGACTCGTGCGCGGACGCGGGGTTCCTGAAGATCGATCTGCTCGGGCTGGGGATGCTCTCGGCGGTCGAGCGCTGCGTGGAGGAGATCGGGCGTGTGCGCGGGGAGCGGCTGGACCTGTCGCGGATCCCGTACGACGACGGGCCGACCTACGACGCGATCCAGGTCGCGGACACGATGGGCGTCTTCCAGATCGAGTCGCGCGCGCAGATGGCGTCGCTGCTGCGGACGCGGCCGCGGTCGCTGGAGGAGCTCACGGTCCAGGTCGCGATCGTCCGTCCTGGGCCGATCCTCGGCGGCGCGGTCAACCCCTACATCCAGCGGTTGCAGACGCTGCGCGAGCACCCGGGCTGGGAGGTGCCGTACGAACACGAGTCGCTGCGGGCCGTGTTGGGGGACACGCTCGGCACGATCATCTTCCAGGATCAGGTGATCGAGGTCGCGATGGCGTTCGCGGGCTTCTCGCCGGGCGAGGCCGAGGGACTGCGGCGGGCGATGAGCCGCAAGCGCTCGGCCGAGGCGATCGAGGCGTATCACCAGCGGTTCCTGGAGGGCGCGATGGCGATGCACGGCGTGTCCGAGGAGGTCGCCGAGCGCGTCTACGGGATGATCGTCGGCTTCTCGGGCTTCGGCTTCCCGAAGGCCCACGGCGCCGCGTTCGGCCTGCTCGCCTACCAGTCGACCTACCTGCGCGTGCACCACGGCCCCGAGTTCCTCTGCGCGCTGCTCAACGAGCAGCCGATGGGCTTCTACGCGCCGGACACGCTGGCCCACGAGGCCCAGCGGCGCGGGATCGCCTTGGCGCCGCCGGACGTGAACACCAGCGCCGCGCTGTGCACGGTCGAGTGGGTGCCCGAGATGGGCCCGCTGCCGGCGGACGCGCTCGACGCCACCCACTGGCTCGCTCCCCCAAACGCCGCGTCTTCGCCGCCCGCGACCTCCCCGCCAACCGTCGTACCGCTGACCGCGGTCTCACCACCCGCCGTGTCGCCGTCCGCCGTCGTGTCGCCGCCCGACGAGGTCTTGCCGCCCGCTGCCGTGTCGCCGCCGGCCGCGGTCTCGCCGCCTGCCGCCATGTCGCCGCCGGCCGTGGTCTCGCCCCTTGTCGCGGTCTCGCCGCCCGCCGTCGTGCCGCCGTCCGACGTGGTCTCGCCGCCCGCTGCCGTGTCGTCGCCCGCCGTGGTCTCGCCGCTTGCCGCCATCTCGCCGCCGGCCGCGGTCTCGCCCCTTGTCGCTGTCCCGCCGCCCGACGTCGTCTCGCCGCCCGTCGGGGTCTCGTCACCTATCGCCGTCTCGTCACCCGCCGCCGTCCCGCCACCCGCCGGCGCGGGTCCGCGCGCGTCTCCTCCCGCCGCACCCGCTCGCGCGTCGCCCTCGCAGGTCGCCGGCGTCGCCACCCCTACCGCGATCGTGCGCCTCGGCCTTGGGTACGTCACCGGCGTGCGCGAGGACGAGGTGCGCGCGCTCGTCGCCGCCCGTGAGGCGGGCGGGCCGTTCCGCTCGCTCGCGGACTTGGCCTCCCGCGCGGGTGCCGGGCGTACGGCGCTGGACAAGCTCGCGTGGGCGGGTGCATGCGACTCCTTGATCGGCGGCTCGTCCGAGCACGCGCGGCGTACGGCGCTGTGGCGACTCGGGATCGCGGTGCCGGGCGAGCGGCTGCCGGAGGGGACGCAGCTCGCGCTGCCGCTCGAGGTGCCGGACGCGCCGGACCTGCGCCCGCTGACGCCGTGGGAGTCGATGATCGGCGATTACGCGACGACGGGGCTGACGCTCGGCCCGCACCCGCTGCGGCTGTTGCGGCCGACGCTCGATCCGGGCACGGTCTCGATCGGCGACCTCGCTCGGCTGCCGCACCACACGCCGGTCCGCGTCGGCGGGCTGGTCGTCGCGCGCCAGCGGCCGGGGACGGCGAAAGGCATCGTGTTCCTGCTACTCGAGGACGAATTCGGGACGCTGAACATCATCGTCCCGCCGGATCTCTACGAGGCGAACCGGCTGACCGTGCGCAGCGAGCCGCTCCTGCTGTGCGAAGGCCGGCTCGAGAAGCTGCCGCAGGCCGGCGGCGGGATCAACCTGTTCGCGAAGTCCGTACGCCCCCTGGTCCCGCCCGCGGGCCAGGCGGCCGACGTCGTGGCGCTGGCCGAGCGCCGCGTCGCAGCGGCCGCCACCGGGCGCGGGGAGGGAGCGCAGGGCGGCCGCGAAGCGGCGTCGACGATGGGCGAGTTCCGGCAGGTCTCCCCGCCGATTCAGAGCTTCGCGTCGGGACGGCGCCGGTGAGGGAGGCGGTCGACGGGGGTGTTGCGATCTACTGTCGGCTCAGGCAAGTAGATTGGAGCACCCCCGGCGGAGACGCCGGCGAAGGCGACACCAGCGGCGCGAAAGCGGCTGTGGCTCGGCGGCGCCGGTCGAGCGAAACCGGCGCCGGCAACGCGACGCCGGCCGAGCGAAACCGGCGCCGGCAAGACAGCGCCGGCCGAGCGGCTGTGGCCACCACTCGGCGGCGCCCGGCCACCGGGCTACGCGAGCTGCCGCTCGCCCGCCGCCGCCTCGGCGACCGGCGCCCCGCTCTTGCGCGCCTTGGCGAGCGGGTAGTAGATCGTGCCGGCCACGAGCCCGCCGATCCAGAACGAGAGGTCGGCGCCGTGCAGCGTGTCGCTCACGAACGAGTTGCTCCACAGCTGCGTGTTGATGAACGGCAGCGAGACCAGCAGGCCGGCGGCGTAGGCGACCAGCCCGGGAGCGAAGAGCTTGCCGCTCGGCGTGGTCCAGGTCTCGTACAGCTGCGCCCGCGAGTAGCGCCGCTTGGCGATCACGTAGAAGTCGATCAGCGTGATCGTCAGCCACGGCGCGATCCAGACGAGCAGCGCGAGCATCCACTGGTCGAACACGTTGGCGAAGTTGTCGTCGAAGATGCCGATGATCGGCACGGGCAGGCCGACGATGCCGGTGAGCACGGTGCCGGTCACGCGCGGCAGCTTGAAGCCGGCGGACTGGAGCGCGAAGCCGCCGCTGAACAGCGGCACGACGTTCGCGGTGATCAGCCCGAGCGTGAGGACGAGCAGGAACGGAATCGACCAGCCGTCACCGGTGACCTGCGTGACCATCGCGCCGACGTCGAGCGCGGACGCGCCGTAGGACGCGACCCCGGCGCCGAGCATCATCACGCACAGATTCACCACGTACATGCCCGCGAACGTGGACCAGAACGTCTTCCGGTCGGACTCGGTCCGCGCCACGAAGCGCCCGAAGTCATGCGCCCACGGCGTCCAGGAGATCGCCCAGCCCGCGCCAAGCGCCGTGAACAGGAAGATCATCATCCCGACGTGGTCGGCGCCCTGCAGCGGCTTGTCCGCGTGCCACTTGAAGTCCGGGATCGCGAGCGCGGCCAGGATCACCAGCGCGACCAGCAGGACCCGGACGGCGAGCCGCTCGTAGCTGCGGATCAGCTTGAACCCGAAGAGCGTGATCGCGATCTGCGCGGCGACGATCACGATCAGGACGACCAGCTCGGTGGCGTCGGTCTCCGGCAGCCCGATCTGACCGATGATGCTGCGCGCCGCGGTCATCCCGAAGTAGCTGTTGATGCCGAACCAGCCGGCTGACATGAAGAACAGGATCACGGCGATCAGCGCCGCGCCCGAGGAACCGAACGAGGGCCGCGCGTTGACCATCACCGCGGCGCCGGTCAGCTTGCCCTTGACGACGCTCAGCCCCATCAGCGCCGCGCCGATGACCCCGCCGATGAGATAGACGACCAGGACGTCGAGCAGGCTCAGCCCGACGACGATGCCGAGCCCGCCGACGGCGAGGTTCGTGACGGCGACGTTGACGCCGCCCCAGACCCAGAACATGTCGCTGGCTTTGCCGGTGCGCGCTGCATCGCTGAGCTCTCCGGCGTCCGTGTGGTCGATCTCCAGACCGGCCGCGTGCTGCTCGCTCATCCCTGTTCTCTCCCCCTAGTGGATGAGGCACTGTATCCATGTATCCAAGTATCCGTCAAGTAAAGTGACGGAGGCAAACCGCAGGGCCCAGCGCAGGAGGAAGCCCATGACCAAGTCGAGTGCGTCGCGGTGACGGTCGACCGTCAAGTCGTCGCAACCTCGCTCACCAACGAGCTCGCGTTCCGCATTCAGGAGGACATCCTGCGCGGCGCGTTGCCGCCGGGCACGCGCCTGTTCCAGGAGCAGTTGAGCGAGCGCTACGGCGTCAGCCGCACGCCCCTGCGGGAGGCGATCCACCGCCTCGAGGCCCAGGGGCTCGTCACCAAGCTGCCCAACCGCGGCGTCGTCGTCCGCCAGCTGAGCGAGGTCGAGCTGCGTGAGATCTACGAGGTCCGCGCCGAGCTCGAGGCGTTCGCCGCGGCGCTCGCCACCCGCCGCGTGAGCCCCGAGGCGGTGGCGCGGATGGACGCCGCTCAGGCCGGGCTGAGCAGCGCGATCGACGAGCTCCGCCGCACCGGCGCCGACGCGGCGCCGGCCGCGCTCAACGACCGCATCTCGCTCGGCAACTCGGACTTCCACGTCGCGATCCGCGAGGCGGCCGGCAATCAGCGCCTCGGCGACGTGATCGGCTCACTGGAAGACGCGTTCCCGAAGGACTACGTCTGGCGCTCGCTGCGGACCGAGGACGAGATGCTCACGCTGAACGTGCAGGAGCACGTCGCGATCCGCGACGCGATCGCGGACGGCCGGACCGACGCCGCCCGCGAGCTCATGCGCGCGCACGTGATGCACGCCTGGGAGCTGCTGAGCTCCTACCTGCGCTCGCTCGGCTTCTGGGACTGAAGCGCCGCCAGGACGGCGGCCAGCCCGGCGTCGCGCTCGGCCTCGGCCCGCGCGGCGTCGGGATAGTCGTGAAAGCCGGCGCCGGTCCGCACACCGAGCCGGCCGGCGGCCGCGGGTTCGAGCAGCGCCGGCCCGGGCTCGGTCGCGTTCGCGAGCTGCGGGAACAGCTCGCGCGCGACCGCGATCGCGGTCTCCAGCCCGGCGAGGTCGCTCGAGCGCATCGGCCCGATCACGGCCCAGCGCAGCCCGAGGCACTCCGTCAGCACGAGGTCGAGCCCGGCGGCGTCGACGACGCCGTCCTCGAGCAGGTGCAGCGCCTCGCGGATCAGCGCGTACTGCAGCCGGTTGGCCACGAACCCGGGCAGCGCGCGCCCGAGCCGCAGCGGGCGCTTGCCTGCCGCTTCGAGCGTCGCGACGGCTGCGTCCAGGCATGCCGGATCCGTGCCGCTCGCGGGCACGACCTCGACCAGTGGGACGAGATGCGCCGGATTGAACCAGTGCAGACCGAGGAACCGCTCAGGGCGGCACAGCACCGCGGCGAGATCGTCGAGCGGCAGGGACGACGTGTTCGTGGCGAGCAGCCCGCTCTCGGGCATCGCGGCCTCGGCGGCGGCGAGCAGCTGGCGCTTGAGCTCGATGCGCTCGGGCACGGACTCGATCACGAGCGTCGCATCCGCGACGGCGGCGTCGAGCTCGCGCGGCGTCCGCAGCCGCTCGACGGCCTCGTCGGCGAGCGCGGCCCGCGCCGACCCGAGCGTCGCCTCGGTGCGCGAGTAGAGGGCGACCTCCGCGCCCGCGCGCAGGAAGACGCGCGCGATGTTGCGCCCCATGACGCCGGCGCCGAGCACGGCGACGCGTGGGGGAGGGACGGTGGCGTCGCGCGGCGCGGGGCCGGGCGTGGGCGCCGTGGCGTCGGTGGGCGAGGGCGCGGCGGCACCGGCCGGCGAGGGTCCGGTGGCGTCGCGCGGCGCGGCGGCGGGCGAGGGCGCGGCGGCGCCGGCCGGCGAGGGTCCGGTGGCGTCGCGCGGCGCGGCGGCGGGCGAGGGCGCGGTGGCGTCGCGCGGCGCGGCGGCGGGCGAGCGTGCGGTGGCGTCGCGCGGCGCGGCGGCGGGCGAGGGCGCGGTGGCGTCGCGCGGGGTGGCGTCGCCCGTCATCGCAGCCCTTCGCCCGCGCGCCGCAGTGCCGCTGCATCCCAGCGCGCGCTGACGTCCCCGGCCGTCACCGCCAGCCCGGCGGAGAAGCCCGCTGGGGCGGCGCCGTCGTCCCCGACGACCACGACCGGCGCGTCCGACCCCGCGGCGAACCGGGGCGCGGCGTCGAGCACGAGCACCGGGCGTCCGTAGTACGAGGCGATCCCGGCGACGCGGTCCGCGCTCGCCGCGGCCGCGTCTCCCGAGAGCGCCACCGCGTCCGCGCCGGCCTCCAGGACCGCGCGGACGAGATCGGCCAGCGCGTCCTCCGCGCACTCGACGTCCTCCGCGCCGAAGTCCCGCGCGAGCACGTCGGCGTCCGGCACCAGCGCGATCGTCGCGAACGGGGCGGACGCCGCCAGCCGCTCGAGCAGCGAGCAGACCGCGCCCGCATCCGAGCCGGAGGCCAGCGCGTCGAGCGCCTCGTCGCCGCCGCCCCGCACTCCCGGCACCGCGACGACGAACAGCGCGTCGGCGTCCGCCACCGCGGCCACGTCGAGCAGCAGCCGGCGCGCGACGGTGGCGTCGCGCCACCAGTCCGCGGCCGGCTGCAGCGCCAGCTCGGGCAGCCGCTCCCACACCAGCGGCGCCCACGCCACGGCGCCTCCCGCGAGCGCCGCGGCGAACCGCGCGCGCCCGCTCACGCCACCGTCTCCGCGCCGCGAGCCGACGCGGCGAACCGCGCGCGCCCGCTCACGCCACCGTCTCCGCGCCGCGAGCCGCCGCGGCGAACCGCGTGCGCCCACTCACGCCACCGTCTCCACGCCGCGAGCCGCCGCGGCGAACCGCCGGGGCCCGCTCACACCCGCACCACCTCGCGGTTCGGCGCCCCGGACGGCCACGCGCCGAAGTACCGCAGCGCCGCCTCCGGAGGCCGCCGCGCCGCCCACGCTTCCGCGAACTCCGCGTACGGCACGCCCTGCCGCAGCCGCTCCGCGCGCGCCGCGTCCCGCGCCCGCGCGGTCGCCGGCCGGTCGCAGATCAGCGTCTCCGCGTCGTACACCACCCGGTACACGTTGACCGCCGTCCAGTCGCTGATGACGTCCGCGCGCAGGTCCTCCATCACCTCGTCGGAATCGCGCTCCAGCACGTCCCCCAACCCACCCGAGCCCTGCGTCGACGCGGCCAGGATCTCGCCCTGCTTGAGCACCCGGATCCCGCGCGTCTGGTGCTCGACGATCACGTCGCCGACCAGCGCGGTGGTCCCGGACGCCAGCTCGTAGTCGTCGGTCGGCAGATCCGGCTCCCCCGCCGCCATCTGCTCGAGCACCGAGCTGCCGAGCACGCGGATGCCGGGGATCACGGTCATCGAGTAGCCGCCGTAGAGCCCGTTGTGCGTCGGGAACTTCGACTCCTTCTGGCTCGACGTGAACGCCAGGTACGGCGCCTGGTGCACGACGTATCCGACGGCCGCGCCCACCCCGCCGCGGTAGCGCCCGTACCCGCACGTGTCCCGCTGCCGGCGCTGGTAGAGGTGCAGCAGCGGGAACTCGGCCTCGATGTCCTCGACGTCCGGCGCCTTGCCCCAGGGCCCGTGCGGGAAGCCGAACACGTCCACGCCGTCGCGGTCCGCCCGCGCCGCCAGCCCGTAGGCGTTCAGCGGATACCCCATGAAGTCGGTCACCCGCACGCCGTGCTGGTTGGTGCCGGCGACCATCACCGCGGACGCGCTCGACGAGCAGAACCCGCACACCAGATCGCGCTGCTCGGTCGAGAACATCGCCTTCGACAGCGCCACGCCGAGCAGCGGGAACACCATCGCCCCGACCAGCGGCGAGCAGCTGATCGCGGCCTCCGGATCGGCGTTGAAGAACGACCCGTCGGGCACGCGGATGTCGATGTGCTCGAGCATCCCGGACGAGAGCGGGAAGTCGTGGAACGGGAACTGGAACAGGTTCACCGCGCAGTGCCCGCGGATCACGTTGGTGAACGCGTTGTAGGACCCCTCGTGCTCGGGCGACGTCCCCGAGAAGTCGATCGTCAGCCGGTCGCCGGCCACGGTCAGCGTCACGCACGCGCGCAGCAGCGCCGCCTCGTGCCCGGTGGTGTCCATGAACACGACGTGCCGGTACACGCCGTCCGGCCACTCCGAGATCCGCCGCCGGACGCCCACCGACGTCTGCTGGATCATGCGCCGGAACAGCCCGCGCAGCAGCCCGTTCCCGCGCCGCCCGGCCAGCTCCTGCAGCCGCACGCGCACGCGGTCGCACGCGGCGACCCGGGCCTTGACGTCGGTCACCTGCATGCGCGGCGCGCGCGAGATGAAGTTCTCCATCATCCGCAGCAGGTCGTTCTTGAGCCGATACTCCTCGCCGATCTTGATCGGCGTCAGCTTCATCCCCTCGTCGTGGCGCGTGTGCGCCTGGGTGATCTCGCCGCCCGGCTCGCTGCCGCCGGTCTCGGACTGGTGCGCGCCGGACACGACCCACGCGATCAGCTCGCCGTCGTTGAAGACCGGCATCAGCGCGAACTGGTCGGGATTGTGGATGCCGCCGTAGAGCGCCTCGTTGCAGTAGTAGACGTCACCTTCACGGACGCCCACCGACGGGTCGTTCGCGAACTCCTCGAGGATGAACTTGATCGGCACCTGCCCGGTCACCGCGTGCAGGTACGTGCCGAGCACGGCCGACACCAGGTCGCCGCGGGCGGTGAAGATGGCCACGAGCGTGTCACCGGAATGCAGCATGCTCGAGATGCCCATCTTCGTCATGACCTCCTTGCCCTCCTGGAGCATCAGCAGGAGGTTCTCGGAGAAGATCTCGTAGTCGCCCGGCCCGAGCGCGGCGGCGTCCGCCAGCTCCTGCTCGGTCGCCGGCTCGGACCGCATCGCGCGGTCGACGATGGACGGGTCAAACATCCCCTGCCTCCTCTTCCAGCGTCAACACGAGCGCGCGTCGCGCGTCGACTTCGAGCGTCCAGCGCGGCGCGACGACCACGGTCGTGTCGCCGGCTTCGACCAGCGCCGGCCCGGGAATCGTGTGCCCCGGCAGCAGCGCGTCGCGATCGTAGACGGGCGTGTCCACCCAGCCGGTGTCGAACCGCGCGCGGCGCGAGCCCGTCTGAGCCGACGACGGATCCGGGTCCGCGAGCGGCGCCGACAGGCGCTCCGGGACCGGCTGCGGGAGCCGCGCCTTGAGCACGAACGCCTCGATCTCGACGCCCGCGTCGGGATGCAGCCCGAGCGGGCTGTACGCCTCGCTGAACTCGCGCTCGAACGCGGCGTAGAGCGCCTCCATGTCCGCCTGGCCGGACACCCGCAGCAGCGGCGCCGCGACCCGCTTGACGTTCAGCTGCCCGCCGAACTTCATGTCGAGCTCGAGCTCGTAGGAGATCAACGACGGATCGAAGCCCTCGCCGGCGTAGTCGCGCACCGCGTGCTCCTCCAGCTCGGCGACGACCGCGTTGAACGCGTCGTAGTCGGTCAGCCAGCCGCGGCGCCCCGGCTCCAGCACCGTGAAGCGGCGCGAGCGCTCGTACACGTGCAGCACGTCCATCGTCGAGGACCCGTACGCGCAGAACGTCGAGGAGAACGGGAACACGACTACGCGCCGCATGCGCGCCGCTTCGGCGTACCCGCAGGCGTGCGCGGGCCCGGCACCGCCGGCGGCGAAGATCACGAAGTCGCGCGGGTCGTAGCCCTTGAGCACGGTCTCCTTGTAGATCTCGGCGCCCATCTTGGCGTCGATGATGCGCTTGATCAGCAGCGCCGCCTCGTCGACCTCGACGCCGAGCGGCCCGGCGACCCGGTCGCGTACGGCGCGCTCGGCGCGCCGCCGGTTGAGCGCCAGCTGCCCGCCGTGGAAGCGCTCGGGGCTGAGGTAGCCGAGCAGCAGGTCGGCGTCGGTCACGGTCGGCTCGCGGCCGCCCTGGTCGTAACAGGCCGGCCCGGGCATCGCGCCCGCGCTCTCCGGCCCGACCTCGAGCCGGTTGTCGAGCAGCTCGTTCACGTGCGCGATCGACCCGCCGCCGGACCCGATCGAGCGCGTGTCGAGGATCGTGGCGTCGACCGTCCAGCGGTCGATCGTCGGCGCGAACTTGTAAAAGCGCGTGCTGCCCTCGACCACCATCGCGATGTCGAAGCTCGTCCCGCCCATGTCGGTGATGACCACGTTGCGGTGCCCGTCCTCGCGGCCGAGCGCCGAGCTGCCCATCAGGCCCGCGACGGGCCCGCCGTTGTACGTGTGCACGGCGGCGGAGCGGAACACGCTCGCCATCCCGCCCGTGTTGTGCACCATCATCAGCGGCTTGCGGTAGCCGCCGCCGCGCAGCTGCTGACCGATGCCGATCAGCTCCTCGTACATGGACTGGTGCAGGTACGCGTTGAGCACCGTCATCGTCGTGCGCGTGTACTCGAACTTGCGCGGCGACACCTCGCTGGAGAGGAAGACCGGCATGCTGCCGAGGTAGGACTCGTTGTACTCCTGCTCGATCAGCTCCCGGATCCGCTGCTCGTGCACCGGGTTCAGGAACGCCCACAGCAGCGAGACGACGAACCCGCGCACGCCCTGGTCGACCAGCCGGTCGAGCTGCGTCAGGAAGTGGTCCTCGTCGAGCGGCCGCATGACCTCGCCGCGGTAGTCGACGCGCTCCTTGACGCCGACCGTCAGCTCCTTCGGGATCAGCGGGCGCGGCTTGGCGGCGGCCGCGATGTTGCGCTGCTCCTTGAACGGCAGGCCGTCGGACCACTGACTCCCGCGGCCGACCAGCAGCGTGTCCTCGAAGCCCTCGGTGGTGATCAGCGCCAGCCGCGGGCCCTTGTGCTCGATCAGCTTGTTCATCGCCAGCGTCGTCGAGTAGCGGACGATCCCGACGCGCTCCAGCAGCGCGCTCGTGTCGAGCTCCAGCTGGCGCGCGGCCTGGTCGATCGCCTGGCCCATGCCCTTGGAGAGGTCGAACGGCGTCGTGCGCGTCTTGCACCACGTCTCGGCGTCGTCGACGCGCACGTAGCAGTCGGTGAACGTGCCGCCGATGTCGATCTCGATCGAGCCGCTCATCGCTGCTCCTTCAGGGCGTCGACGTCGAGCTCGATGTCGTGGGTGACCGGATGCCCGGGCGGCAGGTACTCGACTTCGATCAGCGTCGCGCAGCCGGGGCAGATGAACTCCAGCACGCGGCACCACTCGGGATCGGGCGCGAACGTGTACTCGCCCTCGATCACCGGCCGGTGGATCTCCCGCGGGTCGCGCTCCCAGACCAGGCAGCCGTGCTTGTAGTTGCCGCGCGCCGGCCCGAGGTCGTGGCCGCAGCGCGTGCAGTGCCAGCGTTCGGCGTCGAGGTCGAGCTCGAGGTGCTCGGTGATCTGTCGTCTCATGTCGCCGGCGCCTCCAGCACGCCGTAGCCCTGCTCGGTGAACCGGATCGACCAGCCGTCGGGAACGAAGATCGTCGTGTCGGGCGCTTCCAGGAACGCCGGGCCGGAGGCGGCGGCCGCGCCGGGGCGGCCGAGCCCGGCCACGACCGGGACGTCGCGCTCTCCGGCGGCGGTGGTGATGCGGCGCGTGCGGCCGGGCTCGACGGGGCCGGACGCGACGACGTCCAGCCGCACCGGGCGCGGCACGCTGACGTGCAGGTACGCCCGGCCGCGGCCGGGCGGCGGGTCCTCCAGCAGCGCGGCCAGCGTGCCCGCGCCGCCGTCCCACTGCGCGTGCACGCGGTCGAGGTCGACGATGCCCTCCGCGCGCAGGTCGCGCCGCGCGCGGTCCGCGAGGTGGGCGAGGTCCGCCACCGCCTCGTAGCTGTGCGCGATCGGCAGCAGGCCGCCGCCGAACGCCGAGAACACGGAGCTGTGCGGGAACACCAGCACGCGGCCGATGCCGAGCGCCTGCGCGGCCGGCACGCACAGCAGCCCGCCGCCCCCGCCGTAGGAGAACAGCCAGCGGTCCTCCGGCGCGGACGCCGCGAGGTCCGGGTGGCGCGCGGCCCACGCGGTCAGCTCGCGCTCGAGCGTCGCGTGGATCGCGTCCAGCGCCGCCAGCGGGTCGGTGTCGCCGAGCGCGGTTCGCGCGCGCTCGCGGTCGAGCGTGCGCCGGCCGCCGAGGAACTCGCCTGGCTCCAGGTAGCCGAGCAGGACCCAGACGTCGGTCGGCGTCAGCCGCGTCCCGCCGAGGCCGAAGCAGGCGGGGCCCGGCGCCGAGCCGGCGCTCTCCGGGCCGACCTGGTCGCCGTCGACGATCGAGCCGCCGCCGAGCCCGAACGACCACAGCGCCACCGACGGGTGCGGGATCGTCGTCGGGCCGACCTCGGTGACCGCGTCGCGCGGGACCTCGCCGGCGCGCAGGTACGCGACGTCGGTGGTCGTCCCGCCGACGTCGAACGTGCACACGTGGCGGGCGCCGAGCGCGCGGGCGACGAAGCCCGCGCCCAGCACGCCCGCGCTCGGGCCGGAGTTGTAGGTGTCGATCGCGCGCGTCTTGGCGACGCGGCTGCTGGACCCGTCGGTGTTGACGACCAGCAGCGGCCGCCGCAGGCCGGAGGCGCGCGCCTGGTCCTCGGCGCGGTAGAGCGTCTGGACGAGGCTCGGGTGCACGTAGGCGTTGACCAGCGCGAGCGCGGTGCGGCCGTGGTCGTCGGGCGCGAGCGAGATCCGCGACGCGATCATCAGCGGCACGGCGCCGAGGTAGTGGCGCGGGTAGGAGCGGTCGACGATCGCGCGCGC
>DATMGH010000020.1:0-31583 GCA_035555675.1 Solirubrobacter sp. | reverse complement strand
CGCTGGCGCCCGGTGCGCGCGACGCTGGGCGTGCGCGCGTTCGGCGTCGCGTCCTTCACTGCGACCGCTGCGGGCGACGAGCTGATCGAGCCCCACACCGAGACGCGTGACGGGCGCGGGCACGAGGAGCTGTACGTGGTCGTGCGCGGAGCGGCGCGGTTCGAGCTCGACGGCGAGACGTTCGCGGCCCCCGCCGGCACGCTCGTGTTCGTCCAGCCCGACGTCCACCGGCACGCGGTGGCGACCGAGCCGGGCACCGAGGTGCTCGCGTTCGGCGGCGACCCGGTGTTCCAGCCCTCCGGGTCGGAAGTGATCTGGCGCGTCCGCGCGCGCCT
The DNA here is from genome assembly GCA_035555675.1 of Solirubrobacter sp. GTDB lineage: Bacteria > Actinomycetota > Thermoleophilia > Solirubrobacterales > Solirubrobacteraceae > Solirubrobacter. The sequence goes on along the minus strand of DATMGH010000020.1, from coordinate 31,248 downwards.
GCCGCACGACCCGCAGGGCGCGCGCGAGATCGCGGACGAGGCGCTACGAGACGCGCCCGAGAGCCCCGGCGCGCTGTACGCGAACGCGCTCGCGACCGGCGACCGCGCGGCGGCGCGCGATGCGATCGAGCGCGACGCGCGCCTCGCGGACGAGGCGCGCGCCGACCGCCTGCTCTAGCTGCGCGCGACGTTTGTCTCGCTTGACGGGGCGTTTCGTCGCGCGGTGCCGCTCATGGTGTGTCGTCGTGGAGAGCGTGAACGTGAGCGTCGTCGAGCACGCGCGCGGTCGTGGTCGCCGTGTACTCGCCCGCGACGCCCGGCGTGAACGCCCCGAACGACACCGGCGCGCCCAGCACGAGCGAGAGCGTCGCCGGCACGGTGCCGCCGACGTCGCCCGTGGCGTGGCCCACCGGCCCGCTCTCGCTCGCCGCGAACGCGCCCGACCCGAGATACGACGCGACCAGCGAGTGCGAGCCGCCGCCGACCGCCGAGGCCGGCAGCATCGCGACGCCGTCGACCAGCGGCAACGCCGCGCCCGTGGTGGACGCGGTCGTGCCGTAGTCGCGGTAGGAGCCGACGATCACGACCCCGATCCGGTGCCGGCCGGGAAGGTGTAGTCGTTCGGCAGCAGCGGGAAGCTGAACGGGTAGCGCTGATCGGCGACGATCGGGGTCGTGGCCAGCCGCGACGTCCGGTGCCCCGCGTCGAGCACGCCCTTGGTCACGCGCCAGCGCACGCTCGTGGTGTCGATCCGCTCGCCGACGTCCTTGTAGCACCCGTTGTCGGTCGCGCTCGCCTGCCCCCAGCTGTTCGACGTCGTCAGCGTCTGCACGCCGTCGCTGGTCCGCGACACGCGCGGGAACGCCGGGCCGTAGTCGACCAGGATCGCGCCCAGGTGCGTGGACGTCTTGTTCGCGGACGCGTCGAGCTGCACGACCGGCGTGCCGGAGATCCGCACCGGCTCGGCCAGCGGCGGCGACAGGAACACGCGCCGGTTGGCGGTGACCGTCGTCTCGTCGCCGATCATCGCCGTCTCGCGCTGGCTGGTGCTGTCGGTGAACGTGGTCGTCTGCTCGCCGCCCGCCTGCGGCGCCAGCGACAGCGTGCCCGCGTTCGCCCCGGACGTCAGGAAGAGCTGCGTCGGCTGCGCGCCCGGGACCGGCCAGGACGCGAAGTCGGTCAGCGTGCCGGGCGCGGTCTCGATCGAGGCCACGTAGTGGTTGCCGCGCTGGATGACGCCGTTGGAGCGCGTGTAGTCGTAGTAGTCGTACGGGCCGGACTCGGCGACGATCGTGGTCAGCCCGTCGACGCCGGTGACCGCGGACGCGGCCGCCAGCGACCCGTCGTAGGCCTTGCCGATCATGCCGGTCTTGCCGTTGAACCACCCCGGCGCGGGGACGGCGGCGCCGTCCTGGCCGCGCCCGACGCGGCGGCCCTTGAACCAGTCGATCACCGTCGCCGCGGCCAGGTTGTCGGTGACGCCCTGCACCGTCGGGCAGCCGGTCGAGTGGTTGGTGCCGGTCATGTCGACCAGCGCGACCGCGTAGCCGCGCGGCACGAAGGAGTTGTCCAGGAACAGCGGCCACTTGGACAGCAGCCCGTCGGCGTCGTCGACCTTCAGCTGGGACTCGTTGCCGCGCCCGAGCGTCGAGTAGTACGGACTGGCGTCCATGATCACCGGCGCCTTGAGCCCCTGCGCGGTCTCCTTCGGCCGGATGATGTCGACCGCGCCCTTGCCCGGCCGAACCTACTCCCGCGGTCGCGCCCTGTCGTCCGACGGCGTACGCAACTTCGGGGCCGCGTTTGCGACAGGTAGCGTCCACCGCATGACGTACACCTCCGCCCTCGCCGAGACCCTCGCCCCGGACGTGCTGGAGCGGTTCCTGCGCTACGTCCGCATCGACACCCAGTCGCGCCGGGACCGCACGCAGAGCCCGAGCACGCCCGGGCAGCTGGAGCTCGCGGGGCTGCTGGTGGAGGAGCTGCGCGCGCTCGGGCTCGGCGACGCCGCGGTGGACGGCAACGGCTACGTCACGGCGACGCTGCCCGGGACCGGACCGAGCGTGGGCCTGATCGCGCACGTGGACACGAGCCCGGACGCGCCCGGCGCGGGCGTCGAGCCGCTCGTGCACCGCGATCACCCGGGCGGCCCGATCGCGCTGCCGCGCGGCGGCACCGTGGTGCAGGCGAGCGCCGGCGACATCGTCACCTCCAGCGGCGACACGCTGCTCGGCGCCGACGACAAGGCGGGCGTGGCCGAGATCATGGCCGCGGTCGCGCACCTGGCCGCGCACCCGGAGCTCGAGCGCCCGACGCTGCGGATCGGCTTCACGCCCGACGAGGAGATCGGCGAGGGCGCGACGCTGTTCGACGTCGAGGCGTTCGGCGCCGTGTGCGCGTACACGCTCGACGGGTCAGACCTCGGCGAGCTGCAGGACGAGACGTTCGCCGCCGAGGAGGTCATCCTGACGATCACCGGCGTCGACGCGCACCCCGGCTGGGCCAAGGGCGTCCTGGTCAACGCGGCGCGGCTGGCGGCGAAGATCGTCGCCGCGCTGCCGGACGACCTGACGCCCGAGCGCACCGACGGCCGCGACGGGTTCATCCACGTCTACGAGGTCGAGGCGAGCGGCGGGCGCGCCGTCGTCCGCGCGATCGTGCGCGACTTCGACGACGACAAGCTGGCGGCGCACACCGCGCTGCTCACGCGCGTCGCCACCGAGATCGCCGGCGACCGGGTCGAGGTGACCGTCGTGCCGCAGTACCCGAACATGCGCCGCTTCGTCGAGCAGTTCCCCAAGGCCACCGCCTACGCCGAGGCCGCGCTGCGCTACGAGGGCATCACGCCCGTGCGTACGCCGATCCGCGGCGGCACCGACGGGTCCCGCCTGAGCGCGATGGGCCTGCCGACGCCGAACCTGTTCACGGGCGGCCACGACTACCACTCGCCGCGGGAGTGGGCGTCGGTGCAGGAGATGGCCGCGGCCGCGGCGACGGTGGTGCGGCTGGCCCAGGTGTGGGCTCGCGATGGAGCGCCACTCCCCCGATGACCAGCGCGATGCCGAGCAGATCCGCCGGTGACGGGACCTGCGCGAGCACGAGCAGGCCGATCACGGTCGCGGTCGCCGGCAGCAGCGAGACCATCAGCGCGTAGGCGGCGCGGGTGAGCCGCGCCATCGCCACCTGGTCGGCGACGTAGGGGATCACGCTCGAGCAGATCCCGACGCCGACGCCGGCGGCGATGCCGACCGGGTCGGTCAGCGCCGGCAGCGCCGCCCAGCCCGCCAGCGGCGTGACCACCACGAGCGCGACCAGCATCGCCGCGGCCAGGGCGTCGATCCCCGCGTCGGAGGCGACCCGGTGCGCGAGCACGATGTAGGCCGCGAACAGGCCGGCGTTGGCGAACGCGAACGCGACGCCGAGCGGCTCGACCTCCAGGTGCACGCCGGTCAGCACGTACACGCCGGGCACGGCGAGCACGATCGCCACGGCGTTGCGCGGCGTGCGCGCGCCGAGCGCGGCCAGCGCGATCACGGGCAGGAACTCGATCGCGGCCACGGTCGCCAGCGGCAGCCGGTCGATCGCGCTGTAGAAGCAGCAGTTCATGACCGCCAGCACCGCGCCCCACGCCAGCACGGTGCGGTTGCGCAGCAGGCGCCAGGGCCGCCGCCAGGCGGCGAAGATCACCGCCGCCGAGGCGATCCGCAGCCACGCGACGCCGAGCACGTCCACGCGCGCGAACAGCAGCACGGCGAACGCGGGGCCGAGGTAGTGGAAGACGGCGCTGACCAGGAACGGGAGACGTGCACGCACCCTGTGCATGATCGTCGGCTGCAGGGCCTTTCGGAATGGCCGATCGAAGCTATTCTCCGTGGCATGCCTTCGGAGAACGGGGCACTCGACGCAACCAACCTTCGATTGCTCGCGGAGCTGATGGAGGACGCGCGGCTCAGCCAGGCGGAGCTCGGCCGGCGCGTCGGGCTGTCGGCGCCGGCGGTCGCCGAGCGGCTGGCGCGGCTCGAGCGCGACGGCGTGATCACCGGCTACCGCACGGAGGTCTCCCCCGCGGCGCTCGGCTACACGCTCGCGGCGGTCCTGCGCATGCGGCCCGCGCCGCGCCAGATCCCGAAGGTCGCGGACATCGCGCGGGCGACGCCGGAGGTCGTGGAGTGCCACCGCGTGACCGGCGAGGACTGCTTCTACATGAAGCTGCACGTGCGCTCGGTCGAGCATCTCGAGGAGGTCATCGACCGCTTCACGCCCTACGGGCAGACGACGACGTCGATCATCCAGTCGTCGCCGGTCGCCCGGCGCGGGCTCGGGCTCTGAGCGCGTGCGCGCACACGGCACGGCCGCGTTCTACATCGGCGGCTTCCTCGGCCCGTTCGGCGGCGGTGTCGTCGCGGTGCTCGTCCCGCAGCTGCGCGACGCGTTCGACGCCACCACGGCCGGCGTGGCCGCGTCGATCCCGGCGTACCTGGTCCCGTTCGCCGCGCTGCAGCTGATCTCGGGGACGATCGGCGAGCGGCTCGGACGCCGGCGCGTGGTGCGGGCCGGCTACATCGCCTACGCGCTGCTGTCGGTGGCGGCCGCGTTCGTGCCGTCGCTCGGCGCGTTCCTGGTCGTGCGCGCGCTGCAGGGCGCGGCGAACGCGTTCCTGACGCCGCTGCTGCTCGCCGGGCTGGCGGACGAGGTCCCGCCGCGCCAGCTCGGGCGCGCCGTGGGGACGTTCGCGGCCGTGCAGACCGCGGCGATCGCCCTGGCGCCGCTCGGCGGCGGCGCGTTGGGCGCGGTGGACTGGCGGCTGGCGTTCGTCAGCCAGGCGGTGGTCGCGGCGCTGCTGGCGCTGGTCCCGCCGCGCGACGGCGCCGCGCGCGCCGAGCGGCCGCGCTGGCGGACCGTGCTGACGCGGCGCGTCGGGCTGCTGTGCGGGGCGTCGTTCACGGGCTACGCGGGCGTGACCGGGCTCGGGTTCCTGGTCGCGGTGCTGGCGGCCGACCACTTCGGGCTGAGCTCGATCGCGCGCGGCGTGCTGCTGGCCGGGTTCGGCGTGGCCGGCATCCTGCTCGGGCGCCCGGCGGGCAATGCCGCCGACCGCTACGGGCGCGTGCCGGTGGCGTGCGCCGGGATCGTGGTGAGCGCGGGGCTGGTCGCGCTGCTCGGGTTCGCGCCGACCGCGGTCGCGCTGGCGGCGCTGTGGTTCGCGTGCGGGCTCGGGTCGACGCTCGTGTGGGCCGGGATCAACACGCTCGCGGTCGAGGCGGTGCCGGACAACCGGGCGGGCGGGACGTCGGTGATCTCCGCGTTCCGCTTCGCCGGCAACGCCGCCGCGCCGGTCATGTGGCTGCCGCTCTACCACGTCGATCCGCGGCTCGGCTTCGCCGGCGCGGGGGCGCTGGCGCTCGCGACCTTGGCGTTTGTTCTCCCGCTGCGCGTGCCAAGGTAGAACGCGTGCCGCTCGCGTCCCTCGGCGACTCGTTCTCCGCGTTCTTCGACGCCGTCGGCGACTTCCTCTCGAACCTGGCCGCGGTCTCGTGGCTGCCGCTGCTCGGGGCGCTCGTGTGCTTCACGATCTACCTCTCGTTCCGCGCCCGCGCGTCGTTTCACATCCTGCGCGCGGCGTATCCGGACGCGAAGATCAGCTTCAAGCGGATCTGGGGCGCGTACTTCGCGGGCTACGGGTTCAACTCGGTGATCCCGGCGCGCGGCGGTGACGTGATCCGGCTCTTCTTGACCAAGACCTCGGTGCCCGGATCCTCGTACCCGGCGGTCGCCGCGGCGTTCATGGTCGAGGTGATCTTCGACCTGACGATGGCGGTGCCGGTGCTGGCGTTCGCGTTCAGCCAGGGCGTGTTCCCGAAGCCGCCGGACTTCTCGAAGCTGCCCGCGTTCGACCTCGCGTTCTTCGCGTCGCACCCACGGTTCACGCTGTTCCTGCTGACGGTGCTGGGGATCGCCGTGCTGGCGGGCTTCGCGCTGCTGTCGGCACGCGTGCGGGCGTTCTGGGCGCGGGTGCGGCAGGGGCTGACGATCCTGTTCGACCGCCGGCGCTACGTGCGCGAGGTGTGGCTGGTGCAGTTCTGCGGCTGGCTGTTCCGCTTCGCGGCGTTCTGGTGCCTGCTGGAAGCGTTCAACGTGGGCGGGTCGGTGCGCAACGTGCTGCTCGTGCTGGGCGTCAACGCGGTCGCGGCGCTGGTGCCGTTCACGCCCGGCGGCGCGGGGGTGCAGCAGGCGCTGCTGGTGAAGGTGTTCGGGACGGGCGCGACCGTCGCCGCGTACTCCGTCGGCCAGCAGATCGCGATCGCGGCGCTGACGTTCGGCATCGGCCTGGGCTCGGTGATCTGGATCTTCCGCTTCCGGTCGTTCAAGGAGGTCATCGCCGCGGGCCGCGCGCAGCGGGAGGCGGAGAAGGCCGCGACGGGGCCGGCATGAGCGCACGCGGCGAGACTGCGCCCGCGCCCACCCACCTGCTTCCCGCCCGGGCGCCGTTCGCGGGCGCGGAGCTGCTCGCGTTCCTGGAGCGGCGGGCGGTGCCGGGCGTCGAGGACGTCGCGCCCTACCGCCGCGCGCTGCGGCTCGCGCACGGCGCGGGCGTCGCCACGCTCACGCCCGCGCCCGGCGGCATCGCCGCCGCGCTCGACCTCGACGACCCGCGCGACACCGGCGAGGCGCTCGCGCACCTCACCGCGCTGCTGGACCTCGACGCGCCCGCGCCGGAGATCGCCGCCGCGCTCGGCGCCGACCCGCGCCTGCGCTTCATACCCGGCCTGCGCGTGCCCGGCGGCGACGGGTACGAGATCGCCACTCGCGCGATCCTCACGCAGCAGATCTCGGTCAAGGCGGCGCGCACGCACGCCGCGCGGCTGGTGGCCGCCGCCGGCGAGCCGCTCGCCCGGGCCCGCGGCGCCGTCACGCACCTGTTCCCGACCGCCGAGGCGATCGCGGCCGCTCCCGACGCGGCGTTCGCGCTGCCCGCGCGCCGCCGCGCGACCCTGCGCTCGCTCGCCGGCGCGCCGCTGGCCACGCTCACCGACCTTCCCGGCGTCGGCCCGTGGACGCAGGCGTACGTGGACCTGCGCGCGCGGCGCGACCGCGACGCCTGGCTGCCGACCGACCTCGGCGTCCGCCACGGCCTCGCCCGCCTCGGCCTGCACGAGCGCGACGCCGAGCGCTGGCACCCGTACCGCGGCTACGCGGTCATGGCGCTCTGGCACGCCTAAGCCGCGGACATCTCCCACGGTGCCTGCGGCAGCACGTCGCCCGTCTCCAGCAGCGACTTGAGGTTCGCGCACACGGCCGGCCACCCGAGCGAGATCGCCTCGTAGTCCTCCGCGCTCGGCAGGTCGGTGTGCGTGACCGTCAGCCGCACGATGTCCACGTGCCGTTCGATCGTGAACGTGACGCGCGACTCGTCGAACGTGAGCACCAGCCGCGCCGGCGGCTCGGCCTCGAGCACGACGCCGGAGCCGTCGGCGATCCCGGAGCCGTCCGAGCGCACGTGCTCCCACGGCGAGCCGGGCTGCCAGTCGGACACGTTCGCGTGCCCCCAGTAGCGCGCGGTCAGCTCGGCGTCGGTCAGCGCGTGCCAGACCTGCTCGGGCGTGGCCCGGATGTAGGTGACGTAGACGTAGGTCATCGCGGCCTCCTCGGCCCGTCGCTTGATGTCCGCCAGCGCGCGCAGGCGCGGACGTTCGAACGTCGCGATCCAGCGGTCCTGGATCTCGTGGATCGGCACCGGGTTGAGGTAGTGCCACCGCTCGCGGCCGCGCCGCACGGAGCTGACCAGGTTGGCCGCCTCGAGCACCGCCAGGTGCTGGGTGACGGACTGGCGCGTCATGCCCAGCCCCGCGCACAGCTCGCCCAGCGTCTGCCCGCCGCGCACGCGCAGCCGGTCCAGCAGCTGCCGCCGCGTGGGGTCCGCCAACGCCCGGAACACGTCGTCCACGATATGCAGTCTACAGACTGCATATCCAGAAGCTGCCACTCTTTCGCCAATGTCGGCGCCCGACGAGTCACCGTCCGTAGACGTCGGCGCGATCGCGAAGCGCGCCGCGTTCTTCGTCATCGTCCTCGCCGCGGTGATCGCGCTGATCGCGACGCTGCCCGGCGTCCACGAGATCCGCCACCGGCTCTCGAACGCGAACCCGTGGTGGATCGCCGCCGCCGCGGGCTGCGCCCTGATGTCGATGCTCGGGTTCGTGCGCGCGCTGTGGTCGGTGTTCGACCGCGTGATGCCGTGGCGGCGCGCGCTCGTGCTCGGGCTGGCCGAGCAGGGCGCGAACGTGCTCCTGCCGGCCGGCGGCGCCGGCGGCCCCGCGTTCGGCGCCTACGTGCTGACCCGGCTGGGCGTTCCGGCCGAGCTCGCCGCGTCGCGCCACGCGGCGCTGTTCCTGATCACCAGCGCGGTCACGTTCGTGGCGATCCTGCTCGCCGGCGTGCTGACGGCCGCGCACGTGCTGCCGCACGACGTGTCGCTGCTGGCGACGCTGCTGCCCGCGATCGGCGCGGGCATCGCGATCGCGCTGTCGCTCGTGTTCGCGGCCAGCAGCCCGCCGATCCAGCCGGACCGCGGACGGCGGATCCGCCACACGCTCTGGCGCGTGCACCGCTTCGTCCACGACGGCGTGCGCACCAGCGTCGTGCTGCTGCGCCACGGCGACCCGCTGCTGATCTACGGCGCGATCAGCTACTACGCGTTCGACGTCGCGTCGCTGGCCTGCGCGTTCGAGGCGTTCGGCGGCGGCGCGCCGCCGCTCGGGATCTTCGTGCTCGCGTACTCGCTCGGCCACGCGGGCGCGTTCGTGCCCACCCCGGGCGGCGTCGGCGGGACCGAGGGTGGGCTGATCGGCATGTTCGTCGCCTACGGGACCCCGATCGGCCTGGCGGCGACCGCCGTGCTCGCCTACCGCGTCTTCCAGCTCGGGCTGCCGGCGATCTTCGGCGCGGGCAGCCTGCTGCAGATCCGCCACACCCTCGCGCACCCGCCGCCGCGGTCGGAGGTCGCGGCGGCGTTCGCGGCCGTCGAACGACCCGAACGCCCCACCGACTAGGCTGCGACGCGGTGACGACCGCATTCGAGCAGTTCGCAATCGGCTTTGACCACCGCGACCGCGAGCGCCTCCACGCGCTCTGGGACACCGTCCTGGATAGCGAGCGCTGGTCCGAGGGACCGCTGACAACCGACTTCGAGGCCGCCTGGAGCGCCTACCACGGCGCCGACGCCGTGGCGATGTCGTCCTGGTCGGGTGCGGCGCTCGCCGCGCTCGAGTTCGCCGGCGTGCGCGGCGGCAAGGTGATCGTGCCGTCGAACACGTTCATGGCCACGCCGCTGGCCGTCCAGGCCGCCGGCGCGCAGCCGGTGTTCGCGGACTGCCGGCGCGAGGACCTGTGCCTGGGCGTCGACGAGATCGCGCGGCTGATCGAAGCGCACCGGCCGCGCGCGGTCGTCGTCGTGCACATCGGCGGGCACATCGCGTTCGAGATCGAGCAGATCGCAGCGCTCTGCCGCCACGAGGGCGTCTTCCTGCTCGAGGACTGCGCGCACGCGCACGGTGCCGCGTTCCACGGCCGCCGCGCCGGCACCTGGGGCGACGCCGGCGCGTACTCGCTGTACGCGACGAAGACGATCTCCACCGGCGAGGGCGGCGTGCTCGTCACGGAGAACCCGGAGCTGGCGGCGTTCGCGCGCGGCTTCCGCAACTACGGCAAGCCGGACCACGCGCAGGCCGGGCTGAACTTCCGCATCAGCGAGTTCACGGCCGCGCTCGGGCTGGTGCAGATCGAGCGGCTGGACGAGATCGTCGCCTACAAGAACCGGATCGCGGCGGAGGAGCTCGACCCGCAGTACGTGAACAGTCGCCTTGAACTCCCAGCCGAAATGGTTTCGGGCCGCTACAAGTACATTGTGTTCGATCCCCACGTGCGATCCACCGGGCGCGTCTACGAGCAGCCCTGCCATCGCATCCTGAGCACCGGCGACGTCCTGCCCAACACCGACTGGGTGGCCGCCAACCACAGCTGCCCGCCGCTCTACTACCGGGACGGCCGATGAAGCGCGTGCTGGTCACCGGCGGCGCCGGCTTCATCGGCTCCCACGTGGTCGACGGACTGCGTGCGGCCGGCTACGCCGCGGTGATCTTCGACGTCACCGCGTCGCCCTGGCCGGAGCACGCCGACGTGCCGTCGGTCCGGGGCTCGGTCCTGGACACCGACGCGCTGACGCGCGCCGCCGCGGGCTGCGACGCGATCGTCCACCTGGCGGCGTCCGCGGACGTCGGGATCGTGGCCAAGACGCCGGTGCCGGCCGAGGAGCTCAACGTGCGCGGCACGCTGAGCGTGCTCGAAGCCGCGCGGGCGACCGGCGCGCGCGTCGTCTACGCGTCGACGATCTGGGTCTACTCGGACACGCCGGGCGACGTCCTCGACGAGGACAGCCCGCTGCTGGCGCCGGCCCACGTGTACTCGGCGACGAAGCTGGCGGGCGAGTTCTACTGCCGCTCCTACCGCGAGCTCTACGACGTGCACTCGACCGTGCTGCGCTTCGGCATCCCGTACGGCCCGCGCGCGCGGCCGGCGGCGGTGCTGCCGATCTTCGTCGGCAAGGCGCTGGCGGGGGAGCCGCTGACGATCGCGGGCGACGGGCGGCAGACGCGCCGCTTCGTCTACGTCGAGGATCTGGCGGCCGGCGTCGTCGCCGCGGTGGCCTCGCAGGCCGCCGTCGACCGGACCTACAACCTGGTGGGCGTCGAGGAGACGTCGGTCCGCGACATCGCCGACGCGGTCCGGGCGGCGGTCGGCGACGTGCCGATCGTGCACACCGAGGGCCGCGCGGGCGACTTCGCGGGCGCGGTGATCTCCGGCGAGCGCGCCGCGTGCGAGCTGGGCTGGAGGCCGCGGACCGCGTTCGCCGAGGGCGTCCGCCGCTACGTCGAGTGGCACGCCGGTTCGCCGGCGCACGTCGAGCCCGTCCCGGCCCCGGTGCCCGCGCCGCGGGCGCGGCCGCTGCCGCCGCGTGTCCGCCAGCCCGTGCCGCGGACGGTCTCGCTGCTGGTCGCGGTGGCCTACGCGGTGGCGCTGGCGACGCTCGGCATCGGCAGCGCCCAGGTCGGGACGGTGACGGCGACCGCCGTGCTGCTGGCGGTGGCGTTCGACGTGCGTGAGCTGGTCCCGTCGATCCGCGGCCTGGTGGCCGGGACGCTCGCCGGGCTGGTGCTGCTGGCGATCCCACCGCTGGCGCACCTGGCGGAGCTCGCGCCGCTGACCCCGCCGCTGCTGATCCTGGCGATCATCGGCGCGGCCGGCGCGCTCGGCATGGCCACCGGCGCCCAGCGGGCGGCGGCGCGGCAGCCCGTCGAGCAGCCCTGATCCGGCGTGGTCGCCGGGGCGCTGCTGGCGGCGGCGGCCGCGGCCGCGTTCGAGGCCGGGTACGTGCTGCAGGCGGTCGCCGCGCGGCAGGTCGCGGCCGGGCGCCCGGCCGGGCTGCTCGCGAGGCTCCTGCGGCGGCGGGCGTTCTTCGCGTCGCTGGCGCTCGGCGGGGTGGGGTTCGGCCTGCAGGCGCTGGCGCTCGGGCGGGCGCCGCTGGCGGTGGTCCAGCCGGTGCTGGCGCTCGGGTTGATCGGCCTGCTCGTGCTCGCGCGCATCGTCCTCGACGAGCACGTCGGGCGGCCCGAGCTGCTCGGCGCGCTCGCGATCGCGGTCGGCGCGGGGGCCGCGGTGGCGGTGGCGCCGTCCGTCGAGGGCACGCCCGGGGACGCGGCCTGGCTCGGGCTCGGCGGGCTGGCGGCGGTGACCGTGGCGGCGCTGGCCTCGCGCGGGCGCGCGGCGGCGCTGCTGGTGGCCGGCGCGGCGGCGGGCGACGTGCTCGTGGCGCTCGCTGCCGCCCGGCTCGGCCTCGCCGGCTGGGCCGGGCTGTGGTGGGTGGCCGTCGCGGCGGGCGGCGGGGTGGCGGCGCTGCTGTCCGAGAGCGCGGCGCTGCAGCGGCTGCCCGCCGTGCGCGTCGGGCCGTCGGTGCTGGCCTGCCAGGTGATCGTCCCGGTGCTCCTGGCGGGGCCGGTGACGGGGCAGCGCTGGCCGGCGGGGGCGGACGGGTTCGTCCTCGGCGCCGGCCTCGCCCTGACCGCCGCCGGCCTCCTCGCGCTCGCGTCGTCCCCGGCGGTCGCGACGCTCAGAGGCTCGGACGGCTGAGCGACGGCGCGGGCCCGACCGCCCCTCAAGGCGCCGGGCGGCTGAGCGCGGGGTCGGCGAGCGCGAGGCCGCGGGCCGCGAGGCCGTCCAGGATGCGCGGCAGCGCGCCGGTCGTCGCCCGCCAGCTGCCCGGCGCGCTGTAGTCGTCGGCGTCGTGCAGCAGGATCACGCCCCCGGGCGCGGCCGCGCGCAGGACGTCGTGCGCGACCGAAGCGGGCGTCGCGCGGCGGCGCCAGTCGCGGCCCCAGGCGCTCCACAGCAGCGGCGTCAGCCCGCGGCGGCGGACGTGCGCGAGCGCGTACGGCGTGTAGATGCCCAGCGGCGCCCGGTGCAGCCGCGCGGGCCGGCCGAGCCGCGCGGCCGCGCGGTCGAGGTCGGCGCGCAGGGCGGCGGGCGTGAGCCGCGCCAGGCAGCGGTGGCGCTCGCCGTGGAGCGCCAGCTCGTGCCCGGCGGCGGCGATCTCCTCGAGCAGGCCGGGATGCGCCGCGACCTGCTCGCCGACGACGAAGAACACGGCCCGCGCGCCGACCCGGTCGAGCTCGGCGAGCACGCGCGGCGTGCCCTGCGGATGCGGCCCATCGTCGAACGTCAGCAGCACGCCCGGCTGGTCGGTGTGGCGGCGCAGCCCGCACGCGCGCGCGAGCAGCGGGACGTGCGCGGCCGGCGCCGGCGCGAGCCACGCCGCCGCCCCCACGGCCCCCCAACGCACGCCGATCACGAGCCCTCCGCCGCCAACCCCGCGATCAGGTCGGCGGCCTCCGGGAACGCGGCGTGCCGCGGCCACGCCGGGGCCGGCGGGCCGGCGACCAGCGCCGCGGCCAGCGCCGGCGCGAGCTCCCCGCGCCGCCGCACCACCTGCGCGATGCCGAGCCGGCGATACGCGCGGTTGTTCGTGCGGATGTGCCCGCCGCCCCAGCCGTAGGAGATCACGTGGCAGCCCTGCAGCTGCGCCTCGAGCACGGTCAGCCCGGCCGTCGAGTGGATCAGCACGGTCGCCGCGCCCAGCAGCGCCGCCATCTCGTCCGTGAACCCCCACACATGGACGTCCGGCAGCGCAGCGCTCAACGCCGCCCGGACATCGTCCCGCCGTCCGCACAGCACGACGACGGCCGCGACCCGCGGGTCGGCCACCGCGGTCCGCGCCGCGCCCGCCAGGTCCCCCACCGCCCAGCCGCCGCCTGAGACCACGACCACGTGCCCGCGCTCCGGCAGCCCGAGCCGCGCGCGAGCGTCGCCCTGGTCGGCCAGGAACGCGTCGTGGAACAGGCCGCGGACCGGCTCGACCCGGCTCGACGGACCCGCGATCGCCCGCACTTCCCCGGCGCTCTCCGGATGCGTGATCAGGTGCAGGTCCACGCCGGGCGCGGCCCACCAGTGCAGCGACGTGAGGTCCGTGATCGCCGACACCAGCGGCACCGCCAGCCGCCCCGAGCGCCGCAGCCGGGCGGCGACGCCGGTCGTCCCCGGATACGTCGAGACGATCACGTCCGGCCGCTCGCGCGCGATGATCTCCAGCAGCCCGTCCGCGGTCAGCCTCATCGCCAACCGCTCGCTCAGCCGGCGGCCGGCGGGATTGCGCGCGGTCGCGAAGTGCCCGGCCTCGAACACCGCGCGCCCGACCCGCGTATCCAGCCGCGAGGCGCCCAGCACGAGCGTCTTCGCCGCCCCGCCGATCTCGGTCAGCGGGTCGCACACGCAGACGTCCGCCGCCCGCGCGCGCAGCGCGCCCGCCACGAGGCGCGCCGGCAGGTCGTGCCCCTCGCCGATCGACGCCGTCAGGATCAGCGCGCGCAAGTCACGCGCGGCTCGCGACGCGCTCCCAGTAGCGCTCGTCGAGGATCAGGTGGTCGCTCTTCGGCGGCCGCTTGTACTTGCGCTGGCGCGGCCGCGGCGGCAGCTCGATCGGCCCCGGCAGCGCGTCCTGGTACGGGATCTGCTCGAGCAGGTGCGTGATGCAGTTCAGCCGCGCCGTGCGCTTGTCGTCGGACTCGATCGTGTACCAGGGCGCCTGCGGGATGTCCGTCACCGCGAACATCTCGTCCTTGGCCATCGAGAACTCGACCCAGCGCTCGCGCGACTTCAGGTCCATCGGGCTCAGCTTCCACCGCTTCAGCGGATCCCGCGAGCGCTCCTGGAAGCGCCGTTCCTGCTCGGCGTCGGAGACCGAGAACCAGTACTTGAGCAGGATGATCCCGGAGCGCACCAGCATGCGCTCGAACTCGGGCGTCGAACGCAGCCACTCCGCGTGCTCGGCCTCGGTGCAGAACCCCATCACGCGCTCGACGCCGCCGCGGTTGTACCAGGACCGGTCGAAGATCACGATCTCGCCGGCCGCCGGCAGGTGCGTGACGTAGCGCTGGAAGTACCACTGCGTCTGCTCGCGGTCAGACGGCGCGGGCAGCGCCACCACGGTCGCGCCGCGCGGGTTCAGCGGCTCCGTGATGCGCTTGATCGTCCCGCCCTTGCCGGCCGCGTCGCGCCCTTCGAAGACCGCCACCACGCGCAGCCCGTGCTGCTTGACCCAGTACTGCATGCGCACGAGCTCGATCTGAAGCTCGGCGAGCCGAGCCTCGTAGACGTCGCGCTTGAGCTTCTTGCGGGTCACACGCGCTACGCCAGGCCCTGGCGAGCTTCGCGGACCAGTGTCACCGCCTCCGGGAAGACCGTGGCCATGACGGAGCGGATCTGCTGTGCCTGCTGCTCCGTGGTGCCCTGGATGTTGACCCGGTTGATCGCCGCGACGGTCATATCGACCGCGAGCTTGATCGCGTTGTCGGCCCACGCCAGCGACTGAGAGGCCTGCATCTGCTCGGCCATCTCCTGCATCCGCCGCTGGAAGTCAGGGTCGTTGAAGAAGCCGCCGAAACCTTCCATGGCTCAACTGTACTGGTGACAGAGGGGGCGGCTCGGCGCGACCCGCGGACGCGGCGGCGGGGCGGCGTCCTCGGCCTCCCAGCGCGCGACCGTCTGGCGCAGCGTGGCGTAGGAGAGCGCGCCCGGAGCGATCGGCAGCCAGAAGGCGAAGAAGCGGTAGGCGAGCACCGCGACGATCGCGCCCGCGGGGTCCACCCCGAAGGCGACGAACGCGCCGATCATGCCGCCGTCGACGCCGCCCACGCCGCCCGGCAGCGGCAGCGTGTTGGCCAGCATGCCGATGAAGTAGCCGAGCACGAGCACGCCGACCGCGGGCGAGTGGCCGAACGCGCGGAAGCACGCCCACAGGCACGCGATGTCGAACGCCCACCACATCACCGCGCCGAGCAGGCCCGGGTTGCCGCGCGCGACCAGCCGCCGCGCCTCGCGCACGCCGTCGCCGATCGGCGACAGCCAGCGCCGCAGCCGCGACGCGCCGGGACGCACGAGCTGCGCGCTGGCGACGATCGCGATCGCCACGCCGCCGAAGATCGCCGGCACCATCGTCAGCGCGAACGAGCCGCCGCCCGCGATCACGCCGCTGTAGAGCCCGAGCCCGCCGAGCAGCAGCGCGCCCATGTAGACGCTGTAGAGGAGCACCATGAACGTCGTCATGCGCGCGGCGACGTCGCGCGCGCCCATGCCGGACTTGCGCAGCGCCCACGCGGTCAGCACGACGCCGCCGGCGCCGGCACTGGCGAACAGGCGCGTCGCGGCGTGCCCGGCGAGCGTGATCTCCGTGCTGGCGCGCAGCCCGATCCGCGTGCCCCCGCCCTCGACCGAGACGGCCCGGAAGAGGACGGCGTGGCCCACGAACGACAGCGCTTCCAGCCCGAGGGCGAGCGCGAGCCATCCGAGGTCGCCGTCGCCGAGCTTCGACCAGACGTCGGGGAGATCGGCGAGGGCGGGGGCAAGGACGACGAGGCCGGCGACGGTCGCGACGCTCGCGACGGCGAGCACGACGACCTGCCGCGTGGTGACGCGGGGCAGCGAGCGTTCGTGGTCGGCGACGGCCATCGTGGTCACATCCTTCCGCTCGCGGGCGCGCGCGGAAATTGTGGGAGCACCACACCTCGGGGTGGGGGTAGCCCTAGCCATTCACATACTATTGGTAAGTGCCAGGACGGCTTACAATCGCGCCACCGTGGCCTACCGGACTCGCGACCAGCTCGCCCGCCGGCGCCGGATCGAGGCGCTGATCCGGCTCGCCGCGCCCGCCCTGGATCTCGTCCTGTACGCGGGCGACCGCGTCTCGCGGGTGACCGGCCGCGGCGAGCTCCCGCCGGAGCCGGTCCAGCGCACCGGTCTTCCGCCGGCACGCCCCGACTAGAGTGTCCGCGGTGACGGCTCATGGTGAACCGGTGATCGTGGACCCCGAACGGCAGCTCGGGTGGGAGAAGCGCCACCGGCCGCGCGCGGCGATCGCGGCCCTGCTGGGCGCGATCGGCCTGCTCGTGGTCAACATCACCGAGCCGATCCTGCAGAAGGACGCGCCGCGCGCGAGCGGGCTGGAGACGCTCCAGCGCGCGGTCGAGCCCGGCAACGTCGGCAAGCTGCCGTCGCTGCAGGCGCCGTTCTTCGAGTACCTGGACAGCAAGAGCGCGCTCGTGCTGGCGATCGGCATCGGCGGCTTCATCGGCTGGCTCGGCGTCGCCTGGGCGGTCGGCTTCCTGGGCGTGGCGACGCGCTCGCGCGTGCCCATGTTCCGGCGCTGGATCGTGTACGTGCCGATCATCGGCGGCGTGCTGGTCGCGGTCGGCGCCCTGCTGCTGCAGGTCGGGCGCCTGCAGGTCACGCACGACTTCCTGGCCGGCGACCGGACCGTGCAGTCGGTCAAGGACGCCAACGGCAGCGTGATCGCGTTCGCGCAGCTGGTCGGCCAGCTCGGCACGCTGGCCTCGGCCATCGGCATCGTGCTCGTCTCGCTCAACGCGATGCGCGCCGGGCTGATGACCCGCATGCTCGGCTACCTCGGGATCGCGTCCGGCGCGATGCTGGTGCTGATCGCGCTGCCGCTGATCCAGATCTTCTGGCTCGGCGGGCTCGCGCTCGTGCTGATCGGCCGCTGGCCGGGCGGCGACCTGCTCGCGTGGCGCACCGGCCAGGCCGAGCCGTGGCCGACCGCGGAGCGCCCGCCGCCGCGCCAGCGCCGTGAGGTCGCCGCGCCCGCCGCCTCGCCGTCCCCGGCGCCGCGGCGCAAGCGCAAGAAGCGCCACTGACCGTCGCGGCGCACCGAAGCGCCCAGCGTGCTAGGCCTTTGTCAGGACACCGAGGCGATCGAGGAGACTCACGTGGCGACCGAAGGCCAGACGCTCGAACAGCAGCTGGAGCAGCTGCTCGACCAGGAGACGTTCCCGCCGCCTGAGGGCTTCGTCGCGCAGGCGACGGTCGCGGACCCCGCGGTCTATGACCAGGGCGAGGACTACGAGGCGTTCTGGGCGTCCCAGGCCGAGGCGCTGCACTGGGACACGCGCTGGCACCAGGTCCTGGACTGGTCGAACCCGCCGTTCGCCAAGTGGTTCGTGGGCGGCAAGCTCAACGTCGCCTACAACTGCGTCGACCGCCACGTCGAGGCCGGCCGCGGCGACCGCGTCGCCTACCACTGGCGGGGCGAGGAGGGCGAGGAGGCGGCGGTCACGTACGCCGACCTGCACCGCGACGTCCAGAAGTTCGCCAACGCGCTCAAGGACCTTGGGGTCCGCAAGGGCGACGTGGTCGCGATCTATCTGCCGATGATCCCCGAGGTCGCGGTCGCGATGCTCGCCTGCGCGCGCATCGGCGCGATCCACAACGTGGTCTTCGGCGGCTTCAGCGCCGAGTCCGTGCGCGAGCGCATCGAGTTCTCGCAGGCGAAGGTCCTGATCACCGTCGACGGCGCGCGCCGCAAGGGCCGGACCGCGCCGATCAAGCACAACGTGGACGAGGTGATCGGCGACCTCGTGGACACGATCGTGGTCGTCCAGCGCACCGGCACCGACACCCCGATGAAGGCCGGGCGCGACCACTGGTACCACGACGTCGTCGCGGCCGCGGCCGACACCTGCCCGGCCGAGCCGATGGACGCCGAGGACCCGCTCTACATCCTCTACACGAGCGGCTCGACGGCGAAGCCCAAGGGCATCGTGCACACGACCGGCGGCTACCTGACCGGCGTCGCGTACACGCACCGCGCGGTCTTCGACCTCAAGCCCGAGCAGGACGTCTACTGGTGCGCGGCCGACGTCGGCTGGGTCACCGGCCACTCCTACATCATCTACGCGCCGCTGGCCAACGGCGCGACGTCCGTGCTCTACGAGGGCGCCCCGGACTACCCGGACAAGGACATCTGGTGGGAGATCGTCGAGCGCTACCGGGTGACGATCATGTACTGCGCGCCGACCGCGATCCGCGCGTGCATGAAGTGGGGCGTCGAGCACCCGCAGGCGCACGACCTCTCGAGCCTGCGGCTGCTCGGCACGGTCGGCGAGCCGATCAACCCGAAGGCCTGGCTGTGGTACTGGAAAGTGATCGGCGGCGGGCGCTGCCCGATCGTCGACACCTGGTGGCAGACCGAGACCGGCGGGATCATGATCACGACGCTGCCGGGCCTGCTGGACACCAAGCCGGGCTCGGCCGGGCGGCCGCTGCCGGGGATCTCCGCCGCGGTCGTCGACGCCGACGGCAACGACGCGGGCACCGAGCAGGGCTACCTGGTGCTGACGCGGCCGTGGCCGGCGATGCTGCGCACGCTCTACAAGGAGGACGAGCGCTTCATCGAGACGTACTGGGACCGCTTCGGGCGCGACACGTACGTGGTCGGCGACGCCGCCCGCCGCGACGAAGACGGCTACTTCTGGATCATCGGGCGCATCGACGACGTCGTGAACGTCTCCGGCCACCGGCTGTCCACGGCCGAGGTGGAGTCCGCGATCGTCGCGCACGAGAAGGTCGCCGAGGCGGCCGTGATCGGCCAGGCGGACGAGGACACCGGCCAGGCGATCACGGCGTTCGTGACGCTGCAGGGCGACCTCGACGGCGACGACGGGCTGGTCGGCGAGATCCGCGAGAAGGTCGCCGAGCGGATCGGCAAGTTCGCGCGCCCGAAGCGGATCATCTGGGCCGACGACCTGCCGAAGACGCGCTCGGGCAAGATCATGCGGCGCCTGCTGCGCGACATCGCCGAGGGCCGCGAGCTCGGCGACGTCACCACGCTGCGCGACCCGGACGTGATGGCGCAGCTGGAGACCAAGATCAAGCAGCGCGACGCGGAGGGCAACGGGTAGCGCTTGACACGCCTCGCCGGCGGGTGTTGAGTCGGCCGGTGCAGTTCGCTGCGCCGGCCGAGCACTACGACCGCTTCATGGGGCGCTACGTGAAGACGCTCGCCCCCGCGCTCGCCGACGCGGCGGACGTGCGCGCCGGGCAGCGCGTGCTCGACGTCGGCTGCGGGCCGGGCGGGCTGACGCGCGAGCTGGCGCGGCGCGTCGGCGCCGAGCGGGTCGCGGCGATCGATCCGGCGCCACAGTTCGTCGCCGCCTGCCGCGAGCGCGTTCCCGGCGCCGACGTGCGCGAGGCGGTGGCCGAGGACCTGCCGTTCGCCGCCGCGGCGTTCGACGCGACGCTCTCGTCGCTGGTGATCCGCTTCATGCGCGACGCCGACCGGGGCGTGCGCGAGATGGTGCGGGTGACGCGGCCGGGCGGCGTCGTCGCGGCCTGCATGTGGGACCTCGACACCGGCGGCATGACGATGCTGCGGATCTTCTGGGAGGCGGTCCGCACGGTGCGGCCGGACACGCGCGGGGAAGGCGCGTCCCCCGGCACCGGGAAGGGCGACATCGCCGCCCGCTTCGAGCGCGCCGGCCTCACCGACGTGGTCGACGGCGCACTGCGGGCGCACGTCGCCTACACCGGGTTCGAGGACTGGTGGGAGCCGTTCACGTACGGGGTCGGCCCGGCCGGCGAGCTCCTCGTGCGCCTGGACGCGCCGCAGCGCGCGGCCGTGCGCGACGCGTGCCGCGCCGAGCTCGGGGACGGCCCGTTCACGCTCGACGCGGTCGCCTGGTACGCGCGCGGGACCGTCAGCGCTTGACGTTCAGGCTCAGCGGGCGCGTCACGCCGTCGTTGCCCTTCAGCGTCCCGACCAGCTTGATGCTCGCGATCCTGCGCTTGCGCGGGACCGCGGGCAGCTTCACGCGCACGCTGATCGCCCGCGCGGTGCGGTTGACCACGCGGCCCTTGAGCACGCGTCCGCCCTTGAGCCGCACGACCAGGCGCGCGGACAGCGTGCAGCGCGCCACGCAGGTCACGCGCACGGTCACGCGCTTGGTGTGGCGGTCGAGCGTCGCGGTGGTGTGCGGGGCGGGCAGGATCGGCGCGCTCGGGACCAGCCGCGGCGGGGCGGGAAGCGCGATCCTGGTGGGGCACAGCGGCTGCGGGTCGAGCCCGGGTGTGTCGCCCGGCGCCAGGCAGGGCACGGGCTCGGACGCGCAGCGCACGGTCACGCCCGCGACGCACGGCTGCCACGCGGGGGAGAACAGGTTGCCGGTCCGCACGACGCGCTGGACGCCGGTCTCGAGGTCGAGCGTCCGCAGCTCCTCGCGCACCCCGGTGGCGCGCGAGCGCTTGAAGATCAGCGCGTTGCCCTCAGGCGCCCACGCGGGCGCGCTGTCGCGGTCGCTTCCGGGCGGGTCGGTCACGGAGAAGTCGTCGCCGTCCTCGTCGAACGAGAGCAGGCCGATCGCGCCGTCCGCGTACGCGAGCCACCAGCCGTCGGGCGAGAACGCGGCCGGCAGATCGATGCCGGTGATGCCGGCCTCGTCGTCGTCGGCGCCGTCGAGCGTGGCCAGGCGCAGCGTGCCGCCGCGATCGCCGTAGAGCGCCCAGCCGTCCGGCGCCCAGGTCACGGGGCTGGCGCCCACGTTGGCGATCGGGAGCGCGGTGAGCCCCGTGCCGTCGGCCGCGACCTGCATCAGCGTGCTGCCGCCGGACGTCACGCGCCGGAACAGGATGCGGCCGTCGGCCGTCCAGCCCGGATCGTGGTCCTGCGTGACCCCGTCGGTGACCAGGCGCTGCGTGCGCGCGGGCAGGTCGTAGACCACGATCCGCGACCCGTGGGCGGCGTCGGCGTACTCGAACGCGATCAGGTTGCCGTCCGGCGACCAGGCGGGCGCCGCCACCGCTTCGGTGCTGCTCGGCGTACGCCACACGGTCCGGAACGCCGACCCGTCGGCGTTGAAGGTCACCAGCCGGTCGAGGCCGAACGTCGCCGCGATCTGGCCGTTGGCCGGCTCGGCCGCGTGCGCGGGCGCGGCGGCGCACGCCGCGACGGCGGCGCAGCACAACGCCGCGAAGCTGACCTTCCTCATTCGGTGCACACTATCCACTTTCCGTTGTCCCGTACAGTTTTCCTGCGCGTCACACTGTGCGCATGCGCGTGTACGAGACGGCGCTGCGTCCCCTGCTCTTCCGGCTCGACGCCGAGCGCGCGCACGAGCTGGCGCTCCGCGGCGCGGCGCTGGGCGGTCGGTCGGAGGTCGTGCGGCGCGCCGCCGCGCGCGCGTTCACGTACCGGCACCCGGCGCTGGAGACGTCGCTGGCCGGGATCCCGCTCGCCAACCCGCTCGGGCTGGCGGCCGGCTTCGACAAGAACGGGCGTGCGGTCCGGATGCTCGGGACGCTCGGGTTCGGGCACGTCGAGATCGGCTCCGTCTCGGCCGACCCGTCGGACGGCAACCCGAAGCCGCGCCTGTTCCGGATCCCGGACGACGAAGGGATCGTCGTCGCCTACGGCGTGCCGAACGACGGCGCGCGGGCCGTGTACGAGCGGCTCGACGGGCCGCGCCGCGTCCCGCTCGGCGTCAACCTGGTCAAGACCAACGACCCCGCGCGGCCCGCGAACGGGCCCGAGGTCTACGAGGACTACGCCGCCTCGCTGGCGCGGCTGCAGGACCGCGCGGACTACGTCGCGCTCAACCTGTCCTGCCCGAACTCGGCCGCCGACAAGGACTTCTTCGACGAGCTGCCGCGGCTCGACGCGCTGCTGACCCGGCTCGGCGGCTGCCGCGTGCCGCTGTTTCTCAAGCTCAAGCCGACGCGCGACGCGGGCGTGCTGCGCGAGATCGTCGCGATCGCCGACGGCCACCCGTTCGTCTCCGGGTTCGCGATCAACCTGCCGGCCGGCAAGCCGGCAGACCTGAGCCTGCGCTCGCCGCGCGCGTCGCTGGAGCGGCTGCCGGGCGCGGTCGGCGGGCCGCCGGTCGAGGCGTACGTGAACGCGATCCTGGCGACCCTGAAGGGGATCGCCGGCGACCGCTACGCGCTGATGGCGGCCGGCGGCGTGTCGAGCGCCGACGCGGCGTACCGCAAGCTGCAGCTCGGCGCGACCGTCGTCCAGCTCTACAGCGGCCTCGTCTACCACGGGCCCGGGCTGGTGAAGCGGATCCTGGCCGGGCTGGCCGAGCGGCTCGAGCGCGCCTAGGTCGCCCGCGCGGGGTCGTCATCATTGACGAGTGAACCGGAGCTGGATGCGAACGCCGAACCGGGAGGAGGAGACGTGACGTACGAGGAAGCGGTCGCCAACCACCGCTGGAACGTCCCTTATCACTACAACATCGCGCAGGACGTGTGCGACAAGCACCCGCCGGACAAGCTCGCGATGATCCACGAGCACTTCGACGGCACCGTGCGCGAGGTGCACTGGGGCGAGCTGCAGGAGCTGTCGAACCGGTTCGCGAACGTGCTCGCCGCGGCGGGCGTCGGGCGGGGCGACCGCGTCGCGATGCTGCTGCCGCCGACGCCGGAGACGGCGGCGGCGTTCTTCGGCACGTGGAAGACCGGGGCGATCCTGCTCTCGATGTCCGTGCTCTACGGGGACGAGGGCATCCAGCACCGGGTGCGCGACTCGCAGGCGGCGGTGCTGGTGACCGACGCGGCCAACCGCGACCGGGTGGCCGGGCTCGCCGGGCAGGTGCTGGTGCTCGACGACGCGCTGCTGGCGTCCGGCGACCCGTCGTTCGAGCCGGTCGACACGCTCGCCGAGGACCCCGCGCAGCTCTACTACACGTCCGGGACGACCGGGCTGGCCAAGGGGATCGTGCACGCGCACCGCTACCTGCTGGCGCACGAGGAGTTCGTCTACTGCCACGACGTGCGCGACGGGGAGCGCTTCCACGGCATGGGCGAGTGGGCGTGGGCGGCGGGGATCGCGCCGCTGCTCGGGCCGTGGCGGTTCGGCGCCGTCCAGCTCGTCTACCAGCGCGCGGGCGGGTTCGACCCGCACAAGCAGCTCGACTTCCTCTCGCGCCACCAGGTCTCGAACGTCTTCACGACACCGACCGCGATGCGCTCGATGATGGCGATCCCGGACGCGGGCACGCGCTACCCGCAGGCGTTCCGGATCGTCTGCAGCGCGGGCGAGCCGCTGAACCCGGAGGCGATCCGCTGGTTCCGCGACCAGTACGGCCTGACCGTGCTCGACTACTACGGGCTGACCGAGTCCTACCCGCTGTGCGCGAACTTCCCGTTCATGGAGGTCCGCGAAGGATCGATGGGGCGGCCGATGCCCGGCTGGGACGTGCAGATCCTCGACGAGGACGAGCGGCCGGTGCCGCAGGGCGAGCGCGGCGAGATCTGCCTGCGCGCGCGCTCGAACCCGCACTATCCGCTCGGCTACTGGAACCTGCCCGAGGCGACCGAGGAGACGTTCGGCGGCGACTGGTTTCACACCAAGGACGCGGCGCGCTTCGACGAGGACGGCTACGTCTGGTACGAGGGCCGCG
The DNA here is from genome assembly GCA_035555675.1 of Solirubrobacter sp. Lineage (GTDB taxonomy): Bacteria > Actinomycetota > Thermoleophilia > Solirubrobacterales > Solirubrobacteraceae > Solirubrobacter. Next base: position 7,396 of record DATMGH010000020.1, on the reverse strand, counting down.
CGGACGACGTGATCATCGCCGCCGGCTACCGGATCGGGCCGTTCGAGGTCGAGTCCGTGTGCCTGGAGCACGCCGCGGTCAAGGAGGCGGCGGCGGTCGCGTCCCCGGACGAGCGGCGCGGCAGCGTGGTCAAGGCGTTCGTCGTGCTCGCCGACGGCTACGACGCGTCCGACGACCTGGTGCGCTCGATCCAGGACCACGTGCGTTCGCGTCTGTCCGCCTACGCGTACCCTCGGAGGATCGAGTTCGTCGATGACCTCCCGAAGACCCTGACCGGCAAGATCCGCCGGATCGAGCTGCGCCAGCGTGAGGCCGAGGCCCGGCACTAAGGCGCTGCTGCCGCAGCCGGTCGCCCGGCTCGTCGCGCTGGCCGCGCTGGCGGCGGTCGGCGCGCTGGAGTGGCAGCGGCTGGTCGCGGGGCTGAGCTCGGGCCGCGCGCTGCTGTGGGTGGTGGCGGCGGTGGGCGCCGCCGGGCTCGTGCTCGCCAGCGAGCGGCTGAACGTGCGCGTGCGGACGTTCGCGCTGCCGGTCCTGCTGCTGGTCGCGCTGTTCGCGGGCTACTGGCTGTCCGGCCCCGGGCTGGACTACCTCAAGCCCAAGCACTGGGACGAACTGGTGGCGGGTCTGGGCAACGGGCTGCAGGCGCTCGGCACCGTGCGGCTGCCGTACGCGAGCGCGGACCCGTGGCCGCGCGTGGTGCTCGAGCTGCTCGGGACGGAGCTGCTGATCCTGGCCGGGCTGCTGACGTTCTGGCCGCGCGTGTCGGGGCACGGCACGCGCTGGTCGCTCGCGCCCGGCGGGCGCGGGTACCCGTTCCTGGCCGTCGCCGTCCTGCTGGCGGTCGTGATCTCGCCGATCATCTCGCTCGGCGGCAGCGGCAGCTCGCTGCTGCTCGGGATCCTGCTGGCGGCGCTGACGGTCGCGTTCCTGTGGCTGGAGCGGCTGCCGCTACGGCCCGGGCTCGGCGTCGCGGGGCTGCTGGCGCTGGCGCTGTTCGGGGCGCTGCCGCTGGCCGCGGCGGCCGACCGCGGGGAGCCGTGGTTCGACTACCGGTCCTTCGCCGAGAGCCTCGGGCCCGACGACCCCGTGCGGTTCTCGTGGACGCAGAGCTACGGGCCGATCGGCTGGCCGCGCGATGGCAACGAGATCATGCGCGTGAAGTCCGGCAAGCCGCTGTACTGGAAGGCGCGCAACCTCGACGTGTTCAACGGGACGGCCTGGACCACGCGGTCGGACCCCGTGGAGGGCGATCCGCCGTACGAGCCGGACCTGCCCGCCGACTACAAGGACCGCAGCGACTGGACGCGCGAGATCGAGGTGTCGATCCGGCGCATGCGGATCACGGACGTGATCGGCGCGGGGACGACGATGTCCGTCGACCAGGCGTCGCGCAACGTCGAGCCGGGGATCTCACCCGGCACGTGGGACGCGCCGAGCATCCTGCGGCGGGGCGACTCCTACACGGCGCGCGTATACGTCGCGAGCCCGTCGCAGGGGCAGCTGGCGGACGCGACGTCCGGCGCCGGCGAGCGCCAGCGCGGCGAGCGGACGCTGTCGCTGCCGCTCAAGCCGAGCGAGTACACGTCGATCAGCCCGAGCGCCGCGAGCGTGCTGGCGGGGACGTCGCGCGGGCCGATCACCACCGCCGACGTCCGTTTCGCGCCGTGGGACGGGCGCGGGATCGACTTCGTCACCTATCCCGCGGTCGGGCGCTCGGAGTTCGGGAACGTCGACGCGGTGATGAAGCGGACGCTGTACTCGGGGACGTGGGCGCTGTCGAAGCGGTTGCGCGAGGGCGCGAAGACGCCGATGGACTACGTCCGCGCGGTCGACGAGTACCTCTCGTCGCCGTCGTTCGTCTACGTCGAGCGGCCGCCCGCGCCGCCGAACGGGATCCCGCCGCTGGAGTACTTCCTGACCGAGAGCCACGCGGGCTACTGCCAGCACTACGCGGGGGCGATGGCGCTGCTGCTGCGGATGGCCGGGATTCCCGCGCGCGTCGTCACCGGGTTCTCGCCCGGGGGCTACTCGTCGCGCAAGGAGGCCTGGATCGTGCGCGACACCGACGCGCACGCGTGGGTCGAGGTGTGGTTCGACCAGTTCGGCTGGGTGACGATGGACCCGACGCCGGACGCGACCCCGGCCCGCTCGCAGATCGCTTCGCTGTCGCCGCTGCCGGGCGCGGCGCCGCCGGCCGCTGCCGCGGACACGGGCGCGGGGGACGCGGCGGCGAACACGGACCGGCCGAACATCTCGCTGCGGCCGGAGCTGCGGCTCGGCACGGGTGACGGCGTGACGGCCGGCGCGGGCGACGGCGGGGCGGGGCGCTGGTGGCTGTGGCCGCTGCTGCTGGTGGTCCTGGCGGGCGCGGGGCTGGCCGTGGCGCTGTGGCTGCGGCGTCCACGCGGGCTGTCGTCGATGGACCGGGCGATCTTCGAAGTCGAGGACGCGCTGCGCCGCGTCGGGCGGCCGGTCACGACGGGGACGACGATGACGCAGCTCGAGCGCCGCCTCGGTTCGTACTCGCCCGAGGTCGCCGAGTACCTGCGGGCGCTGGCGGCGGGGCGCTACGCACCGGTGCCGGCGCCGCTGCCGCGCTCGGGGCGCCGCGCGCTGCGGCGGGCGCTCGCCCAGGGGCTCGGGTTCGGCGGCGGGCTGCGGGCGCTCTGGGCGCTGCCGCCGCGGTGGCAGCCGCGCGCGCCGCGGACGCTCGAGGTCGACCGCACGGTCCGCGTACGCGGCTGACCGCGGCCTGGCGCGCGCGCCGCGCCGCCACGCACGGCCGCGCCGCCACGCGCGCCACGCGACTCGCCGCGCCGCCACGCGCGCCACGTGACTCGCCGCGCCGCCACGCGCGCCACGCGACTCACCGCGCCGCCACGCGCGCCGCGCGACTCACCGCGCCACGACCCACGCCGCGCCAGGCCGACTCGCCACACCGTGCGGCTCGCCGCGCCGCGCCGCGCCGCGGGCTCAGCCCGCCATGATCTTCGCCTTCTTGGCCTCGAACTCGGCGTCGGTCAGCACGCCCGCGTCGCGCAGCTCGCCGAGCTGGCGCAGGAGCTCGAGCTGCTGCTCGAGGTCGCCGGCCGGCGCCGCGGGGGCGGCGGCGGGCGCCGGGGCCGCGGCGGGCGGCTGCGCCGCGATCGCGGCGTCGCGGTGCGTGTCCTGCTGCGCCCAGCGCTGCTGCTGGCGGCGCTGGACGCGGCCGTGCACAGAGCTCGCGACAGCGGCGCGAGCGGCGGTCTTGAACAGGCCCATGTCTTAGTTCTCCGTCGCGTCGAGGGCGGCCACGAGCTCGTCGACCGGGACGCCGCCGTCGGCGACCAGGCGGGCGCCTTCGGCGCGCCAGCGGTTCGCGAGCTCGAGCGTCCAGCGGTTCTCGTAGACGATCGCGACGGCCACGGCGCCGTCGCTCAGCTCGCCGTCGAGCGCGGCGAGGTCGTCGGGGGCGAGCAGTCCCGAGGTCGCGCCGGTCCACGCGCTCAGGTCGATCCCGGAGAGCGACTCCGGCGCCACCGTGCGCACGCCGTCCGCGTCCTTGGTCACGAACTCCACGTCGAGGATTCGCAACACGCCCTGCTCCGCCAGCTCCAGCAGGTGGGGAAACCCGCCCGCGGTCACGTTCCCGTCCGGGAACTCGATCACCAGGTAGTCGACCGGGCCCAGCTCGTCGTCATCGATCACGGACCGATCATGCCATGGTCAGCTTTCGAACTCCGCCTCGACCGCGTCCGCCACGGCCTCGCCACCGTCGCCGTTGGTGAGGACCACCGCCGCCCAGCCGCGCTCCGGATACGCGAGCAGGCGCGCGTGCCAGCCGCGATTCACGCCCTCGTGCGAGAGGCGCAGGACGCCGTCGAAGCGGTCGACGTGGATGCCGAGGGCGTAGCCGCCGGACTCGGTGCGCTGCGGTGGCGCGAGGCGGGCCGGGCGGCGCAGCAGGGCGGCCGCGAAGCGCGCCATGTCGCGCGCGTCGGAGGTGAGCCCGGCGGCGGCGAGCTCCGCGTACTCGTACGCGGGCACCGGCCGCCCGGCCGCGTCGTGCCCGGTCGCGGACGCGGCGAGCGGAGCGAACGCGCTGTCGTCCATGGCGAGCGGCGCGAGCACGTCGCGCCGCGCCCAGGCGGCGAAGTCGAGCCCGGTCCGCGCCTCGATCGCCGCCTGCAGCAGCGTGTAGCCGCCGCCGGAGTACCGGTACCGGGCGCCGGGCCGGTCGACGAGGTGAACGGCGGTGGCCGGTCCCTCCGCCCCCTGCCCGCGCAGCGAGGCGAGGGTGGCCGCCGCACCACCCCGCGCCCCCTCTCCATCCGGCGGTGCGCCGAGGTAGCCGGGGACGTCGAGGCCCGCGGTGTGGCTCAGGATTCGCCGCGGCGTGATCTCGTTCGCGGCGAAGCGCGACGGCGGCAGCGGCCACGGGCGCAGGGCGGACGTGAGCGGCGCGTCGAGCGGGAGCTCGGTGAGCGCGACGGCGCCCCACGCGGTCACCGGCTTCGACAGCGACCCGACCTGGAACCGCGTGCGCTCGGTGACGGGCGCGCCGCCGCCGCCCGCGCGCGTCGTCCCGAACCCGCGCGTCCAGACCTCACCGCCGCGGACCACGGCGACCGCGACGCCCGGGACGTGCGCCGAGCGCATCGCGCGCGGCACGTCGCGCTGCAGCCGCGCGGCGAGCGACGGAAGGTCCCGTGGCTCCCGGAACGACGGTGCCCACGGCCGCCAGATCGCCGCGCCGACCACCGCCGCCGCCGCGACCGCGAGAGCGGCGATCAGGACGGAGCGGATCGGCCCGCTCCGTCAGGCGGTGAGCTGTGCGCGGCGAGCCTCGCCGCGGATCTCCGCGAGAATGCGCTCCAGGCGCGGCTCCGAGGCGTGGTCGACGAACCGCATCGCCCCCGCGACCGCGGGGTGGCGCTCGGCGATCGCGGCGTGCATCGCCTGCGCGACCGCGCGGTAGCTCGCGTGCCCCTCGCGCGCGGAGCGCAGCTCGGTCAGGTGCATCGCTTCACGCGCGTTGAGGTCCAGCACGTAGCGGATGCGGTAGCCGAGGCACAGCGCGTACGGCGCCGCGTCGACGTGGCCGGCGCCCTTCAGCCGCTCGTACTCGACCCGCGAGACCTCGAGCGCCCGCGTGTACAGCTCGGCGCATCCGGCGGCCGCGACCTCGTCCGGGATCTCCGCGCCGAGGTCCGGCGTCAGCGGCTGCCACTGCACGGTCAGCATGCGGTGGCGCTGGAGGTCGCGGAACGCGCCGTAGTCCGAGACGATCTCGAAGCGGTAGCGCAGCGCCTCGAAGCCGCGGCCGGGACGGTGGCGGCGGTTCGCGCGCTCACCGACCAGATCGGCCAGCAGCCGCGCCCGCTCCTCGTCGCCGAGCGCGGCCACGGCCTCCCGCGCCCGCGCCTCCGGCGTGCTCGCCGCCTCGAACAGCAGCGCCGCGAGCAGGCCGTCCTCGTCGCCGTCGACGTGGGTCAGCTCGACCGACGACCGCGCGTCCGGCCGCTCCTCGCGATCCAGCCCGAGCCGCGCCACCCAGCGCTGCTCCGCCGCCCGCCGCTCCCGCAAGTAGTCGACCCAGACGTCGCCGCGCCCGGGCCGGTCGACGCGCGCCACGAAGCTCGGGATGACGGCCTGCGCCGCCTCCAGCATGCGCTCGCCCGTGACCCGCGCCTCCGGCAGCGGGTGCGCGAGCAGGTGCAGGATCAGCTGCTCGTACGCCTGCCCGGTGGCGTAGATGCCCATGTGCGAGAGCGACGCGGCGGGCAGCAGGCCGCGCAGCAGGTCGAGCGCCTTGGCCTTGACCGCGCGGCGGCGGACGGCGTCCGACTCGCCGGGCGTCGTCGGGAACGAGGCGTCGACCCAGTGCGTGACCCGCGGCAGCGCGGCGGCGTACGCGTCGAACAGCGCGTCCATCGCGGCCGCGTACTCGGGCCCGAGCGCCGGATCGCGGTGATAGCGGTAGCCGCCGCCGGGCATCGGGGCGTCGTAGGCGATGTAGCGCGTGGACTGCTCGAGGTACGCGGCCAGCCGCGGGCGCTGGAGGATCTTGGTGAGGACGTTCGAGCACCACTCGACCGCGATGTGCGCGCCGCCGAGCTGCGCCACCGAGTCGTCCCCGTAGCCGACGAAGATGCGCTCGAACAGCTCCGCCGCGCGGCCGCCCTCGACGTCCCGCGACGCCGCTCGCTGCGGCAGTGAGTCCGCGAACTCGTCCAGGAAGAGCCGCCGCAGCGTGCCCGGGTAGCGCGAGTAGCGGGCGAACAGCGCCGCCTTCACGGTCTCCGGCAGGTCGACCAGGGCGAACACCGGGCCGTCCAGGTTGGAGAAGTGCGGTTGGAGGCGAGCGCGTTCGGCGGGCGTGAACTCTTCCACCCGTCGACCATAGCGACCGCTCCGGCGACCCGAGCTCAGCGCCGCACCGGGTAGCGGAGGTGGAGCGCGCGGCGGCCCTGGACGACGATCGGGTCCTCGAGCCGCAGATGCCCGCGGTCGAGCGCACCGAAGTAGGGAATGCCGGCGCCGAACAGCACCGGCACGAGGCTGACGCAGACCTCGTCCACCAGGCCGAGGTCGAGCGCTTGGCGCGTGACGTCGGCGCTGGCGATCGTCACGTCCTGCTCGCCGGCGATCTCCCGGGCTCGGTCGATCGCCGCCTCGACGCCGTCGGCGAACGCCGTCCGCGGCCACCGCTCGGCGGCGTCCGGCGGCGGGCGGTGGGTGACCACGACGACCGGCGCGCCGGCCGGGTGCGCGTCGTTCCAGCCGCTGGCGATGTCGAACAGCCGCCGCCCGGCGACGAGCGCACCCATGTTGTCCGTCAGCGACGTCAGCAGCTCCGCGCTGGCCGGATCGACGGAGAACGCGACCGCCTCGTTGGCGCTCGGCACGGTCACGTCGCCGGCCCCGTACCACTCGAAGAGCTCGCCGACGTCGTCGTTGGGCGCCGCGATGTAGCCGTCCAGCGACATCGTCATATGGGTGAGGACCTTGCTCATGTCTCCTATGACGCCGGCGTGCGCGGGAAGTCATCGGACGCAGTCCAGCCGCCGGCTGCGCAGAGCCCCGCGCTGGACGCTCGCCTCGACGAGCTGCTGGTGGACGCTGACCCGCCGGCCGCCGAGCTTGAACTCGAGCCCGGCCTTGACCGCGAGTGCCGCCCCGCGGGAGTCGTCGCGGACGCGGGACACGAGCCGTTCGACGGTCCCGTGCGTGGCGATCCGGTCCAGGGCGGCCTGCCGGTCGCGCGCCGCGGCGAGGTTGGCCGGGTCGGTCAGGTCGAGGCGCGCGACCACCTCGGTCAGCGTGCCCCCGGCGGGCGGCGCGACGGCCGTGCGGAACGCGAGCTCGCGTGGCTCGCCCCGCGGGCCCCGCGTGTACTCGGCGACCACTCCGCGCT
>DATMGH010000019.1:0-13513 GCA_035555675.1 Solirubrobacter sp. | reverse complement strand
GTCCGCGGGCGGCGGCGGGTGCAGCAGGCCGGTGCGGACGCGGCGATCCCCGGCGGACTCGCCGTAAACGTCCGCCAGCGCGTCGATCCGGGCCGGCCGCAGCGTCCGCGGGTCGATCGCCACCCAGAGCGCGACCGCCTCGACGCGCGCGCCGCCGCCGCCGCCGGGGCCCGTGACGCGCGTGCGCCGCTCCGCCCAGCGCGCGCCGAGCGCGCTGCACGCGGTCCGCAGCTCGACGCGCTCCCCCAGCACCGGGAAGCGCGTGATGCGCAGCGCGACGCGCCGCACCACCCACAGCACCGCGTCCTGCAGCCCGGCGTCGACCACATCGGCGTACGCGACCGCCTGCAGCCAGTCGGCCAGCGCGTCCAGGCGGGCGCGCCCGTCGGGCGCCGTGTCGCCGGGCCCGACCAGGCGGGGCTCGGCGAAGGCGCGGCCGGACCGCGGGAACTCAGGCAGCGACTCGATCCACAGAGTCCTAGCAACTAGCCTGAAGTGATGGCCGAGTCCTTCTGCCGCGCCGGCGAGCTGGAGATCTGTTACGAGACGTTCGGGGACGCGTCCGACCCGGCGCTGCTGCTGATCATGGGCCTCGGCACGCAGATGGTCGCGTGGCACACCGACTTCTGCGAGCGGCTGGCGGAGCGCGGGCTCTTCGTGATCCGGCACGACAACCGGGACATCGGGCGCTCGACGCACCTCGACGGCGCGCCGACGCCGAGCCTGCTGCAGCTGCTCCGGCGCGACCGCCACCCGGCCTACACGCTCGCCGACATGGCCGCCGACAGCGTCGGCGTGCTCGACCACCTCGGCGTCGAGCGCGCGCACGTGTGCGGCGCCTCGATGGGCGGCATGATCGCCCAGACGATCGCGATCCGCCACCCGGAGCGCGTCCTCAGCCTGGTCTCGATCATGTCCAACACCGGCAGCTTCTGGTCCGGCCAGCCGGCGCTGACGATGTACGCGCTGCTGCTCAAGCCGTCCCCGCGCGAGCGCGAGCGCTTCATCCAGCACGGCATCGACCTGTTCAGCAAGATCGGCGGGCCGGGCTACGAGCCCGACGTGGAGGACCTGCGCGAGATCGCCACGTTGAGCTTCGAGCGCGGGCACGACCCGCGCGGCTCGCAGCGCCAGCTCGCGGCGATCGTCGCCGACCGCGACCGCTCGCCGGCCCTGCGCCGGCTGCACGTCCCCGCGACCGTCATCCACGGCGCGCACGACAAGCTCGTGCAGCCGAGCGGCGGGCGCGCGACCGCGCGGGCCATCCCGGGCGCGCAGCTGCTGGAGATCGGCGGCATGGGCCACGGCCTGCCGCGCGCCGCGTGGCCGACGATCATCGACGCGATCGCCGGCACCGCGGCCCGCGCCGCGGCGCCTACACCAGCACCAGGATGAGCACGACGATCAGCAGGATCAGGACCACGCCGCCGGTGATCGCGCTGCCCTTCCACTGCGTGGCCCAGAAGCCCGGGTTCGCGCGGTCGCGCGTGTAGCGGCCCTCCGGCGGCTCGCCGACCCAGTCGTCGTCGTCCCTCATGTCAGCTCACGCCCGATCAGCTCCACCATCGCGATGTCGCGGTGGACGAGATGCTGGAGGTAGACGCCCTCGACGCCCGCGTCCGCGTACGCCCGCAGCTTCGCGCGCGCCTGCTCGACCGTGCCGACGACGCCCCGCTCGGTGTCCGGCTGGCCGCCCGTCCACGCCTCGTAGTCGGCGACCCGGCGCTCGTAGTCGGCCTGATCGGCCCCGATCACGCAGCCGGTCATGACCGTGAACGGGATCGGTTCGCGGCCGGCGCGCTCGCAGGCCGCGACGATGCTCGCGCGCCGCTCGCGGATCTCGTCCAGCGTCGGCGCCACCGTGTTGTACTCGTCGGCGTAGCGGGCGGCGAGCCGCGCCGCGCGCGGGCCGGCCGCGCCGCCCATGATCAGGGGCGGGTGCGGGCGCTGGACCGGCAGCGGCCGCGCGCGCAGGTCTTCGAGCTCGTAGTGCTCGCCGCTGAAGCTGAACGGCTCACCGTCGCCCCAGTGCCCGTCGTGGATGATCTCGAGCTGCTCCTCGAGCACGTCCATCCGCTCCTTCATCGGCAGGAACGGGAAGCCGTACGCGGTGTGCTCGATCTCCGACCAGCCGGTGCCGAGGCCGAGCGCGATGCGCCCGTTGGACACGTGGTCGGCGGTCGTCGCCAGCTTGGCCAGCACGGACGGGTGGCGGAAGCTCGACGGCGAGACCATCGTTCCCAGCCGCAGCGTGGTCGTGCGCGCGGCCAGCGCGCAGATCGTGCCCCAGGCGTCGAGCGACCCGCGCTCGTCCTCGCCGGACACGGACACGTAGTGGTCGGAGCGGAAGAGCGCTCCGATGCCGGAGCGCTCGCAGGCGGCGGCCAGCGCGACCCAGTCCTCCCAGGTGACGTCTTCCTGGCCTTCGATCATCAGCGCGATCCTCACGAGCGGAGTCATACCCTCTTCGCCCCGTGTCGCGCGCTTTGGTCTGGACGCTCTATGCCGGCTGCGTGCTCGTCTGGTCGAGCACGTGGGTCGTGATCGCCGTCGGGCTGGAGGACATCGCCCCGTTCTTCGGCGCCGGGATCCGCTTCGCGCTGGCCGGCGTCGGGCTGCTGGCGGCGGCCGTGCTGACCGGCCGCTCGCTGCGCACCGACTGGGCGCTGTCGGCGCTCGTCGGGCTGCTGCCGTTCGCCACCAGCTACGGGCTGATCTACTGGGCCGAGCAGTACGTGACGTCCGGGCTGGCGTCGGTCCTGTTCGGTGTGCTGCCGCTGTACGTGGCGCTGCTGGCCGCGGTCCTGCTGCCCAACGAGCCGCTGCGGGCGCGGCTGCTGGTCGGCGTCGGGATCGCGATCGTGGGGCTCGTGGTCGCGTTCGGGGAGAGCCTCGACCTCGGCTCCGGCGAGTACACGGCGCTGGCCGCGCTGGCGGTGATCCTGTCGCCGCTGACGAGCGCGATCGGCAACGTGATGATCAAGAAGCGCGCCGCGCGCCTGGATCCGCTGGTGATGAACGGCTGGGCGATGCTCGGCGGCGGGCTCGTGCTGCTGGCGGTCAGCGCGCCGACCGAGGACTGGGGCGCGACCGTGTGGTCACCGCAGTCGATCGGCTCGATCCTCTATCTGGCCGCGCTCGGCACCGGGTTCACGTTCGTGACGATGACCGTGCTGCTGCGCGAGCTGCCCGCGGTCACGGTCTCGTTCATCTCGATGATCATCCCGTTCGGGGCGCTGGCGCTGGGCGCGCTGGTGCGCGACGAGCGCGTGACCGCGCTGGCCGTCGGGGGCGCGCTGCTGGTGGTGGCGGGGATCGCGGTCGCGCAGTTCCCGGTGCGCCGACTTGCGAGGATGCGCTGATGCCATCGATCGTCGTGTTGGGCGCCCGCAACCTCGGCGGCGCGATCCTGGGTCACCACCTCAACGCGGGCTGGCGCGGCGCGGCGGTCGCGCGCTCGCCGGAGACGCTGGAGACGGTCCGCGCGGCGGGCGGGCTGCCGCTGACGGCGGACGCGTCGGACCCCGCGGAGCTGCGCGACGCCCTGGCGCGTGCGCGGGACGAGCTCGGGCGCCTGGACGTGATCGTCAACGCGGTCTCGGCGGCGCGGCCGACGCGGCCTGGGCCGTTCGGCGGCGGCGCGCTGCGCGACGCGTCGGTGGAGGACTTCCGCGGCTGGACGGGCGCGGTCGCCGAGCAGGCGTTCGTGTTCCTGTCGGAGGGCGTGCGCGCGGGCGCGTCGACGCTGATCCAGGTGACGGGCGGGAGCGCGCGGCGGGCCATGGGCGGCCGTGGCCTGTGGGCCGCGGGCGCGGCGGCGACGCGCGCGCTCGTGCACGCGGCGGCGCAGGAGCTGCGCGGCGACGGGGTCCACGTCGCGCTGCTGATCGTGGACGCGACGATCGACTCGCCCAAGACCACGTCGATGCTCGCCGGCAAGGCCGAGAACGAGTCCGCCGACCAGGCGGAGATCGCGCGCGCCGTCGAGTACCTGGCCGGGCAGTCGCCGCGCGCGTTCACGCACGAGCTGGTGGTGACGCCGGCGGGCGACCGTTGGCTACCGTGAGGCCATGGCGAAGCGCTACGTCCACACCTGCGTGCGCGTGCTCGACCCGGAGCGGTCGGTCGCGTTCTACGAGGCGCTCGGCTACGAGCGGCGCGGCAAGCTGCAGTTCGAGACCGCGTACAACATCTACATGGGCCTCCCCGGCGACGGGGACACCCTCGAGCTGACGGTCAACGCCGGGCGCACGGAGCCCTACGACCTCGGCGACGGCTACAACCACTTCGCGGTGACGGTCGACGACCTCGACGCGCTGCTCGCGGAGCTGGCGAAGATCGGGGTCGAGCCCGAGAAGCCGCCCTACGCGCCCGGCGGGCGCGAGGAGGTCGGCCGGATCTGCTTCGTCGCCGATCCGGACGGCTACCGGATCGAGCTGATCGACGGCGGCGAGTTCAAGACGCCCCAGGACGCGTGAAGACGTACACGCTGCTGGGCGCGGACGGTGTCCCGTACAGCAGCGGGACGCCGGGCGCGCTCGGCGGCCACGCGCGCACGCGCGTCTACGGGCGGCTCGACTGCCCGGTGGCGCTGAGCCTGCTGCGGCGCGGGTTTGTGCCGCGCCACCGCGTGTTCTTCGCCGACGAGGAGACCGCGATCGCCGCCGGCTTCCGCCCGTGCGGCGCCTGCATGCGGGAGCGCTACCGCGAGTGGAAGCGGTCCACGTGAGCGCGCGGGGCGAGGCCGGGGCGGAACGCCGCCGCGGCGGCGGTGCGGGCGCGGAGCGCCGCGGCGGCGGTGCAGGCGCGGAACGCCGCCGCGGCGGCGCGGCGGCGCGCCGCCGGTCACGCGGCGCGGTCGTGCGGCGCCGCCAGCTCGCGCTGCTGGCCGCCGCCGGCGCCGCGTTCGTCGCCGGGGTCGCGCTCGGGGCCCGGGGCGGTGAGGAACCGGTGCGGGGCGGCGCGGTCGCGAGCCTCGTGCCCGGCGATCGGCCGGCACCGGCACCGAGCCCGACCGCGACGCCCGCCCCGGTCGAGGCCCTGAGCCTCGAGCAGCAGGTGGGCAAGCTCGTCGTCCTGCGCTTCGAGGGCACGAGCGCGCCCTCCTACGTTCGCCGCGTCCTGCACAACGGCCAGGCGGCCGGCGCGATCCTCTTCCGCGACAACATCGCCTCGCCCACCCAGCTCAAGGCGCTCACGAAGCAGCTGCACCGCTCCGGCGAGGCCGCCGGAGCGACCCCGATCGTGTGCACCGACCAGGAGGGCGGCGCCATCCGCAACGTCAGCTGGGCGCCGCCGGCCCAGCCGCAGTCGCGCCAGGTCCCCGGCCGCGACGCCCGCGCCGCCGCCAAGGCTCTCCGGCAGGCCGGCATCAACGTCTCGCTCGCCCCGGTCGCCGACGTCCCGAGCACCCCCGGCTCGGTCATGCGCTCGCGCGCGTTCTCCGGCGACGTCGCCCGCGCCACCAGGGCCGCCACGCAGGGCTGGCTGGCCGGCGGCGTCAAGCCGACCGCCAAGCACTTCCCGGGTCTCGGCGGCGCGACCGTCAACACCGACTTCGGGTCCGCCACCGTCGGCGACGGTGCGCCCACCACCGCGGACCTCGCGCCGTTCAAGGCCGCCATCGCCGCCGGGACGCCGCTGATCATGAGCTCGCACGCGCGCTACCCGCGCCTCGACGCCGCCCACATCGCCTCGCAGTCGCCGAGGATCCTCAAGACCCTCCTGCGCGGCCAGCTGCACTTCACCGGCGTCGTCATGACCGACTCGATCGAAGCCGCCGCGGCCCGCGCCACCGGGTCCACCGAGCAGATCGCGATCCGCTCTATCAACGCCGGCAACGACATCGTGCTGACCACCGGTCAGGGATCGTGGATCCGGGTCTACCGGGCGCTGCTGGCCAAGGCCAAGACCGACCGTGCGTTCCGCACCCGCGTGAAGGCCTCCGCGGCCCGTGTCCTGGCCCTCCAGGGGACCTTCGACCAGCGCTCATAAGAGCGTTCTAAACCCACTCATCTGCCTCAAATCCGTGTGCGTACACTCAGCGCATGAGGAGGGATGAGGCCCCGCGATTGGAGCGGCGCGTCAACGACGAGGCGATCGCGCTCGCGCACGAATGGCGCCTGCTCGGCCGGGCCGCGACGATCGTCGCGCTGCTCACGTCCCCGGCGCTCTTCCTGCTGCTCCACAAGACGTACGGCTGGGCCCTTCCGTGGGCCCTGCTCGGCGCGCTCGCGGGCGCGGTGATCTTCCGCGGCGCGGTCGACGTGCTCGCGCACAAGCTGATCCCCTCCCCCGCCCTCTACGGCGCCGAGGCGGCGCTCAAGGAGCAGGACGTGGTCTCGCGGCGCCGGCTCTGGTACTGGCGCCACAAGTTCCGCATCTGGATCTGGATCGGGCTGATCGTCCTCACGATCCTGGCGATCGTCGCGGTCGCGACCGGCGACAGCCTCGGCGGCGCGGCCGGCTCGATCGTCACGGTCATCCCGCTGCTGATGGTGCGGCTCGCGCCCTACGCGCTGATGCTGCCGGTCTTCTTCCTGTTCAACTTCCTGATCCTCTTCGGCCCGCTCGTCTTCCTCGGCATCCAGCAGATCAAGGCCTACGAGCCGGGTGACGCCGACTGGGGCGTCAAGCTCGACGACGTCCGCGGCCAGGCCGAGGCGAAGGTCGAGATCACGCGCGTCGTCTCGCTCTGGCAGTCCGGCGAGGAGTTCGAGAAGGCGGGCGGCAAGCGCGAGCGCGGCGTGCTCTTCCTGGGCGCGCCCGGCACCGGCAAGACGATGCTCTCGAAGGCGATCGCGACCTCGTTCAACTGCCCGTTCGTGACGATCCCGGGCTCCGGCTTCGCGCAGACGTTCATGGGCATGGACGCGGTGATCGTCCGCTTCCTGGCCCGCAAGGCGCGCAAGCTGGCGGCCAAGTGGGGCGGCCAGTGCATCGTGTTCATCGACGAGATCGACGCCGTCGGCATGCGCCGCGCCTCGCTCGGCACGGGCTACATGCCCTACGACAGCGACACGGTGCACGACGCGTACTTCTTCGGCCCGGACGGCGCGCTCACCGCCTCCGGCGACCTGGTGCTGGAGACCGAGGCCTGGCGCGAGAAGCTGTTCCGCATGCGCGCGGAGCCGGCGCGCTCCCCGTACCCCGCGATCGTCACCAAGACCGCGAACGCCGTGCGCAACTTCATGATGCCGGGCGGCATGAACGGCGGCGGCGGCCTCGCGCTCAACCAGCTGCTGGTCGTGATGGACGGCATCGACGACCCGCCGCTGCTCAAGCGCGTCCGCACCCGCAGGTTCAACACGTTCCTGGACGCGATCTACATCGTCCCGGCGCGGGCGTTCGGCCGCCGGCTGCGCCTGCGGCCGCCGAAGCCGCGCAAGGAGGAGGTCTACTTCATCGGCGCGTGCAACGTGCCGCTGGAGCACCTGGACCCGGCGCTCACCCGCCCGGGCCGCATGGGCCGCCACATCTACTTCCGCACGCCCACGTGGGAGGACCGGCGCGACATCTTCGACCTCTACCTGAGCAAGGTCGCGCACGAGCCCGAGCTCGACACCGACAAGGCGCGCGACGAGCTGGCGCGGATCACCAACGGCTACTCGCCGGCGATGATCGACCAGGCCTGCTCGCTGGCGCTGACCTACGCGCACTCGGACCGGCGGCGCGAGTTCAGCCGCCGCGACCTGGTCGAGGCGATGACCACGGTCGAGTCCGGCGTCGCGATCGGCCAGCCGTACCCCAAGCACGAGGAGCGCGCGACCGCGATCCACGAGGCCGGGCACGCCGTCTGCGGCCACGTCTACATGGACAACCGCGTCTCGACCCGGCTGTCGATCCGCAAGCGCGGCTCCAGCGGCGGCCACCACCAGGCGATGGAGGTCGAGGACCGGTTCGGCCACTGGCGCTCCGAGCAGGTCGGCGACCTGATCTGGGGCCTCGGCGCGATGGCGGCCGAGCACTGCTTCTACGACCAGACCACGACCGGCGTCGGCGGCGACATCGGCATGGTCACGTGGCGGGCGGCGCAGATGGTCGGCCGCCACGCGATGGGCCCGGCCCCGGTCGACCTGTCCGACCGGATCGCCGACAAGACCGAGCGTGAAGAGACCGAGCAGAAGGTCATGGAGCGTTTCGAGAAGCTCGGCCTGCAGCTGATGCACCGCTCCGACCTGGACATCGAGACGGTCAAGGACCCGGCGAAGCGCAAGCTCGCCTCGCAGCTGCTCGGACAGGCCTTCGTGGTCGCCTGGCACACGATCCGCGTCAACCGGGACGCGACCGACCACATCGCCAACCGGCTGATCGCGGCCGGTGAGCTCTACGGCGACGAGGTCACCGAAATGCTCGACGGGTGCCGCCTCGTCAAGCCCGAGATCGACGTCCTGGACGAGAACACATGGCCCGTGATCTGATCCCGCCCCTGTCCCCCGCCGGGCGCCCGGCGCCGGACGGCACGCCGCACCTGATCGAGCTGCCGCCGGACCCGCCGCCGGCGGGCGCCGAGCCGGTCGCCGACCCGGGGCCGTCCGCGTTCCGCAACCGCTTCGGGTTCCTGCTCGGCGCGCTGGCCGGCGTCTGCGTCGCCGCCGTGCTCGCGCTGGTGGTCGTGATCGGCACCTCCGGCGCGAGCCAGAGCGATGAGGGCCTGGCGCCGAACTGGTCGAAGTGGCAGCCGTCGGACCCGGACGACATCAACGCCGCGGCGGGCGAGATCGCCAAGAAGGTCGGCGCGGAGTACACCCACCCGAACGGCCAGCAGCTCGTGCTGGTCACCGGCGAGCGGCTGCCGATCAACGTCGCGCTGCAGCCCGCGACCGGGCCGATCAGCGTGTTCGGCGGCACCGGCGTGGTCTACGACCTCAACGGGCTCGGCCCCGGCGGGTCGATCAAGAGCGGCAAGCCGTCGGCGAACCGGCTCAAGGTGATCCACCGCGAGGCGCTCGAGCTGGCCCTTTACACGTTCCGCTACATGCCCGACGTGGACATGGTCGTGACGCTGCTGCCGCCGCCCCCGCCGGCCGCGAACGCGGCGACGTCCACGCTGACCGGCGTCGCGGCGGCGGCGGCCGACGACACGACCAAGACCGCGCTGTTCTACCGGCCCGGCGACCTCAAGCCGCAGCTCGAGGTCCCGCTCGGCCACACGCTGGCCGCGAAGGCGCCGACCGTGGACACGATCGGCGGGCCCGAGGAGAAGACGGTCGAGACCCTGACGGCGTCGAACATCTTCAAGTGGGACCTGCCGGACCAGCAGAACCTGCTGGTGCTGAGCCGCTGAACCCCGGGCTCTGCGCGGACTGCGCCGAGGCCCGCGTCGTCACCAACACGCGCGGGTCCGTGTTCTGGCTGTGCGAGCGCGGGCTCGCGGGCGAGCCCGGTTTCGCCAAGTACCCGCGCCTGCCGGTGCTGCGGTGCGCCGGCTTCAGAGCCGGCGATGCCCCAGGCGCGCCAGCTCCTCGTGATGGCGGGTCACGCGGAGCTTGACCGGGTCGTCGTCGCGGCGCGCGTGGACGATGCCCCACATCGCGTCGGCGACCTGCTCGGCGCTCTCCGGCGTCGCGCGCCGGCGCATCTCGTCCACCAGCGCGAGCTCCAGGCGCTCGATCTTCTGCTCGGCGGTGCCGTCGCCCAACGCCGGGAACGGGACGCCCCGGAGCTGCTCGTCCCAGGCGCCTTTGACCATCGCGAAGCGGTTGCGGAGGACGATCGGGTCGGTCATGCGAGGCGCGAGTCTAACCAGGTCCTAGGTCCAAGAGCGGATCCGGACCGGGCGGTGCTGCTCCTATCGTGTTAGTTGCATGGACACCTTTGGTCGTCTGCTTGGATTCCTGCGTCCGTACCGCTGGGGCGTGTTCTGGTCGCTGCTGCTCGCCGCGCTGGCGATGTGCGCGACCGTGGCCATCCCGTGGCTGACCGGCCGCGCCGTCGACCACATCTCCGCCCACAACCGCGACGGGCTGCGGACGCTCGCGCTGGCGATCGTGGGCGTGGCGCTGGCGCGGCTCGGGCTGTCGGTCGCGCGGCGGCTGGTCGCGGGGCGCGTGTCGCTGGCGATCGAGTTCGACCTGCGGACGCTCCTGTACGCGCACCTGCAGAAGCTCGAGCTCGGGTTCTTCGCGTCCCAGCAGACCGGGCAGCTGATGTCGCGCGCGACCGTGGACCTGTCCTCGGTGCGGTTCTTCCTCGGCTACGGGCTCGTGTTCATCCTGCAGTCCGGGCTGACGATCGTGCTCGGCGCGGCGGCGATGTTCTGGATCCACCCCGGGCTCGCCGCGCTGGCGCTGATCCCGGTGCCGTTCGTGATCGTCGTGGCGACGCTGTACGGGCGGCGCTCGCGGCCGGCGCTGCAGGAGGTCCAGCAACGGATCGCCGAAGTGACCGCGGACGTCGAGGAGAACATCTCCGGCGTGCGCGTGGTGAAGGCGTTCGCGGCCGAGGACCGGCAGCTGGTGCGCTTCCGCGGAACGGTCGCGCGCGTGTTCGAGCAGGCCATGTTCGCCACCCGGCTGCAGGCGTTCTTCAACCCGTTCCTGGCGTTCCTGCCGAACCTCGGGCTGGCGGCGATCCTGCTGGTCGGCGGGCGCGCGGTCATGCACGGGACGATGTCGCTCGGCGACTTCACCGCGTTCTACACGTACCTGCTGATGCTGATCGCGCCGATGCGGATGCTCGGCATCGCGCTCAACATGGCGCAGCGGGCGACGGCGTCCGGCGCGCGGCTGTTCGAGATCCTCGATCGCGAGCCGCGGATCGTGAGCGGCCCGGAGCCGCTGCCCGAGGGGCGCGGGCGGGTCGAGCTGCGCGACGTGACCTTCGGCTACGGCGACGGGCCGGACGTGCTGCACGACGTCTCCCTGACGGTCGAGCCCGGCTCGACCGTGGCGCTGGTCGGCGCCACCGGGGCCTCGAAGACCACGCTGGTGCGGCTGCTGCCACGGCTGTACGACCCGCGGTCGGGCGCGGTGCTGATCGATGGCGCGGACGTCCGGGACGTCGACCTGGTCTCGCTGCGGAGCGCGATCGCGGTCGTGGACGACGACCCGTTCCTGTTCTCGGACACGATCGCGGGCAACATCGCCTACGCGCGCCCGGACGCCACGCGGGCGGAGATCGCCCGGGCGGCGGAGCGCGCGCAGGCGGCCGAGTTCATCGCGCTGCTGCCGGACGGCTACGACACGCGCGTGGGCGAGCGCGGGCTGACCTTGAGCGGCGGCCAGCGGCAGCGGATCGCGATCGCGCGCGCCTTCCTGGCCGACCCGCGGATCCTGATCCTCGACGACGCGACGTCCTCCGTCGACGCCACGACCGAGCGCGAGATCAAGGCCGCGCTGCGCGAGGTGATGGCGGGGCGCACGACGTTCGTGATCGCCCACCGGCTGTCGACGATCGCGCTGGCGGACGAGATCGTGGTGCTCGAGCGCGGGCAACTGGTCGCGCGCGGGACGCACGAGGAGCTGCTGGAGGCGTCGCCGCTGTACGCGGAGATCGCCGCCAAGGGGCTGCCGGACCAGGTCTTCCTCAACCGCGATCCGGCGGAGCGAGTGGCGGGGCTGTGAGCGGCGCGGACGCAACGACGTCGCGCCGCGACGACCTCGTCCGCCGCTGGCGCGCGACGTCGGGGCGCGGGCGCAAGCTGCGCGGTCTCGCCGTCCTGCTGCGGCCCTACCGGACGCGGGTGGCGCTGATGTTCGTCTCGCTGGTGCTGGGGACGGCCGCGGCGCTGGCGCCGCCGCCGCTGGCCAAGCTGGCGATCGACAACGGGATCGTGCCGGGCGACGAGACCGCGCTGACGTGGATCGTGGTCGCGTTCCTGGGCACCGCGGTCCTGTACTGGGGCGCGACGTACGTGCAGACGTACCTGGTCGGCTGGATCGGCCAGCGGGCGCTGCAGGACCTGCGGATCCAGCTTTTCGGGCACCTGCAGACGATGTCGGTCGGGTTCTACTCGCGGCGCAAGACCGGCGTGCTGATCTCGCGGCTGTCCAACGACGTCGAGGCGCTCGACACGCTCGTCTCGGACGGGATCGTGACGCTGTTCGGGTCCTCGCTGACGCTGATCGGCACGGCGGTGATCCTGTTCACGCTCGACGTGAAGCTGGCGCTGATCACGTACACGGTGTTCCCGGTCCTGGGGATCGTGTCGTTCGCGTTCCGGATCGTGTCCGCGGACGCCTACCGGGCCACGCGCGAGAAGGTCGCGGCGATCACCGCGTATCTGCAGGAGACGCTGTCGGGCATCCGCGTCGTGCGGTCGTTCGCGCAGGAGCCGCGCCATCTGGCCGCGTTCCGGGACCTCAACGAGGAGAACCGGGTGGCGAACATGAAGACGGTCCACCTGAACGCGGCGTACTTCCCGGGCGTCGAGCTGCTGTCGGCCTTCGCCAGCGCGGGGATCCTGCTCTACGGCGGTCTGCAGGCCGTCAACGGGGAGATCACGATCGGCGTCCTGGTGGCGTTCCTGGCCGCGCTGAACAACTTCTTCGACCCGATCCAGCAGCTGTCGCAGCTCTACACGACCTACCAGTCGGGGATGGCGGCGCTGGACAAGATCTTCGAGCTGCTCGACGAGGAGCCGGACCTGGTCGACGCGCCCGACGCGGTCGACCTGCCGCGGCTGCGCGGGGAGATCTCGCTGGAGGACGTGACGTTCGCCTACGGCTCGGGCGCACCGGCGGTCGACGGCGTGTCGCTGCGCGTGCCGCCCGGGCAGACCGTCGCGCTCGTGGGCACGACGGGTGCGGGCAAGTCGACGCTGGTCAAGCTCGTCGCGCGCTTCTACGACCCGACCGGCGGACGGATCCTGGTCGACGGGCACGACCTGCGCGACGTGACCGCGCAGTCGCTGCGCTCGCAGATGGGGATCGTGCCGCAGGAGGCGTTCCTGTTCAGCGGCTCGATCGGCGAGAACATCGCGTTCGGGCGGCCGGAGGCGACGCCGGACGAAGTCCGCGCCGCCGCGCGGGCGGTCGGCGCGGACGCGTTCATCGAGGCGCTCGAGGACGGCTACGACACGCCGGTCGGCGAGCGCGGCATCCAGCTTTCGGCCGGGCAGCGCCAGCTGGTCGCGTTCGCGCGCGCCCTGGTCGCGGACCCTCGCATCCTCGTGCTCGACGAAGCCACCTCGAACGTCGACGTGCACACCGAGTCCAAGATCGAGGCCGGCCTGCGCCGCCTGCTCGCGGGCCGCACCGCGATCGTCATCGCGCACCGGCTCTCCACGATCGAGCGCGCGGGCCAGATCGTCGTGCTCGAGCACGGGCGGATCATCGAGCAGGGCTCGCACGAGGAGCTGCTGGCGCTGCAGGGCGCGTATTGGCGGCTGCACGAGGACTGGCGGCGCCAGGCCGCGGCCTGACCCGGCCCGTACCTGCCCCGGCCGCGCCGGCTTGACCCGCGCCGCGCCACGCCACGCCCACGCCACCCGCGCCTGTCCCGCCGCGCCACGCCACGCCCGCGCCACCCGCGCCTGTCCCGCCGCGCCACGCCCGCCACGCCGCGCCCGCCG
>DATMGH010000018.1:0-5556 GCA_035555675.1 Solirubrobacter sp. | reverse complement strand
CAAATGGCAACGCTCGCGCACCTGGAGCGCGCCACGAGCCGCGCTGAAGATCCACTTCGGAGACCGCTACCCCGGCTAGACGCCACCACTACCAACCACCAGTCACGACGCCCCTACACACAGTTCGTCGGACAGCCTCGCTGCGCGCGGCCGCCGCGCCGGTCCTCGACGACGCGCTCGCCCAGTTGCTGACGGCGATGGACGCTGGCACCTTCCGCACCCGGAGTCGCCGGCCATTCAAGCCCACCACCCGTCGCGCGACCGAGCAGGCCTACCGCCGCCGCGTCGCCGACCGCTTCGGACGGACCCGCCTCGACCGGATCGATCACCTCGAGCTCCAAGAGTTCGTCGACGAGCTCGACGCCCACGGCATGAACGCCTCGACGATCGAGGGCACGATCCTGCCGCTGCGCCTGGTGTTCCGCTGGGCGCGAGCCCGCGGCATCGTCAGCGTCGACCCGACCGACGGCCTCGAACTCCCAGAGAAGTCGTCCCGCCAGCGCGTCCCGCCATCACCGCAGGACGCCGCCCGCCTGCTCGCTACCGTCCCGGACGACGACCGCGCCATTTGGGCCATGGCCATGCTGGCTGGCCCCCGCCGCGGCGAGCTGCTCGGCCTCGATTGGTCCAACGTCGAGCTCAAGACAAGCGTCTTGCGCGTGGAGCGGAGCTATGACCCGACCTCCCGCACGTTCGGCCGCCCGAAGAGCAAGCACGGCATCCGAACGATCCCGATCACCGCCGCGCTCGCGCCATACCTCCGCGAGCACGCCCTCCGCTCAGGCCGCCGCGACGGCCTCGTCTTCGGCGCCACGGCGAACCGTCCACTGGATTCCCACCGCCTCCAGGAGCGCGCGGACGAGGCATGGCAGGCCCACGACCTGACCCGGGTGACGCTCCACGCCTGTCGGCACCTCTACGCCAGCATGTCGATCGCCGCCGGCGTTAACGCCCACGCGCTCTGCCGCTACATGGGTCACAGCTCGATCGCCGTGACCTTCGACCTCTACGGCCACCTCTTCCCAGGCAACGAGTCCGAGGCCGCAGCACTCCTCGACACGTACCTGGAGCGCTCGTTTGTCTGGGCCTCGACCCACCTGAGATGAGGCCTCGAAGGACCGCCGGAGCTAGCTTCACAACCGCGCCGTGATAAGGGCGTGACCCACTGCAACGTCGTCGAGTCTGCCGCCCCAGGTGAGACAATCCGCGCGTGGAGATTGAGCAGCGACAGACGAGCGGCGACGGGGCACGGATCGCTCGTTGGGGATTCGCCGTCCTTGACTCATCCTTGCTGTCGCGCATTGGGCGCCTCGGCACGTTTGCTCGGCTCGTCGTCGCCGTTGCGCTCTTGTTGATCGGTCTGCTCGCAGTTGGCGCTGTCGTCGTCGACCGCGCCGGATGGATTGCCCTTGCGTGCTTCGTCAGTTGGGCCGCGCTGGCCGGGATCGTCGCTGGGGGTTTCTGGCTGTCGCGTGCCGTGAGCGCAATCTCGTCGCCCTATGAACGACTCGCGATCGCACATGGGCTGCCAGGATCGAAGGCGACGCTTTTGAGGTTCCTGGCGCGTGCCGAGGCGGAGGGCCGGGCGTTTGTGGCAGAAGCGATGGTCATGGAGACGCTCGGCAACCACGCGTACTGTTGCGGGGTCGCAAGACGCTTCGCCGCGTTCGAGGCCGAAGTAGGGAGCGTGATTGCCTCCTCCGAGTTTCTGGACGAGCGGTGGTCCTGGTCGTGGTCCCGCCGTTCACAGTCCGCGGACGACGCGTGGCGGTTCGGACCGCTGACGCTCGAGCTGTCGAGTCAACTCGCTCATTACATGGCTAACCGCACACGTGCCATCGGCCGGATGATCGAGTTTCTTGAGACGGGAAACGAGGATGGCGTCCGCACCACCAGGGCTCTGATGCGAGCTGAGGCCGCCACGATCGCGAAGGGAGAAACTCCGTGGCTCAGGCCAGTGGAGCCGTTGGAGCGCGTGGGTGCCAGTTGGCCGAAATTGGCGCATCCCGCCGTCACCGCAGGACGCCGCCCGCCTGCTCGCCGCCGTCCCGGACGATGACCGCGCCATATGGGCCTCGGCGATGCTGGCCGGCCCCGCCGCGGCGAACTGCTCGGCCTCGACTGGTCCAACATCGACCTCGATGAGCATCGCCGCCGGCGTCAACGCCCACGCGCTCTGCCGCTACATGGGCCACAGCTCGATCGCCATGACCTTCGACCTCTACGGCCACTCTTCCCGGGCAACGAGTCTGAGGCCGCCGCCCTCTTGGACACGTATCTCGAACAAGTGTTCGTATCGTCCGCGCGAATCGGATAGGCTCGCTGTGATGAAGAAGAGGGAAGACCTGACCGGCGTGGAAGCTCCCCGCTAGAACGGACAGCGCCTTGGCCTACCCGATCCCTCTGACCGCCGCGCTTTCTGGCGCAACAGTCGACCAGCTCGCCTACTGGCGCAAGACGACGGCGACGCATCCTCCGCTACTCGTGCCGGAGGCCAAGCGCGGTGGTCGCTACCTCTACAGCTGGGCGGACGTCGTCGCGCTCCGGTCGATCGTCTACCTGCGCCAGGTCAAATCGCTGCCGCGCATCCGACGGGCCGTGCAGACGCTGCGCAGCATCGAACCGGGCGAGTGGGGACACCTGGCGAACTACAAGCTGGTCGCGACGGGAACGAGCATCGTCGTCATGACGCCGAGCGGCGAGGTGCTTGACGTCGACGAGCATGCCGGGACCGTTATGGACGAGGTCCTCCTGCGGGACGTGCTCAATGGCTTCCAGCGCGAGGACGGTCACCACGTGCCGGCCATGGCGCAGCCGCGGGACCACCTGTCGGTCGATCCCGGCATCTTGGGCGGCTACCCGGTCGTCTCGGGGACCCGCGTGCCCTTCGATGTCGTCGCCGGTCTCGCCGACGACGGCTACAGCGAAGCCGAGATCATCGAGCTTTACCCGAGCGTCAGGTCGGCGAGCATCGCCGATGCCCGCTCGTTTGCGCAGGATGTAGCCGCCGCTGCGTA
The DNA here is from genome assembly GCA_035555675.1 of Solirubrobacter sp. GTDB lineage: Bacteria > Actinomycetota > Thermoleophilia > Solirubrobacterales > Solirubrobacteraceae > Solirubrobacter. The sequence continues at coordinate 2,539 of DATMGH010000018.1, read as the reverse complement.
GAACTCCACCGCCGTGCTCGTGCTCGTCGATGAGGGCGTCCCACTCCAGGTGATGGCGCCACTTCGCCTCAACCGCGGGCACACGTTCACGCACGTGACCGAGCTCACGTGGGGCGGCCGTAAAGACACCGAGCTCTTCGCCAGCGCAGCGTCTCGCGGCTTCGAGGCGATCGTCGTCCTCGACGTCGACCAACTCGTCGAGCCCACCGAATGGCGCGCGCTGAAGCGTTCGAAGCTCCACCACGTCAGCCTCCGCCAGGGTCGAACCGTTCGTGGCGCGAGCGGCGTCGCGCGCGTGCTCGCCTCCCTGATCGTCGCGATGCCGTACGTGCTCACCGATCTGGAGGAGGCAGACGACCAGCAAATCGTCGAGGTGTCACTCCTGAGCGCGACGTCCCGACACGAATCGTTCGACCCGCGCCGTGAGCAGGCTCGCTACCCGTACTGGCGCTGATTCTCGAACCGGTCGCGCTTCGCTGCTCAGGCGAATCCAAGAGCGCCGGTGCCTGGCACCATGAGGGCGTGAAAAGCGGATGGATCGCCGAGTCCGAGGTGCGCTTCGGAGGAGCTGAGGGGGCTTGCATTCCGGTTGGGATCTGACGCCGGAGGCAAGTCGGTGAGTCGTGAGGTGCGGATCCAATGCGGGCCGTTGGATGGCGTTATCTCGGCGCTGTTGGACTTCGATTCGGATGCTGTCCGCGCGGGTTTGGGTGAGTTGCTTGCGCGGCCCGATCTGAGCGGCGACGTCCACCTGACCGATGCTCGGCACGGTGAGTTTCGAGCGAGCGTGACGCTCAACCACGGGCGCGGCACGCTGCGGGCGCGCTTCGCGAGCGCGTACGCAGACCAGGATGGCGGCTGCGAGTTGACCCTGACTACTGACCAGTCGTTTCTGGCCGAGACTCTGCGGCAGCTTGGCGGCGATTGGTCCGTCTGAACATTCCTCATGATGGCGACCTCGCGCCACCGCAGCGCTCTCGCTCTTCGCGCAGCGGACGGATTCGCATCTTGGTGCGCGACATGACCTCGCCAAGGCTCGAGAATGCGAATCCGACAGAACGCGTAGGATTCCTTGCATGCTCGGTACCACGCTGGGACCCGGACGATCAGGTAGGAGGCCGACACGATGCACTTGAGCAAGTTGACCGTTCGCGGGTTCCGCGCCAGCGCCGAGGCGAAGATCGAGGTGGACTTGCCTGGGCGCTTCAGTGTGCTGGTTGGCGCCAACGCGGCGGGCAAAACGACCGTAGGCGATGCGCTCTACCTCGGTCATGCCAAGACCTTCCCGCGGCTGTCGCCTCCGAGTGCCGCGATGTTAGGCGCCCGGACCGGCACCCGCGCCGTCGATATCGAATACCGCTATGCCTCCGTCGACGATGAGGAAGGACCTCTCGGGGTCCAGATTCAGGAGCAGAGCGGTCTAGCTCCGGCCGGAGCGATCGCCGCGACATTGAGCCGGACCCTGTACCGCGATCTCGGGGTGGTCCGCGCGCGCAAGGGCGACGAAAGTGAGCATGCCGACGCCTTTCGCCTGATTTACCTCCCAGCCCACCGCAATCCGCTGGACGAGTTAGCGCGGCGGGAAGTGCGAATTCTTGTGGAGCTCTTGCGCGCACAGCAACAAGCCGACGCAGGCAATCGCAGCCTCCAAGCTTTGCGAACTCGCGCTGGCACGTTGCTTGACACGCTCTCGACCGATCCTCTGATCGCCGCAGTTGGGCCGGATCGCGGTTTTCTCCTCACTTCTGATCACAGAAATTCCCTAGGTCGGTAGGGCGTAGCGGCGTGCGTGTGGGTCGGCGAAGGCGAGCTCCGTAGGAGCGAGCCGAGTCGATCCACACGCACGCGGGCGCGTTCTGTCGGGGCCCTCCCGGAAGGTCGCGGGTGCTCAAGCCTGCAACCTCATCCAGAAGGGCCCCTGGGGGATGCTCACACAGGAGGACGATGTGGAGATCCACGCGCTCGCTGCGCGCGGGTGGTCGGTGTCGGCGATCAGCCGTCACACCGGCCGCGACCGCAAGACGATCCGCAGCTATCTCGCCGGCGGCGGCGCTGGTCAGCGCCGCGAACGGGCCCCGAGTTGTCTGGAGCCGTTCCGCGCCTACATCGAGGCGCGGTTCGTCGACGATCCGCACATGGACGCGACGGTGCTGTTTCGCGAGTTGGCCGCCGCGGGGTTCGATCGGTCCTATCCGACGCTGGTCCGCGAGCTGCGCCGGCTCGAGCTACGACCGGTCTGTTTGGTCTGTCAGCATCGCCGCGGCCGGGCGGTGACGGTCGAGATCGAGCATCCCGCGGGCGAGGAGATCCAATGGGACTGGCTCGAGCTCGACCAGACGCCCTGGGGTGAGCCGGCGTTTGTGCTCGTCGGCGCGTTGTCGCACTCGGGCCGGTTCCGTGAGGCGGGCTGGGTTTCGCGGACACCGTGATCGTTGTTCAAGAATATTCTATTGGTGAGTGTGCTTCGCTGAGGAAGCGTGGTGCGTGTAGTGCCTCGAGCTCTGCTGGTGGGATGTCGCCGAGGGAGGCGTGGAGGCGG
>DATMGH010000017.1:0-31723 GCA_035555675.1 Solirubrobacter sp. | reverse complement strand
CTGGATTGCATCTGCCGGCCGGTGTCGTGGGTGCGGCGGGCCAGGTTGCCCAGCAGCGCGTCGATCTCGCCGGTGGATTCGGCGGTGCGCCGTGCCAGTGCTCGCACCTCGTCGGCCACCACGGCGAAGCCGCGGCCCTGGTCGCCGGCGCGGGCGGCCTCGATCGCCGCGTTGAGCGCGAGGAGGTTCGTCTGCTCGGCGATGCCGGTGATCGTGTCGACGATCCCGCCGATGCGCTCGGACTTCTCCGACAGCTCCCCGATCGCCGCGCCGATCTGCGTCGACGCGTCCGCGACCTGGCGGATCGCGTCGGTGGCGCGCGCGGCGGCGTCGACGCCGTCGCGCGCGGCGTCACGCGCCTGCTCGGCGGCCGCGGTCGTGGCGGACGCGGTCTCGGCGCTCGCCGTCGCCGCCCGCGTCGCCTCGCGGACCGCGGTGCGGGTGGACTCGACCATCCGCACCTGCCGCTCGGCGCCCTGCGCCACGTCGGAGATCGCCGCGGCGATCTCGCCCACCGCCCGCCCGGTCTCCTCCGACGTGGACGCCATCTGCTGCGAGGCCGAGGACACGGTCGAGGCCTGCTGGGAGAGCTCGCCGACGATCTCGCCCAGGTCATCCACGAGCCGGTGGAACGCGTTCCCGAGCAGATCGCGCTCCGAGCGCGGGCTCACGGTCACGGTCAGGTCGCCCGCGGCGACGCGATCGGCGGTCCCCGCCATCTCCTTCAGGTAGGCGATCATCCGGCCGAACGCGGCGCCGGTCTCGCCGAGCTCGTCCTTGCTGCGGATGTCGACGTCCTGCTCGACGTCGCCCTCGGCGATGCCCTCGGCCGCCTTGAGCATCTGCCCGACGCCGCTGGTGATGGCCCGGGCGATCAGCAGCGCCAGACCCGCGCCGAGGGCGGCGGCGACCACGAGCAACAGCAGGACGATCGTGCGGGCGCTGCCGTACGTCTCGGCGGCCGACTTCAGCGCCGCGTCGCCGAGCTTGACGTTGTAGTCGGTCCACGCCTGCGAGCTCGTGTTCAGTGCGTTAAATGGATCCTGAGTGCGTGTGAGCAACTGCTTGGCGGCGTCGATCCGGTCGTTCCGAATCAGCTCGGGGAACGTCGCGGACGCCGCGATGTACTTCGCCCAGTCCGCCTTGGCCTGCTCGTAGAGTCGCTGGTCGCGGGCGTCGCTGGCCTTGCCTTCGAAGTCCGAGAACTGCTTGTCGACCTTGGCCTTGTACGTCTCGAGCTCGTCGAAGAACCCGGCCCGCTCCTTCGCGGTGGCGAAGATCAACCGGTTCTCCACGCGCCGGTAATTTCCCGACGCAGAGCGAACCGTGGCGGTCAGGCCCGCGCTCGGCACGCTGTTCTTGCCCAAGTATTGCGCGCGACCGTTGACCGCGCCGAGCTTGCTGATCGCGACCAACCCGAGGACGACCATCAACACGATCACGACGCCGAAGGCGCCGAACAGCTTCGTACGCACGGACATGCGCATATAAACCTCCACCAAGAGATGACCGATGAACTGCGCCGAAGTGGCGCCCGGGGCAGATCGAAGACACACGACTCGACCTGCTGATCGAACTAGTCGGCGACCTCGCCTCGGCCGTGTAGGGGGGTTAGGCTCCAGTTACCTCGAAGCGGTGAACGCAATGTGTGCAAATAGCGGCAATCACTCTCGCCCGCTCCCACGGGGCGCTCCTGATACGCTCGCCGATACAGGCTGGACGCTCACCGTCCGGCGACGCCGTGCCGGCGCCCGCAGTCGTTGCTCCGACAGCTCCCTCCGCGAACGCACAGCACCTGCTCGAAGGAGGACCGGCAATGACGGCCGGTACGCGAGATTGCAGCGAAGCAAAGACACTGACGGCGGGCGCGGAGGTGTCGCTCGTTTGACGCCTTCACGCCAGACGACGACCAGCCGGCGTTCGCATCCGCACCGGCGGTCAGCGACGACGGCCGCCGGCATCGCCGCCGAGCGCGTCGCGCGCGCCGACCGCGAACGCCGCATGACGCGAGTCCGCGCCGCAGCGCGCGGGTTCGAGGCCGCGCCGGTGGCGCGAGCCGTCTAGTACGAGAACCGCAGCACGCCGCGCGCCAGCGACTTTCGCTCTTTCCCGTCGCGCGCGGCCCTCCGGCGAAGGAGCGAGAGGAGCGTCCTCGATGACGCAGGTTCCCCGTCAGTCAAGGCCGAAGTCCGCGTCGCCCGAGCAGCGAGGCGCGGAGTCCGCCGAAACGCAGCGCCGCCTCAAGCGCGAGGCGGCCGAGCGGCGCGAGCGCGCCGCCGCCGCAGCAGCAGCAGCGCCACCGAAGCGTGCGCCGCGTGGGGGAGGCGATCGCGGGTGAAGCGCCTGGATCGGTCGCTCACCCGCGCGGGACGCCAGAGCCGACCGCGGCTCTAGCGCGGCTCGTCTTGCGCCGCGGCGTCGCGGCGCTCGGCGGCGACCTGCTTGCGCGCGTCTTTGCGGGCCTGCTTCTCCAGCCGGCGCTCGCGCAGCTTGGCCTCGCGATTGAGCTTGGCGAACGTGGTCTTCTTCTTGGTGCTGGACGCCATGTCCGATTTCCCTTCGTTGGGTGCAGGCGGCATCAAGGCACGCGCTGCGGTGAAGGCGGCTCGGGCGAGGATGTCTGACGAACTTCCCCACCTACCCTAGTGGACGGGCCGGCGGGATCAGATCGGAAGCGGCTCAGGCGGCTCCGGAACGGGCGCCGGCGTCGGCGGCTGCGGGACCGGAGGGTGCGGACCCGGCCGCGGTGGCCGCGGATCGGGGACCACGTCACGAATAGGCATGAACCTCGCGTACCCGGCTGGGCGCGTGTGAACCTTCAAGTCGGGTAGACCCACGCCATCCAGCCACTGGAGGTCTGCCGATGGCACGCTGTGAGGTCTGCGGGAACGACTACGACAAGGCGATGGAGATCACCGTCGCCGGCGCCTCGCACCTGTTCGACTCGTTCGAGTGCGCGATCCACGCCCTGGCGCCTCGCTGCGCGCACTGCGCGTGCGCGATCATCGGCCACGGCCACGAGGCCGGCGGCGAGATGTACTGCTGCGCGCACTGCGCTCGCGAGGCGGGCGCGAAGGGCGTCGCGGATCGCGCGGCGTAGGTGTCCGCGCTCAGGCGTGCCCGAGCCGCCGCGAGGCCGCCAGGCGGTCGAGCGCGTCGTGCCCGACGCACGCGAGGTCAAACGGGGCGCCCGCCGCCAGCAGGTGCTCCCACAGCTCAGGTCCGTGAGCGGCGGGCAGCAGCACCTCGAAGCACCCGGGCGCCTCGCCGATCACCACGCCGGACGGGTTGAGGTCGATCGCGTCGAGCAGCTCCCCGGCCCGCGGTCCCACGAGCCCGATCGCGGCGTACGCGCCGGTGCGGTCGGCCGCGCCCACCGACACCAGCGCCTCGGCGTCCGCCGCCTCGCAGCGCGCCAGCGCCCGGTCGGGCCCCACGAACGTCCACCACGCCCGGTCGCCGACCGCGCCCAGCGCGTCCTCCACGCCCGGCCCGCTCAGCTCGAACGTGCACCGGTCGAACCGATCCGCCATGCCGACGCTGTGCAGGCACACGGCCTCCTCGGCGCCGACCGACCCGAAGTGCGCCGGCACGCGCCGGCCGTGGCGCGACGCCAGCACGGCGCCGTGGTTGAGCGTGACCGTCTCCAGCGGGCTCGTCACGCCCGCAACATACTCACTCGGCGGGTGGAAACGTCCGCAGCGCCCACAGCTCGAACGCGAGCTGGTCGACCATCGGGTGCCCGCCGGCCCGCCGCAGCATCGCCAGGCTCTCGTCGTAGTGCTCGAGCTTGCGGGCGACCTGTGGGTCGCGCAGGACCGCGGGATCGCGCGCCGCCTGCGCGCGCAGCTCGCGCGCCTTGGCCACCTTGTCCGCCGCGTAGACCGCCCGGACGTCGGGACCGCCGGCGAACGCCGCCGCGCGCAGCGCCGCCTTGCGGGCCGTGTAGTCCTCGATCGCGGGGTCCTCGCTGACCGCGGCGACGATCGCCGCGCAGCGGTCGCCGAACCGCGCGCGCACGTCCTCGACGGTGGCGTCCGTGTTCTCGACGCTGTCGTGCAGGACGCCGGCGGCGACGACCTCGTCGTCGTACCCGCGCCCGTTCAGCAGCGCGGCGACCTCCAGCGGATGCAGGATGAACGCCGCGTGGTCGGCCTCGCGGCGCTGGTCGCCGTGCAGCTCCGCCGCCCACGTCACGGCCTCAGCGACGAGCGCGCGGTTGAGAGCGTACGGCGGTTCCAGCATCCTGCAGGACGCTAGCCGAGCGGCTGCGCACACGTGTTACCGGCCAGAGGAACCGACCCGATGCCCTCACTGCAGCTTGACGTCGCCGCCGAGCTCTCCGTGGAGCGCAAGCAGGCGCTCGCGCGCGAGATGAGCGCCGCGTACTCCCGGATCATGGGCTCCGATCCGCGGCTCATGACCGTCGTGATCCGGACCCTGCCCGCCGGCTCCGTCTGGCACGGCACCGGGGACGAGCCCGTGCCGGGCGCGCTGCTGATGTGCGACGTGCGCGCCGGCCGGGACCGGGCGACCCGTCACGACCTGGCGGCGTCGATGGTCGACCTGGTTGCCGCCCGCACCGGCGTGGCGGCGATCGACGTGAAGGTCGAGTTCACCCAGCACAGCGGCGACGAGATGTTCCACCCGTTCCTCGGCGGCTTCAACCGCGACTGGGACGCGACGGAAGCCGCCCCTGACGAACGGTAGGCTGCCGGCCGTGCCCAAGCCGCTGAACGAGATCATCGACCCGAGCTGGGCGCTGGCGCTCGAGCCGACGGCCGGGCGGATCGCCACGCTCGGGGACTTCCTGCGTGAGGAGGTGGCCGCCGGCCGCCGCTTCCTGCCGCGCGGCGAGTACGTCCTGCGCGCGTTCGAACGCCCGCTGGACGCCGTGCGCGTCCTGATCGTCGGGCAGGACCCGTACCCGACGCCCGGCCACGCGGTCGGCCTGTGCTTCTCGGTTGCGCCGGACGTGCGCCCGCTGCCGAAGAGCCTCGTGAACATCTTCCGCGAGTACAGCGACGACCTCGGCTACCCGCCGCCGGCGACCGGCGACCTCTCGCCGTGGGCCGACCGCGGCGTGCTGCTGCTCAACCGCGCGCTGACCGTCGAGGCCGGGCGGCCGAACTCGCATCAGGGGCGCGGCTGGGAGGAGGTCACCGAGGCGGCGATCCGCGCGCTCGCCGCCCGCGGCGGTCCGCTGGTCGCGATCCTCTGGGGCCGCAACGCGCGCAACCTCAAGCCGCTGCTGGGCGACGTGCCGTGCGTGGAGTCAGCTCACCCCAGCCCGCTCTCGGCGCACAACGGCTTTTTCGGGTCGCGCCCGTTCAGCCGTGCGAACGCTCTGCTGGAGCGCCAGGGTGCCGAGCCGGTCGACTGGCGGCTCCCGTAGGCCGCCGGCGAACATCGCGCCGACCCCCGCGGCCAGCGCGGCGGCCGCGCCCGCGAGCAGCCCGGCGCGCGGCCCCGCTGCGCCGGCGAGCCAGCCGACCAGCGGCGAGCCGATCGGCGTCGATCCCAGGAAGACGACGCTGTAGAGCGCCATCACGCGCCCGCGCAGCGCGGGCTCGACGTTGATCTGCAGCGTCGAGTTCACGCCCGCCGCGAACGTCACCGACGCGGCGCCGAGCGGGAGCAGCGTCAGCAGTTGCAGCTGCAGCGTGGGAGCGAGCGCGGCCAGCAGCAGCGAGGCCCCGAACAGGAGCGAGGAGCCGATCAGTAGTCCGGCCGACACGCGCCCGCGCGCTCCCGCGGCCAGCGCGCCCGCGACCGAGCCGACGCCCATCGCCGCCGTCAGCAGCGCGTAGGTGGTCGCGGTGCCGTGCCAGGTGAACTCGGCCAGCAGCGGCAGCAGGACCGAGAAGTTGAAGGAGATCGTGCCGACCAGCGCCATCATCGCCAGCGGGATCAGCAGCGCGGGCGTGTGCCGCACGTAGCGCAGCGCCGAGCGCAGCTCGCCGGGCGCGCGTTCGGCGGGCTTGGGGGTCAGCAGCTCGCGCGGGTTCATCGTCCGGAGCGCGATCAGCATCGCCAAGAACGAGAACGCGTTCACCAGAAAGCAGGGCGCGATCCCGATCAGCGCGATCACCGTGCCGGCCAGCGCGGGGCCGAGGATGCGCGAGCAGTGCACGACCACGCTGTTGAGCGCGACCGCGTTGACCACGCGGTCGGCGCCCACGATCTCGACCACGAACGCCTGCCGCGACGGGTTGTCGATCGCGACGACGGCGCCGCGCACGAGCACCAGCGCGAGCACCATCCACGGCTGGACCGCGCCGGTCGCCGCGAGCGCGAACAGCATCAGCGCCGGCACCATCAGCGACACCTGCGTGTAGGTCAGCACGCGGCGCTTCGGCAGCCGGTCGGCCAGCAGGCCGCCCCAGGCGCCGAACAGCAGGATCGGCAGGAACTGCAGGCCGGCGGTCAGCCCGACCAGGCTGCCGGACCCGGTCAGCTTCACCATCAGCCACATCTCGCCGACGATCTGCATCCAGTTGCCGGTGACCGAGACCACCTGGCCGGCGAAGTAGTGCCTGTAGTTCGGGACTTTGAGGGAGGAGAACGTCCGCTCGATCACAGCATGCGCTCGATGATCTCGGCGGCGCGGTCGAGCGTCGCGAGGTCGTCGGGGCTCAGCGTGTCGAGCCGCCGCGCCAGGTAGGCGTCCTTGCGGTCGCGCGCGAAAGCGAGCAGCTCGTCGCCGGCGGGCGTGGTGGAGACCAGGCTCGACCGCCGGTCGGACGGGTCCTGCGTACGGGAGATCAGCGCCGACTCCTCGAGCCGCGCGAGGACGCGCGTGGCGGTCGGGCGCTGGATCTGCTCGCGCGCCGCCAGCTCCGACGGCGTCAGCGGGCCGTGGCAGGCGATCGTGTTCAGCGCCGCGACCTGGGTCGGGCTCAGATCGCCGCCCGCCTCCTGGCGCATGCGCCGCGCGAGCCGGGTGACGGCGGGACGCAGGCGATGGGCGAGCTCAGTGGTTTGCACGGCTAATTAGCCTAGCGAACGACATTTCGACCCTAAAGACAACCTAAGGGGGCCTGGCCCTTTTAGGTCACCTTTAGGCTCCAACTCACGCCCGGATCGGCGGCGCGATCGCAGTTGCCAACGTCTCCGAACCTAAAGGGGCCTGGCCCGTTTAAGGTCGTGTGAGGTTCGGGGGCGTGCCAGGATCGGCGGCGTGATCGCCGTCCCGAACATCTCCGAAGGCCGTGACCTCACCGCGCTGGACGCGATCGCCGCCGCGTTCGGCCCCGGGCTGATCCACCGCTCGTCGGACCCCGACCACAACCGCGCCGTGTTCACGCTGCGCGGCGAGCCGGGGGAGCTGCACACCGCGGTCCTGAGCGGCGCGCGCGAAGCGATCGCCCGGCTCGATATCACGCACCACACCGGGGTGCACCCGCGCGTGGGCGTCGTCGACGTCGCGCCGATCGTCTACCTCGACGCCGCCGAGCGCGGCGCCGCCTGCGCCGAAGCGCTGGTGCTGGCCGACGAGCTCGGGCAGCTCGGCGTCCCCGTGTACCTCTACGGCGAGCTGGGGGGAGGCCGCACGCGCGCCGAGCTGCGGCGCCCCGGCGGGCTCCCGGCGCGCCCCGACTTCGGCCCGCCCACGCACCCCACCGCCGGCGCCACCCTGGTCGCCGCACGCCCGCCGCTGGTCGCGTTCAACGTCGAGATCGACGCCGGCATCGGCACCGCGCGCGCGATCGCCCGCCGGCTCCGCGAGGACCTCGACGTCCGCGCGCTCGGCCTGCAACTGCACGACGGCGACCGCGTCCAGGTCTCCACCAACATCGAGGACCACACGCGCGTGACCGCCGCCGACGTCGTCGCCGCGGTCCGCGCCCACGCGCCCGTCATCGCCGCCGAGCTGGTCGCCCCGGCCCCGCGCGCCGCGCTCGCGAACTTCCCCGCCGACGTCCCACTGCGCGGCCCGAAACCACTCGAAGATCATCTAACCTCGTAGGCCCCATGGCCCAGACGAAGCGCAAGAGGCGGACCAAGCACCGCGGCAACGCCGCCGGCTCGATCGAGGCTCGCGGCCGCACCGGCCGCAAGCCCACGGCGGAGGAGCAGAAGCAGACCGCCCGCCAGTCCGCGCGCGACCGGCGGGCCAAGCCGCCGACCTGGAACAGCGCCGCGCTGAAGGCCGGCGCGATGGCCGTGCTGCTGTTCGTCCTGACCCAGATCGGGCTGCTGGGCAACAACTCCAGCGTCACCCAGGGCCTGTTCCTGTCCGTCCTGGCACTCGTGATCTACACGCCGCTCGCGTACACGACCGACAAGTGGGTCTACGCGCGGATGCTCAAACGCCAGCAGAAGAAGTCCTGATGGAGGCGCGCTGGCTGACCGTCGGCCCGGTCCAGGAGAACACCTGGATCGCGCGCCGCGAGGGAGCGCCGGAAGCGCTGCTGATCGACCCGGGCGACGAGCCGGACACGCTCAAGGCCGCGCTGGCCGAGCTCGGCGTGACGGTGCCGGCGATCCTGATCACCCACTGCCACTTCGACCACGTCGGCGCGGTCGCGGAGCTGGCGCGCCACACCGGCGCCCCGGTCTACTGCCCGGCCGGCGAGGTCTTCATCCTCGAGGACATCAACGCGTACGTGCGCTTCCCGGGGTTCGGCCCGTTCGAGTCCTACTCGCCCGAGCAGACGGTCAAGGACGGCGACCGCCTCCAGCTCGCGGGCTTCGAGATCGACGTCATCGGCACGCCCGGCCACAGCCCGGACCACGTCACGTACTCGATCCCGGCCGAGAAGGCGATCTTCTCCGGCGACGTGCTCTTCCAGGGCTCGATCGGCCGCACCGACCTGCCCGGCGCCGACCACGCGACGCTGCTGGCCTCGATCGCCAAGCTGCTGGACGCGCTGCCCGAGGACACGGGCGTCCTGCCCGGGCACATGGAGCCGACGACGCTCGGCGCCGAGCGCGCGAGCAACCCGTTCCTGCACGAGCTGGCGTGAGCAAGCGCATCCAGGCACCGCGCGGCACGTACGACGTGCTGCCCTCGCTGGCGGACGAGCGCGCGCTGCTCGAGCAGACCGCGGCGAAGATCCTCGGCCGCGCCGGCTACGGCCGCATCGAGACGCCGACGTTCGAGGCGACGCATCTGTTCAGCCGCACGGTCGGCGAGGCCACCGACGTCGTCCAGAAGGAGATGTACACGTTCCCGGACGCGTCCGGGGACAGCCTGACGCTGCGCCCGGAGGGCACCGCGCCGGTCGTGCGCGCCTACCTCGAGCACGGCATGCACAAGGAGCCGCAGCCGGTGAAGCTGTGGTACCTGTCGCAGTTCTTCCGCTACGAGCGCCCGCAGGCCGGGCGCTTCCGGCAGTTCTGGCAGATCGGCGCGGAGGCGATCGGCTCCGCCGATCCGGCCGTCGACGCCGAGCTGATCCTGCTGCTGGGCGAGCTGCTGGAGGCGATCGGCGCGCGCGACGTCAAGCTCGTGCTCGCCTCGCTCGGGCAGCCGGAGTCGAGAGCCGCGTACCGCGAGGAGCTGATCGCCTACCTGCGCGCCCACGAGGACCAGCTCAGCCGCGAGGTCGTCGAGCGCATCGACCTCAACCCGCTGCGCGCGTTCGACGCCAAGCACGACGGCACGCAGCGCGTGATGGCCGCCGCGCCGCGGCTGATCGACCGCCTGCCGCAGGACGACCTCGACCACTTCGCCGAGGTGCAGGAGCTGCTGCGCGCCGCCGACCTGACGTTCACGGTCGACACGACGCTCGTACGCGGGCTCGACTACTACACGCGGACGCTGTTCGAGTTCCAGAGCGGGGCGCTGGAAGCGGCCCAGAACACGCTCGGCGGCGGCGGCCGCTACGACGGGCTCGCGGAGGCGATCGGCGGGCCGCCGACGCCCGGGATGGGCTGGGCGGCGGGCGTCGAGCGGATGCTGATGGCCTCGTCGCAACCGGTGCCCGGCGAAGCGCCGGTCGAGCTCTACATCGCTTACGAGCCCGGCCACAAGACGGCGGCGTTCAAGCTCGCGGCGGACGCGCGGCACGCCGGCCACACGGCGAGAATCGAACTCGCGGGACGCAGCCTGAAGGGCCAGCTCAAGCAGGCTTCGCGCACGGGCGCCCGCTACGTTGCCATCTTCGCCGACGACGGCGTCCAGCTCCGCGACCGCGAGGGCGGGGAGGACAAGGTCGTCGCCCCTGAAACCGTCATGCACCACATCCGAGGCCAGATTTGAGACCACCACGCGCGAACCCGTACCGCGACGCCTGGGCCGGTGAGCTCGACGCAGCGCGCGTCGGCGAGCGCGTGCGCGTGGCCGGCTGGGTCCACCGCCGCCGCGATCACGGCGGGGTGATCTTCATCGACCTGCGCGACCGCTCCGGGATCGTGCAGCTGACGTTTCACCCGGAGTCGCCCGCGTTCGCGCTGGCCGAGCGGCTGCGGCCCGAGCACGTCGTCTCCGCGTCCGGCGAGGTCGTCCGGCGCGAGGAGCGCAACGTCAACCCGAACCTCAAGACCGGCGAGATCGAGATCTCGGTCGAGGCCGCCGAGCACCTGGCCGAGTCGCTGACGCCGCCGTTCCCGATCGACGAGGACGGCCAGGTGGACGAGATGATCCGCCTGCGCCACCGCATGCTCGACCTGCGGCGGGAGACGATGCAGGACGCGATGGTCATGCGCCACACGGTCAACCGGGCGATCCGCGACTACCTCAACGCGAACGACTTCCTCGAGATCGAGACGCCGATCCTGACGCGCTCGACGCCCGAGGGCGCGCGCGACTTCCTGGTCCCGTCGCGGCTGACCCCCGGCGCGTTCTACGCGCTGCCGCAGTCGCCGCAGCTGTTCAAGCAGCTGCTGATGATGAGCGGGTACGAGCGCTACTACCAGATCGCCCGCTGCTTCCGCGACGAGGACCTGCGCGCCGACCGCCAGCCGGAGTTCACGCAGCTCGACCTCGAGATGGCATTCGTCGAGGAGGAGGACGTCCTCTCGACGATCGAGGGGCTGCTGACGCGGGTCTTCGAGGCGGCCGGGTTCCAGGCGCCGCCGGCGCCGTGGCCGCGGCTCGGCTACGACGAGGCGATGCTGCGCTACGGCTCCGACAAGCCGGACACGCGCTTCGCGCTGGAGATCGCCGACCTGGCCGAGGCGGTCGCGGGCACCGAGTTCCGCGTCTTCCGCGGCGTGCTCGACGGCGGCGGCGTGGTGCGCGGCTTCAACGCGGGCCCGCGCGAAGCGACGCGCGCGGTCGCCGACCAGCTGACCGAGGTCGTCAAGCGCTACGGCGCGGGCGGCCTGGTGTGGGCGGTCGTGCAGGAGGACGGCACGTGGCGCTCGCCGGTCGCGAAGGCGCTCAGCGACGCCGACCGGACGAACATCGAGCGGGTCCTGCAGGCCAAGGCCGGCGACCTGCTGCTGATCGTCGCGGACGCGTCCGCCGCGGTCGCGGCGACCGCGCTGGGCGAGCTGCGGCTGGAGGTCGCCCGCCGCTACGACCTCATCCCCGCCGACCGCCACGAGCTGCTGTGGGTGGTCGACTTCCCGATGTTCGAGTACAACGCCGCCGAGCAGCGCTGGGACGCGCTGCACCATCCGTTCACGGCGCCGGTCGGCTCGTTCGACGATCCGGGGTCGCTGCGCTCGCGCGGGTACGACATCGTGCTCGACGGGTCGGAGATCGGCGGCGGGTCGATCCGTATCAACCGCCCCGAGGTCCAGCAGCAGGTGTTCACCGCGCTCGGGATCTCCGAGGAGGAGGCCGAGGCGCGCTTCGGGTTCCTGCTCGACGCGCTCAAGTACGGCGCGCCGCCGCACGGCGGGCTCGCGCTCGGGATCGACCGGATCGTGGCGATCCTGGCGAACAAGGACTCGATCCGCGACGTGATCGCGTTCCCGAAGACCGCGTCGGGCGCCGATCCGCTCACGGGGGCGCCCGCCGCGGTCGACGCGGCGCAGCTCTCCGAGGTGGGCGTCAAGCTCGCCGTGCCGCCTCCGGCCTAGACCCCATCCGGCTCAACCTCCGCGAGGAGGATGCCGATTCAGTGGGCGTGAGCCAGATCTCCCTGCCCATGCGCATCCTCCTCGTCGGCGCCGTCGTGTTCCTCGCTGCCTGGTTCACGATCCTGCGCCCGAAGGCCGACACGGTCGAGCCGACCACCACGACCGGGCCGCAGACGACGCTCGGCAAGGCGGTCGACGCCGCCAAGAAGGCGGCCGGGCAGGAGGAGACGAGCAAGCCGACGGAGAAGGCGGCGACCACGAGCAAGCCGGACGTCAAGCCGGCGCCGGCGGTCGCGATCCCGGAGACGGCGCTCGCGAAGCTGCCCAAGGACGTCGCCGCCGCCGTGCAGGCGCGCAAGGTGATCGTGCTCGGTGTGTTCGCCGACGGCGCGAAGTCGTGGCGGCCGCAGCCGGACGACGACCGCTACGTCCGCAACGCGCTCGAGGACGTCAACCGCTACGGCGGCAAGGTGCTGGTCAAGCCGGTGGCGGCGGGCAAGCTGTCGGGCTACGGCGCGCTGGTCAACGGGCTGGGCGTCACGCAGACGCCGAGCGTCGTGGTGATCGACCGTGACCTGAAGGGCAAGGTGCTCACCGGCTACGTGGACAAGGTCGCGATCAACCAGGTGATCGCCGACGCGCGCGACACGACGATCTCGCCGCGCATCAAGGACCCGTACCTGCGCGACGTGAACTCGGTCTGCTCGCACCTGGAGGTGGCGGCGTCGCGCTGGTCGCTGCCGACGGTCCGCGGCAAGCGGCCGCGCGTGGCCTCCGCCAAGCGCCTGCAGGCGATCGCGCACCGGTACCGGGCGCGGGCCGCCGGGCTCAAGGCGCCGGCGCGCTACCGAAGCTTCAAGGCGGCCTGGCTGAAGGCGCTGGACGTGGACGTCAAGGCGTCCGACGCGCTGGTCAAGGCGGCCAGGACGGGCAGCGTGGCGGACTTCACCGCCCTCGACGTCCTGGTCGCCGACAGCTCGAAGGCGTGGGCCGCGTTCGACAAGCGGGCCAACACGCTCGGCGTCACCTCCTGCGCGATCGTCCGCCGCGCCTAACATGGAAGCGGTCGATGGACCGCGAGCGTTTCAGTGAGCATCTCGCCGCGCCCATGGGGCGTGGCGTCGTGCTTTCCGGCGGGTTCGACGGGCACGCGGGCGGCGCGCTGTGCGGGGACCTGATCCGGGTCTCGGTGCGCGTCGAGGGCGATCGGGTGTCGGACGCGTCGTTCGACGCCTCCGGCTGCGGCGCGCTGACCGCGGCGGGGTCGGCGGCGGTGACGCTGGTGACCGGCGAGCCGCTGCTGGACGCCGCGCGCGTGGGGACGGCGGAGATCGCCGCGGAGCTCGGCGGGCTCTCTCCGGGGAAGCTGCACGCCGCCGAGCTGGCCGCGGACGCGCTGCACCGGGCGCTGGGCGCGGCGGCGGCTTCGGCCTGCGCCGCGCCGGACGCGGGCCGCACGCTGGTCGCGATGAGCGGCGGGGTGGACTCCGCGGTGGCGGCGCTGCTGGTCACGCGCGCGAGGCGCGCCGCCGTCGGCGTGACCGTCGAGCTGTGGCGCGACACCGAGAACGACGCGGCCGCGTCCTGCTGCTCGGCCGACGCGGTGCGGCTCGCGCGGTCGGTCGCGCACCGGATGGGGATGCCGCACTTCACGCTCGATCTGCGGTCGGAGTTCCGCGCCGGCGTGGTCGACCCGTTCCTGGCCGGCTACGGCGCGGGGGAGACGCCGAACCCGTGCGTGCGCTGCAACGGGCACGTGCGGCTGGACGCGATGCTCGACCTGGCCGAGCGGCTCGGTTGCGCGGACCTGGCGACGGGGCACTACGCGCGGGTCACGCCGGACGGGCTGCTGCGGGCCGCGGCGGACCCGGCGAAGGACCAGACGTACATGCTGGCCGCGCTGGCGCCGGCGTCGCTGGCGCGGATGCGGTTCCCGCTCTCCGAGCTGACCAAGCCGGAGGTGCGCGCGCTGGCGGCGGAGGCCGAGCTGCCGGTCGCCTCGCGCGCGGAGTCGCAGGACCTGTGCTTCTTGGCCGGCGTCGGCAAGGCCCGCTTCTTGGCCCGGCACGCGGGCCTGGAGGACGCGCCGGGCGAGATCGTCTCGGCGTCCGGCGAGGTCGTCGGCCGCCACGAGGGCTTCCACCGCTTCACCGTCGGCCAGCGCCGCGGGCTCGGCGTCGCCGCGACCGAGCCGCTGTACGTGCTGCGCACCGAGGCGTCGTCGAACCGGGTCGTGGTCGGCACGCGCGACGAGCTGGCGACGCGCCGGGTCGCGGTCCGCGGCGCGCGCCTGCACCGGCCGGGCGACGAGGTCGACGCCGTGCGCCTGCGCTACCACTCGCGGGCGGTGCCGTGCCGCGTCGAGGGCTCCCCGGCGCCGGGCACGCACCGCGCGCTGGCGCTGGCGCTGGACGAGCCGTTCCACGGCGCCGCGCCGGGCCAGACCGCGTGCCTGCTGCGCGGCGACGTGATCGTCGGCTGGGCGACGATCAGCGCGTAGCCAGGTGCCACGCGGCGATCGACGCCGCGTCGCGGATCTCGGTGCCGATCATCCGCTCGACCTCGG
The DNA here is from genome assembly GCA_035555675.1 of Solirubrobacter sp. GTDB lineage: Bacteria > Actinomycetota > Thermoleophilia > Solirubrobacterales > Solirubrobacteraceae > Solirubrobacter. The sequence continues at coordinate 17,181 of DATMGH010000017.1, read as the reverse complement.
CGTGCGGGAAGCGGCGCGCGATCAGGTCCTGCTCGGTCGGCTCCAGCGCGGGCGGGCCGGGTTCGAGTCCGGTCGCGCGCCAGACGTCGACGTGCTGGTCGGTCAGCCCGTACGCGAAGTGCAGGCGGCCGAGGGGCTCCATCGCCGCGGCGCGCAGCCCGGTCTCCTCGGCCAGCTCGGTCCGGGCGAGCGTCTCGGGATCGAGCACGCCGTCCTCGACCGCGCCCTGCGGGAACTCCCAGAACCGCTCGCCCACCGGGTGCCGGAACTGCTCGACCAGCCAGACGCCGGCGTCCGACACCGGCACGATCAGCGCCGACGGCGGCTTCGCCACCCACCCGTACAGGCCGGGTGACCCGTCCGGTAGGACGCCCCGGTCCTCGACCACCCGCATCCAGCGGTTCTCGTAGACGACACGGCTCGAAGTGACGCGCACCGTGCGCAGCCTAGACTCCTGCGCGTGACGTCCGACGAGATCCGCAACCGCTTTCTGACCTTCTTCGAGGGCCGCGACCACAAGCGGCTGCCCTCCGCGTCCCTGGTGCCGGCCGAGCACGATCCGTCGGTCCTGCTCACGACCGCGGGCATGCACCCGCTCAAGCCCTACTTCCAGGGCCGCGAGACCCCGCCGCACCACCGCCTGACCACCTGCCAGAAGTGCTTCCGCACGCCGGACATCGACCAGGTCGGCCTCACCACGCGCCACCTGACGTTCTTCGAGATGCTCGGCAACTTCTCGCTGGGCGACTACTTCAAGCAGGGCGCGGTCGAGTTCGCGTGGGAGCTGTCGCTGGAGGGCTTCGGGTTCAACCCAGACGACATCTGGGTGACGGTCTTCGAGGGCGATCCGGAGCTCGGCATCGGCCCGGACGAGGAAGCGATCGAGGCGTGGCTGTCGATCGGGGTCCCGCGCGAGCGGATCGTCGAGTGCCCGCGCAGCGAGAACTTCTGGCAGGCCGGGCCGATCGGCCCGTGCGGCCCGTGCAGCGAGCTCTACCTCGACCGCGGCCTGAGCTTCGGCAAGGCCGACGACCTCCCGGGCGGCGACAACGAGCGCTTCCTCGAGTACTGGAACCTCGTGTTCATGCAGTTCGAGCAGAACCCGGTCAACACGCTCACGCCGCTGCCGGCCCAGAACATCGACACCGGGCTCGGCCTGAACCGGATGGCGGCGATCCTGCAGGGCGTCACCAGCGTGTTCGACACCGACCAGTTCATCCCGCTGATGCGGCTGGGGGAGACGCTGTCGGGCAAGGGGTCCGGGTCCGGCGCGGAGGTCGACCGCGCGCTGCGCGTGCTCGCCGATCACACGCGCGGCATGTCCTTCCTGATCGCCGACGGCGTCGTGCCCTCCAACGAGGACCGCGGCTACGTCCTGCGCCGCCTGATGCGGCGCGCGATCGTCCAGGGTCGCCGGATCGGCATCGAGCCGGGCTTCCTGCCCCGCTACGCGGAGGTCGTGCGCGAGACGATGGGCGCGGCCTACCCGGAGCTGCTCGAGCAGGCGGACACGGTCGACATGTGGCTGCAGAGCGAGGAGGAGGCGTTCAACCGCACGCTCGAGTCCGGCCTGAAGCTGCTCGACGACGTGATCGAGCGCGCGCGCCGCGCCGGCGAGGAGGGCATCGGCGCCGACGAGGCGTTCCGCCTGCACGACACGTTCGGCTTCCCGTTCGACCTCACGCTCGAGCTGGCCGCCGAGCGCGGGTTCGGCGTGGACGAGCAGGGCTTCGAGGCGCTGATGGAAGAGCAGCGCGTGCGCGCCCGCGCGTCCGCGGGCCGCGAGGGCACCGAGGACGCGCGTGAGCAGCTGCGCGCGTTCGCGACCGGCGCCGGCGCGCCGAGCATCTTCACCGGCTACGAGACGACCGAGCAGGCGACCGCGGTCGCGTCGGTGTCCAGCGAGAACGGCCGTGTGGTGGCCAAGCTGGTCGAGTCCCCGTTCTACGCGACGGGCGGCGGCCAGGTCCACGACGACGGCGTGATCGAGTGCGAGCACGGCGACTGCGCGGCGCGCGTCGTCGACGTGGTGCGCCTCGGGGACGACCAGGCGCTCGTGCTGGAGCCGATCACGGGCGAGCTCAAGGACGGCGAGCGCGTGATCGCGCGCGTCGACCGGTCGGCCCGCCGCGCGACCGAGTGCAACCACACCGCCACGCACCTCCTGCACGCGGCGCTGCGCGAGCGGCTCGGCACGCACGTGCGCCAGGCGGGCTCCTACGTCGGGCCGGACAAGCTGCGCTTCGACTTCACGCACGGCGCGCCGCTGAGCGACGAGGACCGGCGCTGGGTCGAGGACCGCGTCAACGCGCTGATTCTGTCCAACCAGCCGGTGCGGGCGCTGACCACGACGCTCGACGAGGCGCGCGCGCTCGGCGCGATGGCGCTGTTCGGCGAGAAGTACGGGGACGTCGTGCGGATGGTCGAGGTCGGCGCCGGCGACTGGTCGCGCGAGCTGTGCGGCGGCACGCACGTGCGCGCGACGGCCGAGATCGGCGTCTTCAAGATCACGCAGGAGACCTCCAGCGCGGCGAACGTCCGCCGGATCGAAGCGGTCACCGGGCCGGTCGGCATCGACCTGCTGCGCAAGCACGACCGCGTCCTGACCGACGCGGCGGTGGCGCTGCGCACCCAGCCGGACGCGGTCGCGGACGTCGCCGCGGCGGGCGTGCGCAAGCGGCGCGAGCTGGAGAAGCAGCTGGCCTCGCAGGCGACCGCCGACGCCGCGCCGGCGCAGGTCGTCGAGATCGACGGCATCCGGGCCGTGTTCGAGATCCGCGAGGTCCCGAGCCCGAAGGCGCTGCCGGACCTCGCCGACCGTCTGAAGAACGAGCTCGGCGACCCGGCGGTCGTCGTGCTGGGCGCGCCCGGCGACGGCCGCGTCTCGCTGCTGGTCGCGGCCACCCCGGGCGCGGTCGAGCGCGGCGTCAAGGCCGGCGCCGTGGTCAAGGTCGCCGCGGCCGCCGTCGGCGGCGGTGGCGGCGGGCGCGACACGATGGCGCAGGCCGGCGGCAAGGACCCGGAGAAGCTGCCGGACGCGCTGGCCGCCGCGCGCGCGGAGGTCGAGCGCGCGCTTGCGGGTCATCGCGCTTGATTACGGCTCGGCGCGCTGCGGCGTCGCGGTCAGCGACCCCACGGGGACGCTCGCGACGCCGCTCGAGCCGGTCCTGAAGCCCAACAGCAAACGCGGCTTCGCCGCCCTGCGCGACCGGATCGCCGCGCTGGAGGCCGAGCGCGTCGTCGTGGGCCTGCCGCTCTCGCTCTCCGGCGGGGACTCCGCGCAGACGCGCGAAGTGCGCGAGTTCGCCGAGCGGCTGGGGCGCGCGATCGCGGTTCCGGTGGAGCTCTACGACGAGCGGTTCACCACGTCGCTGGCGCTCCAGGCGGGCGGAACCGCGTCGCTGGACTCGCGTGCGGCGGCGACCCTATTGGACGAATGGCTCCAGCTGCCGATTAGGAAGGAGAACCCCCCGACGTCCTGATTGCCCGGAGCCTTTCGATGAACCCCCCGACGAACACCGCCGACGCCGTCCTGGCGGAGACCGCGGCGCCCGTCGAGCCGCTCGACGCGCTGCTGCGCCAGATCGTCAACGGGTACTTCGTCCTGACCGACGGTCAAGGGGCGGTGTCGAAGTGGTCCGAGCCGGCCGAGCTGCTGTTCGGACGGCCGTCGGAGGAGATCCTCGGGCACGGGTTCTTCGAGACGCTGATCGGCGGCACGCTGCCGCCGGAGGGCCAGGCGTGGCGCGCGTTCCTGGACCTGGCCGAGCCGCCGCACGTGCCCGGCACGGTGACGCTGGTCGGCCGCCGCGCGGACGGTGCCGAGTTCCCGCTGGAAGCGGTCTTCGTGCCGGTCAAGCTCGACGAGGGCTTCGATTTCTCGCTGTTCCTGGAGGACCTGTCCTTCGAGCTGCCGCTGAACCTGATGCTGCTGCGGATGCGTCAGCAGCACCCGGTCGTCGTGCGTGCGCTGCGCGCCGCGATCGAGCCCGAGGTGCAGCCGTGGGAGGGCTGGCGCACGGCCGGCACGCTGGTCGTCTTCCGCCCGCTGGAGGCGACGCCGTGGGTGGAGGCCGAGCTGGCCCGCCGCGAGGCCGAGCGCGAGGCCGCCGACGCGGACGCCGAGGAGCGCCTGACCAACCCGGACCCGGGCATCCAGGGCTCGTTCAATGACCTCGACGACGCGGCCGCGGTCGTCGCGCGGCTGCTGAGCGCGGTCGAGCGGATCGACGAGCTCGAGCGCGTCGCCGGCGGGCTGCCGGCGCAGCTCGAGGAGGCGCGGCGCGACGCCGAGCGGCGTGCCGCCGAGGCCGACCGCGCCGCCGAGGGCCTGCGCGCGGAGCTTTCGCGCGCCCTGGCCGGCGTGCCGTCCGAGCTCGACCGGATCGAGCAGCTGGCGCGGATCGAACGGCTCGAACGCGGTGGCGCGGACGCGCTGGAGGCGGTCCGGGCGGCGACGGCGCGCGTCGAGGAGCTCGAGCGCTCGGCCGGGCTCGAGGAGCTGCGCGCGGCGGTCGAGCGGATCGAGGGCGAGCGCGAGGCCGCGCGGGCCGAACTGGCGGCGGCGCTGGAGCGCGCCGAGCAGGCGCAGAGCGACCGCGGCGCCGCGGAGGAGCTGGCGCGCGAGCTGGACGCGCTGCGCGAGGCGGTCGCGCACCACGAGGCGATCGCCAGCGGGGCGGTGGCGAAGCTCGACGCGCTGTCGGGCATGGTCGCGACGCTCAACGACGCGGTCTCGCGCCAGGACGTCGAGCGGGATGCCGCCACGGCCGGGCAGATCGCGGAGCTGCGCGAGGCGCTGGTCGAGCAGCTGGACGGGCGCGTCACGTCCGAGCAGCTCGAGGCGGCGCTGGGCGAGCGGGTCACGCCGGGGCAGCTGGACGAGGCGCTGGCGGACCTGCGGCGGCGGCTCGACGAGAACGCGGGCCGCGCCCCGGAGACCGAGGCGGTCGAGCGTGAGGTCCAGTCGCTGGTCGGCGACACGCAGCGGCAGATCGCGGCCCTGCACGCCCGGATCGCGGCGCTCGGCGACGGCCAGCAGGAGCTCGAGGGGCTGCGCGCGCGCCTCGACGCGCTGGTCGGGCGCGAGGAGCTCGACGCCCGGCAGAACGAGCTGCACGCCCGGCTCGAAGGCCTCGCCCGGCGTGAGGAAGTGGCGGCGCTGGTCGAGCGGCTCGACGGGCTCGCCGACGGCACCGTCGCCGAGCAGGCGCTGGAGGCCGCGCAGGACGCGCTGGCGCGGATCGCGCAGGTCGACCGCGGCGCGGGCAACGTGCTGTCGGAGGTGCGCGAGCTGCGCGCCCAGGTCGAGGCGGCGGCGGCCGGGCACGTCGATCCCGAGGCGTTCGCGCGGCTCGGCGGCGAGGTCGAGGCGCTGCGCGGGCAGGTCGCCGCGGCGCAGGACGACGCGCGCGAGGCGGCGTCCGCGGCCGGTGCGGCGGCGGACGCGGCGCGCGATCAGGCCGCCCAGGCGAGCGACGCCGCGGCGCGGGCGCACGCGGAGGCCTCCTCCGTCGGCGACCGCGTGGGGCGGCTCGACGGGCGCGTGGGTGAGATCTCCAGCCGCATCGAGTCCGTCGGGCGCGACGTGGACGCCGTCCGCCGCTCCGGCGACGAGCGCACGCGGGTCCTCGGCGAGCAGCTGGGGGACGTGCGGCGCGAGCTCCAGGCGCTGCGGGCGGAGATCGCGGGCGCGCGCACCGGGGCCGACGAGCGGATCATCGCGCTCCAGTCCGAGCTGACGTTCGCCCTCAAGAGCGTCGAGGAGCTCAAGCAGGGGCTCAGCTCCGCCGGCCAGGCGGCGGTCATCGCGCGCCGCGAGGCCGAGCAGGCGCGGCGGGCCGCGCAGCACGTCGGCGACGGGTCGACCGAGCGCGTCACCGAGGTCTTCCAGCAGATCCTCGGGCTCGCGGTCGCGCGCAACCAGCCGCGACGGCCGCCGAGCGTCCCCGCGCCGTCTCCGAAGCCGGAGCCGGTGGTGCGCGAGCCCCGGCACGGGTTCGACGACGTCACCCAGCCGATGGCGATCCTGGCGCTCGACGGCAAGTTCAAGGAGCTCAATCCGGCGTTCGCGAAGCTCGTCGGCTACAAGGAGCACGAGTTCACGAAGGCGGCCTGGCCGTCCCCGCACGATCGGCGTGACTACAAGGATCAGCAGGAGGCGCTGCGCGCCCTGGGGGCGGGCGAGCGGCACGAGTTCGATGTTCAAAGCACCTACATGCACGGCCAGGGCCTGATGGTCCCGGTGGTCGGGAAGCTGACCGTGTCCACCGGCGAGGACGGCGCACCCCAGCACCTGCTGCTGGTCGCCGAGGACCGTCACAGCACCTAACACCGTCGGGTCGGCTCGCTAGGATGCCCCGCGGTCGCTTGCCCTTGACGCCCGCGGGAATCCGCCCGCCGCGCCTGGGCAGCATTCGCCCGGTTTCCCGTGTTCGGCAAACGCTCGGACCATCCACGTACAGCTGAGGACCGCGCTCGCGCCGCGGCTGAACGCGCTGCCCGCCGCGCGGGCCGGCCCCTGCCGCCGGAGGCGTTCGAGTACACGGTGCGCCCGCCGGACATCGAGCCGCGGGACCCGCTCCCGGCGCCGGAGGAGCCGCGCGAAGAGCCGCCGCCCGCCGCCGCGCCCGAAGCGGCGGCACCGTCTCGCCCCGCCGCCGCGCGTGACGAGGCCGCGCCTCGCGATCCTGCCCCCGCGCGCGACGACGAGGCGGCGCCGCCCGCGACGTCTCGCCCCGCCCGCGAAGCGGCCGCGACGCCGGCCGAAGCCGCCGCGTCTCGCCCCGCCGCCGCGCGCGACGACGGCGCGTCTCGTCCCGCCGCCGCGCGTGACGACGGCGCGTCCCGTCCCGCCGCCGCGCGCGACGACGGCGCGTCCCGCCCCGCCGCCGCGGACGTGGTGCATCAGCCGACGGTCGAGTACACACCGTTCCAGACCGACGAGCACACGCTGCCGCCGCGCGACGACGACGAGGAGCCGCGCCTGGTCGCCGCCGGCGGCGTCGCCGCCGCGACCTTCGCCGAGCCCGAGCCCGAGCCCGAGCCCGAGCCGGACGACGAGCCCGAAGCCGCAGCGCCCGAACCGCGCCCGCTGCGCCGCGCGCCCGAGCGCGACGGCGAGCCCGCCCCGCCGCGCGCCGCGCCCAACGCACCCCGCCGGCGCCCGCCGAAGACCCCGCGCAGCACGCCCACCGGCGGCGGCCGCCACTGGGGTCGCCGGATCTTCGCCGGGCTCGCGCTGCTCCTCCTGCTCGCCGTCGTCTACGCGGCCAACAAGACGTTCCAGCCGTTCCACGGCGACCCCGGCCAGGCGGTCGCGCTCGACATCCCCGCCGACAGCGACGCCGCCGCGATCGGCAAGCTGCTCGAGGCCAAGGGCGTGGTCGACTCCGCGCGGTTCTTCGAGGTCAAGGCCACGATCAGCGGCGACCGCGGCGACCTGCGCCCCGGCCACTACACGCTGCGCGAGAACATGAGCAACGGCGACGCGATCGCCGCGCTGACCAAGGTCCCCGACGCCCCGACGGCGCCGAAGACCGTCACGCTGACCCTCCTCGAGGGCCCGTCGCGCCGCGAGAACGCGCCCGTCGTCGACGACTCCAAGAAGGTCACGGGCAGCTACGCCAAGGCGTCCGCGTCCAAGGCGACCCTCAAGCGCATCCGCGCGCTCGGCGCCCCGAAGGGCACCAAGACCGCCGAGGGCTTCCTGTTCCCGGCCACCTACACGCTGCCCGAGGGCGCGTCCGCGAACGACCTCGTCACCCAGCAGCTCGACGCGTTCGAGGACAACTTCAAGCAGGTCGACCTCAAGTACGCCAAGAGCAAGCACCTCACGCGCTACGACGTCCTGATCATCGCCTCGATGATCGAGCGCGAAGCGCAGCTGGCCAAGGAGCGCGCGCTCGTCTCCGCGGTCATCTACAACCGCCTCAAGGAAGGCATGCCGCTCGGGATCGACGCCACGATCCGCTACTCGACCGACAACTGGAAGCGCCCGATCCGCCAGTCCGAGCTCGACCGCGACGAGCCGTACAACACGCGCATCCACCGCGGGCTGCCGCCGACCCCGATCGGCAACCCGGGCCTCGCCTCGCTCAAGGCGGCCGCCAAGCCCTCCAAGAAGAGCTACCTGTTCTACGTGCGCAAGCCCGGGAGCTCCGGCGCGCACGCGTTCAGCTCCACCGACGCGCAGTTCGAGCGCGACGTGGCGAAGTACCAGGCGTCGCGCAAAGACAAGTGATCCGGCTCGGGGTCACCGGCTGGCCGGTGGCACATTCGCGCTCGCCGCGGATGCACAACGCGGCGCTGCGCGCGCTCGGCCTGGACGACTGGCACTACCAGCTCCTGCCGCTCCCGCCGCACCTCTTCGAGGAGACCGTCCGGGCGCTCCCGAAGCTGGGCTTCCGCGGCATCAACGTCACGATCCCGCACAAGACCGCCGCGCTGCGGCTCGCCGATCAGGCCACCGAGACCGCCAAGCGGGTCGGCGCCGCCAACACGCTGACGTTCAACCCGGACGGCACGATCCACGCCGACAACACCGACGCCCCCGGCTTCCTGCACGCGCTCCACGCGTCCGCCTACGAGAAGACGGCGCTCGTGCTCGGCGCGGGCGGGACCGCCCGCGCCGTCGTCTACGCGCTCACCCAGGCGGGCGCGCGTGAGATCCGGATCTGGAACCGCACGGCGGAGCGCGCGCAAGCGCTCGCGGCCGAGTTCGGCGCGACCGTCGGCGCCGGGCCGGCCGACTTCGTCATAAACACGACGTCGGTCGGCCTCCAGGACCCCGAGGACACGTTCAAGGCCCTCCCTATAGAGGCCGATGAACTGGGTGCCGGATGCACGGTGGTGGACATGGTCTACCGGAACGGCGGCACACTCCTGCTGAACACCGCGAAGGCGAACGGCGCAAGGGTGGTCGACGGACTGGAGGTCCTGGTCGCCCAGGGCGCAGCCTCACTGGAGCGCTGGACCGGCCGGACGGCTCCCGACCAGGCGATGCGGGAGGCCGTCACCGACATCGCCCGATGAGCTCGACTTTCGACAGCCCGCCCAAGCCCCGCCGGGGGAACGGCTTGACCACCCCGTCCAGACGCGGCGGATCAGGGCGCGTGCTGACCGACGTGCTCGTCGACCTCGGCTTCGTCGACCGCGCCGCGATGGACGGCGCGATCGACCGCGGGACCCAGAACGGCTCCTCGCCCGAGCGCCTCCTGGTCAGCGATGGCACGCTGACCGACGACCAGCTCGCGCGCGCGGTCGCCGAGCGCTTCGGCCTCGACCACGTCGACCTGCGCCTGTACCGCGTCGACCCGGACGCCGCCAAGCTGGTCGCCCCGGCGGCCGTCCGCCGCTACCAGGCCGTCCCGGTCGCCTTCGCCGGCGACCGCACCCTGCTGGTCGCGATGGTCGACCCCGCCAACGTCCTGGCGATCGACGACATCGCGGTCATGACCGGCTACGAGGTCCGCCCGGCCGTGTCCAGCCTGGCGGACGTCGAATGGCTGCTGGAGCGGCTCGAGGACCCGAACTTCGGGATCGGCGCCACCGCGCCGGACGAGCTCGAGGAGGACCCGCGCACCGACGCGCCCACGCCGTCACAGCCCGCCCCGCTCTACGACCTGCGCGAGAACGCGCCGATCAATTTCGGCGCCGGCGGTGAGGACGCGTCGGTCATCCAGCTCGTGCACCGGGTGATCAAGGAGGCCGTCGACCGCGGCGCGTCCGACATCCACTTCGAGCCCCAGGAGGACGACATGCGGGTCCGCTACCGCATCGACGGCGTGCTCCAGGAGGCCGCGACGGTGCCGGTCAGCGCCGTCCCCGCGGTCGTCAGCCGCATCAAGATCCTCTCCGACCTCGACATCGCCGAGCGCCGGATCCCGCAGGACGGCCGGATCTCGATCGAGGTCGAGAGCAAGCCGATCGACCTGCGCGTCGCCACGCTTCCCGCGGCCTGGGGCGAGAAGGTCGTGATGCGCATCCTCGACCAGAGCAAGGTCATGATCCAGCTCGAGCAGCTGGGCATGCTGCCGCAGGCGCTCGAGCGCTTCACGAAGGCGTTCAGCCAGGCGCACGGCGCGGTGCTGGTCACCGGCCCGACCGGCTCCGGCAAGTCGACCTCGCTCTACGGCGCGCTTAATCAGCTCAACACGATCGAGAAGCACATCATCACGATCGAGGACCCGGTCGAGTACCAGCTGGGCGGCATCACGCAGGTGCAGGTCAACAACAAGGCGGGGCTGACGTTCGCCTCCGGCCTGCGGTCGATGATGCGCGCCGACCCGGACATCATCATGGTCGGCGAGATCCGCGACCGCGAGACGGCGCAGATCGCCATCGAGGCGGCGCTGACCGGCCACCTCGTGCTGTCCACGCTGCACACCAACGACGCCCCGGGCGCGGTCACGCGCCTGATCGAGATGGGGGTCGAGCCGTTCCTGGTCGGCTCCGCGGTCGACTGCGTCGTCGCGCAGCGGCTCGCCCGCCTGCTGTGCGAGGAGTGCAAGGCGCGCACGACGATCACGTCCGAGGTCATGCGGGCGAACGGCTTCAACGTCGGCCTGGACCTGGAGGCGTACGAGCCGGTCGGCTGCGCCCGCTGCGGCGGCTCCGGCTACAAGGGCCGGATCGGGCTCTACGAGGTGATGTGGGTCAGCGACACGATCCGCTCGCTCGCCGTCGCCCGCGAGCCCGCCGAGACGATCATGCACGCGGCCGTGCACGAGGGCATGATGCGCCTGCGCGAGGACGGGCTCGAGAAGGTCCGCCGCGGGCTCACCTCGATCGCCGAGATCGCACGCGTGGCCGGCACCCGCTAGGGCCGCCACCCCACTTCAGGACCCCTCGCCGGGTGCCGATGAAGGTGGTGGCATGAACTTCGATTTCGCGGACATCCTGCTCAAGGTCGTCGAGCACAAGGCCTCCGACCTCCACATCACTGCCGGCGCGCCGCCCACCATTCGCGTCCGCGGTTCGCTCGTCCCGCTCGAAGGGCTGCCGAACCTGACGCCGACCGACACGCGCGAGATCGTCTACGCGATCCTCTCCAGCTCCCAGCGCCAGTCGCTGGAGACCGACTGGCAGCTGGACTTCGCCTACAGCGTTCCCGCCGTCGGGCGCTTCCGCGTCAACACGTTCTTCCAGCGCGGCACGCTCGGCGCCGCGTTCCGCCTGATCCCGTCCGAGACGGTGCCGATCGAGCTGCTCGGCCTGCCGCCGGTCGTGCGCGAGTTCGCCAAGAAGCCGCGCGGCATCGTGCTCGTGACCGGCCCGACCGGCTCCGGCAAGTCGACGTCGCTGGCGTCGCTGATCAACGAGATCAACGAGACCCGCGACGAGCACATCCTCACGATCGAGGACCCGATCGAGTTCCTGCACAAGCACAAGCGCTGCATCGTCAACCAGCGCGAGATCGGCCAGGACGCGCCGAGCTTCGCCGCCGGCCTGAAGGCCGCGCTGCGCCAGGACCCGGACGTGATCCTCGTCGGGGAGATGCGCGACATGGAGACGATCGGCACCGCGCTGACCGCGGCCGAGACCGGCCACCTCGTGTTCGCGACGCTGCACACGCAGGACGCGCCGCAGACGATCGACCGCGTGATCGACGTCTTCCCGCCCGCCCAGCAGCCGCAGATCCGCTCGCAGCTCGCGATCGGCCTGCAGGGCGTCGTCACCCAGACGCTGCTGCCGACCGCCGACGGGCAGGGCCGCTGCGTCGCCGCCGAGGTGCTGGTGCCGACCCCGGGCGTCCGGAACCTGATCCGCGAGGGCAAGACGCACCAGATCTACTCGCTGATCCAGACCGGCGGCGAGCAGGGCATGCAGACGATGGACGCGTCGCTGGCCGGCCTCGTCCGCGCCGGCAAGATCACGATGGCGACCGCCGAGACGCGCTCGTCGCAGCCCGCCGAGATGCGGCGGCTCGTCCAGGGCGTCGGCCCGAGCCCGACGATGGTGGCCGCCTGATGAGCACCGCGGTCTGGAGCTATAAGGCCGTCGACGGCGCCGGCGTCCCGTCCAAGGGCCAGCTGCGCGGGGCGACCCGCGAGGCGGTCACCGACGAGCTGCGCGCCCAGGGCCTGAAGGTCATGGAGCTGGCGGAGAAGAAGTCGGTCCTGCAGGCCGACCTCTCCCTCGGCCGCGTCAAGGCCACCGAGCTGACGGTCATGACGCGCCAGCTGGCGACCATGATCACGTCGGGCATGACGCTGCTGCGCGCGTTCTACGTGCTCGAGGACCAGCTCGAGAACAAGAAGCTCAAGGAGACCGTCGGCGCCGTCCGCGAGGACATCGAGGCCGGCCTGGCGTTCTCGGACGCGCTCGCGAAGCACCCGAAGATCTTCTCGCCCCTGTACGTCGCGATGGTGCGCGCGGGGGAGACCGGCGGCGTCCTCGAGGCGTCGCTGGACCGGATCTCCGACCAGCTCGAGAAGGACGACGCGCTGCGCCGCCAGGTCAAGGGCGCGATGGCGTACCCGACCGTGGTGCTCTCGTTCGCCCTGACCGTGCTGATCGGCCTGATCGCGTTCATCGTCCCGGTCTTCGTCAAGGTCTTCAAGGACTTCGGCGGCGACCTCCCGATGATCACCAAGCTGACGGTCAAGGCCTCCAACGTGGTCACCGGGCAGTGGTACATCCTGGTCGTGCTCGCGATCGCCGGGCCGATCGCGTTCAAGAAGTGGCGCAAGTCCGAGGCCGGCCGGCCCGTGTGGGACCGCATGCGGCTCAAGGTCCCGTTCAAGATCGGCGCCACCGTCCAGAAGATCTCCCTGGCCCGCTGGTCGCGCACGTTCGCCGCCCTGTACTCGGCCGGCGTGCCGATCATGCAGGCGATCGAGATCACCGGCCAGACCGCGGGGAACTCCGTGGTCGAGAAGGCGATGGCGGACGTGATCGAGTCCGTCAAGTCCGGCGGCTCGATCGCCGAGCCGCTCAAGGACGCGCCGATCTTCCCGTCGATGGTCGCGCAGATGATCGCGGTGGGGGAGGAGACCGGCAACCTCGACGCGATGCTGAGCAAGGTCGCGGACTTCTACGAGGACGAGGTCGACGCGGCCGTCAAGGCGCTGACGTCGATCCTGGAGCCGGTCATGATCATCCTCGTCGGCGGCATCGTCGGTTTCATCGTGGTCGCGATGTACATGCCGATGTTCAAGGTCTACGACGCCATCAAGTAGGCGCGCGGGTCATGGCTCGCAGCTCGCGAGCGTCTTCTTGATGGCGGCGGGCTTGATCGTCCAGCGGACGGCGGCGCCGCGGCGCGCGGTCGCCCGGTGGCTCGCGCGGCGCTTGGCGTCGCGGTCGAGCGCGCGGCGGGTCGCGCCGGCCGGGATCGCGTGCGGGTCGGCGTACTTGCGGCGCGCGATCCCCGCCCCGTAGACCGCGGCGCGCAGGGTCGTGTAGCGCATCGCGCCGCCGCACCAGCGCGGCTGGGAGAGCGTGAAGCGGATCGGGTACACGCGCGGCTCCTCGCCGGTCCGCTGCAGGATCTGGTTGCTGGTGCCGAGCTTGATCCTGGTGTTGACGTAGCCGACGCCGGTCGCGACCCGCGAGCCCAGCCGCCGCCAGCGCACGCCGACCGGGGAGAGCGTCGTGTGAAAGAGCTCGTCGAGGTCGCCCAGGCTCGGGTCCTGCGCGGAACCGCGCGGCGGCAGCCGTGGGCGCGACGGCGGTTGGCAGGCGCTCTTCTCGCCGCAGAGCTGCGGTTGCACGCTGCACGGGCGCGTGAGCGGCGTCAGCGAGAACCCGTCCGGGGCCTGCACGCCCTCCGCCGGCGCGATCGCCATCCGCGTGTAGATCGGCGTGCCGAGGCAGTCGACCACGGCGGAGAGCGTCACCGTCACGTCGAAGGCGGCGGAGATCCGGTCTGAGGCCGAACTGCCGAAGAGGATCGCCTGCCCCGCACCGGTCGCGGTCTCAGCGCCCCAGGCCGTCCAGCGGACCCTGTCCACCCGCCAGCGCGCCCCGAACGTGGCCGTCGGCCGGGCTGAGCCCCGACCCACCACGGGATTCGTCCACCGCGGCTCCGGCGTCTGCGCGCGGGCGTCCGTACCGAGGGCAAGTCCGAGCGCGGCGAGGCAGAGCGCCGCGAACCAGTGAGAGCGAGCTGAGCACACGGCGCAAACCCTCTTTGAGTCCGGCCCGGCGCGCCTATCGAACATCCGTCGAAGCCTGGCGCGTACCCCACCATACCCCGGTGGGGTATACGTGCTAGAGTGCGGGTACGCGATACCCCCCACCGGTATAGAGAGGATCCAGTCCCATCATGACCCAGAGCACGCGCGACTACACCGTCTCCGGCATGACCTGCGCGCACTGCGTCCTGAGCGTGCGCGAGGAGGTCTCCGAGGTCGCCGGCGTGCAGTCGGTCGACGTCGACCTGGCGTCCGGCCGCCTGACGGTCGTCGGTGAAGTGGACGACGCCGCGATCCAGGCCGCGGTCGCCGAGGCCGGCTATGAGGTGGTCGGATGAGCACGCCGGCCAAGCTCGCCGCCTTCGCCACGACGCTCGCCGTGCTCTTCGGCGGCGGCGCGCTCGCCGGCGCCGCGATCGACCCCAACCGCGGCGAGTCGGACACTGAGCACGGCGGCGCGGACGACGACCACGACGCCCCCGATCCCGTGCGCGGCCTCGCCGTCGCCGAGCACGACCTGCGCGTCGTGGTCGAGAACCCCGAGCTGCGGCGCGGCCAGAGCGAGCGGCTGCGCTTCCGGATCGTCGACGAGCGCGGCGAGACCGTGCGCGACTTCGACGTCGAGCACGAGAAGCGCATGCACCTGATCGTCGCCCGGCGCGACCTGACCGGCTTCCAGCACCTGCATCCCGAGCAGGCCGCCGACGGCACGTGGGCGGCCGATGTCGCGCTCCCCGAGGCCGGCTCCTACCGCCTGTTCGCCGACTTCGCGGCCGGCGGCACGTCGTACACGCTCGCCAGCGACCTGCGCGTCGACGGCGACGCCGACCTGCAGCCGCTGCCGGCGCCCGCGTCGACGGCCGTGTCCGAGGGCGGGTACGCCGTCCGCATGCACGCCGGCGACGTCCGCCCCGGCCGGGAGGCCGACCTGCGCTTCACGATCGCCAAGGACGGCCACGCCGTGCGCACCGAGCCCTATCTGGGCGCCGGCGGGCACCTCGTCGCGCTGCGCGAAGGCGACATGGCGTTCCTGCACGTGCACCCGACCGACGACGGCGCCGGCATCGGCTTCATGGCCACCTTCCCGACCGCGGGCCGCTACCGCCTGTTCCTGCAGTTCAAGCACGCCGGCCGCGTCCAGACCGTAGCCTTCACGCAGGAGGTCAAATAACCATGGCCGACCGCACCCTCCATTCCAACGCCGCCGCGACGGCGCACCTCGAGCTGCCGATCACGGGCATGACCTGCGCCTCGTGCGCGAACCGTATCGAGCGCAAGCTCAACCGGCTCGACGGCGTCACCGCCACGGTCAACTACGCCACCGAGAAGGCCACCGTCGCCTACGACGCCGACACGGTCGCGCCCGAGCAGCTCCTCGACACGGTCGAGGCCGCCGGCTACAGCGCGGTGCTGCCGACCACCGACGCCACCCCGGCCGAGATCGACGAGCTGGCGCCGCTGCGCACCCGGATGCTCGTCTCGCTGCCGCTGGCCGCGGTGGCGTTCGTGCTGTCGATGTTCCCGGCGCTGCAGTTCAACAACTGGCAGTGGCTGGTGCTCAACCTGACGACGCCGGTGATCCTGTGGGGCGGCTGGCCGTTCCACCGCGCCGCCTGGGCGAACCTGCGGCACGGCACGGCGACGATGGACGCGCTCGTCAGCCTCGGCACCCTGACCGCGCTCGGCTGGTCGCTGTACGCGCTGTTCCTCGGCGACGCCGGGATGCCGGGGATGAAGATGCGCTTCGAGCTGATCCCCTCCAACAGCGGCGAGCAGCACATCTTCCTCGAGGCGGGCGCGGTCGTGATCGCGTTCCTGCTGGCCGGCCGCTACTTCGAGGCGCGCGCCAAGCGCCGCGCCGGCTCGGCCCTGAAGGCCCTGCTGGAGCTCGGCGCCAAGGACGTCGCGCTCCTGGATCCGGACGGCACCGAGCGGCGCGTGCCGATCGAGCAGCTGAAGGTCGGCGACCGCTTCGTCGTGCGCCCGGGGGAGAAGGTCGCCACCGACGGCGTGGTCGTCGAGGGCACTTCGGCGGTCGACCAGTCACTGCTGACCGGCGAGTCCGTGCCGATCGAGAAGCAGCCCGGCGACGAGGTCGCCGGCGCGGCGGTGAACGCCGGCGGCCGGCTGGTCGTCGAGGCGACGCGCGTCGGCGCCGACACCGCGCTCGCGCAGATCGCCAAGCTGGTCTCCGACGCGCAGACCGGCAAGGCGCCGGTCCAGCGGCTCGCCGACCGCATCAGCGGCGTCTTCGTCCCGGTCGTGATCGGGCTGGCGGTCGCCACGCTGGGCTTTTGGCTCGGCGCCGGCGAGAGCGTGACGTTCGCCATCACCGCCGCCGTCGCCGTGCTGGTCATCGCCTGCCCCTGCGCGCTCGGCCTCGCCACCCCGACCGCGCTGCTGGTCGGCAGCGGCCGCGGCGCGCAGCTCGGCCTGCTGATCAAGGGCCCGGAGATCCTGGAGTCCACGCGCAAGGTCGACACGATCGTGCTCGACAAGACCGGCACGGTCACCACCGGCAAGATGGCGCTCGTCGCCGCGACGCTCGCCGAGGGCACGACCCGCGGCGAGGTGCTGCGGATCGTCGGCGCGCTGGAGGACGCCTCCGAGCACCCGATCGCCCAGGCGATCGCCAGGGCCGCGCGCGACGAGCTCGGGCCGCTGCCCGCCGTCGAGGGCTTCACCAACCGCGAGGGCCTCGGGGTCGAGGGCGTCGTGGACGGCCACGGCGTCCAGGTCGGCCGCCCGCAGCTGATGACCGAGTGGAGCCTGCGGATCCCCGCCGCGCTCGAGGCCGCCAAGGCCGCCGCCGAGCAGCAGGGCCAGACCGCGGTCCTGGCCGCGTGGGACGGCGAGGTCCGCGCCGTGCTGGCCGTCGCCGACACCGTCAAGCCGACCTCGGCCGAAGCCGTGGCGTCGCTGAAGGCCCTCGGGCTGCGCCCGGTGCTGCTGACCGGGGACAACGCGGCGACCGCGCGTGCGGTGGCGTCCGAGGTCGGCATCGACGAGGTGATCGCCGAAGTGCTGCCGACCGACAAGGCCG
>DATMGH010000016.1:0-15774 GCA_035555675.1 Solirubrobacter sp. | reverse complement strand
GAGGAGTACGCGGTCCAGCGCTGGCCGGAGACGAAGCGGCTGCTCGGGTTGCTCGTGAACTCGTCGGGCGGGGCGCACGCGCGCAACGCGCGGCGGCTGGTGCAGGCGACGCGCCAGCAGGACCGGCGGCTGTCCGCGGCGCTGCTCGCGGCGGCGATCCCGCACACCGCCGAGGCGGGCGAGGTCATCAACGGGGCGCGCACGCGCATGTCGCGCAAGCCGGCGGCGCTGGCGCGCGAGCTGCTGCGCAACTTCCCGAAGGGGCGCGGCAAGGCCAAGCGGCGGCGCCGCCGCAAGAGTGCGGCGGGCGAGGCGGCGGTCACGCCGGAGGCCGTGCTGGTCGGTGCCGCGGTCAACGAGGCGCTGGACGACGCGCTCGAGAGCGCCGTCGTCGAGGGGGATGCGGCGCCGGCCGAGGCGTCCACGCCGGCGTCCACGCGCCGTTCGCGGCGCCGCAAGGCGGTCGACGCGGACCCGGACGCGGCCTCCCGGCCCGCGCGCAAGCGTTCGGCGCGCAAGCGCGCACCGAAGCCCGCGGTCGCGGCCGAGAGCACCGAGATCTCCGTCGCCGATGCGTCGGCGTCCGACGGGGCAGCGCCGAAGCGCCCGTCGCGCCGCCGCGCGCCGAAGCGCGCGGCGGACGGCGCGGTCCCGTCGCCGGCCGACGTCTCGGCCTCGCCGGGCGACGAGGCCGCCGCGTCTTCCGACGGCGTCCCGAAGCGCGCGTCTCGCCGGCGCGCCGCCAAGCCCGCCGCGGCGCCGGCCTCGTCCCGCGGTGACGGGGCCGGGTCCGACGGCGCGGCGCAGCCGGCGCCGAAGCGTTCGGCGCGCAAGCGCGCGGCGAAGCCCGCGCCCGGCGTCGAGACGGTCGCCGCGGTCGCGGCGACGGAAGCCGCCGAAGTCGTCGACGCGCCGAAGCGCCCGGCGCGCAAGCGGACGCCGAAGCGCGCCGTCGAAGCGGTGGCCGCGATGGCCGCCGCCGAGGCCGAGCTGGTCGCTCCGGCGCCGAAGCGGGCGACCCGCAAGCGCGCGGCCAAGCCGGCCGCGGACGCGCAGCTCGCGCTCGACGTCGCGGCGCCGCCGGCGAAGCGCGCCGCGCGCGCGAAGGCCGCACCGAAGCCGCCCGCGGAGCCCAAGCCGCGCGCCCGCAAGGCGAAGCCGAAGGCGGCGGCGCCGCTCGCGGCCACCGACGCGGCGACGCCGGCCGCGAAGTCGAAGCCGGCCGCGACGAAGAAGCCGGCGGCGAGATCGGCGGCGAAGCCGAAGCCCGCCGCAGCGCCCGGGGTCGCCGCGGGGTCGAAGCCGGCCGCCGCCAAGGCCGCGCCGAAGCCGGCCGCGAAGGCCGCCGCCGCGAAGCCGAAGGCCGCATCGAAGCCGGCCGCCAAGGCCGCCGCCGCGAAGCCGAAGGCCGCCGCGAAGGCCAAGCCCGGCGCCAAGCCCAAGGCCGCCGCGACCAAGCCGAAGGCCGCACCCAAGCGCAAGCCGCGCGCCAAAGCCAAGCCCGCACCCGGCGTCGAGGACGCCGCCGCCTAGAGCGCCATGGACGTCGCCGGCAAGGTCGTGGTCATCACCGGGGGTGCGTCCGGGATCGGCGCCGCGCTGGCGTACCGGTTCGCCGACGCCGGCGCGCAGGGCATCGTCGTCGCCGACCTCGACCAGGAGGGCGCGACCGACGTCGCGTCCGATCTCGACCGCGCGATCGCCGTCAGCTGCGACGTCGCCGACCCCGCCCACGCGGACGTCCTGATCGGCGCCGCCGAGCAGGCCTTCGGCCCCGTCGACCTCTACTGCGCGAACGCGGGCGTCGCGGTCGGCGCGGAGCTCGCGACCCCCGCGGAGTGGGACCTCGCGCTGAACGTCAACGTGCGGGCGCACATCGCGGCCGCCGAGCGCCTGCTGCCGGGCTGGCTCGAGCGCGGCGCCGGCTACTTCCTCGCCACCGCGTCGGCGGCGGGTCTCGCGAGCCAGATCGGCTCCGCGCCCTACGCGGTCAGCAAGCACGCCGCCGTCGCGTTCGCCGAGTGGCTGAGCATCACCTACGGCGACCGCGGCGTCCGCGTCAGCTGCCTGTGCCCGATGGGCGTCAACACCCCGCTGCTCAACGCCACCGACAGCCTCGGCACGCGCGTCGTCCGCGCCGCCGGAGCGGTGCTCGAGCCCGAGCAGGTCGCCGACGCCGTCGTCGCCGGCCTCGCCGCCGAGGCGTTCCTGATCCTCCCGCACCCGGAAGTGGTCGAGTTCCTGCGCCACAAAGGCGCCGACTACGACCGCTGGCTCGCGGGCATGCGCCGCCTGCAGGCCCAGCTGTCGACCTGAAATCGGCCGGGCCCGCCCGGCGCGTGCGGTGAAGGGACGAGGAGCGCTCAGGGTGCGCCCGATGAGGACAGACCTCCACACCCGCTCGATTGACCCGCCCAGACCGACCGCATAAGGTCGCGCGTGGGAGGACATTTACAAGCACATGAGGGGGTCTTCAAGGATGAGACGCGCAACCTGCCTGCTGGCGGCTGGCGCCGCGCTCGGGCTGTGTACACCGGCGGTCGCGCAGGCCGACCCGGTGGTCGATCAGGCCGTCGCGCAGTTCAACGATCTCGGGCTCACGCAGCTCACGGGGATGCCGAGCGGCCGGACCACGTACCGCACCTACGACGAGTACAACGCCGAGATGGCGGCGCTGGCGGCCGCGAACCCGAACCTCGTGGCGATCAAGACCGCGCCGTATAAGAGCGTGCAGGGTCGCGAGGTCAAGTACCTCGAGATCACCAACGACGTCAACGCGTCCGACGGCAAGCCGGTCGTCTTCCACATGGGCGCGATCCACGGCAACGAGACGCCGGCCGCCGAGGACGGCATCGAGTTCGCCTACGACGTGATCAACCTGTCGAAGACGAACCCGAAGGTCAAGGCGCTGCTGGACAAGGTGCGCCTGATCGACATGCCGCTGGTCAACCCGGACGGCTACGAGTACCGCAACGCCGCCGGCACGCTCGCACCGCGGCGCGCGAGCTGCGGGCCGGTCGCGGCGATCGTCCCGCCCGCGACCTGCGCGGCCACCGGCGTCGACCTCAACCGCAACTACGCGTTCGGCTGGGGCTCGAACATCGGCGCGTCGTTCACCAACCGCGGCAGCGGCCCGGCCTCCGAGCCGGAGGTCCAGAACACGATGGAGATCGTCAAGCGCAACCAGGTCGTGACCCTGCTGACGGGGCACACGAACTCGCGCGCGCTGTTCTACCCGGGCATGGAGATCGCCGCCGGCCAGACGCCGGAGAAGGACATCTACGACGCGCTCGGCGGCGCCATGAACAACGCCGCCAACGGGTGGACCACCAACGTCCGCGACTCCGCGCACGACTACGAGACCAGCGGCGAGACCAACGACTGGTCCTACTACGCCACCCGCGGCATCGGCATCACCGTCGAGTGGGTCGGCGGCGGCGCCGGCTGCCCGCAGTCGCGGCCCGACTACCTCAACTGCACCACGGCCGACTTCACCGGCACGCCCGGCCCGACGTCGAGCGCCGCCCAGACGGCGCGCTTCGGCGGCAAGCCGGGGCGCAACATGCTCTGGCAGGCGCTCGTGTACGGGTCGCTGACCGCCGGCCACGCGCAGATCAAGGGCAGCGCGGTGCCCGGCGCGACGCTGAAGATCGCGAAGGACTTCGACCTGTACACCGCGACGGTCAAGCAGAACACGACGCCGGCGTCGACCACGCCGCCGGAGGCGGTCCCGACGCACCTGGAGTCCTCGATCGTGGTCGGAGCCAACGGCCAGTTCTCCTGGAGCGTCAACCCGTCCACGCGCCCGGTCGGCGCCTACCGGGCCGACGGCATGCACCCCGGCCCGAACGGCTTCTACCAGGAGAGCTGGACGCTGACCTGCACCGCCGCGGACGGCACGCTGCTGGCGACGACGAAGGTGTACGTCGACAAGGGCGACGTCGCGAACATCACGCCCTGCACGCAGGGCTCGGTCGGGGGCAACGTGCCGGCGACGCTGTCGCTGTCGCTGGGCGCGCCCGCGTCGTTCGGCCCGTTCACGCCCGGCCTGGCGCAGGACTACACGGCCTCCACCACCGGGACCGTGATCTCGACCGCCGGTGACGCGACGCTGTCCGTCGCCGACCCGAGCGCGACCGCCACGGGCCACCTGGTCAACGGCACGTTCTCGCTCCCGAGCGCGCTGCAGGCGAACGCCAACGGCGGCACCTACAGCGAGGTCAAGGGCGATCCCTCGACGCTGCTGACCTACACGGGTCCGGTCAGCAACGACAACGTGACGCTCGGCTTCAAGCAGTCGATCGGCTCGAGCGACGCGCTGCGCACCGGCACGTACGCGAAGACCCTGACGTTCACGCTGTCGACGACGACCCCGTAAGCGTCACCTCGCCGGCGGCCAGCGCGATCGTGCTGCCGCCGGCGAGCGTCACCCGCAGGGCGCCGGCGTCGTCGATGCCGGCGCCCGTGCCTTCGCCGTCCTGCCAGCGGACGGTCCGGCCGAGCAGCGCGTCGCGCTCGCGCAGGGCCGCCAGCGCGGCGTCGCGCGGCTGGGACAGGCGTGCTTCGAGCGCCTCGAGCAGCGCGGTGAGGGTCGGCTCGACGTCCTCGGGCGCGCGGCCGAGCGTGCCCGCGACCGGCGGGAGCTCGGCGAGGTCGACCGCGACGTTGAGGCCGATCCCCAGCACCGCCCACTCGCTCCCGCGCGCCTCGGCCAGGACGCCGGCGATCTTGCGGCCGTCGACCAGGACGTCGTTCGGCCACTTCACGCGCGCGCCCGGGCCGGCCACGTCCGCGACCGCGAGCCCGGCGCGCAGCGGCAGCAGGTCGTCGAAGTCGCGCAGGACGAGCGACGCGGCGATCGCGACGCCGGGCGGCGTAACCCAGCCGCGCCCCTGACGCCCGCGTCCGGCGGTCTGCTCGCCGGCGGTGACGAGCGTGCCGTGCGCCGCGCCGGCCTCGGCCAGCTCGCGCGCGCGCTCGTTGGTCGACCCGATCGTCTCGTGGTGCTCGCGGGGTTCTCCCAGGCTCATGGGGAAGGACGTTACGCGAGCGGTCGCGTTCCGGCGCGGGGCGCCGGAAAGTGACCGCTCAGCGCGCCACGTCGGCGAGCAGCGCGGCCACGAGCCCGTCCGGCGTGTGCGGATCGGCCTCGACGTGCGGCTCGGCGCCCAGCCGGCGCAGCTCGGCGCTCGTCGCCGGGCCGATCGAGACCAGCCGCGGCCCGGCCAGCACGCCGCCGCCCGCGGCGTAGAAGCGCGCGGAGCTGCCGGACGTGAACAGGACGTAGCCGGCGTCGGCGACCGGCTCGAACGGCTCCGCGACCGTCTCGTACAGCGCGACGACGTCGACCGTCGCGCCGCGAGCCCGCAGCGCGTCGATCAGGACGTCGCGGCCCGCGGCCGCGCGGGCGAGGAGCGCGCGCCGCACGGGGACGTCGCGCAGCGCCTCGATCAGGCCTTCCGCGACCGCGCGGCTCGACACCACGTCGGCCTCGACGCCATGGGCGCGCAGCGCCCGGGCGGTCCCCGGGCCGATCGCGGCGACCGTCAGGCCCGCCAGCTCGCGCGCGTCGCGCACGCGGGCGAACAGCTCCTCGACCCCGACGGGCGACGTCAGGCACAGCAGGTCGTACTCGCGCAGCGCCGGCAGCGGCGTGGGCAGCGAGCGGGTGCGGATCGCGGGCGCCTCGACCACGTCGGCGCCGAGCGCGCGCAGCCGCGCCGCCAGCGCGCTCGCCTGCGCCCGCGCGCGCGTCACGACCACGCGGCGGCCGAACAGCGGGCGCGTCTCGAACCAGGCGAGCTCGTCGCGCAGCGCCGCGACCGGCCCGACGAGCGTGATCGCCGGCGCGCGCACACCCTCCAGCGCGCCCAGCTCGCGCAGCGAGCAGCGGACCGTCCGCTGCCCGGGCAGCGTCCCGCGCTCGACGATCGCCACCGGCTCGTCCGCCGGCCGGCCGCCGTCGAGCAGCCCGGCGGCGATCTCCGGCAGCGCGCGCACGCCCATGTAGAAGACCAGCGTCCCCGGGAACGCGGCCAGCGCGGGCCAGTCGAGCGGCTCGCCCGCCGGGCGCCCGGTCACGAACGCCACGCCGGACGCCAGCTCGCGCTGCGTCACCGGCACGCCGGCGTACGCGGGGGCGGCGACGCCGGCGGTCACCCCGGGCACGACCTCGTAGTCGATGCCGGCCGCGCGCAGCGCGAGCGCCTCCTCGCCGCCGCGCCCGAACACGAACGGGTCACCGCCCTTGAGCCGCACGACCGTCCCACCGCGCCGCCCGTGGGCGACCAGCCGCCGCTCGATCTCCTCCTGCGGCATCTGCGGTCCGCCGCCCTCCTTGCCGACGTACACGAGCTCCGCGGCGACGCCGTCGAGGATGCCCGGCGGGATCAGCCGGTCGTAGAGGATCACGTCCGCGGCGTCGATCAGCTCCCGCGCGCGGACGGTCAGAAGGCCGGGGTCGCCGGGCCCGGCGCCGACGAGGAAGACCGTCATCCGAACCGAGAGGGGTCAGACCCCTTGAGGGTGTCGAGCAGGTCGAAGGCGCCTGCCGCCTGGAGCTCGGCGATCAGCTCGGCGGCGGACGCGGCGGCGCATACCAGGTGCTCGGACCCGTCCGGGCGCCCGACGAACGCGCGCACGCCGTCGCGCGTCGCGAGCACGCCGACCGGCGTCTGGCACGTCGCGTCGAGCGCGCGCACGACCTCGCGCTCGGCGTCCAGCGCCGCGTGCGTCGCCGGATGGTCGGCGCGCGCGGCCGCCTCGGCGGCCGGCGAGCCGGCGCGGGCCTGCACCGCGATCACGCCTTGGCCCGGGGCGGGCACGAACACGCCGTCGTGCAGGAGGGCGCCCGCCTCGGCGCGCCGGCCCAGGCGATCGAGCCCCGCGGCGGCCAGGATCAGCACGTCGACCTCGCCGGCAGCGCGCTTGGCCAGCCGCGTGTCCACGTTCCCGCGCACCTCGACGACCTCGAGGTCCGGCCGGGCGGCCAGCAGCTGCGCGCGGCGGCGCAGCGCGCTCGTCCCGACGCGCGCGCCCTCGCGCACGGACGCGAGCGCGTCCTCGCCGACCAGCACGTCGAACGGCTCGGCCCGGCGCGGCGTCGCGGCGATCACGGTCCCGGGCGCGAGCTCCCCGGGCACGTCCTTGGCCGAGTGCACGGCGAGGTCGATCTCGCCCGCGACCAGCGCGGCCTCCAGCGTGCCGACCCAGCGCGACTTGTCGCCGCGCGCGCGGTCGACGTCGCCCGCGGTCGTGACCGTCACCAGCTCGACCGAGCACCCGAGCAGCCGCGCGACCTCGCCGGCCTGCGCGAGCGCGAGCGCGCTGCCGCGCGTGCCGACGCGGAGTGGGGTGGGGGCGGCGGGGCCGGCCCCCTCGCCGCGCGCGGCGTCGTCGCCGTACGCGGTCGCGCCGGGCCGCGCGGCCTCGTCGCCGGGCGCCGTCACCCGTGCAGCCGGCGCACGTCGGCGGCGTGGTCCGCGTCGGCCCGCCGCGCCTCGTCGAGGCCGAACAGCTCGCGCAGCAGCTGCAGCCGCGCGTGGTCGAAGTCGCGCAGCCGCGCCGTCGGCTCGTGCAGCAGCCGCTTGACCAGCGCGCGCGCCAGCGCGTCCGCCCGCGCGGCGTCCCGCTCAGACGTCCAGCGGCCCGCGTTCTCGGCCAGCAGCCCGTCCACGATCTCGTCCCCGTAGCCGCGCAGCGCGGTCAGCGTCGGCAGCGCCTCCAGGCGCCCCAGCCAGGCGGCGAACGTCTGGATCTCGTCCTCGACGATCGCCTCCGCCCGCCGCGCCTCGGCGCGCCGGACGCCCAGCGAGCCGCGCACCTGGCGCTGCAGCGAGTCCATGTCCAGCAGCGTCACGCCCGGCACGTCCGCGCAGGCCGGGTCGATGTCGCGCGGCACGGCGAGGTCGATCAGCAGCAGCGGCCGCCCGTCGCGCACCGCGGCCAGCTCGTCGGGCCCGACGATCGCGTGCGGCGACCCGGTCGAGGAGACCACGACGTCGGCGCGCTCGAGCTCGGCCGGCAGCGCCTCGAAGCCGCCCGACCCGCCGCCGAAGCGCCGTGCCAGCTCCAGCGCGCGCTCGCGCCGCCGGTTGGCGACGAACATCGTCCTCACGCCGTGCGCGTGCAGCGCGCGCGCCACCTGCTCGGCGTTCTCGCCGGCGCCGACGATCAGCACGCGCCGGTCCTCCAGCGTGCCCAGCGCGGCCCGCGCCGCCTCGGCCGCGACCGAGGCCACCGACGCGTTGCCGGTCGCGATCGCGGTCTCCGTCCGCACGCGCTTGCCGGTCGCCAGCGCGGAGCGGAACAGCCGGTTGGTCAGCGGCCCGGTCGTGCGTGCCGCCAGCGCGTGCTCGTAGGCGCGCTTGACCTGGCCCTGGATCTCGGCCTCGCCCAGCACCATCGAGTCCAGCCCGGAGGTCACGCGGCTCAGATGGCGCGCCGCGTCGCAGTTGCGCTCGCGGTAGAACGCGACGTCCGCGCGGGTTTGGAGCGCGGCCAGCGCCGCGGGCTCGGGATCGGCGCCGACGACGTAGAGCTCGGTGCGGTTGCAGGTCGACAGCGCGACCGCCTCGTCCACCCCCGGCGCCGCGAGCAGCGCCGCCAGGAACGGCTCCACCTGTCCGTCGAGCAGCGCCAGCCGCTCGCGCACGGCCAGCGGCGCGGTCCGGTGGGACGCGCCGAGTACCACCAGCTCAGTCAACCGGCACGGTCTCCCGTTCGCCGGCGCGCTGCTCGAGTAGCTCCGTCACTTCCTCCAGGTCCTTCTCGATCCGCGACAGCCTGCCGGCCATGATCGCGACATAGATGAGAACGAGGGCCAGGAACACCAGGTAGGCGGCCGCGACGTACTTGCCGGCCGTATCGAGCGGGAGTGCAGGCATCAGAGCGTGGGCGCCGCCGACCGGCGCGTGGTCCAGAGTTCCTCGTCGCCCGCCAGGCGGCGCTTGAGCGCCCGCAGGCGGAAGGTCGCGCTCTTGGACGCCAGCTCGTACTTCCACAGCGTCACGAACAGCAGCGCCATCGCGAGCACCGCCACCGCGAACGTCAGCCGCATCGAGCCCGGCATCGAGCCGCCGGTGGTCGACAGCACGCGCGGGTGCACGTACGCCTGCGCCATCCGCACGGCCATGAAGTTCAGCGGCACGAACGCCCCGGCGATCACCGAGAAGACCGCGGCGTAGCGCGCCTGGCGCTCCGGGTCCTCGATCGAGAACCGCAGCGGCTGGTAGCACGCGTACAGCAGGAACACGATCAGAAAGCTGACCAGCGTCGGCTCGTCCCAGGTCCACCAGACGCCCCACGAGCCGCGCGCCCAGATCGACCCGGTCACCAGCGCGCCGACCGCGAGGATCAGCGACAGGTGGATCGCGACGTAGGAGCGCAGGTCGTGCAGGCGGTCGCCGGTGCGCAGGTAGCGGATGCCGTACACGCCGCCGGCGACGAACCCGCCCAGCGCGACGATCGCCAGCGGCACGTGCAGGTAGAAGATCTTCTGGATGAAGCCCTGGTCCGCGTCGTTGGGCGCGTAGAAGAACACCAGGGCGAATGCGCCGACGAGCAGTGCGGCGGTGAGAAGCGAGAGGGTCCTCAGACCCCGGCCGAACACAGCGTTCATTCCTCCAGCAGGAAGTCGAAGATCGCGTAGGCGAGCAGCCCGAAGACCAGATCATAGAGGCCGAGAACGAGCAGCCAGCGCGCCTCGAGCCCGTCGCCGCCGCCCGCGGTCAGCAGCGGCGCGCAGGCGCGCGCCCCCGCGATCACCAGCGGGATGCTCAGCGGCAGGGCCAGCAGCGGGACCAGCAGGTCGCGCGCGCGGGTCTGCACGGCCAGCGCGCCGACCAGGGTTCCGATCACCGCGATCCCCGCGTCGGCGACGACCAGCACCAGCGCCAGCGCCGGCAGCCCGGCCCACGGTGACGGGCCCAGCAGCAGGACCGCGAACGCCGCCACCACGAACACCTCGACCGCGACCAGAAAGCCGAACAGCACGGTCGCCTTGGCCACGAACAGCGAGGTGCGGTCGACGGGGGCGAGCAGGAAGCCGTCGAAGCCGCCCTCCTCGCGCTCGGCCACGAACAGGCGGTTGATCCCCAGCACGGCGGCGAACAGCAGCGTCACCCACAGGATCCCGGCCGCCAGCGCCCCCGACACCTCGCGCTCGTCGAGCGCGAAGTGAAACAGCACGAACGTGCCGAGCGAGAACAGCACCATCGCCGGCACCGACTCGCGCGTGCGCAGCTCGAGCCGCACGTCCTTGCGGATCAGCGCCGCGATCGCGTGCCTCATGCGTACAGCGCCCGCACGTCGGCCTCGGAGACGTCGCGGGCCACGAACGCCGCGCGCCCGCCGCGCAGCCCGAGCACGACGTCGGCCTCGGCCAGCCCGTGCTCGACGTCGTGGGAGATCAGCACGCGCGTCGCCGGCCCGCGCAGCAGCGGGTCGACGAGCGCCACCGCGCCGGGATCCAGCCCGGCCAGCGGCTCGTCGAGCAGCAGCACCTCGGGCGCGTGCAGGACGGTGCGGCAGACCGCGGCGCGCTGGAGCATCCCGCGCGAGAGCGTGTGCACCGGGTCGTCGCCGCGCGCCCGCAGCCCGACCGCGTCGAGCAGTTCGTCGATGCGCTCGAAGCCCACCCGGTGCAGCCGCGCGTGGTAGCGCAGGTTCTCGCGCACGGTCAGGTCGCGGTAGAGCAGCGGCGCGTGGCCGAGGAAGCCGATCTTCCCGCGCACCGCCCAGCCCTCGCGCGGCAGCTCGTGCCCGAGCACGCGCGCGACGCCGCGGTGCGGGCGCAGGAGCGTGGCGAGGATCCGCAGCAGGGTCGTCTTGCCGGCGCCGTTGGCGCCGAACACGGCGAGGGTCTCGCCCCGCTCGACGTCCAGCGTCACCCCGGCGAGCGCGATCCGGTCGCCGTACGCCCGCCCGACGTCAGCCAGCTCGATCGCTCTCATGGTGCGACGAGTCCCCGCTGAGGGTCCGCACCACGTGCTTGAGCGTCGGCGCGAGCACCGGGAAGAGCTGGTCGATCGACTTCGGCGAACCGGGGAAGTTGACGATCAGCGTGCGGCCGGCGATGCCGGAGACGCCGCGGGTGAGGATGCCGTGCGGCGTGTACTTGAGACCTTCGGCGCGCATCGTCTCCGCGAAGCCGGGCGCTTCGCGCTCGATCACGGCGCGCGTGGCCTCCGGCGTGATGTCGTCCGGCGTCAGGCCGGTCCCGCCGGTGGTGAAGACGAGGTCGATGCGGTGCTCGACGTAGTGGCGCAGCCGGTCCTCGATCAGCGCGTAGTCGTCCGGGACGACCTCCATCGCGGCGATGTCGCAGCCCGCGGCCTCGGCCGCGGCCGCCAGCCTGGGGCCGGACAGGTCGTCCTTCTCGCGCCGCGAGACGGACGTGGAGACGGTGAGGATCGCGGCGCGGATGGCGCGAGAGCCTACGCGGTGGCGGGATCGTGCGCCCGCTGGGCGGTGGCGATCAGCTCGCGCACGGCGGCTTCGTCGCCGTCGCGCAGCAGCTCGACCGGGTCCGGCTCGCCGTTGACGATCGCCTCGAAGAACGCCTTGCGGTCCTGGTAGGTCGGCAGCGTGCGCTTGGCCCAGCCGCGCGCCTCGTTGAGCAGGACGGCCAGGTGCGCGTACGGCTCGCCGAACTCCTGCGCGATCTGCGCCTTGATGCGCTTGGCCAGCGCCGGCGAGGCGCCCGCGGTCGAGATCGCGATCGCCAGCGGCCCGGTGCGGACGATCGCCGGCAGGATGAAGTTGCACAGCGGCGGCACGTCGACGACGTTGACGAGCATCGCGCGCTCCTCCGCGTCCTCGTAGACGTGGATGTTGACGTCGGTGTCGTTGGTCGCGGCGATGGCGATGAACGTCGCCTCGAGGTCGCCGGTCTCGTACTCGCGGGCGATCCACTCGATCGAGCCCTCGGCGGCGAGCCGCGCCAGCTCGGGCTCGATCTCGGGCGCGATCACCACGACCTGGCCGTTGCAGGCCAGCAGGCCCTCGACCTTCTCCAGGCCGACGTCACCGCCGCCGACCACGACGCAGCGGCGCCCGGTCAGCTTCAGGCACGCCATGTAGAACGGCGTGGCCAGCATGTCGCGCACGCAGGTCTGGTCGCAGATCCCGCGCCGGTACTGGCAGACGCACTCTTTCCCCGCATAGGCCTGAGCCGGCATCCCCTATCACCGTACTAGGCGCGGATCGAGCTTCGCCTGGAGCGCGTCCGCGGCGAAGTTCGCGAGCACGATCAGCACGACGCCCTCGAGCACCATCGCTTCCAGCACGCTCACGTCGCGGAACTGCGCCGCGGTGTCGATCACGCGGAACATGCCGGGCAGGTTGTAGGCGTACTCGATCACCGCGACGTTGAGCAGCAGCGTCGAGACGTTGACGGCGGCCATCGCGGCGATCGCGGGCACGGCGACCGGCAGCGCGTGGCGGTCGATCACGCGCCGCTCGGACAGGCCTTTGGCGCGCGCGGTGCGGACGAAGTCCTCCCGCAGGTCCTCGCGCAGCGACGCCTCGGTGATCCGCAGCACGAACGCGGCCAGCGGCAGGGCGGCCAGCAGCCACGGGACCCACAGCGCCTTCAGGTAGCGCAGCGGGCTTTCGCCGAGCGGGACGTAGTCGCCCTGGCCGGAGAGGAACGGCAGGCGGATGAACCCGCTCACGTTCGAGGACAAGTAGAAGAGGACCAGCAGGGCGGTGAAGAAGACCGGCAGCGACAGCTGCAGCGCGGTCAGGACGTGCAGGGCGCGCGTCCGCCTGGTGTCCGGCCGGACCGCGCACCAGCGGCCGCCGGCGACGCCGAGCAGCGTGCCGAGCAGCAGGCCGCCGAGCAGCAGCGCCGCGTCGACCGGGACGCGGGCGCGCAGCATCGTCGCGATCCGCGCGCCCGGGTACGAGGAGCAGAGCGGGTGGTACTGCTCCATCTGGTTGCAGCCGCCGCCGGCCGTCGCGCCGAAGTCGCCGTGCAGGAAGCGGGCGCTGAGCGCGTGCGGCGTGGTCCGCAGCGCGTGGCCCAGCCCGTCGCCGGCGACCGCCGACGCGAGGAACGCGTGGCCGAGCGCGACCGCCGCCAGCACCGTGATCGCCAGCGCCCCCACGCGGCGCAACAGGACCTGCACGTCCTTGGCATGGGCGCACGTCCCGTGGTCCTGTCGCCATACCATTGGGACGGTAGGTTGTCCGCTGGAAGAACCACTTGTCGCCGAGGCTCGCCGGCGCCGATCGTCGCGGCTCAGTCCGTCGAGCTCGCGCCTCGGTGCCGGACGGTGCGCCAGCCGGTGCGGATCACGAACGGCAGCGCGAACAACGCCGTTGCGATCACCCAGTCTCCAGGCTGGGGATACGTCTCTCGCGCGAGCTCGGTGCCGTCGGCCGCGAGCGCCACGCAAGCTCGGCCTGGCGGCCAACCGGACGCCACGCTCCGCCAGCTGGCCGCCCG
Source organism: Solirubrobacter sp. (assembly GCA_035555675.1). GTDB lineage: Bacteria > Actinomycetota > Thermoleophilia > Solirubrobacterales > Solirubrobacteraceae > Solirubrobacter. The sequence continues at coordinate 2,324 of DATMGH010000016.1, read as the reverse complement.
GTCGGCGTAGTCCGCGCGGAAATCGGATCCCACCCAACAGACGCCGTCCAACCCGCCCTCGAAGTACGCGCTCACAAGGGCCGATCCGGCCAGGAGCAGCGCGATCGCGATCGCGACTGCCAGTCCGCGCCTGGGCTTCTGAGAACTCTTCATCGTCGCTTCCGGCCGGGCGCCAATGTGGGGAACACGCATGGGCCCGCACGTTCTTGGCTCCAACTCTCGTCGTACTCCCAGCAGTCTGGTAGGCGGTAGTCCCAGCCTCGCTTGACCATTTCCGAGTCTTCGTAGACCCGAGCGAAGGGCGGAACGTTCACGCACCACGGCGTGAAATCGCATTGAGGACCATTCGGCGAGAGGTTGGGCTGACGCTCGAGCAGCGTTGGCGTCCAGCTGAACGTTGAGTTTGCTTCGTCGCCTGGATCGTCGAAGTGGACGTTGACGGAGTACTGCGTGTTCGCCTTCAGTCGCTCGGGGTGATAGATGCCCCAGGTGAGATCTTTCACGTCGCAGCTATCCGACGCTGCGGTGTCCCAGTAGATCCCGGCGTCGGCGGGGAGGTTGGTCTCGATCAACTTGTCGTCGGCGTCGCGGCTGGCGATCCAGAAGTCGTTCTTGTCCCACGGGAGGCAGAAGAACCCGCCGGGCGAGTCGAAGTTGTTGCCGTTGTAGAGCTTGACGTCGTTCTCCCATGCGAACAGGTGGCCCTCGTTCGCTGTGCGGTCGGCGAAGTACTGGGAGCCGTGGCGCCAGGTGAACGTCGTCTCGATCAATCGCGGGTAGTCGGGATGACGTGGCGGCGCGAGGTAGTTCTCCGTCCAGTCAGATGGTTCATCGACGTCGTCACAATCGCCGCCGCGGCAGGAGTGGCCCCAGGCGTTGAGCCGGGCGCGCACGAGGAACTCGTCCACGAGCGGTGGCGTCTGCGCGGCTGCCGTACGGGCGGCCGGGGCTTGCGGTTCGGGCTCGGAGCCGAAGTGGATCGAGGGGATCTGCAGTGTGCCGGCGATCTGATCGGCGAGGTCGCCGAGGTCCGTGGCCTCGACCTCGCCGGCGACGGTGAAGTTCGTGACCGGTAGGTCGAGGCCGTCGGGGTTGGTGGGCGAGTCGAATCGGTCGAGGACGGCGTCGATCGTGGCGCCGGCGCCGGCGTCGAAGATCCCGGTCTGCTCGCCGGCGTAGGAGAACGAGATCCAGGCCGAGATGTCCGCACTGCGGAGCGCGTCCGCGACCGCTGACAGCGGAGCGGTGCCGTTGAGCGAGAACGCGGTATTGAAGCGCGGGCGCATCGGCGGTGAGACGATCGAACGTGCGGCGGCCTCGCCGATCGCGTTCTGTGCGTCGACGACGGAGCGCAGGCTCTTGCCCGCGTCCGCGGGTGCGACTTCGTAGTCCTCGCCGGTTGCCGCGGGAATGTCGACGCACGACGTCTCGTTCTCGTCGTCGCAGCGCTGCCACCGGATCTCGGTGGTGATCGGCGTGGCGCCACGCCATGTGCCCGCAGTGGAAGTGACGGTTTCACCCACGCGGGGTACGCCGCCGAGCGCTGGGCGCTTGACCGCCTTCGGCGCGCCCTCGACATCCGCCGGCTCGACTTCATCCGAGACCGTCGACCAGGAGGCGGCGGTGCCCTCCGTGTTGCTGGCGGTGACCTTCAGGCGCAGTCGCGCGGCGACGTCGCTCGGCTGGGCGGTGTAGGTCTGCGCCGTTGCGCCTGGGATCGGCGCGCAGTTGGAGTCGCAGCGCAGCCAGGTGTAGTCCAGATCGATCGGCTGGCTGCCGCGAAGACCGTCCGTCGTGGCCTGCAGGAGCGTGCCTTCCCGGAGCTCGCCGTCGATCGTCGCTCGTTCGAGGAAGCGAGGCGCGCTACGGCGCACGACCGTGGAGGCTCGGGAGACGACTTCGCCGCTGCCCGCCTCGTTGGTGGCGCGAATCCAGACCCTGAGCTTGTGCTCGACGTCGGCTCCGGCGGGTGTGTACGTCCGCGCGGTCGCGCTCGGGATGTCGGCGCATGCTTCGCCCGCAGCGTCGCAGCGCTTCCACTGGTACTCGAACGTCATCGGCGTTCCGCCCGACCATTCGCCGTGTTCGGCGGTGATCTCCAGGGTCTCGAGCATCTCGGACCACAGCCCAGGCGTCCAGTCGTTGACGGGCGGGCCCATCGGCGCGATCACGTCGGTCAGATCGGAGCAATTGTCAAGAGTTGTGGATGGTTGCCTGACGAATCTGGTTAGGCGGCGACCTTCTCGAGGGTGTTCGGGTGCTCGTCGGGGACCCGGATCCCGTCCTTGAACTTGATGCCGGCGAGCACGTCGGCGACGAGCTCG
>DATMGH010000015.1:0-3806 GCA_035555675.1 Solirubrobacter sp. | reverse complement strand
GTCCGGGTTGAAGGTCGGGTAGTAGAGCAGGTAGATGTGGCCCGTCGTCATGAAGTCGGGCGCCACCGTCACGCCCAGCAGACCGGCCTCGATCTTGCCGTTGATCTCGTTTCCGCCGCCGCGATCGCCGTAGACCGGCAGCACGCCGGCCTTGGTCACGCCGCTGTTGACCGTGCCGTTGGCCTGCGCCGGATCCCAGATGTGGACCGTGCCGCAGCCGACGCCGACGTTCGGATCGGCGAAGTTCGTGATGCGCGCCTGCGAGGCGACGCCGATCATCTTCCCGCGCTCGGCGTTCGTGCGGCAGTCCGCGCGGCCGATGTAGAAGACCCAGCCGTTCGGGGCGATCGAGACGCCGTGCGACTCGCCGCTGTTGGTGAGGTCGCCGCTGGACGCGTCGACCAGGCGCTCGCCCTTGTAGTTGGAGCTGATCGTCGCCTTGCAGCCGCCGCGGACCATGCCCGCGGCCCACTCGATGGCGCCCAGCAGGTGCGAGCGGATGGGCTGCTCCGCGTACGCGCCGGCGGTGCGGCCCATGCCGGTGTAGAAGGAGCGGCCGCCCTGGTAGTCACGGCACCAGGAGATCGGCCAGTCCGTGCCGCCGGTCGACGTGCCGTCACCGGCCGCCGCGCCCACCGCGTGGTACCGGGCCACCGTGTGCACGGTGCCGGTCGGCCGCGAGGTCCAGCGGTACCAGATGTCGTTGCGCGTGCTCTCCAGCGGCAGGTTGCGCGTCGCGGGATGCACGCGGTCGCCGGTCACGAGGACCTGGTCGCTCGCCGCCGTCGGGCTGTCGGACGCGGGACGCGAGCCGATCAGACCGGTGACGAAGGAGCTCTCGGGCTCAGCCGAGGCCGCCGCGCCGACGCCGACGAAGCCGCCGCCGCCCTGGATGTAGCCCTGCAGCGCCATCTCCTGACCGGTGTTGAGCCGGTCACCTGTGTTGTTGAGGAACACGACGGCGCGATACTGCGCGAGGTTCGCGGCGGTGAACGCCGTGGCGTCCTGCGTGTCGGTCACCGCGAACCCGTTGGACTCGCCCAGCGTGGTGATCGCGTTGACGCCGGCGTCGACCGTGGCGTCCGACGGCCCGTGGAACACGAGCACCTTCGGCGGCGTCTGCACGCCGGAGAGCAGGATCCGCTCGACGGCGTCGTCGCTGTTGGAGTCGATCACCAGGTGGGCGACCGACGTGGAGTTCGCGCGCGTCGGCTTGAAGCCCACGTTGACCGTGCAGCTCTCGTTGGGCGCGAGCGTCTTACCGCGGCAGTTCTCCGTGACGACCGCGAAGTCCGCGGCCGTGGCGGCGCCGCCGTCCTCGGCGGTGGCCTGGATCTGGATCGCGTTGGCGCCGCCGGCGATCACGAGCGGCGCGTCGCCGTCGTTGGTGACCTTGATCGGCGCCTGGTTGTCCGCCGCCGGCGTGCCGACGGGCACGGACGAGAAGAGCTGCGGGGCGGCCTTCAGCGACGGGGCCGGGTCGGCCCGCATCGCGGCCACGCTTTCAGCACTATTGGTGAACGGGTTGAAGTTCGTCGCCCCACCGAGCCCGACCGGGTCGCGCTCGACGAAGTAGTACTTCGACTTGTTCTTGGCCGCCGCGAACATCGGCCCGAAGTCGATGCCGCCCTTGCCGACCGTCCGCTGATCGCCGTCGTTGCAGCTCGGGCTGATGCGGTCGCCCGCCATGTCCTTGACGTGGTAGGAGATGACGCGGCTGCCGTACTTCTCGATCATGCTCTTGAGGTAGGCGGCGCCCGCGGCCGGATCGACCGGCGTCGAGTAGCCCGACGTGTTGCAGACGGCCCAGCCGATGTCGAGCTGCGCGACGACGTAGCGCGGATCGGTGCGCTCCATCACGATGTCCCACGCGCTCTTGAGCACGCCGTTGTCGGTGAACCGCGTGAACTCGCTGCCGTGGTTGTGGAAGTACGCAGGACCGACGCCGGCTTCGACCGAGCGCTTGCCCAGCTTGTTGAGCTGCTGCGCGGTCTGCAGCGTCTGCTGATAGCTGCCGAGGCCGCCGGCGCCGTCCGCGCCGGCCTCGCCGACCATGTCCTGGCCGAGGATCCTCGAGGCCTCGATCTCGCCGGCCCACTGGCCCTCGCTGAGGCTGCCGTGGCGGGCGGGGAAGCGGATGCCGTACTTGTCGCCGAGCGCGCGCAGGTCCAGCAGGCCCTGGCGGTTGCCCTGCGGGTTGCCGCTGCTCGGGAACGGGTTGCCCGGATAACCGTAGAGCTCGACGTTCTTGATCCCCTGGTCCTTCAGGAACGAGAACAGGCGCTCCATGCGCGCCATGACGTTGTTCGCCGGCAGCGTCGGCGTGCAGTACGGCGTCGCCGGCGCCGGCGACGCCGGACAGAGGATCTCCCCTGTGCCGTTGCTCAGGTAATCCCTGAAGTTGTAAAGCTGAATACCGCTCTGACCCGCGGGTGCCCCTTCACCCAAAGTCGCCGGTCGTTGCGCCTGTGCGGCGCCGGCGGTCGCGAGTAGCGCGCCCGTCGTCAGTGCAGCGGCCATGGCCATCTGCACCCTTCGGAGTCCTAGCATCGTGCCCTCTCCTCACCCTTTCAACATGGACCACCGGGCGACTTCTGCCGCTTGGCAACGCAAAAGCCTATGCCAAAGAAGTCGTTGAACGCAAGTTCGGTGCTGTTGAAAGACCTAAGCGGTCACAGCTTTGTAGCCCGAGGACCCAGAAATCTGGCTGCGCAGGGCGAGATTGCGACCACGATTCGTCGTCGAGATTGTCTAGGCGAGCTTCGGGAAGTCCGCCACTAGGTCGTCGAGACGCTCGCAGCCGGCGCAGATACGCCCGCCGGAAGGGGGGTGTGGCCGCCAGGTCGCCTGTGAGGCGAGTTTCCGAACACACCCCCGCTGGGCTACACGAATTCGAGCGGGCCGCAGCGGACCCCGAAGCGGTCGCGTGTCGTGTCGAGCGCGGCTCGCATCCGGGCGCCGTCGCGCTTGCGCCGCGCGGCGAACGCGGCGACCGCCGCGACCCGGTGCGGCAGCGGCATCCAGCGATCGAAGTCCAGTCCGCAGTCGAGGAACGACCGCAACGGAAGGACATCGGACAGCAGGCAGAGGTTGTACTGCGCGATGGTGGCCATCACGTAGGGCGAGGCGGGCTTGGCGACCTTCGCGAGCTCGCTGTAGTCGACCTGGTAGAGCGGCGTCGTCGTGAGCAGATCGCGATACATGAGGTGCGTCATGAAGTACGCCATGAACGACGACAGCAGCACCGTCGCCGAGCGCAGGCTGAGCGTGAGGACGTTCCCGCTCGGCGAGCTGTACGGCTCGTACGGCCGGCCGACCGGCGTGATCAACCCGGTGCAGTTGACGATCCAGGTGCCGGCCGGGACCTCGCGCGTGACACCCGAGCGGAGCACGAGCTCGGGGCGGCCGTCCTGGTCGCGCACGTCGGCGAGGTAGCCGCGGACGGTGGACGTCAGCCCGCGGGCGATCGTCTCGTTCTCGGCCTCGGAGAGGATGCCGAAGAAGTAGTTCTTCGCCTCCGGGACGAGGCCGATGCCGTACTTCTCGCGCAGCCAGCGCCGCACGTCCTCCTCGTTCGTGCCGTCGAAGCGGCGCGCCACCGCGGCCTGGAGCATGTTCGGCGTCGCCTGCACCCGCCAACGGTTGTTGGGGAAGAGCCGGTCCCGCTTGCCGAAGAACGTGCCGCCCCCGATGATCATGTTCACCTCGCGGCCCGGCGCCTCGGTGACCAGCAGGTGGGCGGTGTCCATCGCCGTCTTGCCGGCGCCGACGATCCAGATCGGCTCCTTGCCGTTGTAGACCTCGTC
>DATMGH010000014.1:0-37834 GCA_035555675.1 Solirubrobacter sp. | reverse complement strand
CTCGCCCCCGCGCGCCGGAGCGGCGAGGTCTCCCGCCAGCGCCGCCAGGCCGGCGCGCGCCCGCGCGCGGATCGTCTCCTCCGGCAGGCCGAGCAGGTCGGCCAGCTCGCCGTACGAGCGGCCCCGGCGCAGCACGAGCTCCAGCGCGGCGCGCTGGTCAGGCGCCAGCCGGTCGAACGCGGAGGCGCTGCTGCGCGGCGGCATCGTCCGGCCTAGCCTAGTGGACGTGACGCCACTGCTTCCCGACCTGACGATCGTCGAGTGCGGCGACGACGAGCGCACCGCGAGCGTCCCCGTGACCGACGCCGTCAAGCAGCCGCTGGGCCTCGTCCACGGCGGCGTCTACGCGATCATCGCCGACGCGCTGACCGCCGACGACGGCCGCGTGATCTCCAGCCAGACGAGCTTCCTGCGCCCGATCACGCAGGGCACGATCCACGCCACCGCGCGCCGCCGGCACCGCGGCCGCACGACCGCGGTCTGGGAGGTCGACGTCACCGACGACGCCGGCCGTACCTGCGCGCTCGTGCGGACGACGGTCTACCCGGCGCCCTGACCGAGCCAGGCCTCGGCGAAGTCGTGCAGGCGCGGGTCGTCCGGGCCGGACGCGGCGAGCCGCCGCCGCCAGGCCAGCCCGAGCACCGGCGCGTCCGGTCGCCGGGCCAGGATCACCGCCTGCCCGGCCGCCGCCAGCGCCGGGTCGAACGGGCCGGAGACGTCGCGCTGGATCGCGACCAGCGCCGCCGGCGGCCGCGCGTCCGGGTACGTCAGGACGACGTTGCCGAGCTGCAGCGCTTCCAGGAGCTGGTCGTCGGTCAGCGCCGTGCGGTCGCGCGTTACCGCGTCCGCGAGGTGCGGGCCGCTGGTCGGCGGCGTCGCGGCCGGCGCCGCCTTCTCGCGCGCGGCGCCGCGGTCGGGCTCCAGCACGCCCGGCCCGGAGGCGCCGCTGACCTGCCCGGAGTCACGCGCCGCGAGCGCTGCGATCAGCCCGACGCACGCGGCCGCGGCCACCACGACCACGGCGGCGAAGAGCAGCGCGCGCCTCATGCGGTGACCGACGCTCGGGCCGTGGGGACGTCCACCAGCGCGGCCAGCTCGGCGATCGCGGCGTCGAAGTCCGCGGCCAGCGCGTCGAGGTCCGCGAGCGCGTCGTAGTCCCCGAGCAGCCCGAAGAAGATCCGCCCGGCGTAGGACATGACCGCGACGCCGAGCGCCGTGTTGAGGACCAGCGGGACCTTCGGGTAGAAGGCCTGCAGCCGGCGCCCGAGCACGTACAGCGGCACCTGGGGGCCGGGCACGTTCGTGACCGTGAGGTTGAAGAACCGCTGGCGCGACTGCAGCCGCGCGGCCTGGTTGAGGATCGTCGGCGCCGCGGCGTCCGCCAGCCGCGTGATCGCCTGCGCGCCCACGGCCTGCCCGGACGCCTTGAGGTCGCGCATCGCGACGCCGATGAACCGCAGCCGCTCGACCGGGTCCTCGATCCCGACCGGCAGCGGCGCGTACATCGCCGCGACCTGGTTGCCGAGGGCGCCGCGCGCCGCGTCCGCGCGCACCGAGATCGGCACCATCGCCTTGAGCTCGAGCCCTTCGGGGTCGCGCCCGCGCCGGAACAGGTGCGCGCGCAGCGCGCCGGTGACGACGGTCAGCACGACGTCGTTGATCGTCCCGCCGAACGCGTTCTTGACGGCCTTCAAGAGCGCGAGGTCGGCGCTCGCCCAGTCGAACCGCCGGTGCGGGCCGATGCGGACGTTCAGCGGCGACGGCGGCGCGCCCGCGGCGCCGGCGGCCATCGCCGCGAGGCCGGCGAGCGACCGTCCGGCGTTCGAGCCCGCGCGCTCCGGGTGGGCCAGCACGGAGCGGGCGAACCCGAGCGGCGCGAGCAGGCGCTCGCTGACCGAGGCGCTCAGCAGCTCGGTGCGCCCGGGCAGCGGCCGCGGCGACCACGCCGGGCCGGACGCGGGCCCCGGCGCGTCCGGGTCCACGTCGAACAGCACGGTCAGGATGTCGACGCCCGAGATCCCGTCCACCAGCGCGTGGTGCGTCTTGCAGATCAGCGCGAAGCGGCCGTCGGCGAGTGAGTCGACCAGCCAGATCTCCCACAGCGGCTTCTCGCGGTCCAGCTGCTGGGAGAAGACGCGGCCCGCGAGCCGCTTGAGCTCCTCCTCGCCCGCCGGCGCGGGCAGCGCCGTGTGGCGGATGTGGTAGCCGGCGTTGAAGTGCGGGTCGTCGACCCACAGCGGCCGGGCCAGCGGCGGGAAGACGAGCCGCTGCCGGTAGCGCGGCACCAGGTGCAGGCCGCCCGCGATCCGCTCCACGAACGCGTCATAGTCTGGGGCCGGCCCGTCGAAGATCAGGACCGAGCCGACGTGCATGTGCGCCCCGTCCTTCTCGAGGGCGAGAAACGAGGCGTCGAGGCCGGTCAGACGATCCATCGCGGTCATTCTCGCGCGTGCGCCGCCTCGCCGCGTTCCGGATGCGTTGTGTGACGAGGGTCACCGTGCGGACATTGACTGGCGTGCTAACTTGCGCCGCTCATTCGGCCACGCCGAGCCGCGAGCGCACGGTGCGTTCGCGGGTGGGGGATCCCTCGAAGGTCAAGCGGCTCGGGAGGAGACGCGCGGGGATCGCCGGTAGTGCCCTGCAGGCGGACCTGGCCGGACAGTGGAATACAGGAGGATCGATGTCGCGATCCACGCTGCGCCGTGCCATTGGCGCCGGTGCACTGTGCCTCACGGCGACGACCACCGCGGTCATCCCGGCCGCGGCTGATGCCGCGCACGTCGGCGTCAGTGCCAAGCGATTGAACATCCAGACCGGCAGCCGTGTGACCGTTAAGGGTCACCTGCGCACGCCGGGCGTCGTCAAGCTTCAGATCCTGCGGCGTGGCCGCTGGGTCACCCTCGACCGCGACCGCACCAACCGTGCGGGCCGCTACGTCCTGCGCCGGCGCGTCGCGGGCGCCTTGAGCGCTCGTGCGCGGCTGCGCACCGGGGCGGGCGACACGCGCGTGGTCGGACGGTTGAACGTCTACCGGCGCGCGCTCGCGTCCTGGTACGGGCCAGGCCTGTTCGGCAACCGGCTCGGCTGCGGTGGAACGCTGCAGACCGGCTCGGTCGGCGTCGCCAACAAGACGCTGCCGTGCGGAACCCGGGTCACCCTGCGCCACCGCGGCCACGTGCTGCGCGTGCGCGTGATCGACCGCGGGCCGTACGTCGGCGGCCGCGAGTACGACCTGACGGCGGCGACGGCGCGCAAGCTCGGGTTCTACGGGCACGGCCCGATCCAGGTCACCCGTTAGGCGAACGTACGTGCGTCCGGAGCCGCGCCTAACGTTCTGGGCGTGGCTCCGAAGCGCGTGATCGCCCACCTCGACTGCGACGCGTTCTACGCCACGGTCGAGCTGCTGCGCCGGCCGGAGCTGCGCGGCCAGCCCGTGATCGTGGCCGGCTCCGGGCCGCGCTCGGTGGTCACCACCGCGTCCTACGAGGCGCGGAAGTTCGGCGTCGGCTCGGCGATGCCGGCGTCCCAGGCGCGGCGCCTGTGCCCGACGGCGATCGTCATCCCGCCGGACTTCAGCGCCTACCGCTCCAAGTCCCGCGAGGTCTGGGAGCTCGTGCGCGAGCGGCTGGACCGCGTGCAGTCGATGGGGCTCGACGAGGCGTACGTGGAGCTGACGGGCGTGCCGAAGCCGCTGCGGGTCCTGCGCGAGCTGATCGACGAGGTGCGCGCGCGCACCGGGATCCAGATCTCGGCCGGGGTCGGGCCGAACCGGCTGATCGCCAAGTGCTGCTCGGACCTCGGCAAGCCCGCGGGGTTCGTGGCGATGGGCCGCGAGGAGGCGTGCATCCGCTTCGCGCCGGCGCCCACGCGGCGGCTGCCCGGGATCGGGCCGAAGACCGCCGAGCGGCTGGCGTCGCTCGGCTACGCGACGGTCGCGCAGCTGCAGGAGGCCGACGAGGCGCTGCTCGCTGCCCGCTTCGGGGACCGCACGGCGCGCTATCTGAAAGCCCGCGCGCAGTTCTTCGACGATTCGGCGGTCGAGACCGAGACGGGCGCCGCCAAGTCGGTCTCCACCGAGCGGACGTTCGACGCGGACATCGCGTCGCACACCGAGCTGGAGGAGATCCTGCGCGGCCTGTCCTCCGAGCTGTGCGCGGGGCTGCAGCGCAAGGAGCGGCGCGGGCGCACGGTGGCGATCAAGGTGCGGCTCGCGGACTGGACCACGGTCACGCGCGCCCGCACGCTGCCGGACGCGACCAACGACACCGCGCTGGTGACCGAGACCGCGCTGGAGCTGCTGCGCGCCTACGCGCCGCCGCAGCCCGTGCGCCTGCTCGGCGTGCGGATGGCGGCGTTCGACGACCTCGAGCCGGACCGGCCGCCGGCGCCCGCCGCCCCGGTCGGCCAGCTGGTGCTCGACGTCTAGTACAGCGCGGAGGCGAGCTTGCGCCGGGACTCGCGCGCGAGCGGGTCCTCAGGGCCGAGCTCGTCGAGGATGCCCACGACCGCGCGCCGCAGCTCGTCCTTGCGGTCGGCGTCGTCGGACGCCGCGATCGCGGCGATCAGCCCGTCCAGCCCGCTCTCGGCGTCGCCCGCGTCGAGCGCGGCCAGCGCCGGCGCGAGCTCCGGGTCCTCGGCCAGCCGCAGCCGCACCGCCAGGCCGTCGGCGGCGAACGAGCCGGCGACGCGCTCCAGCACGGCCAGCGCGGCGTCCCGGTCGCCCTGGGCGGCGAGCAGCTTCGCCAGCGGCAGCGCGGCGTCGGCGCGCCCCGGCTCGAGCTCCAGCGCCCGCCGCAGCGACGCCTCGTCGCCGGCGGCCACGAGCGCGTCCACCTCGGAGGGCACGAGCCCGTCCAGGAACCGCTCGACCTGCGCCGGCGGCAGCGCGCCGATGAACTCGTCGACGACGGCGCCGTCCTTGAACGCCTTCACGGCGGGAATCGACTGGATCCGGAACGCGGACGCCAGCCGCGGGTTCGCCTCGGTGTCGACCTTCACGAGCGAGACCTGGCCGTCGCGCGCGTCGACCGCCTGCTCGATGATCGGCCCGAGCGTGCGGCACGGGCCGCACCATTCCGCCCAGAAGTCCACGACCACGGGCTGCTCGAAGGACCGCTGGATGACGTCGCGCTCGAACGTCGCTTCGCTGGTGTCGATGGCCACGCTGCGAGGATAGTCGCCATGGATTTCCGCACCGACGCCGACGGCGTGATGCTGGCGGGCGAGGAGGCCGGCACCGGCACGCCCGTCGTCCTGTTGCACGGACTGACGGCCACGCGCCGCTACGTCGTCATGGGCTCGAAGGCGCTCGAGCGCTCCGGGCACCGCGTCGTCGCCTACGACGCGCGCGGCCACGGCCGCTCGGACCCGGCGCACGACGCTGAGGACTACGGGTACGCGCGGCTGGCGGACGATCTCGAGGCGGTGCTCGACGACCGCGGCATCGACGCCGCCGTGCTGGCCGGGGCCTCGATGGGCGCGCACACGCTCACGTACTTCGCCCTGACCCGGCCGGAGCGCGTCGCCGGCCTCGTGATCCTCACGCCCGCGTACGCGCCCGACCGCGACCCGGGCCTGGCGCGCTGGGACGCGCTGTCGGAGGGGCTGCGGACCGGCGGCGTCGAGGGCTTCGTCGCCGCGTACGGGACGCCGCCCGTCCCCGAGGCGTGGATCCCGACGATCGAGCGCGTCCTGCACCAGCGGCTCTCCGCGCACGAGCACCCGGACGCGGTGGCCGACGCGCTGCGGGCCGTCCCGCGCTCGCGCCCGTTCGAGGACTGGAGCGAGCTGGCGGCGATCGACGCGCCGACCGTGGTTGTGGCCAGCCGCGACGAGGCCGACCCGGAGCACCCGTACGCGACCGGCGAGCGCTACGCGCAGGCGATCCCGAACGCCACGCTGGTTTCCGAGGAGCCCGGCGCGTCGCCGCTGGCCTGGCAGGGCGCGCAGGTCTCGAAGATCATCGCCGAGCTGGCCGCGGCAGCCGCGCCATGAGCAGCAGCGCGCACTCGACCACGAGCTCGCGGTCGTAGGACATCGCGAACGACCACGTGCCGTCACCGTCGCGCCGGGCCACGAAGCACGCGCCGTAGCCGGGCCCGAGCGCGACCTCCGTCCACGTGTCCTCGAGCGCGCCCGGCTCGAGCACGCCGACGAACCCGAGCGAGCCCCGCAGCGCCTCGTAGCGCGCCGGCGAGTGCGCGGTGTCCGGCGCCGCCAGCAGCATCCCGGTCGGCCCCAGCGCGGACGCCTGCCCGGTCAGCAGCGCCGCCGCGCGCTCGGCCAGCGCCAGCGCCCCGCGGGTCGGCCGCCGCCAGTTGGTCACGCGCTGGTACGGGAGCGGGCCGGACGGGTCGCCGCCGGAGCCCGCGAGCCGCAGCGGCCGGCCCGGCGGCGGCAGGGGGGAGGGGAGCGGCGCCGGCTCGCCGAGCAGGAAGCCCTGGCCGAGCGTCGCGCCCGCCGCGCGCGCCATCTCCAGCTGGCCCTCGGAGTCGATGCCCTCGGCCAGCACGGTCGCGCGCCGCCGCTCGGCCTCCGCGCCGACCGCGGTGACCACGCGCGCGACGTCGAGCGGGTCGCGCTGCGTCAGCAGCCGCAGGTCGAGCTTGATCACGTCCGGGTACAGCAGCGGCATCACCGCGAGCGAGCGCGAGTCGCCGCCGACGTCGTCCAGCGACACGCCCCAGCCGCGCGTCCGCAGCCGCGTCAGCGTGCGCAGCACGACCTCCGGGCGCTCGGTCAGCGCGCTCTCGGTGATCTCCATGAACAGCGTCGCGCCGCCGGGCGGCAGGTCCGGAACGTCGAGCTCCAGCGCGCCGGCGTCCGCGTTGAGGAACAGCGCGAACGGCGCGCCGAGCCCCGCCGCCGCGGCCGCCCGCAGCGCCGCCGTGCGGCAGGCGCGGTCGACCTCGCCGAGCCGGCCGCTCGCGCGCGCCTCGGCCAGCAGCTCTGCGGGCGGCCGCCCGTCGCGCGGGCGCGCGAGCGCCTCGTACCCGACGACGCACTCGTCGCGGAGGTCGACGATCGGCTGGAACGCGGCGACCACCGCGTCCGCGCCGACCTCCTCCGCAGCCACTCGGGACCCGGTTCGGCTGGCCACGCGATGCATTGAACCCGATCGCGCGTGGCCTCGCGCGCCATCGTCAGCGCGCCCGAGGCGGTCCGCGCCGCGCGGTCGGTCACGTTGGTTCTGGTGCTGACAACCGACCGGCCTGACCGCTTCGCGTTACGGTGCCGCGATGACCGCGGGCTACAGCGGCACGCCGCTGCCGACGCCAATGTTCGACGGAACGTCGAAGCCGACCGCCACGCGCTCCCAGGAGCCGTAGAAGTCCATCACGTACTCGCCGACCCGGCCGAACAACACCGGGCCTTCCGGCATCTCGCCGCGCACCATCGCGTCCACGTCCTCGCTGATCCGGTCCCGCACCCACGCCTGGTCGCGTAGGCGCACCTCGTCGAACACGGACGCGAACGCCGCCCGGAACGCTTTGACGTCCGTCCCGGTCCCGCTGATCAGTCCCGCGACCGCGGCGCGCAGTTCGGCCCAGCGGCGCAGCGTCTCGCTTTCCGCGTCGATGTTCGCGAGCCCTCGCGCGGTGTTCTCCGCCTGCGCTCGCAGCCGCTCGACCTCGGCGGTGGCGGCGTCGCGCTCTGCGATCAGGTCGGGGCGCTGCTCTGCCCAGTCCGCGCCGTCGATCACGCCGTTCTGGTAGTCCCGCTGGACGCGCCGGTAGCGCTCGATCGCGAGGCTCGCCTCACGCTCGGCTCGTTCGAGCTGCGCGCCGACCTCGGCGACCTGCGCCGATAGCTGCGTCTCGACCTGTCGCCTGGTCGCGTCCAGGTCCAGGGAGGCGTCCTCGAACATCGCGAGCGCGTGCCCGTCGATCACGTCCCGGCGGAGCGGCGGGAGCGGGCAGCGCGACGAGTCGGCCTTGTGGGACCGGCACACGTACACGTCCGCCGAGTCCTGGGAGGTCCGGGGCAGCATCGCGTCGCCGCAGACGCAGCGGAGGGCGCCTCGCACGAACAGGTGGCGCTTCGGCAGGCGACCGCGAGCGCCGGGCGCGTACCGGCGGCCCTGCTCGTCCATCTTCTGGGCGGCGCGCCAGGTGTTCTCGTCGATCAGCGGCTCGTGCTGGCCCCGGCGCCACTCGCCGCCGTGGTGGAACTCGCCGAGCCCTTCCCGGCCGCTGAGGATGCGCCCGACCACCGACGCGCTCCAGGCTCGCGCTCCCTTCCGGGTCGGGACTCCGTCGCGGGTCAGTGCCGCCGCGATCCCGTTCTTCGACATGCCGCGCTCCACGCGCTCCCGGAAGATGCGCACGAACACGTCGCGTTCGCCTGGGTCGGGCTCCCAGTGGCCATCGGCGGTCTTCCGGTAGCCGTAGGCGGGCGCGCCCCAGGGCTTCCCGGACGAGCGGGCGCGGCCCGCGATCCCGTTCGCGGTCCGCTCGCGCCCCAGCTCGCGCTCGAACTCGGCGACGGCAGCGAGGATCGTGCGCAGCAGCCGTCCCGCGGCCGTGCTCGTGTCGATCGCTTCGCGGAGCGAGACGAGCGTGGCGCCCTTGGCCTCGATCAGGTCGAACGTCTCCAACAGGTCGCGGGTCGAGCGGCCGAGCCGGTCCAGCGAGGTGACGAGCACGACGTCTCCGGGCTGGAGGTCGGCCAGGAGCCGGTCGCGCTTCGGTCGGCGCTTGCTCGCGCCGGACACGCCCTCCTCGCGGTAGACGACGTGCGTCTTCTCCTCGCGCTTGGCGTAGTCCGCGCCGCGGTGCTCCTGCTGGTCGAGGCTGTGGCCTTCCTCGGCCTGGCGGCCCGTCGAGACGCGGACGAGCTGGCGGATGGTAGCGCTCATCGGGCCGCCTCCATGTGGTCGGCGAACAGTCGCTCGACGCTCGCGCCGAGCACCTTGGCGATGCGGAGCGCGACCCTCAGCGTCGGCTCGCGCTGGCCGAGTTCGATGAACGCGACCGTCGATGTAGCGACGCCGACACGTTCGGCGAGCGCGCCCTGTGTGAGCCCCTTCGCCTTCCGGACGGTGAAGAGAGCCTGATTGTGTGTGCTCATACAGCGTAATCTAGCGTGACCGCTACGGACTTGCTCAGTAGCGAACCCGCTACGAGCGGGCTATGCCGCTCGGGTCTTCGCCCGTCGCATCCCGGCGCTGATCGCCGCCCGGTGCTCCAGGCTCAGCTTGCGGCCCTGCTTCGCCGCGCTGATCCTCGCCCGCGTCGCGTCGCTGTGCCGTTTCCCGCGGCGCGCCTCTGCGATGGCGGCCACCCGAAGACGCTCCCGCTCCTCGCGATCCTCCGCGCGCTCTCTGGCGTCTTCCGCCAAGACCTCGACGAGCAGGCGCGCTGTTGGGAGCGCGTCCGGGTCGAGCCCGAGTCGGAGCATCTGCGCGAGTAGCTGGGTCGGGCCGTCGTCGCGACGGAGGTACGTGATCCCGGATGGCGGCACTGGCGTCGTCCCCTCTCTGGCTGCTGTTAGCCGTGCTCTCGCGCTGAGCGGGCGCGTGTCCCGGCCCGAGCGTCGCCCAGGCCGGGACACGGGGCTCCTACAGGCTCCAGTCGCCGCGCTTCTGGTCGTCCGCGATGGCGAAGAACAGGCCCGCGCGCCACGCCCGGCGGATGACGTCGACCGCCACCGCGTCGTCGGTGACCCCGAGTTCGGCCGCGAGGCGAGCAACGTCGACCTCCTCGACCGGCGTCGCCCTGTCGATCAGGTCCGCCATCCGCTCGCCCCCAGGTCCGCGAGCGCCCGCGCCTTCTCCGCGGCCAGCTCCGCCGACACGGGCTGGGCGCGGCGACCGCGCGTGACCGTCGTGACGGCCGAGCCGAACTCGACCAGCCCGCGATGGAGCCCGGCCCGGAACGCCCGGCGGAGGAGGAGCATCCTCTCGTCGTCGTCCGGCTGGATGCCGAGCGCGGCGGCGAGCGGCGCCACGTCGCCGTCCTCATACGCGGACGCGGCGGCGAACACCGCCTCCGCGAGCCGCGCCAGATCGGCCACCGGCCTACGCCTCCGGCGGGTCGAGCGTGAAGTAGCTGAACGCGCCCGGCACGTCGCAGATGATCGCCCAGCGGCCCTCGACGAGTGACGTGATCCGGTTCCGCGTCATGTCGTCCTGCTCCTGGCCGATCGCCGCCGAGACGGGCTCGCGGACGCCGAGCCGCGCGCCCAGGCGCGAGTCGCCCACGAGGACGTCGCCCTCCGCGAGCGCGACCGTGGGGACGAGCGGCAGTTCGCGGATACGGCCGTCGTCCGCGATCGTCTTGACGTACTCGCCGCTGCCCTCCGTCGTCCGCGACGCCTCTCGCTCGATCGTGTTCGGATGCGCCGCCACGAAGTTCGCCGTGACGCCCGTCGCGAGCAGGCCCGCCTTCGCCTTGCCGACCGCGTCCGCGAGGAACAGGCCGGAGACGTCCGGCGTCTGGATGCCGCCAACCTGCGTGATCCCGACCGCCGGGCCGCCGCTGACCGGGTTCGTGCCGAGCAGCAGGTACTCGACCTGGGTCAGGACGCCCTGCCGGAGCGCGAGCAGCATGTCCGCCTGCAGGCCCTCGATGTCCGCCAGCTTCTGGCGGTCGCACTTGATCCAGGACGCGACGGTCAGCGCCTCGACCTCGACCTCCTCGTACGTGATGTCCGCCTCGACCTTCGTGGTGCCCTCGATCTGCACCCCGGCGGCGGCGATCCCGCCCGTGCGCCGGAGGAACGACGCCTTCCGGCCCTCGAACTCGACGGTCCGGAACAGGTCCAACAGCGACGTCGGCTGGGCGCTCGGCGGCTGGACGATCCCGAGGAAGTGGCCGTCACGCCCCACCGAGGGGTCCGGGACCGTGACCGGCCCGGCGCTCAGCGCGCGCCCGGTCAACTGGATCGTCTGATCCAGCGACAAGAGCGCGCCCAGGCCCGTGTTCTGGACCTGCATCGTCGTGTCCGCGAGGTTCCGCAGGAACTCGACCGTCTCGTGGTTCATCGCGAGCGGCGTACGGATCGGACCGAACCCGTCGAGCCGCGCCGCGAGCAGCTGCGCCTGCGCGTTCGCCTCCGCGAGCCGGTCGAGCACCTCCTGGCGGGCGGCGACCGCCTCCTGGGCCTCCGCGAACTCCTGCCACTCCGTCACCGGCTTGTCGGCGTGGTTCGCCCTGTCGAACGCCTGGCGGGCCGCCTCGACGCGCTTCTTCGCGGCCATCGCCTCGCCGCGGATGCCCGCGATCTTCTCCCGGAGCGCGCGCAACTCCTGGCGCGCCTGATCCCCTTGTGCTGCTCATGGCTACTTCCTTCGTGCGTGTGTGGGTCGCTCCGGCGCTGCTGCCTCGGCGGGAAGTTCGCGGCGGCTCTCCGGCATCGCCGGTCGGCCACCTACGCGCGAAGGATCGGCTGAGCGGTGGATGGATCAGTAGCGGAGCGGCTCAGCCGCGGCGGCGAGCGCGAGCCGCGAGCTTCGGGCTCCGCGACTCCAACGCCACGATCCGACGCTCCAACGCCGCGAGCGTCGCCGGGTCCGCGTCGAGCGCGCGACCCTGGAACGCCAAGAACTCCGACGCGCTCATCAGCCGCGCGAGCTTCAACTGCCTGGCGCGCTCGATCAGGAACAGATCCGCCATCGGATCAGGCGGCAACTCGCCCTCCGCGCCGCCGGACGACTCATCAGCGACCGCGAGCCCGTTCAGCTTCGCCAACTGGCGCGCCGCAGCCGCCTTCGCCTCAAGCGCCTTGCCGCTCACGTTCTCGCTCCCCAACACGGCCCGCAGCGCCTCCTTGATCAGCTCTTCGTCGCTCGACGGCACGCCCACAAGCGTCGCGTGAGCCCCGGACGACGCCGGGGTGGGGGGAACCGCAGATTCTTACGCTACGAGCTGCCGCGCACGCCCCGCGTCACGCGTTGATCGTTGTGGTGAGACCAACCCCCGTGGTCGTGGCGCGAGCGGGCTGTGTGGCTGCTGTGGCTGCTGTGTGCGCTGCTGCGCGGTCGCGAGCGTGGCTCAGAGGCTCATCGGGTTCTCTCAGGTCGAGAGCGGGGCGAGGTCCGCTCAGCGGTCCTCGTCCAGGCGAGCGAACCGGACAGCATCCGCCGCCAGGTTCCGCTCCACGCCGAGATCGGTCAGCGTTGCGGCATCCGCGGCGCGGATACCGCCATCGTTGTTGGCCGCGATCTCTCCGGCTTCGCGTCCGGCGGCGATCATCCGGCCCAGGTCCCGTTACAGCGGGCGGATGGACGACTCGGGTGTCTTGAGCCGCTGCGGCTGTTGTCCCGCGCGCTCCCAATCGACGAGCCACACACGTACGCCCATGTCGACGCCCTCGAACGCGATGACACGGCCGCGGGCGTCCGAGTCGTGGTCCTTGTAGGTGACGGTCTGGCCGACCTCGATGCTCATGGCGCGAGCCTACATCTCAGGCGGCCGGGAGGTTCGGCCAGAGCCTCCGTTCGAGGCAGGCGAGCCGCCGGGCGATGTGCTCGGCGCTCCGGCCGCCGTCGATCGCGAGCCGGACCATCCGTAGCTCCCGGTGGGCGTCGACCTTCGTCGCCTTCGCCTGGGCTTTGCAGCGTGCGAGGCGGACCGCCGGTGGGCTCTTGGCGAGGTCCGCGCGGGTCAGGGTCCGCTGGTTCGATCGGTCGGTGGCGGCGCGGTCGCTCAGCCGTGCCTGTGTCGCGGCGTCGACCGCTTCGGGTTCGAGGACCGCGCCGCTCCTGAGCGCGTAGGCGAACCGGTCGGTGTAGGAGCCCGTACGGCCGAGTAGCCGGACGGGATCGCGGTGTGTTCGGGGCACGCGCCACGACCCTACGCCCGTCGTGGGACGAGTCAGCATTCATCCGTTGCTCCACGTACGCTCGTCAGTCATGAGCGACGAGATGCCCGAGTGGGAACGGCACAGGCTGACGCTGACGTTGCTGGAAGGCCGAAGGGCTGCCACGGACGGGTTCATGTGGCAGGGCGGACCCGTCCTCGCGCTCGCCGTGCAGGCGTTCCTGCTCCGCATCCTCGCGGACCCGTCTGCGCGCCTCGGCGTCGCGATCGTCGTGGGCGTCGGCGGAGCCCTCGCGACGAGCGCCGCCACTCTCGCGCTGTTCATCCTCCACGACCGCGAGCGCGCGTTCTCCGAACGGATCAGGGAGCACACCGACGCGCTTCGAATGGAAGACCTCGCCCGACGCGCCAGCGGCCGCGACCCGGACCACCCGCTGGAGTTGAAGGGCCGGATCGTGTGGGCCACCGTCCTCGGGCCGTTCGTCGCCATCGACGCCGTGGTGCTCAGCGCCACCCAGAACTGCGTCCTCGCCGCGATCCCGGTCCTCGTCGCACCCTTCATCGCCTACGGGTTCGCGGGTGCCTGGTGCGACCTGAGCGCCAAGCGGCAGGGTCAGTCGTCGTCGTAGATCGCCAGCCGGGAGCCGCCGATCACGGCCGTAGCCTCGACGCCATGCCTACCCGCTGCATCGAGCCCCACTGCGACCATCCCGTGGTCCTGCCCGGCCGCGGTCTGTGTCCCGTCCACGCCCGCCTGATCCGCGAGTTCGGCGTGTGGCTCCGGCACGGCGAGTTCGACACCGCCCGACTCGCCCTCGACCGCGTCACCGCCCGCCAGCGCGAAGCCGAGCGCGGTCGCTAGCGGCTCCGGCGGCAGGAAGGTCCGCGTACCCGGCCAGTCGCCGCGACCGTCGAGCGGTTCGCCGGGCGCGAGCACACCGACCGCGACGAGCTTCCGGAGCGCGTTCCAGCCGCGGCTGTCGTCCGGCTCTCCGCTCGCCTTCAGCCAGCCCATCCGGCGAGCGACGAACCGCGTCGAGAGCGGCATCGGCCGGTACTCGAAGTCCGCGAGCCGGAGCCCCATCCACAGCTCGATCTGCGCGACGAGCGCGCGCAGCGCCTTCGCCTGGCGCGGCAGGAGATCCACCGGCAACTCGACCGGCTCCGGCTCCAGCAGGCCCGCACGCCACCGCTCCAGCCGCTCGTCGAGCGCGTCGCCAGCTTCGACCTTCTCGCCTCGCGACGTCCCTGTAGACGAACCGCTCACTCCCACACTCACGTCCTGCCGTTGTCCTTGACCCTTGACCCTTGACCCTTGACGTATGTTCTCGCCGAATCCGAGGTGGTTGGCGGGGTGGTAGAGGTGCCATCGGGAGAGCCCGAGCGCCCCAAGGATGAGGTCGACGTCGCTCCCGCATCCGGCGTGGCAGAACACCACGGCGTCGCGCGGGTCGCGCTCGGATCGCGAGACGTGGAGGTTGGGTCGCCCCTTGTCGCCGTGCCCTGGGCAGAGAGCGAAGCCCTCGCGGTCGACGCCTAGGAACTTGGCGAGCCAGTCGAAGCCGCCGACCGCAGCGCAGCGGTCGCAGTAGCCGCCGCCAGCGGGGAGCGGGTGGAAGTCGTCTTCAGGGAAGCAGCGGATGGCGCAGACCGCGCATGTCCGGTAGGCCGCGCTCATGACGGCTGCTCCTGTGAGTCCTGCATGTCGATCCCCTTCGGTCGTCGGCCGCCTCTCACCGCGGCTGTTTCGGGGGGTCTACCTCCGGCGTCGGACGTACTGGCGGAGGGGACGGGGCGTTATACAGCGCCAGAAGTGAGAGCGCCCGCCACCGCCGGGATCGACTCTGGCGGTGGCGGGCGGGAGGCTCGTCGGCCGTTGGACGGAGTTGACGACCTCTGAGCGAGAGGCTAGGGCGCGCGACGGACGTCCAGAAAGCACGAAGCCCGCCGATCGAGAACGGCGGGCTCCGAGGAGGATCATTGACCGCTGAGAACGCTACGCGCCGCGCCGGACGGCTTGGACCGCTGCTCGGCCGCCGCCCCGTGGCCCCGAAGGCTACGCCGGTCCGTGCGCTACTCGGGCGCAGCGATCATGCGGCGGACTCGGCGACGCCGCTCCACCACCGGAAGCCGCGCAGGGGTGCTAGCACCGCCATCTGGCGCGGACTCCGGCTCCGACTCTGGCGCGGGCTCGGTGCTAGCACCGCCATCTGGCGCGGAGCTACGGTCCCGATCGACGGTCCGCTGGCCGACGCCGAGCACTTCGCCGATCTGGCGGGACGACAGCCCCTCCTCCGTCAACTCCGCGACCGCCGCCCGACGCTGCTCTCAGGCGTGACGTCCCGGATCACGAACCCGCGGCCGTGCTCCGCATCGACGGCCGTGATCCTCAGCTCGCGGCCTTCCTCGTCCAGGACGCCGAGCGCCGCCTGTAGGAGCGCGCCGTGCTCGTCGAACCCAGGACCCCAGGGGATCACGTACAGGACGCCGTCACCGGCCGCCTTCTGGTCGAGCAGATCCATGCCGAGCCGCGCGGCGAGTTCGGTCACGTCGCTGTCGGTGAAGCTCATCGGGACACCTCCAGGGTGATCGCAGGATGGCCGGGCCGGTCGACGGCCTCAGCGACCGACGCCGCGGCGAGGATCGCGAGCGCGGCGAGGAGCAGAGCGAGCTTCCTCATCACGCACCCGCCTTCGCACGCCGCGTCTCCCAGCCGCGCAAGGCGCGCTCACGCGCGTCCGGCGGCTCCTCCGTAGCCTCCGTGGGGTCGATGGAGCCCGACGTGAACAATGCGACCGGCAGACCGCTGCCGAAGAAGCTGGGCATCAAGCCCGAGAGCCGGGTGCTGCTGCTCAACGCGCCGGACGGCGTCGACCTCGAGCGCCCCGTGATCCGCCGCGCCAGCGGCCTCGCGGACGTGATCCTGTCCTTCCACACCGAGCGCCGGGACCTGGAGCGGCGGCTGCCGACGCTCCGCACGCACCTGGTCCAGGACGGCCGCCTCTGGATAGCCTGGCCGAAGAAGGCCTCCAAGCGCCCGACCGACATCACCGAGGACGTCGTGCGCGAGCTCGCGCTGGCCAACGCGCTGGTCGACAACAAGGTCGCCGCGATCGACGCCGTCTGGAGCGGACTGCAACTGGTGATTCGGGTCAGAGACCGACTACCTTGATGCGATGGACCTGCCCGAAGACCAGCGCCTGAAGGACATCTCACCGAAGGCGTACGAGCACCCCGCGGACCGGGCCGCCACCGCGGCGCTCCAGCAGATCCCGATGATGGACACGGTCGTGCGGCGGCTGATCGAGTTCGGCGAGCGCTCGGTTCACCAGCAGCTGCTCGCCGGCGCGGTCCGCCTCGGCCCGGACCAGCTGCCCGAGGTCTGGGCCTCGCACCGCGCGTCGCTGGCGCGGCTGGACATCGCGGAGGTCCCGGACCTCTACATGTGGCAGATGCCGTTCACCAACGCGATGGCGATCGGCTCCAAGAAGCCGCTGGTGGTGCTCAACTCCGGCACGGTCAACCTGATGGACGCGGACGAGCTGCGCACCGTGCTCGGGCACGAGGCCGGCCACATCCTGTCCGACCACACGCTCTACCGGACGGCGCTGTTCATCCTGCTGCAGCTCGGCGTCGCGCCGTTGGCGCGGCTGCCGTTCTTCGCCGGCCTGCCGCTGCTGGCGATCCGGCTCGCGCTGCTCGAGTGGTTCCGCGCCGCGGAGCTGACGTGCGACCGCGCGGCGACGCTCGTCAACCGCAGCCCGATGACCACGTGCCAGACGCTGATGGTGATGTCGGCCGGCGCCGCGTCGCGCAAGCTCAGCCTCGACGCGTTCGTGCGCCAGGCCAACGAGTACGTCGAGTGGGAGCCGGGCTGGGACAAGCTGATGCGCTTCGGCCGCGAGCTGACGCTCACGCACCCGTACCCGGTCCGGCGCGTGTCGGAGCTGATGAAGTGGGTCCGCTCGGGCGACTACGACCGGGTCATGAGCGGCGAGTACCGGCGCCGCGGCGCCCAGGCCGACGCGCGCGAGGAGGCCGGCGACGCGGCCGAGTACTACGCGGACAGGTTCCGGACGATCTTCAAGGAGGCCGGCGACGGCTTCTCCAAGGCCGGCGACAAGGCGGGCGAGGCCGCCGACCGGCTCTCGGACTGGCTCAAGCAGAGGTAGTCCGGCGGCACCGGCCGCGAGTAGTGAAAGCCCTGCGCGATGTGGCAGCCGAGCTCGCGCAGCATGTCGGCCTGCGCGAGCGTCTCGACGCCCTCGGCCACGGCCTGCACGCCCAGCGCCTGCGCGAGCTCGATGATCGCGCTCACGATCGCGCGCGAGTCGCGGGACACCAGCAGCTCGTCCACGAACGTCCGGTCGATCTTGATCAGGTCGACCGGGAGCAGGTACTTCAGGTGCGAGAGCGAGGAGTAGCCGACGCCGAAGTCGTCGATCGCCAGCCGCACGCCGAGCGCCTTGAGGCCGGTGAGCACGAGGCTGGCGGCCTCCGGGTCCTCCATGATCGCGCTCTCGGTGATCTCCAGGCACAGCGCTGACGGCGGCAGGCCGTTCTCGCGCAGCGCGGCGGTGACGACGCCGGTCAGGCGCGGGCTGGAGAGCTGGCGCGGGGACAGGTTGACCGAGACGACGAGGTCCTCGACGCCCCAGGCCGCGGCCTGGCGGCACGCCTCGGCCAGCACCCACTCGCCGATCTCGACGATCAGCCCGCTCTGCTCGGCGATGGCGATGAAGCGGTCCGGTCCGATCGCGCCGAGCTCCGGGTGCGTCCAGCGCAGCAGCGCCTCGACGCCGAACAGCCCGCCGCCGTCGAGCCGCACCTCGGGCTGATAGGCGACCGACAGCTGCCCCCCGGCCAGCGCGCCGCGCAGCTCGGCTTCGAGCTCGAGCCGCTCGAGCGCCCGCGAGCGCACGCTGCGATCGAAGAACTCCAGCCGCGCCTTGCCGTGCTCCTTGGCCTGGTACATCGCGGCGTCCGCGTCGCGCAGCAGGTCCTCGGCGCTGACGCCGGCGCCGTCGGCGACCGCGATCCCGATGCTGGCGCTGAGGAAGCGTTCGCGCCCGGAGAGCGCGAACGGGCGGCGGAACACGTCCGCGACGCGGTCGGCGATCCGGCGCACGTCGGACAGGCTCATCACCTGCTCGAGCAGGATCACGAACTCGTCGCCGCCGAAGCGGGCGATCAGGTCGCCGGGGCGGACGGCCTCGCTGAGCCGCTCGGCGGCCGCGATCAGCAGCTCGTCGCCGGCGCCGTGGCCGAGCGAGTCGTTGATGACCTTGAAGTCGTCGATGTCCGCGAACAGGATCGCCAGGCGGCTGGCGGTCCGGTGGCGGCGCTCGAGCGCGGCGGCGAGCTCGCGGTCGAAGAGCGCGCGGTTCGGGAGGTTCGTGAGCGGGTCGTGGTGCGCCTGGTGGTCGAGCCGCTCGGCGGCCTGCTTGCGCGCCGTGATGTCGACGCCGTGCGAGATGTAGTGGTCCGGGTCGCGGGCGAGCGAGTGGCGCCAGACCATCCAGCCGAGGCTGCCGTCGGCGCGGATGTAGCGGCGCTCGGCCTCCGGCGCGTCGGACGCCGGCGGCCAGCTCGCCTGCAGCGCCTCGCGGTCGGCGACCGGCGCGAGCTCCCAGAACCACGTCACGGCGCGGCCCGTCAGCTCGCTCAGCTCGCGGTTGGCCTGCAGCACGCGGCCGTCCGGCGCGAGCAGCGCCATCGCCATCGGGGCGGCGTCGAACGCGCGGCGGAAGCGCTCCTCCGAGCGGGTGGTGGCCTCGCGGACGCGCTCGTTGGCGCGCCAGGAGATCAGGTTCGCGACCGCGAGCGCGGCGACGAACGCGCCGTGGATCGCCGCCCAGCCCCACGGCGCGTGCCCGTGGTTGAAGACGGAGCCGTGGGCGATCGCGCTCATCGCGCCGTGCTGGAGGACCACGAACGCGATCGCCAGCGCGTACGCCGCCCACAGCTCGTAGAGCGCGAGGGCGCCGACGATCACGAAGTAGTGGAAGTGCGCCTCGATCGTGCCGTGCCAAGCGACCACCAGCACCGCCGAGCAGCTCAGCAGCGCCGTGCCGCACAGCATCGAACGCGCCGTGCGCGACAGGCTCGGCAGCAGCGCCGCGGCGCCGAACGCCGCTGGGACCACGTCGAACAGCCAGGCGACGCCGAGCGACCAGCCCTGCAGGACCGCGAACGCCGGCAGCAGGATCAGATGCCCGGCCAGGACCAGCAGCAGCCCGCGGTGCCGTGCCGCCCACGTCTCGGGCGGAAGTGCGCGGCCACGCGGCAGCCAGTCATGAACACGGAGCATCGTTCTCCCCGTGTTCGGATCCTGACGCCGAAACTTCAGTGGCGGGCGCGCAGGGTTCGGCGGCGCGTGACGCCGTCGGCGATGATGCTCACGCGGTACAGGCCCGGCGTCTTCGGCCGGACCGAGGTCTTGAAGCGTCCCCCGCGCACGTTGATGCGCTTGCGCTGGACGGTCACCCAGCGCGTGCCGACCTGGCGCTCGAGCAGGCAGACCACGCGCGGCTGCGCCGGTGCCATGGTGCCGGACACGGCGAAGGCGTGGCCGGCGGTCTTGCGGCGGCTGTCGGTCTTCAGCGCGAGGCTGGGGACGACCTTGACCATGACCGGCGCGGACGTGAGCGGCCCGCGCGTCGCGTCGCCCGCGAAGACGGCGCGCACGCGGCCGCTGGCGGGCAGCGTGAGCGTCGCGGTCCACGTGCCGTCGTCGCCGCAGGTCGTATCCGCCACCGGCGCCCAGGCGGCGCCGCCGGCCATGTACTCGAGCGCGAGCGCGGCGCCGGCGGGGGAGGAGCCGTCGGCGAAGCGGAGCACGCCGGAGACCGTCGCCGGCTTGACGCCCTTCTGGCTGGAGGCGCGGACGGTCAGGCCGGAGCTGGGGTGCCAAAACGCCTGCGCGCGCGAGCGCAGCGCGGGCAGCTGCGCGTACAGGGCGTCGCCCGGGCAGGAGGTCGAGCAGCCGTCGCGGTGGCCGCTGACGCGGTCGAACGTGACCTCGGTGCCGGCCCGGTAGCGGTTGGAGGCGCCGCCGCTGGAGGTCAGGGCGAGCTGGCCCTGCACGGGCGCGCCGTGCAGCGACAGCTTCCAGCCGATCAGCTTGGCCAGGGACTCCATCGCCGGTGCGTCGAGCGGCAGGTTCGTGAACGTCCCGAGGCAGGCGATGCCGGTCGAGACGCTGTTCCAGCCCTGCGCCTGGGCGCCGACGACGGCCGCCTCGACGCCGCCCGCGCGGCCTTCGAAGATCACCCCGTAGCGGTCGACGAGGAAGTTGTACCCGATGTCGTTCCAGCCGTTGGAGTCGCGGTGGTAGCGGGCGATGCCGAGGATGATCCCGGCGGAGTCGCCGGGCGCGTAGTCGACCGCGGTGACCGTGTGGTGGACGAACGCCATCTGGACGGTGCCGTACGCGGGGGTGCCGCGCGGCGGGACCTGGTCGGCGCCCCAGTCGGCGCGCGGGACGATCGCGGGCGCGCCGCCGGCCTGGGCGGCGAGGGCGCGGGGGCCGCTGGTCCGGGGCGCGTCCGGCAGCGCGCGGACGAGCCGCGCGCGCAGCCCGGTGGCGTGGCCGCGCAGGCGCAGCTGCAGCTCGTCCGCCGTGCCGGTGAACACCGGGTCGGTGCCGGCGACCGCGTCGTGCGCGGGCGGGAGCGGGGTCCAGCGCGTCCAGCGCCCGCCCTGGCGGCGCGTGCGCACCTGCGCGTGGAGGGCGTGCGCGGCCGTCCAGCGCAGGCCCGCGAGGTCGAACCGGCCCGGGGCGGCGAGCACGGGCGTCAGGCGCCAGCCGCTGCCGGCGGGCGCGGCGATCGGCAGCTCGAACAGCGCGGGCTGGGCGGCGGCGAGCGCGGTGGCCGGGCGCAGCGCGCCCAGCGCGACCGCGCCGGCGCCGAGCCGCAGCGCGTCGCGGCGGGTGAGGCGATGAGGACCGTCCATCAGGGATTCGGAACACAGGATGGCCGTGATCGGAGCGTCGCCGGGGCGTGAACGCGATCTTTCGGGATTAAATGAGAATGAGTTTCAGTAAGATGCGCGGGCGGATGCGCGCGCTCGCCCTGTCTCTGCTGCTGATCCCGTTCCTCGCCGCCTGCGGCGGCGACGGCGCGTCGTCGGCGGGTGCGCCGACGGTCGTGGCGACGACGACGCAGCTCGCGGACATGGCGCGCAACATCGCGCCGGAGGCCGAGGTCACGGCGCTGCTGAGGCCGAACACCGACCCGCACGAGTACGAGGTCCGCCCGCACGACCTGCGCGCGCTGGCCGGCGCCGACATCGTCCTGCGGTCGGGCGGCGACGTCGACGCATGGCTCGACAGCGCGCTGGACAGCGCGGGGGTCAAGGAGCGCGACGTGGTCGACGTCGGCGCCGCGGCCGGGCTCGAGGGCGACGATCCGCACTGGTGGCAGGACCCCGTGCGCGCCGAGCGGGCGGCGGCGGCGATCGGGCGGGCGTTCGCGCGCGCCGGGCTGCCGGAGCGCTCGGCGGCGTACGAGGCGCGACTGCGGGCGCTGGACGCTCGCGTGCGCGCGTGCATGGATCGCGTGCCGGCGGCCTCGCGCAAGCTGGTCACGAGCCACGACGCGCTCGGGTACTACGCGCGCCGCTACGGCATCCAGGTGATCGGGGCGGTGATCCCGGCGCTGACCACGGCCGCGCAGCCGTCGGCCGGCGAGGTCACCGCGCTGGTGGACACGATCCGGCGCCAGGGCGTCAAGACGATCTTCGCCGAGAGCGCGGTGAACCCGAAGGTCGAGCAGGCGATCGCGCGCGAGGCGGGCGCGCGGGTCGGCCCGCGGCTATGGGCGGACGCGCTCGGCCCGGAGGGCACCGGCGGCGCGACCTACATCGGCTCGATCGAAGCCAACACGCGCGCGCTCGTGCAGGGGTTCAGCGGCGGCGCGCTCGACTGCTCCTTCGATGCCTGACCTCGCGGCGCCGTACATCCAGCGCGGGATCGTCGAGATCCTGCTGCTCGCCGTGCTCGCGGGCGTGCTCGGCACGTGGGTCGTGCTGCGGCGGCTGCCGTTCTACACGCACGCGATCGGGACGGCGACGTTCCCGGGCCTGGTCGTCGCGGGGCCCTGGGGCGTGCCGGCGCAGCTGACAGCGCTGGTGTGCGCGGTCGGGTTCGGCGGCGTGCTCGAGCGCGTGCAGCGCACGCGCCGGATCGACCCCGACGCCGCGATCGGCCTGCTGCTGGTCGCGGCGCTGGCGATCGGCGTCGTGCTGGCCAGCGACGTCTACCACTCGGGCGCGGGCGTCGACCGGCTGCTGTTCGGGTCGATCGTCGCGCTGACGCCGACCGACCTGTGGCTGACCGCGGCCGCGGCCGTCGCCGCGCTGGCGTGCGACGCCGCCCTGCGGCGCTCGTGGCTGGCGACGGGGTTCGACGCCGGCGGCGCGCGCGCCGTGGGCGTGCGGACGGCGCTCGCGGACCGCGCGCTGCTGATCGCGGTCGCGGTCGCGGTCGTCGTCGCGCTGGACGCGGTCGGCGCGCTGCTGGTCACGGTCGTGCTGACGGTCCCGGCCGCGACCGTGCGGCTCTTCGAGCCGGCGCTGCGCACGCAGCAGGCCGCGACGTTCGCGCTGGCCGCGGTCGAAGGCCTGGCGGCGATCTGGATCGCCGACGCGTTCAACCTCGGCCCCGGCCCGGCGATGGCGGTCCTCGGCGCGCTGGCGTACTCCGCGGCCGCGGTCCTCGCGCCGCGGGAAAGATTGGCGGCGGCGTGACGCGCGCGCCGCGGAGCCGGGGGCGCGCGTGAACGTCGCCGCGACCGACCTGCGGGGCGGGTACGCGCGCGGGAGCGACGTGCTCGGCGGCGTGACGTTCGCCGTCGCGCCCGGCGAGATCGCCGCCGTGCTCGGCCCCAACGGCGGCGGCAAGACGACGCTCTTCCGCGCGCTGCTCGGCGAGCTGCCGTACCGCACCGGCGCCGTCACGCTGGCCGGCCGGCCGGCGTACGTGCCGCAGACCGACGACGCGCGGCTGGATTTCCCGGTCAGCGCCCACGACGTCGCGCTGATGGGCGCGTACGGGCGTACGCCCTGGTACCGGCGCGTGGCGCGGGCCGACCGCGAGCGGGCGGACGCGGCGCTCGCGCGGGTCGGGCTCGCCGACCGCGCGCAGGCCCGCTTCGGGACGCTCTCCGGCGGCCAGCGCCAGCGCGTGCTGATCGCCCGGGCGCTGGTGCAGGACTCGCCGGTGCTGTTGCTCGACGAGCCGCTGTCGGGGGTCGACCGGCCGAGCGCGGTCCAGATCGAGCGGCTGTTCGGCGAGCTGCAGGCCGAGGGCCGCACGCTGCTGGTCGCGACCCACGACGTCGGCCAGGCGCGCGCGTGGCCGCGCGTGCTGTGCCTCAACCACGGACCGGTCGCGTTCGGCGCGCCCGCCGAGACGCTGACGACCGCGGTCCTGCGCGCGACCTACGGCGACGAGCTGGTCGTGCTCGACGGCGCCGGCCAGGCCGTGACCGTGTCCCACCACCATCACGGGCACGCGCACTGATGCTGTCCAGCGGCATCATGCAGCGCGCGTTCCTGGAGGCGATCGTGCTCGGCCTCGCCTGCGGCCCGCTCGGCGTCTGGATCC
Organism: Solirubrobacter sp.; assembly: GCA_035555675.1. Lineage (GTDB taxonomy): Bacteria > Actinomycetota > Thermoleophilia > Solirubrobacterales > Solirubrobacteraceae > Solirubrobacter. Next base: position 14,464 of record DATMGH010000014.1, on the reverse strand, counting down.
TCCTGCTGCGGCGCGCGTACGCCGCCGAGTCGCTGTCGCACGCGATGCTGCCGGGGCTGGTGATCGCCGCGCTGGCCGGGATCCCGCTGCTGCTCGGCGCCGCCGGCGGGGTGCTGGTCGCGGCGGCGGGGATCGCGCTGGTGGCCCGCGACGCGCGGGCCGGTGGGGACATCGGCGTCGCGGTCGTCGTCTCCGGGCTGTTCGGGCTCGGTGGGATCCTGGCGCTCTCGCCCGACACGCCGCCGCGGCTCGGCGAGCTGCTGTTCGGCGACCTGCTGGGGCTCACGAACGGGGACCTGCTCGCCGCCGCGGCGCTCGCGCTCGGCGTGCTCGCCGCCCTCGCGGTCGCCTACCGCCCGCTCGCGGCGACCGCGTTCGCCCGCCACAGCGCGCGCTCGCTCGGCGTGCGCCCCGCGCGCACCGACCTCGCGCTGCTCGTCCTGCTCGCGCTCACGACCGTCGCCGCCGTCCAGGGCCTCGGCAACCTGCTGCTGGTCGCGCTGATCCTGGCGCCCGCCGCCACGGCGCTGAATCTGGCCACGCGCCTGCCGGCGATCCTCGCGCTCGCCGCCGCGCTCGCGGCGCTCGCGGGCGTGGCCGGCCTCGTCGTCTCCTACCAGCTGGACATCGCGGCGGGCGCGAGCGTCGCGCTGGCCGCCGTCATCGTCGCCTCATTCGGCCTCTTGAAACCGAAATTAGACATGGCATAATTTGATTCGTGGCAGCTGACGAACCCAAGGGCGCCGGATGAACCCACCCACGGTGCTCGAGGCCGCCGCCACCGCCACCGGCGCTCCCGTCGAGGACTCGGCGCTGCGCACGGTGCGCGCGAAGGGCCGCTTCCGCGGCGGCGTCGCGCTCCTGGGCCCGGCGTTCGTGGCCGCGGTCGCGTACATCGACCCCGGCAACTTCGCGACCAACATCGCCGGCGGCGCCAAGTACGGCTACATGCTCGTCTGGGTCATCGTCGCCGCGAACCTGATGGCGATGCTGGTCCAGTACCTGTCGGCCAAGACCGGCATCGCGACCGGCCGCAACCTCCCCGAGCTGTGCCGCGAGCACTTCAAGCGCCCGGTCTCGTTCGGGCTCTGGCTGCAGGCCGAGGCGATCGCGATCGCGACCGACCTGGCCGAGTTCGTCGGCGCGGCGATCGCGCTGAACCTGCTGTTCGGTGTCCCGCCGTTCGTCGCGGGCCTGATGACCGCGGTCGTGGCGTTCGCGATCCTTGAGCTGCAGACACGCGGCTACCGCCGCTTCGAGCTGGCGATCGCGGGCCTGCTGGGCATCGTCTTCCTCGGCTTCATGTACGACCTCTCCCAGGTCGGCGCCGACAGCCACGAGCTGGCCAAGGGGCTGATCCCCAGCTTCGACGGCACCGACAGCATCCTGCTGGCCGTCGGCATCCTCGGCGCGACCGTGATGCCGCACGTCGTGTACCTGCACTCGGCGCTGACCGCGCACCGGATCCCACCCGAGAGCCTGGACGAGAAGCGCGAGCTGCTGCGCTTCGAGCGCGCGGACGTGTTCATCGCGATGGGCCTGGCCGGCGTGATCAACCTGGCCATGCTCGTCGTCGCCGCCCAGCTCTTCCACGGCAGCGGCCAGACCGGGGTCGACTCGATCGAAGGCGCGCACGCCGGCTTCAGCACGCTGCTGGGCGGTGGCGCGGCGCTGGCGTTCGCGGTCGCGCTGCTGGCGTCCGGCCTGAGCAGCTCGAGCGTCGGCACGTTCGCCGGCCAGGTCGTGATGCAGGGCTTCATCAACCGCCGGATCCCGCTGTTCGCGCGCCGGGCGGTCACGATGACGCCGTCGCTCGTCGTCCTGGCGATCGGCGTCGACCCGTCGACCACGCTCGTGATCTCCCAGGTGGTGCTGAGCTTCGGCATCCCGTTCGCGCTGGTGCCGATGGTGCTGCTGACGCGGCGGGCGGACATCATGGGCGCGCTGGTGAATCGGCGGCTGACGACGACGATCGCGAGCGTCGTCGCGGGGCTGATCATCGCCCTCAACGGCTTCCTCCTGTTCGAGACGTTCTTCGGTTAGGCAAGCCGCCACTTTTGTAGTGGCGACTTGACAAACCTCGAAGCTGCCGGTTATAAGCCCGGGTGGTTTCGGTGAAGACGGGAGGAGAGCTCGTGCGTCGGACGTTCGCACTGGTGTTGGCCGCCATGATGGCGGTGTTGTTGATGGGGGCGGCTTCGGCGAGCGCCCAGGACAAGGTCCTGGTGTTCTCCAAGACGGCCGCGTTCCGGCACGACTCCATCCCGCAGGGCATCGCCGCGATCGAAGCGATCGGCGCCGCGAACAACCTCACGGTCGACAAGACCGAGGACGCGAGCGCGTTCACGACCGCCAACCTCGCGCAGTACAAGGCGGTGATCTGGCTCTCGACCACCGGCGACGTCCTCAACGCCTCCCAGCAGACCGCGTTCGAGGGCTACATCCGCGCGGGCGGCGGGTACGTCGGCGTCCACGCCGCGGCCGACACCGAGTACGACTGGCCGTGGTACGGGCAGCTCGTCGGCGCCTGGTTCAAGAGCCACCCGGCGACCCAGCAGGCCACGGTGCGCGTGACCGACCGCGTCCACCCGTCCACGCGCGACCTCCCGGAGGTCTGGACGCGCACCGACGAGTGGTACGACTACCAGCGCAACCCGCGTGCGGACGTGCACGTGCTCGCGGACCTGCAGGAGAGCAGCTACAGCGGCGGGACGATGGGCTCCGACCACCCGATCGCCTGGTGCCGCCAGTTCGACGGCGGCCGCACCTGGTACACGGGCATGGGCCACACGCAGGAGTCCTTCTCGGACCCGGCGTTCCGCTCGCACCTGGCCGGCGGCATCCTGTGGGCGGCCGGCAAGGTCTCGGGCGACTGCTCGGTCGCGCCGCAGCCGGAGCCGTGCGATCCGGGCTCGGACGAGTTCGACGGCCCCACGCTGGACTGCCGCTGGTCGACGATCGTGCGCGAGAACCGCTCGGCCTGGAGCCTCAGCGGCGGCGCGCTGCGGATCACGACCGAGAACGGCGACCTCTGGGACGGCGGCAACAACGCCCGCAACGTGTTCCTGCAGAAGGCGCCGAGCGGCGGCTACGAGCTCTCGACCAAGGTCACGATCGACTCCACCGGCGGCAGCGAGCAGGCCGGGCTCGTGATCTACCAGGACGACGACAACTACTTCAAGGCCGGCTTCATCGCGCGCGACGGCCGGCGCTGGTTCGAGGTCGTACAGGAGCTCGGCCGCCAGACGCGCCACGACGGGACGCTCGACGAGGTGCAGGTCCCGGCCGACTTCCCGTCGACCGTGTACCTGAAGCTGACCCAGCTCGAGGGCACGGTCACGGCGTACATGTCCCAGGACGGCACGAGCTGGACGCCGGTCGGCCGCACGGGCACGGTCAGCTCGTTCACGGCGCCCAAGATCGGCCTGCTCGCGCTCACCAACGACGACGCGTACGTGACCACGGCCGCGTTCGACTGGTTCCGCGTCCAGGCCGTCGGCGCCGGGGAGGACACGACGCCGCCGACGATCGGCGCGACGCCGGACGGCCTGCGCACCTCCGGCGGCCAGTTCCTCAACTACGCCGAGGTGACGGTCAACGCCAACGACCTCGGCTCGGGCGTCAAGACCGTCGAGTACGCGCTCGGCGACGGCGCGTTCCAGGCCTACAGCGGCCCGGTGCGGCTGACCGGGGCCGGGCAGCGCACGCTGCGCTACCGCGCGACCGACAACGCCGGCAACACGTCCGCGATCGGCTCCACGACGGTGACGATCGCGACGCCGCCCAGCTGCGCCGCGGTCACGGCTGAGCCCGGCTTCAAGGCCGTCTACGACGGCACGGTCCAGAGCCTGACCGACTGGTCGATGGCCGGCCCGGGCGGGTTCGACCCGAACGCGGCCGAGTGCGGCATCGACTCCTGGGGCGGCATGGGCCTGCTCTGGTACAGCCGCCAGCCGCTGCAGTCGCCGTACACGATCCGCACCGAGTGGCGGATCTACTCCGACGACGACAACTCCGGCGTCTTCATCGGCTTCCCGGAGCCGCGCAACGACCCGTGGAACCCGGTCGCCGAGGGCTACGAGATCCAGATCGACCCGACCGACGACGACCCGACGCGGCGCACCGGCAGCGTCTACTCGTTCCAGGCGGCCAACGCGGCCGCGCTGGCGCTGGCGGTCAAGCCGCACGGCCAGTGGAACGTGATGGAGGTCGAGGTCGCCGGGCAGCTGATTGTGATCCGGATCAACGGCGTCGAGGTCAACCGCTACACGTCGCCGCACCCGGAGCGCGACCCGAGCTCGGGCTACTTCGGCATCCAGAACGACGGCGCGGGCGCCGACGTCACCTACCGCAGCGTGCAGGTCAAGGGCGGCGGGCTGGAGCCGGACCCGACGCCGACGCCCACGCCGACCGCGACCCCGACCGCGACGCCCACGGTCACGCCGACGCCGACGCCGACGCCCGGGCCCACCGAGCAGACCTCCGAGATCACCGCGTCCGTCCCCAACCAGCTGTCGCTGACCCTGTCGACGGACATGATCACGTTCCCGCCGATCGTTCCCGGCATCGCGCATGACTACGACGCGTCGCTGACCGCGCTGGTGTCCTCCAGCGTCCGCAACACGGTCCTGAGCGTGTACGACGCCGGCTCGGGCACCGGCAAGCTCAGCAACGGCGCGTCCGAGTTCGGCTCGCCGGTGATGGTCCGCGCGACCAACGCCGCGAACCCGCAGCGGACGTTCGGCGCGCTGAGCGGGGCGAGCCACCCGCTCGCGCTGCTCGACTACCCGAACCTGGCCAACAAGGACGCGGTCGCGATCGACGTGCGGCAGTCGGTCGCCGCGACCGACGCGCTGCAGTCCGGCCGCTACTCGAAGGCGATCACGTTCCGCCTGTCGGCCGGGACTCCGTAGCCGGCCCTATTGACCCGCCCGCGGCATTCGGGAATGCTGCGGGCGGGATGGAGCCGGGCGCACGCCAACCGCGCAATCGCCGCCGGCCGCGCCGCGGAGGCGGCGCGCGCTGGGCGCGCCGGATCGGCGGCCTGCTGGGGACCCTCGCGTTCCTCGCCGCGGGCGTCGCCAGCGCGCTGATGATCCTGCCCGACGGCAGCGGCGAGGACGCCGCCGCCGTGGCGGCGACGCCGACGGCGACCGCGACGCCCGCGCCGAAGCCGAAAAAGAAGAAGAAGGCCAAGCCCAAGGGGCCGAGCAAGGCCGACAAGGCGGCGCTCACGGCCGCGCTCGAGGAGGTCCGCACCCAGGGCTACACGACCCTCAAGCAGGGCGACTACGACGTCAAGGCGACGCTGCGGGTGCTGATCGCCCGCCCGGTCGGCGACGCCGCGGGCGGCTACCGGGCGTTCTTCTTCACCAAGGACGGCTTCCTCGGCACCGACGCGCAGGCGCCGTCGACCCGGCTGACGCTGGCCAAGTCCGGCAAGGTCACGGTCACGCTGTCCTACGGCGTCTTCGAGACGGGGGACGCGGCCGGCGCGCCGAGCGGCCGCAAGCGCGTGCGGTTCCGCTACGAGAACGGCGCCGTCACGCCGCTGGACACGATCCCGCTCGACGGCGCCCGCTTCCAGCGCCGGCGGTAGCCTCTCTCCTGACCAGGAGGAGGACCGCCATGGAGCCGTCGTACGCATCCGGGACGTCGTCAACGCCGCTGCTCGGCGACACGATCGGCGACAACCTCGACCGGGCGGTCGCCCGCTTCGGTGACCGCGAGGCGCTGGTCTCCGTCCACCAGGGTCTGCGCTACACGTACGCGCAGCTCGGCCAGACGGTCGACCGCGCGGCGCGCGCGTTCATCGCCGCCGGGATCGAGCCCGGCGACCGCGTCGGCATCTGGAGCCCGAACTGCGCCGAGTGGGCGCTCGTCCAGTACGCGACCGCCAAGGCCGGGATCATCCTGGTCAACATCAACCCGGCCTACCGGACGTCGGAGCTCGCGTACGTCCTCGACCAGTCCGGCTGCCGGATGCTCGTGGCCGCGACCGCGTTCAAGGCCAGCGACTACGCGCGGATGGTCGCCGACGTGCGCGGCGAGCTGCCGGCGCTCGAGCGGGTCGTGTTCATCGGACGCGACTGGGACGAGTTCATCGCCGGCGGCGACGCGGTGGCGCCCGAGGAGCTCGCGCGCCGCCAGCGCGCGACCCAGTTCGACGACCCGATCAACATCCAGTACACGAGCGGCACCACGGGCTTCCCCAAGGGCGCGACGCTCAGCCACCACAACATCCTCAACAACGGCTATTTCGTCGGCCAGGGCTGCGGCTACACGGAGGCCGACCGGGTCTGCATCCCGGTGCCCTACTACCACTGCTTCGGCATGGTGATGGGCAACCTGGCGTGCACGTCGCACGGCGCCTGCATGGTGATCCCGGCGGCCGCGTTCGACCCGGTGGCCACGCTGCAGGCGGTGCAGGACGAGCGCTGCACGAGCCTCTACGGCGTCCCGACGATGTTCATCGCCGAGCTCGAGCACCCCGAGTTCGCCGACTTCGACCTCTCCAGCCTGCGGACCGGGATCATGGCCGGCTCGCCGTGCCCGATCGAGACGATGCGCCGCGTGGTCTCCGAGCTGCACATGGAGGAGGTCACGATCTGTTACGGCATGACCGAGACCTCGCCGGTGTCGACGCAGACGGGCGCCGACGACCCGCTGGACAAGCGCGTCGGGACCGTCGGCCGCGTGCACCCGCACGTCGAGGTCAAGATCGTCGACCCGGAGAGCGGCGCGGTCGTGCCGCGCGAGACGCCGGGCGAGCTGTGCACGCGGGCCTACAGCGTGATGCTCGGCTACTGGAACGACCCGGAGAAGACCGCGGACGCGATCGACGGCGCGCGCTGGATGCACACCGGCGATTTGGCGCAGATGGACGCCGACGGCTACGTGAAGATCGTCGGCCGCATCAAGGACATGGTCATCCGCGGCGGCGAGAACGTGTACCCGCGCGAGATCGAGGAGTTCCTGATGGGCCATCCGGACGTCGCCGACGTGCAGGTCGTCGGCGTTCCGGACGACCGCTTCGGCGAAGAGCTGATGGCCTGGATCGTCACTCGCGGGGGCGCCGAGCTCGACCGCGACGCGGTCGTCGCGTACTGCCAGGGACGGATCGCCCACTACAAGGTGCCGCGCTATGTTCGGGTGGTGAGCGAGTTCCCGATGACGGTCACCGGCAAGGTGCAGAAGTTCAAGCTGCGCGAGCAGGCGATCTCCGAGCTCGGGCTGGCCGAGGTCGAAACCGCCTAGTGTGCGGGCGCTACACGCTGTCGACGGTCGACGGCTCTGACATCGCCCAGCGGTTCTCGCTCGTGGAGCCGCCGGCGGCCGAGACGCTCGGCCGGTTCAACGTGTGCCCGACCGAGGCGATCGCGGTCGTGCACGAGCCGCAGCGGGCCGACGCCGTGCGCTGGGGGCTGCGGCCGTTCCGCAACAGCGGCTTCGCCCCGATCAACGTGCGCGCGGAGACCGCGGGGACCCGCTTCAAGTTCCTGATGAAGGGCGGGCGCTGCCTGGTGCTGGCCGACGGCTGGTACGAGTGGCTCAAGCAGGAACGCAAGGGCGGGCCCCGGCTGCCGTTCCGCTACACGGTCGACGGCGGTGCGCCGTTCGCGTTCGCCGGGCTCTACGACGGCACCGGCGCGGCGATCCTGACGACCGCCGCGAACGCGGTCTGCGCACCCGTGCACGACCGGATGCCGGTCGTGCTCGAGGGTCCGGAGGCCGAGGCGGCGTGGCTGAGCGGGGACGTCGGCGTCGACGAGGCGCTGGAGTTCCTGTTGCCGCTGGAGGACCGCCGCGTGGCCGTCGCGCCGGCGAATCCGGCGGTCAACAAGGCCGGCGTGGAGGGCCCCGAGCTTCTCACGCCGCCTTCAGAGTCGCTGTTCTGAAAGGGTTCCCGGGTGGACGTCGGCTTGATCGCCTTCGCGGTCGGCGCGCTGTTGGCCGCCGGGATCGCCGCCTCGCTGCTCGCGGGGCGCTTGCGCCTGCCCGGTCTGGTGCTCGTCCTGGTGCTCGGCATGGTCTTCGGGTCCGACGGCCTGTCGTGGATCGACTGGGGCTCGACGCGGTCCGACTACGACGCCGCGCAGACCGCCGCGATCCTCGCGCTCGGCCTGATCCTGTACGAGGGCGGCCTGTCCAGCGGCTGGAGCGAGATCAAGCCGGTGATCGGCACGTCGGTGCTGCTGGCGACGGTCGGCACCGCGCTGACGGCGGGCATCACCGCGATCGCCGCGGCGCTGCTGTTCAGCGAGCTGACCACGCTCGAAGCGCTGGTGCTCGGCTCGACCGTGGCCGCGACCGACGCGGCCGCGGTGTTCGCCGTGCTGCGCGGCTCGACGCTGCGGCGGCGCCTGGCGCGCACGCTCGAAGGGGAGTCCGGCGTCAACGATCCGATCGCGGTCCTGCTCGTCCTGGCCAGCATCGAAGCGATCAAGCACTCGGACTTCGGAGTGCTGGACGCGCTCTGGCTCGGGTTCAGCGAGCTGGCGGTGGGGGCCGGCGTCGGCCTGGCGGTCGGCGCGTTCGGCGTGCTGGTGCTGCAGCGCGTGACGCTGCCGTCGGCGGGCCTATACCCGGTCGCGTCGGTCGCGTTCGCCGGGCTGGCGTTCGGCGGCGCCGACGTCCTGCACGGGACGGGCTTTCTCGCCGTGTTCATCGCGGGGCTCGTGATCGGCAGCGCCACGACGCCCGCGCGGCGCACGATCATCACGTTCCACGAGGGCCTGGCGTGGGTCGCGCAGCTCGCGCTGTTCCTGCTGCTCGGCCTGTTGGTGAACCCGGGCGAGCTGCTCGACATCATCCCGGAAGGCGCCGCGATTGCGATCGTGACCGCGCTGCTCGCGCGGCCGCTGGCGGCGCTCCTGGTCGCCTGGGGGTTCACGCTCCCGGAGCGGCTGACGCTCGGCTGGGCCGGGCTGCGCGGCGCGACCCCGATCGTGTTCGCGACGTTCCCGGTCACCGAGGACATCCCGCACGGGCACCTGATCTTCCAGGTCGCGTTCTTCGTCGTCCTGCTCTCGACGGTCGTGCAGGGGCTGACGATCGAGCCGGTCGCGCGCTGGCTGCGCGTCACCAGCGACGAGGCGGCGATCCCCGCGCCGCTGGTCGAGCCCGTGCTGCTGAACCGGCTCGGGGCCGAGACGATGCAGTTCCCGGTGCGCGCGCACGACGCGATCGCCGGGCACCCCGTGCGCGAGCTCGGGCTGCCGCGGGAGGCGCTGCTGAACGTGATCGTGCGCGGCGAGCGGGCGATCCCGCCGCGCGGGTCCACGATCATCCAGGAAGGCGACCAGCTGCACGTGCTGGTGCGCCAGGAGGTCGCGGTCGAGTTCCGGGAGCTGATGCGGCGCTGGCGCACCGGGCCGATCGGCGCCAAGGAGCGCCGGCCGCGGCGTCCGCGCAGCCGCCCGTCGGTCACGTCGATCCGGCCCTGGACGGACGCCGACGGCGACCCGCAGCGGCCGTCCGAGCTGGCCGGGCAGGTCGTGATCGAGCAGCTGCGCACGCGCCGCGACGAGCCGGGCGCGCTGGTCGTGCTCGAGGACGGGCGCTTCGGCGTCAGCGGGCCGCTGCTGGCGATCGGGCCGTCCGGCGAGCTGCAGGCGTTCGCGCGGCGGCGGCTGAGCAACGCGTCCAGCCCGGGCGAGCGCGCCTGGTGGCAGGAGGTCGTCGGCGCGCTCGCGCGTTAGACGAGGTCGAGCACGCGCGCGCCGTTGACGTAGGCGACGCGGGTGGCGCCGATCTCGTGCACGAGCGTCCCGGGCGTCGGGTGCACGTGGCCGTGCAGCAGCCAGCGCGGGCGCTTGTCCAGCACCCAGGCGCGCAGCGCGTCGAAGCCGATGTGCGCCGGGTCGTCCGGGTCGTCGTTGACGCCGCGCGGCGGGCAGTGGCAGAGCAGGACGTCGGCCGCGGGCAGCTTGCGGACGAGCCGGCGGGCCTGGCGCTGCGTGTAGGACGGGCCGACCGGCGCGGTGCCGGAGCGCCGGTAGCTGACGCAGCCCTCGAAGCCGCAGAAGGACGGGCCGTTGTCGAGCTCGATCCGGTTGACGTGCACGTCGTCGATCGCGAACCAGGTCATGTACGGCTCGGCGTCGTGGTTGCCGTAGACGCCGAGCTTGGGCAGCGAGATCTGGTCCAGCGTCTCCAGCCAGCTCGGCTGCAGATCGCCGAGCGTGAGGATGGCCTCGACGTCGCGCTGCGCGGCGAGCCGCACGACGTCGCCGTGGAACGGCCGGTCGGCCAGCGCCAGGACCCGCATCGCCTGAGGTCTATCGGATCGGCCGTCAGAATGACCGGATGGACCCCTACGCCGTCCTCGGCGTGCGCCCGGGAGCGCCGGAGAAGGAGATCGCCGCGGCCTACCGCGACGCGGCCAAGCGCTGGCACCCGGACCGCGGGGCGGGGGAGGAGGCGGACGCGCGGATGGCGGAGATCAACGCCGCGTACGACCTGGTGCGGGCGGCGGCGCAGCATTCCAACGGCTCCGCCCCGGCGCGGCCCGTGGGGCGCGGCGCCTGGCTGATCGCGCCGCTGCGGCTCGCGCTCGGGCCCGAGCTGCTGGACACCCTGGCCGAGGGCGAGGAGGTGCGGCTGGTCACGCCGACGTCGACCTGGGCGAGCCCGCGGGCGATCCTGGCCGTGACCGAGCGGCGGCTGCTGTGGCTGCTCGACGACGCGCCCGTCGCGCGCGTGCACTCGCTGGCGTTCCGCAACGTCGCGGAGCTCTCGTCCCGGGTCCGGCGCAAGCACGCGACGCTGACGGTGCGCACGATCGGCGGGCGCCGCCACGTCTTCCACGATCTGCGCCCGCATACTGCGGCCACGATCGAGCGCCACGTGCGGGAGGGTCCGCGCCGCTAGCTACCGTGGGAGGGTGCGCGCAGTCGATCCGGTGGCCAACGTCGAGCTTCGGCACAACGCCCAGGGCCACGAGATCATCGTCTTCGCGTTTCCCTATCGGGCGGACATCGTGGACGCCGTGCGGGCGATTCCCGGGCGGCGGTTCGACTGGCAGGCCAAGGAGTGGTCGGCGCCGCGGGCGGACGCGACCGCCGCCTACGTGCAGGGCGTGCTGGAGCGGTTCCCGGAGCTCGAGGTCGCTCCGGAGGTCGCCGAGTGGCTGGCGCGGGCGGTCAAGGGCTGGGTCGGGCGCGTCACGGCCGCGCGGCGGGCCGGCGCGGGGTGGTTCGTCCTCGACGGGATCGCGGGGGAGCTGCCGGCGTCGCTGTGTGACGTGGCCGAGGAGCGCGGCGAGCGGCGCTGGCTGCCGTTCACCGAGGAGGTCGCGAACGAGCTGCTGGAGCTGCCGGGCGCGCGGATGGACCCGCGGGCGCTGCGTTGCGCGTCGCGGCTGCAGGTCGGGCTCGTGCCCGCGCCGGCGACGCTGATGCTGGTCGAGAGCTACGGCGAGGCGCGCTTCAAGCTCGAGGTCAACTGGGATCCGGACACGGTCGCGGCGTTCTGCGAGCTGCCGGCCGCCGAGGCGCACGGGCGCACCGTGCCGATCGACCCGTACCTGCTGGAGCCGCTCGAGCACTTCATCCGCCTGCACGGGATCGACGTGGGCGACAACGCCCGCTCGGCGCTGGAGCGGCTGCGGAGCGAGCACGACCAGGCGATCGACGCGGTCCGGCGCTCGCGCGCCGGGACCGGGGCCGAGCTGGCGTGCGAAGCGCGGCTCGGGGGCGCGCTGCGGCCGTTCCAGCGGGCGGGGGTGGCGTACGCACTCCAGTCGCGGCGGCTGTTCATCGCCGACGAGCAGGGGCTGGGGAAGACGGTCGAAGCGCTCGCGGTGCTGGAGGAGGACGACGCGTTCCCGGCGGTCGTGATCTGCCCGGCGTCGCTGAAGCTCAACTGGCAGCGCGAGATCGAGCACTGGCTGCCGCACCGGTCGCTGCACGTGGTGGTGGGCACCGGCAAGGCGATCCCGCGGGCGGACATCACGGTGCTGAACTACGAGATCGTGCACGCGCACCGCGAGCGGCTGGCGATCGCGCGGCCGCGGGCGCTCGTGCTGGACGAGTCGCACTACGTCAAGAACCCCGCCGCCAAGCGGACGCGAGCGGTGCGCAAGCTGGCCGAGCAGCTTCCTTCTGATGCGCTGAAGCTCTGCTTGACCGGGACGCCGGTGATGAACCACCCGGACGAGCTGATCTCGCAGCTGCGGATCCTGGGGCGGTTGGAGGAGTTCGGGTCGGGCGCGCGGTTCAAGCGGCGCTTCCAGGGGGCGGGCGCGGAGGAGCGCATCCACTGGCACCTGCGCCGCACGTGCTTCGTGCGGCGGTTGAAGAAGGACGTGCTGCCGCAGCTGCCGGAGAAGCGGCAGGTGGTCGTGCCGGTGGCGCTGGAGAACCAGCGCGAGTACCGGCTGGCCGAGCGCGACGTCGTCGCGTGGCTGCAGGAGCAGCCGCTGGAGCTGTCCGAGCTGGAGGCGAAGGTGCAGGCGACGCTGCGCGCCGAGCGGCTCGCGCAGTTGAATACGTTGCGGCGGCTGGCCGCGCGCGGGAAGCTCGGGCCGGCACTGGCCTGGATCGACGACTTCCTGGCGTCCGAGGAGCCGCTGGTGCTGTTCGCGTCGCACCGGGAGATTCAGGAGCAGGTCGTGGCGCGGTTCCCGGACGCGTTGCACGTCGTCGGCGCCGACCGGGCCGACGAGCGCGATCGCGCGGTGCAGGCGTTCCAGGATCCGGCCGGTCCCCAGCTGATCGTCTGCTCGACGCGGGTCGCCGGGCAGGGGATCACGTTGACGCGCGCGTCCAACGTCGTGTTCCTGGACCTGGAGTGGAGCCCGGCGATGCACGACCAGGCCGAGGACCGCTGCCACCGCATCGGCCAGCGTGACGCGGTCACCGCCTGGTACCTGCTGGCGGCGGACACGATCGACGAGTCGATGGCCGAGGTGCTGGCCCGCAAGCGCGGCATCGTCGGCGCGGTGACCGACGGCCGGCGCGACGAGTCCGAGGCGGTCGTCCAGTCCGTCGTCCGCTCGCTGCGCGCCAAGCCGCTGCGCCGCCTCCGCGCCGTCGCGTAGCGCGCGCTGCGGCGCGGCTCGGCGCGGCGCGGGGCGGGCGCGCGGCGGGGCGGGCGACGCGAGGCTGTCGGTGCGCGGCGAGTGGTCACTTTCTGGCGCGGGCGGCGCAAACGCGACCGCTCGCCGCGCCGCGCTTGCGGCGCCGGGCGAACGGCGCGCTCTCCGCGGCGCGCTTCTGGGCCCCGGCGAACGGCGGCGGGTGAGGGGAACGCTCCGCCAGTCCGCGCCCGTCGTCCGCGAGCGCGGGCCGCGGCGCCGGCGCCGGGTGGGCGACGCGAGGCCGTCGGTGCGCGGCGAGTGGTCACTTTCTGGCGCGGGCGGCGGAACAGCGACCGCTCGCCGCGCCGCGCGCGCTCCGCGGCGCGCTCGCGGCGCCGGGCGAACGACTCGCTCTCCGCGGCGCGCTTGGGTCACGTCCCTAGGGTTGGTGTAGGAGCGGGGCGGACGGAACTGCAGTGAAGTAGTTCCGGCCACCGCGGCGTCGATGATCGTCGGACTTCTCAAGGTTCGACTATCGAAAGGAGGCGCCAGCGATGGCCGGTGCTGACAGGATGACGATCGAGGAGGTCGTCAAGAAGGTGCTGCTCGATGAGCACGCTGACGTGATCCGCGAGGCGGTCAAGGCCGTCGCGGCGGAGATGATGGAGTTCGAGGTCTCCGAGCTCATCGGCGCCGGGCTCGGGGAACGCCGGCCCGATGACCGCGCGACGCAGCGCAACGGGTATCGCCAGCGCCGCTGGGACACCAGGGCCGGGGAGGTCGAGCTGCAGATCCCCAAACTCCGCCAAGGCAGCTATTTCCCGAGTTTCCTTGAGCCGAGGAGGCGCTCGGAGCAGGCGCTGCTGGCGGTGGTCCAGCAGGCCTACGTGTGTGGCGTCTCGACGCGGCGGGTCGATCAGCTCGTCGAGAGCCTCGGGCTGCGCATCAGCAAGAGCGAGGTCAGCCGCATCTGCGCCGCGTTGGATGAGCACGTCGAGGCGTTTCGGACGCGCCCGTTAGAAGCGCGCTATCCGTACGTGTTCCTGGACGCCAAGATGGAAAAGGTCAGAGACGGCGGCCGCGTCGTGAACAAGGCGCTGGTGATCGCCCATGGCGTCCATGAGACCGGCCGGCGCGAGATCCTGTCCATCGATGTCGGCGAGGCCGAGACCGAGGCGTTCTGGACCGAGTTCCTGCGTGGGCTGGTCAAGCGCGGCCTGGTCGGCGTCCAGCTCGCCATCAGCGACGCACACGCCGGCCTGAAGGCCGCGATCGCGAAGGTCCTCGGCTGCGCGTGGCAGCGCGAGGCTGTCCGACGAACTGTGTGTAGGGGCGTCGTGACTGGTGGTTGGTAGTGGTGGCGTCTAGCCGGGGTAGCGGTCTCCGAAGTGGATCTTCAGCGCGGCTCGTGGCGCGCTCCAGGTGCGCGAGCGTTGCCATTTG
>DATMGH010000013.1:0-6693 GCA_035555675.1 Solirubrobacter sp. | reverse complement strand
CGAGCTCGTCGCCGACGTGCTCGCCGGCATCAAGTTCAAGGACGGGATCCGGGTCCCCGACGAGCACCCGAACACCCTCGAGAAGGTCGCCGCCTAACCAGATTCGTCAGGCAACCATCCACAACTCTTGACAATTGCTCTACGCGTTGCCGGCGTTTCCGTAGGTGTATCCGGCCAGGAACCCGGAGCCGGTCCCGACGATCCTCGCGGAATAGTGGTCGTTCGAGTTCGCGGTGGACGCAAGCCGATGCGCCGGTCCAAGCGGGGCACCGTCAGCAGAGAGCGCGACGACATCAAGCGTCGAACGTCCGTAGTTGGACGACACGAGCGCACAACTCGCGCTCGCGCACGCGAAGGCCACGGTCACCGCCTCCGCATCGCCGGCTACCTTCCGGCCATCGCCGACGAGCGCGCCGTCGGCGTTGACCTGATAGACGTACACCGGCAGCACGCATCGTGCTGGAGCGCAGAAGTCCCACTGCACAGCCACCAGCCACGAGCGGCTTCCCGGACTGTAGGCGACGTAGACCTCCCGCGGCCCTCCACGGGTCTCATACCCGTCGACCAGCGGGACCACGACGTCGAGTTGAACCGGCACGCCGATCGGCCCGCCGGCGGTGTCGAAGCGCTGCACGTACGCGTGGTTGCGCGGATTCTCGGACGTAGTGCCTTCCGTCCAGGCGAGCAGCGTGGCGCCGCCAGCGCCCGTGGCCGCGTCGAACTGCCAGACGTGCGCGCTGGGCGCGATCAGCTGCCGTGACCGCTCCGCCGTGAACGGCACCCGGCCGAGCGCGAGGTCCGCTCGTTCGAGCGTGAACAGCATCGCCGCCGCGCAACCGGCCACCAGCCACGATCTCCAGCCTGTCACCGTCGCGCCCTTCGTCCGTGGGTTCGCGTGCTCCGACCTGAGCGGCGACTCTAACCGCGTCAGACCGCGTGTGTCGAGTTGGTCAACTCACGCAGCCACGCGGCAGGTCGCCGAGATCACGGTCGCGCGCAAGCGGCGACCCGCCGACGTGTCGTCTCGCCGACTACCCGTCGGACCTAGGGCGACTGCCCTTCGCGTGGACCTCAGACCTTTCCGCGTATGCGAAACGATGTGCGCCGGAGCTGTTCCCCGCCATCCGCCGATGACGTGGAGACTCCGATTGGACGCGTGTGCGGTCTTGTGCGGTCAGGCTTGTCGATAGGGTCCTGCCGATGCCTGCGCAGCGACCAGTACTCGTTGTCTTGATCGTGTACCTGCTAGGCGTGTCGCCAGCGGCTCTCTTCGTCCCGTCAGCCGCCGTTGCCGCCGCCCGGATACCAACTGAGATAACGCTCGACGCGCCGAAGAGCGTAAAGGTGAACAGGCTCTTCAAGCTCAAAGGCGCGATCTCCGGCGGAGTGACGTCCGGCGAGGTCAGGATCACCCTGAAGGTCCACGGTCGGAACGCGGGCGGGATCGTGTTGCCGATCGGCCAGGACGGCAAGTTCAAGTGGAATGGGACCAACACCGTCACCAGTCAGCCCGGGTCCTTTCAGATCGTGGCCCGCTACCGAGGCGACAGCGATCACGCCCCGAGCAAGGCCATCGTGACCGTGAAGGTCGTCAAGAGATAGTCACGGCGCGTCTGCCGTCATTGAGCCTTTTCGCAAGATCAGAAGCTCTCGGCAAGGACCATCCGGCGCGGCCGTGGGCGATCGTGGTCGCCGAAGGCCTCCGCCTCGCGGGGCGGAAGCGGCGGGCGTGCGAAACAGACCGACATGGGCAAAGGTCGTGCTCGCGGCGGTGGAGCGTCCGGCTGTCCGCCGCTTACCTGCGCATCACGGCCTTTGAGGAGCCACACGGAGAAGACGTCCGTGCCCGAGATGCGCGACTGGGGTGAGCGGCGGTTGGCAACGCTCGAGCAAGTGTTTGGGAGCATGATCATCCTCGAGGTCACGGAGTAGCTACGCGCGCGTGCGGGCGTCAGCATTCCGCAGGCGTACCGCACGCTCGCTCCCGTGCCCGGGGGTCCTCGGCGCGCGCGATCTTCGGGATCTCCCCGCTCGCGTCAGGCCTTTCGGCGTCCGCGGTTGGCACGCAGACATCATGGACGCGGCCCGCAATACGCGCCCGCTGCGGATCGTGGTCTAGTCGATCGCGATCGTGGTCAGCGCGCTGAACGTCTACCTGCTCGCCGGGGCGGTCGCATCCTGGTGCCGGTCGAAGACGCCGTCCGCGGCGAGCCGCACCACACCTCGGCGGGTGACGTAATGGCGTACCTGGAGAGACACCGTCGGCGCTGCGCGGCGCGCGGGATGGCGGTCGAAGTGCACACCGTCGAGGCGCGGCATCAGGACGTCGCCGGACGCCGCCGATGTCACCATCGTGGTCACGCACGGTCGCTCTGGCGTCGCAGCGTGGCTGGCGCGGTCAATCGGCGCCCAACTCATCGTTCGGCGCGCACGCACGTTGCTGCTGCTTCCGTCGCCCTAGCGGGAGGCTCGATACCGCGGATCGATGCCCCCGAGTGGCGATACCCGCACGAGACGTCAACGTCCAGACGA
This sequence comes from Solirubrobacter sp., assembly GCA_035555675.1. Classification (GTDB taxonomy): domain Bacteria; phylum Actinomycetota; class Thermoleophilia; order Solirubrobacterales; family Solirubrobacteraceae; genus Solirubrobacter. The sequence goes on along the minus strand of DATMGH010000013.1, from coordinate 4,161 downwards.
GTACGCCACCGGCGCTATGATTGTTACGAGCGATGGGGCTCGCTTCAACCGCGGCGCGGGTCGCTGATGGCCTCTGTGAAGTGTTGACGGAGGCTGTCCCCGTGCACTCGCCTCGCGACCCAGTGGCTGGTTCAGCTCTCCGTCCGACTGCCAACGCAGGAGGACGCCATGTCTGCCCCCAGGCTGACCAAGAAGCAGATTCGCCACCGCCGCAACCAGAAGCGCAAGACGCGCAAGCTGCGGTTTCGCTAGCTGACCGCCGGCGCGACCGGGGTCAGCGGACTTCCGGTCGTGCGGGGCGGTTCGGCCCTCGAATCGTCCACGACGATGCGTTGGGAGCGATGAGGCTCGCTCGAAGCGCCGCGGCGTCGCCACCAACGGCCTCCGCAATACACCTACGGGTCGGATCGCTAGGGCCGCGTCGCCGAGCGTTTCGTGCGCGTCTTCGGCATGCCGTGGCTCCCTGCCGGCCACGACAAGGGCTCGCGCGGAGGCCGAGGCGTGTCATCGCGAAGCGTTGGAGAAACCATCAGGTACGCGTACTCGAGCGGGATGCCGCGCAGACGCAGCAGATTGACCGGCTACTCGCGGAGAATCGCCAGCAGGCCGAGCACATTGCCGGACTGCTCGAGCGCGAGGAAGAGCAAACCGGTTCTGATCGCGCGGCGAGCGCGCCGACAACGCCAGCAGCTGCGAGCCTCAGAAAACTCGACAGCCGTCAGGCCCTCCCGCAGCTCGGGGAAGGAAGGTCTGGCGGCTTTTATCGTTCTAGGACTCGACGCGCTCCAAGGTGCCGTCCTTCTCTTCGGAGAAGTACCGCAAGAACGCGTCAGGCTCGGCGAGCGCCCTGTCGTCTGAGATCTCCTTCTGGACGCCGAAGAGCAGACCGGGCTCGAACGAGTCGAAGGCCACGAAGCCAGCGGCCTCAAGCCACTGAAGATCGCCATCTTCCGGCTCCTCGGGCAAGCCCAGCTAGAAACGTGTAGATGGCCATGAGGCGAAGCGTAAAGCGGCCTCCGGGCTCTCAGCAGGCCCTCGGCAGAATCCGGGGCACTGGTTACTCCCGCGTGGTCACCCTCAGGCATCCCACGGAGTTCGTCGCCCCTGATCAATGGCTTTCGAGTCGCGGCGGCGTACCATTCCCTGCGTGAGCGTTCCTTCGAATACGTTGCGGACGACGGTTGACGAGCATGGTGAGATCCATGTGTCGGCGGTGGAAGCTGCGCGGTTGGGAGTCGAGCCTGGGCAGACGGTCGTGCTCGCGGCGGTGGAGCGTCCAGCCATCCGCCGCTTGCCGGAAGCGCTGACGATCGAGCAACTCGCGGCAAAGCAGGGCAAGGTTCGTGGTGCGCTACGCGGCGCGGCAGACTTCCCGCAGGTCGCGGCAAGCGACGACGAGCTTGAGGAGTTCCTTCGGCTCATCGGCGCCAGATCGTGACGGCAGCCAGTGGCATCGAGTCGGATGACTCGGTTCTTCTCGACACGGACGTCTTTTCGGTGCTGTTCCTCAACGGCCGGGATGCGCAGCGTTACGACGCCGCAGTTGCCGGCCGCGAGATGCTGCTTAGCGCGTTTTCGCAGGCTGAGGTGCTTGCCGGTGCCGAAATGCGCGGCTGGGGCGAGCGGCGATTGGCGGCTCTCGAGCAGGTGTTTGCGAGCATCGTCATTCTCGAGGTGACGGAGGGAGTCGTCCGCAGCTATGCGCGCGTACGAGCGCTCGCGAAACGGCTCGGTCATCCCCTTCATGGCGACGCGCAGCTCGTCGACCGCTGGATCGCTGCTACGGCGCTGGAGTACCAGGTCCCGCTATTGACCGGGAATCGCAAGCACTATGGAGAACTCCCGGGTCTTCGACTCGTTGAGGTGCCGTAGAGACCGGCCCGGGATGCGGGGGTTTCCGCATCGAATCTGCATCGAGCCAAAGAAAAGGCCACGAGCGTCACCGACGGCGACGGGCTCGTGGCCTGAGAACCGGGTCATTTCTAGGGAAAGACCGGGAAGCGGATGAAGGGACTCGAACCCTCGACCTTCTGCATGGCAAGCAGACGCTCTAGCCAACTGAGCTACATCCGCGCGAGGCGCCGAGTATAGCGACGCACGAGGCACCGGTTAGAGTCAATGCATGGCGGACTCCCCGACCGAGCGGCGCCCTCGCACCCCGTTGCCTCGCCCGAATGACGGCGGCAAGCCGCCGTCGCAGCGCAACGGCAACTCGCCGAGCCCGTCGCGGATGCCGCGGATGCCCGGCGGACGGCTGTTCTGGATCATCGTCCTCAGCCTGCTGGCGATCAATTATCTGAGCGTGGCCCTGTTCGCTCCCGGCAAGGCGAGCAGCGTGACGATCCCGTACACCTCGCCGACCGGCGCGCCCGGCTTCGTGGAGCAGGTCGAGGCCGGCAACGTCGACAAGATCAAGACGCAGGGCTCGAGCATGGAGGGCGTCTTCAAGAAGGACGTCCGCTACCCGAACGACAAGGCGGACGCGGTCAAGAACTTCGAGACCGAGATCCCGTCGTTCGTGCTCTCGGCTCCCTCGGAGCTCAACCAACTACTCGCCAACAAGGACGTCGAGATCACGGCTGAGCCGATCAACGACGGCCGCGGGTTCCTGACCAACCTGATCCTCGGCTTCGGCCCGGTGATCCTGCTCGTCGTCCTGTTCGTCTGGTTGAGCCGGCGCGCGGCGGGCGGGCAGATGGGGGCGATCGGCGCCTTCGGCCGCTCACGCGCGCGACGCGTGGAGGGCACCGACACGCGGGTGACGTTCAACGACGTGGCGGGGATCGACGAGGCCAAGGGGGAGCTGACCGAGGTCGTCGACTTCCTCAAGAACCCGGACAAGTACCGCAAGCTCGGCGGCCGGATCCCGCGCGGTGTGCTGCTGGCGGGCCGCCCGGGCACGGGCAAGACGCTGCTCGCGCGCGCGGTGGCGGGTGAAGCGGGCGTCCCGTTCTTCTCGATCAGCGCGTCCGAGTTCGTCGAGGCGATCGTCGGCATCGGCGCCTCGCGCGTGCGTGACCTGTTCAAGCAGGCCAAGGAGGCCGCGCCCGCGATCATCTTCATCGACGAGCTCGACGCGATCGGCCGCAGCCGCGCCGGCGGCAGCAACCCGTTCAGCGGCGGCAACGACGAGCGCGAGCAGACGCTCAACCAGATCCTGACCGAGATGGACGGGTTCGAGCAGAGCGACACGGTGATCGTGCTCGGCGCGACCAACCGCCCGGAGGTGCTCGACGCCGCGCTGCTGCGCCCCGGCCGGTTCGACCGCCGCGTGACCGTCCCGGCGCCGGACAAGGAGGGGCGGCGGAAGATCCTCGCCGTCCACACGCGCTCGCTGCCGCTCGCCAGCGACGTCGACCTCGACGACATCGCGGCGATCACGCCCGGCATGGTCGGCGCGGACATCGCGAACCTCGCCAACGAGGCCGCGCTGCTCGCCGCCCGGCGCAACCACACCACGGTCCAGCGGATCGACTTCACGGACAGCCTCGAGAAGATCGTGCTCGGCGCGCCGCGCGGGATCGTCCTCTCGGCCACGGAGAAGCGCCGCACCGCCTACCACGAGGCGGGGCACGCGATCGTCGGCATGCTCACACCGGGCGCCGACCCGGTGCGCAAGGTCTCGATCATCCCGCGCACGATGTCGCTCGGCGTGACGATCTCCAGCCCGGACGCCGAGCGCACCAACTACGACCTCGAGTACCTCACGGGGAGGATCAAGGTGGCGCTCGGCGGGCGGATCGCCGAGGAGCTCGTCTACGACTCGGTCAGCGCCGGCGCGGAGTCCGACATCCAGCAGCTGACCGGGATCGCGCGCCAGATGGTCGGGCGGTGGGGGATGAGCCCGGAGATCGGGCCGATCGCGGTGATCCCGAGCGAGGCCCAGGGCCCGCTGCTCCCGGGCGTCTCGGAGGTCTCGGAGGCCACGCAGGAGCTGATCGACCGCGAGGTGCGGCGGATCGTCGACGAGGCCTACCACGCGGTCACGCGCCTGCTCAACGAGAACCGCGACAAGCTCGACAGCCTGACCGAGCGCCTGCTCGAAGAGGAGACGCTCGACATGGACGACGCCTACACGGCCGCCGGCGTGCCGGTCCCGCGCACGACCAGCGAGGAACAGCCGAGCGTCGCCTAGCGGCGCTCGGCCCAGGTCTCCCGCAG
>DATMGH010000012.1:0-4140 GCA_035555675.1 Solirubrobacter sp. | reverse complement strand
GTCACGACGGCGCTCTTCGCGCTCGGCGTCCTCGTGCTCGCGATCGGGCTCGTCCGCAGGTGGGCTCGCGTGCGCGGCGGGGTCGTGCTGTGGCAGATCCTGCAGGTCGCGTGCGCGATCGGCGCGTTCCAGGGGCTGCTCGGTCCGACGTGGATCGGCTGGCTGCTGCTGGTGCCCGCGGGACTCGCGATCTGGCTGTTGTTCACGAAGTCGGTCACCGCCGTGTTCGCCGAGCGCGACGCAGCGAGCCGGGCCGACCCGGCCCCCTGAGCGCGGCGAGCCGGACGATCAGAGCCCGAGCAACTTGCGCAGTCGCGCGACGTGCCCCGTCGCCCGCACGTTGTAGAGCGCATGCTCGATGCGCCCCTTCGCGTCGATGACGAACGTCGAGCGGATGACGCCCTCAAAGGTGCGCCCGTACAGGAGCTTCGGACCCCACGTCCCGTAGCGGCGCATGACCTTGTGGTCGGCGTCGGACAGCAGCGGGAAGTTGAGCCCGTCGCGCTCGCGGAATCGCGCGAGCCGCTCCGGCTCGTCGGGGGAGACGCCGAGCACGACGACGCCCGAAGCGGCGAGCGCCTGGATGCTGTCGCGGAAGTCGCACGCCTGCTTCGAGCACCCCGGCGTGAGCGCCGCGGGGTAGAAGTAGAGCACCACCCGCTGGCCGCGGTAATCGGCCAGTCGCACCGTCTCTCCGTCCTGATCGCGGAGGGAGAACGCCGGCGCCCGGTCACCCTGGGCAAGTCGGCTCGGCAGCGGTGAAGGGTCGGTCACGGGGCTCCTCGGGTCAGTCCTGGGGCGCGCGCGCCGCTCCCTGACATGGTAGTCTTGCTCCTCGGTCGGTCGCTTCCGACCGCGCACCTCTAGCTCAATTGGCAGAGCAACTGACTCTTAATCAGTGGGTTCCGGGTTCAAGTCCCGGGGGGTGTACTCCACACCATCGGCGAACCATTCCAGCGGTTGACCTGTGACGCGCGCCCAGCCCACGAAGGCGGACGCCGGCGGCTCGCTGACGCCCGTCTCCCAGTTCGAGATGGTCGATCGGCCGACGCCGAGCGCTCGAGCAACGTCCGCCTGCTCGAGCTCCGCGAGGAGGCGCGCGGTGCGTAGGCGCTTCGCCAAACTGAGCCCGGTGTCGTTGATTACGGTCATGCGCCGAGATTAGCACCGAGCGTCGATATCTCGACACGCCGCGATCAATCCATGATTGTGAGTGTCGCGCCGAAACGCTGGCGGCATGTCCAAATCTCGACGTACGACCTACACCCCGCCGGGTGGTCTGAGCTCGCGTGCTGCCTGGGCGATCATCATCGTCGTAGCGGTCTACGCCGGCATTGCGCTCGGCGCGGGCCTCGCGATCCGGTACGGCGCGCCATGAGTAACGCCGCGCAAGCGCTCGTGTGGGCGCACTCTAAGGCGACCGGGACTGCGAGGCTCGTCATGCTCGCGATCGCCGATCACGACGGCGAGGGCGGCTCGTGGCCGTCCTACGCGCGCCTCGCTGCGTTCGCGAACGTCGATATCCGCAACGCGCGACGGGCCGTTGAGCGTCTCGTTGAGCTCGGAGAGCTCAAGGTCGTCACGGGGGCCGGTGGGCGCGCTCAGACGCCCGACTACGCTCGCCCGAACCTCTACGTCATCAACCTGATCTGCCCGCCGTTCTGCGACCATTCGTCCCAGCACCGCGACACTCGCGCAGGCCGTCGACCGCGCTTCCAGGACGTCGGTCGACGGGCAGCTGCGGATGCGATCGAAGCCACCGACGAGCCTGTGGATAACTCGCCGGATGAGCCAGGGGCGGTAGCGCCAGGGGAGGGCCGTAGCGCCCAGGGGGTAGGGGCGGTAGCGCCCAGGGGGGTAGGGGCGGTAGCGCCCACCGAACCATCCTTAGAACCACCCTACAAATCTGAATCACTTCCCCAGCTGGGTACAGCACGCGCGCGCGAGGTCGACGTGTGCGCCTTCGGGCACCCGCTGGTCGACGTCACGGGCGGCGGCGTCCCGATCTGCGCGAAGGGCGACTACGCGGCCGAGGCGGTCGCGTCATGAGCGCCACGATCTACGGCCAGTGCAGCGCCTGCGGTCTGATCTTCCCGCTCGTGGAGATCCGCATCGAGGACGACTACGCCACCCACCGCGCCGAGTGCGCGCCCAACCGATACAGCCTCGGAGGAGGATCACGATGAGCGAGCGAGTCTGGGCCAAGTTCAGAGCAGTCGAGGAGCCCACCATCGAGGCGCAGATCGACGAGGCTCTGGCACTCGTCGACGCCGGACCTCTCGGCCGACCACTCACGAGCGACGACCTCACGCACATCGCAGCCGTGTGCGGCCACGCACGCCTCTGCGAGCTGCCCGCCGATCACGACGGCCAGCACCAGATCGGCCCGTTGCGCTGGGGCGAGGCGTGAGCGTCCACACCTGCGGCAAGAAGCGATTCGCATCCGGCGCCCAAGCCCGCGCCGCGCTGCGCACCATCCGCCGCCGCGAGAACCGCGAGAGCGACAAGAAACCCATCCGCGCCTACGCCTGCGACCGCTGCCACGGCTGGCACCTCACATCGGCCCAGCGATGACCCGCAAGCACCAGGACCCGGAGTACCGGAAGAACGCCCGCATCATCCGGCAACAGGTCGCCGCCGCCCGCCGGTCGGGCCGCGAGGTCGAATGCTGGCGCTGCGGACGCGAGATCGACCCCGAGCAGACGTACGACGTCGGTCACCGCGACCCGCAAGGCGGGCACGCTCTGTCGAACCTCGCGCCCGAGCACCGGTACAAGACCGGCCGATGCCAGGGCAACCGCGCCGCCGGCGGGCGCATGGGCCAGGCCCGACAAGCCGCCGTGCGGTCGAGCACGACAGGACTCCTCGGATGGTGAGGCTTGCGATCGCGGACCCGCCCTACCTCGGCAAGTCAGACCGCTGGTACGGCACCGGGAGGGGGCTCGGCAAGAATCTACGTCGCGCCGACTCCCACCCTCGCGCCGACTCCCACCCTCGCGCTGCCGAGTGGGACGACGCCGCCCGACACGACGCACTGATCGCCGAGCTCGTCGCCAACTACGACGGCTGGGCCATCGCCCTCGACGTCGACTCGCTACCCGCCTACATGCGCATGCCGAGCCTGCCCGCCGACGTGATGCTGCTGTCCTGGCACAAGCCCAACGCACTCCCGTCGCGTCGACGAGTGCTCTCGATGTGGGAACCCGTCATCGCCTACGTCCCGACCACCCGGCGCAGCGTCGACGAGCAGCGCGGTCGGCGCGTGCGCAACACGCTCACCGCGTCGACGCCGCGCGCAGGTTTCGCCGGTGCTAAGCCCCGCGACTGGACCCTCTGGATCTGCGAGGTCCTCGGCTACGACCCATCGACCGACACCATGACCGACCTGTTCAACGGGTCCGGCGCAGTCGCCCGCGTGCTCGACGGGATGCTGCTATGACCAGCTTTTTTTCTTCGGAAAGTGTCACCCCCGCCGAAGGCTCTTCAGCCCTTCCTCCCCCTGAAATGACAGGACAATGACCACCAAACCTGCGCCGCGCGGCCGCGCCAGCACCGTGACGAAGATCATCACCTCGGCCCGCTCCGGCGTGCAGCCCTCGCTCGCCGACCTCCAGCACGAATCGGTCTGGCTCGAGTGGCGCTCCCGCATCCCTGAGCCGCTGCGCGTGACCGATCTCGTCACGACAGACCAGGGCCGCGCTGAGTTCCTCGAGGGTGCTCGGCTCCTGCGCCTTGACCAGCGGGTCCGAGCCGGTGACGGACAGAGAGGACCCACCCCGATCCAACTCGTCATCGCCGACGAGCTCGGCGCGGGGCACTTGCTGAACGCCGTGCTTGAGCCGCGACGGACCACGAAGACAACGAGCATCCAATGCGTCCTCCTCGGGCGTGGCCAGGAGCGCGAGGACTACGTCATGGGCTGGACCGTCACCATGGTGGGCGGCGGTCAGAAGGGCCGCGAGCGGTTCCTCCTCGACATGGTTGCCCCGATCCGCCGCGTCTACCCCGATCCCAAGTCGATGCCGTTCAAGATCAACGAGGGAAAGGGCTCCGAGTCGATCAGCTGGGCCCGCCGTGGCAACCACTTCGCGCTGTACGCCCCGACCTCGGACGGTTTCCGTTCCGGCGGCTTCGACGTCG
>DATMGH010000011.1:0-37998 GCA_035555675.1 Solirubrobacter sp. | reverse complement strand
GAGCGAGAGCGGCCTGCGCTACGTCCCCGCGCGCAACGAGCAGTCGATGGTGCACGTCGCCACCGCGTACGCGCGCCAGCGCAACCGGCTCGCGGCCTGGGCCTGCACGTCCTCGGTCGGCCCCGGCGCGACCAACATGGTCACCGGCGCGGCGGTGGCGACCGTCAACCGGCTGCCGGTCCTGCTGCTGCCGGGCGACACGTTCGCTTCGCGGGCGCCGCACCCGGTGCTGCAGCAGATCGAGGCCCCGCACGACGCGATCCTGACCGCCAACGACGCGTTCAAGCCGGTTTCGCGCTTCTTCGACCGGATCACCCGGCCCGAGCAGCTGCTCGGCGCGCTGCCGGAGGCGATGCGCGTGCTGACCGACCCGGCCGAGACCGGCGCGGTGACGATCGCGCTGCCGGAGGACGTGCAGACCGAGGCGTTCGACGTCCCGGACGCGTGGCTGGCCGAGCGCGTGTGGACGGTCTGGCGGCGCCCGCCGGCGCCGGGCGCGGTGGCGCGGACGGCCGCGCTGGTGGCCGGCGCCCGGCGGCCGCTGATCGTGGCCGGCGGCGGCGCGATCTACAGCGGCGCGCTGGGCGAGCTGCGCACGCTGTCGTCCGAATGCGGGATCCCGGTCTGCGAGACGCAGGCGGGGCGGGGTGCGCTGCTCTCCGACGATCCGCTGGCGCTCGGTGCGGTCGGCGCGACCGGCACCGCCGCCGCGAACGAGCTGGCGGCCGAGGCGGACGTGGTGATCGGCGTCGGCACGCGCTGGAGCGACTTCACGACCGCGTCCAAGAGCGCGTTCCAGGACCCGGGCGTGCGGTTCGTGAACGTGAACGTGACCAGCCTCGACGCGCACAAGCACGGCGGGGTCGCGGTCGAAGCCGACGCGCGCGAGGCGCTCGCCGCGCTGCGGGCGGCGCTGGGGCCGTGGCGGGCGCCGGCGGACTGGACCGCCCGCGCGGCCGACCGGTCGCGCGCGTGGGCGGCGGAAGTGGCCGAGCTGGTCTCCCCCGGCCCCGCCGACCGGCCGCTGCGCCAGGCGGCGGTGATCGGCGCGGTCAACGACGCCGCGGGCGCCACCGGCGTCGTGGTCAACGCCGCCGGGTCGATGCCGGGCGAGCTGCACAAGCTCTGGCGCGCCCGCGACCCGGCCGGCAAGGGCTACCACGTGGAGTACGGGTTCTCGTGCATGGGCTACGAGATCCCGGGCGCGATCGGCGTCAAGCTGGCCGCGCCGGAGCGCGACGTGTGGGCGCTGGTCGGCGACGCGTCGTGGCTGATCGCGCCAGGCGAGCTGGTAACCGCCGTGCAGGAGCGCGTGCCGATCCGGATCGTGCTGGTGGACAACCACGGCTACGCGTCGATCGGCGCGCTGTCGCGCTCGCTCGGCGGCGACGGGTTCGGGACGATCCACCGCACGGACGGCGACGAGGCGGCGCCGCCGCTGCCGGTCGACCTGGCCGCGAGCGTCGCGGCGCTCGGCGTGCCGGTGATCCGCGCGGACACGCTCGACGCGCTCCGCGCCGCCCTGGACGAGCTGCGCGGCGCCGCCGGCCCCGCGTGCGTCTACGTGGAGACCGACCGCCGCCAGGGCGTCCCGGACCACGGGTGGTGGGACGTGCCGGTCGCGGAGGTGGCGACGCAGGCCGCGGTGCGCACCGCGCGGGCGGCGTACGAGCGGGCGCGGGAGCGGCAGCGGTGGTACGGATGATCCGCGTCACACCGGAGTCCGCCGGGTGGACGTACGTTGGCTTCGAAGCGCTGCAGCTCGGCTCGGACGACGTGGTCGAGCGGACGACCGGGGCGCGCGAGCTGTGCGTCGTCGTGATCGCCGGACGCGCGCAGGTCGGGCCGTGGACGCTCGGGTCGCGGCCGACGCCGTTCGAGGGCGCGCCCGACGCCGCGTACTTCCCGCCCGGCTCCACGGTGCGGCTGGCCGGGGAGGCGGAGCTCGGCCTGTGCTGGGCGCCGGCCGAGCGCGGCGCGGCCGCGCGGGCGCTCCCGGCGGCCGAGATCGTCCCGCAGACGCGTGGCACCGGCGCGACCGAGCGCACGATCCACGACATCCTGATGCCCGACCGGGCGGCCGAGCGCCTGCTGGTCACCGAGGTCCAGACGCCCGGCGGGCACTGGTCGAGCTGGCCGCCGCACCGCCACGAGCGCGACGACCCGCCGCACGAGTCGCTCCTGGAGGAGACCTACTACCACCGCCTCGATCCGCCGGGCGGGTTCGCCATCCAGCGCGTCTACACCGACGACCGGTCACTCGACCGGGTGCACGCCGTGCGCGACGGCGACGTCGTGCTCGTCCCGCGCGGCTACCACCCGGTCGGGGCGGTGCCGGGCGTCCGCTCGTACTACCTCAACGTGATGGCCGGGCCGCGGCGCGAGTGGCACGTCCGGGTCGACCCGGACTTCAGCCGCCCGCCGGGATGACGCGGTAGGCGTCGAAGACGCTGTCGATCGCGCGCAGGCGGCTGATCGCGGCCTTGAGCGCCTGCGTGTCCCCCACCTCGATCACGAAGCGGTTGCGGGTCATCGGGTGATGGACCAGGCAACGCGCCTCGATGATGTTGATCCCGGCCTCCGCGAACGTCCGGCTGAGGTCCTCGAGCAGGCGGTGACGATCCCACGCGTCGACCTGGATCTCGACCTTGAAGCTGGTCTCGTTCTCGCCGTCCCAGGACACCGGGACGAAGCGATCCGGGTCCTTGCGCAGGGCGCTGACGTTCGGGCAGTCGTCGCGGTGGATGGTGATCCCGCGGCCGAGGCTCACGTAGCCGACGATCGGGTCGCCCGAGACCGGGCGGCAGCACTTCGCGAGCCGCAGCGGGACGTCCGCGACGCCCTCGACCGTGATGCCGAACTTGGCCGCGTTGCCGTCCGGGCGGCGCAGCGCGGGCGCCTTGCGGCGGCCGAGCAGCAGGTCCTCGCCCGGGCTCGGCTCCTCGACGCCGGCTTCGCCCTGCTTGAGCCGCTGCAGGACCTTGTTGACGACGACCTTGGGCGAGATCTTCGCGCCGCCGAGCGCGATGTAGAAGTCGTCGGCCTTCTTGAAGCCGAGCTCGCGGATGACGTCGGCCAGCAGCGGCGAGCCGGTCAGCTTCTGGGCCGGCAGGCCGGCCTTGTTCAGGTGCTCCTGGAGCAGCTCGCGGCCCGTGTGCTCGCTGTCGTCGCGGCTCTCGGCCTTGAACCAGGCCTTGATCTTGTTGCGCGCGCGGGTCGTCTTGACCAGCGCGAGCCAGTCCCGCGACGGGCCGCGCTCGCGCTTGGACGTGAGGATCTCGACGATGTCGCCGGACTGCAGCTCGTAGTGCAGCGGGACGATCTTGCCGTTCACGCGCGCGCCGACGCAGCGGTGGCCGACGTCGGTGTGGATCTCGTACGCGAAGTCCAGCGGCGTGGCGCCGGCCGCCAGCGACTTGACCTCGCCCTTCGGGGTGAAGACGAAGACCTCGTCCTCGATCAGCTCGCCGCGCAGCTGGTCGGTGAACTCCGCCGGGTCCTCCGGGTCGGTCTGCCAGTCCAGGAGCGACTTCAGCCACTTGAGCTTGGCGTCGGTCGGGTCCAGCCGGGCCTGCGACGTGCCCTCCTTGTAGCGCCAGTGCGCGGCGACGCCGTACTCGGCGGTCTCGTGCATGTCGCGCGTGCGGATCTGGATCTCCAGCGGCCGCCCCTCGGGCCCGATCACCGTGGTGTGCAGCGCCTGGTACATGTTGAACTTCGGCATCGCCACCATGTCCTTGAAGCGGCCGGGAAGCGGCTTCCAGAGCGAGTGGATGACGCCGACGGCGCCGTAGCAGTCCTTCACGCTGTCGACGATGACGCGCATCGCCGTGAGGTCGTAGATCTCGTTGAACTCGCGGCCCTTGCGGGTCATCTTCGAGTAGATCGAGTAGAAGTGCTTGGCGCGGCCTGAGATCTCCGAGTGGATGCCGAGCGCCTCGAGCTCCTTCGCGAGGTAGCCGCCGGCCTTGGCCACGTAGCGCTCGCGCTCTTCTCGCTGCTGGTTGACCAGGCCCTTGATCTCCTGGTACTTGCGCGGATGCAGCGTCGCGAACGCGAGATCCTCCAGCTCCCACTTGATCGCGTGGATGCCGAGCCGGTGCGCGAGCGGCGCGTAGATCTCGAGGGTCTCCTTGGCCTTCTCGATCTGCTTCTGCTTGGGCATCGCGCCCAGCGTGCGCATGTTGTGCAGGCGATCGGCGAGCTTGATCAGGATGACCCGGATGTCCGTGGCCATCGCGACCATCATCTTGCGGTAGTTCTCGGCCTGGGCCTCGTCGCGCGACTGGAACGTGATCCCGGTCAGCTTGGTCACGCCGTCGACCAAGCCGGCGACCTCGTCGCCGAACTGCTCGCGGACCTCGTCGAGGTTCGCGGTCGTGTCCTCGACCGTGTCGTGCAGCAGCGCGGCGCACAGCGTCTCCGTGTCCAGCCGCATGCCGGCGCAGATCTTGGCCACGCCGACCGGGTGGGTGATGAAGTCCTCGCCGGACTGGCGGCGCTGGTCGGCGTGGTGCTCGCAGGCGAACAGGAACGCCTGCATGACGGCCTGGCGGTCGATCGGCTCGGCGACCTCGTCCGCGTGCTCGGAGACGATCGCGAACAGGTCGGCCAGCAGCTCGTGCTCGAGCGTGGTCAGGTCGGTCGGGATCGCGAGCGCGCCGTCGTCGCTGTGCTCGGTCCGGTCCACCGGGCGGTGCTGGGCGATCGCGACCGCGTGCGAGCCGTCCACCGGCGCGTCGCCGTTGACCGCGGGCGCGCCGTCCAGGCGGGCGGCGCCGTCGCCGGCGTCGGTCAGGCTGCTGCTCGCTTCGGTGTGCTGGTCGTCAGGAATCGCCGTCCGTCCTCGAGCCGTCGTTGGTAGGCCACGAACGCGTCCGAGCGCTCGAGCGCGGTGCGCCGCGGCTGCGGCGTGGCGCTGAGGGTCCTCGTCCCGCGCTCGAGGTCGGCCAGGCCCAGCTCGGAGAGTACGCGCACGAGCCGGCCCGCGAGCGCCGCGGACCGCGGCTGCGGGCCGTCTCCCCGAAGCAGCGCGTCGCCGGACTCACCGCTCGCCACCCCCATCGCGCGCAGGGCGCGATAGACGGCGGTCAACGGCTCGCGCAGGTTGAAGTCCCATTCGTGTATCCGTAGCGCAAAGTCTAGTTCAGGCGTACCCCACGCCAGGTGCGTCCATCCCTCACCGAGTGGGTGGTCGAGCAGCGGCCGGCTGGGCGGGTCGATCGCGACCAGGTGCGGGAACGGCGCCGCGAGCGCCGGATCGTCCTCCAGGGCGGCCCAGGACGTGAGCGCGAAGCCGCCGACGCGGGCGGAGAGGGCGCGCGCCCGGTGCGGTGCGTGGGCGGCGACGGCGAGCACGGGCTCGCCGGACGCGACGAGGTCGCCGAGGAGGCCGGCGATGCCGGTGTCGCGGAGGTCGCGGACGACCCGCGCGCCGGCGCGCGGCGGCGCCGCGGCAGCATCGCCCGGCAGCGCCACGGCGGCATCGCCCGACAGCGCCACGGCGGCATCGCCCGGCAGCGCCACGGCGGCATCGCCCGGCAGCGCCGCGGCCCCGTCGCACGGCGGCGCCGTGACCGCGTCCCCGGGCAAGCCCGCGGCCCCGCGTTCCGCGGTCCAGGCGGCGAGGTCGCGGTCCAGCTCGCGCTCGATGCCCTCGGCGAACGGGGGCTCGCCGAGGACGTCGATCGTCCGCGGCGGGCACGGGCGGGCGTCGCGCAGGACGAGGCGGGGCGAGATCGACCCGTTGAAGCGGTCGATCTCCAGGCGGACGGCCGCGTCGGCGGGCACGCCCGCCTCGACCGGCAGCTCGGCGCCGGCGCCGAACGCGACGCAGCGCGACCGCGCGCCGCCCGCGTTGAGCGAGAACGCGACGTGGCGGTCCTCGCCGATCCCGCGCGGGTCCGACAGCGTGGCCGCCGGGACGAGCAGGGAGACGGACGGGTTGCCCATGCCGAAGGGGGCGAGCTGCTGCAGCTCCTCGGCCAGATCCAGCGTCAGCCCGCTCCCCTGGGCGACGGCGTCGATCCGCACCTCCGGCACGAGATCCTCGTCGGTCAGCACCGCGTCCGCGTGCGCGAGGAACGCCTCGCGGAACGCGTCGACCTCCGAGCGGGCGATCGTCACCCCCGCGGCCGCGCGGTGACCGCCGTAGCGCAGCAGGTGGCCGGCGCTGGCGTGCAGGCCGCCGAGCAGGTCGAACGCGCGCACCGAACGGCCGGAGCCGCTGCCCTCCTCCCCGTCGAGCGCGATCAGGACCGCCGGGCGGTGATGGCGCTCGGCGATCCGCGACGCCACGATCCCGATCACGCCCGGATGCCAGCCGTCGCTCGCCAGCACGAGCGCGCGGCCCTCCGGGTGGTCGGCGACCAGCGCCTCGGCCTCGAAGCGGATCCGGGTCTCCACGTCGCGCCGCTCGGCGTTGACCCGGTCGAGCTCCTCGGCGACCGCCCGGGCGCGGTCGCGGTCCTCGGTCAGCAGCAGCTCGAGCCCCGCGTCCGCCCGGTACAGGCGGCCGGCGGCGTTCAGCCGCGGACCGAGGCGGAAGCCGATCGCGCCCTCGTCGAGCCCGCTCGGATCGACCCGCGCGACGTCCATCAGCGCGCGCAGGCCGACCTTGCGCGTGTTCGCCAGCGCGCGCAGGCCGGCGCGCACGAGCCGCCGGTTCTCGCCCTGCAGCGGCACCACGTCCGCGACCGTGGCCAGCGCGACCAGGTCCAGGTCCGCCTCGGCCAGCGCCGGATCCTCCCCCGCGCCTTCGAGCAGCGCCTGGGCGAGCTTGTGCGCCACGCCCGCCGCGCACAGGTCCGCGCACGGGTAGCCGTTCACGCGCGGGTGGACGAGCGGGGCGTCCGGCAGGACGCCGTCGGCCCGCGGGGCGTGGTGGTCGGTCACCAGGACGTCGAGCCCGAGCTCGCGGGCCAGCGCGACCTCCTCGACCGCGGTCACGGCGCAGTCGACCGTGATCAGGAGATCCGTGCCGCGGGCGGCGAGCCGTTCGACGGTCGCTCGTGCGAGCCCGTACCCGTCGTCGATCCGGCTCGGAAGGAACCAGTCGACGTCGGCGCCGAGCGTGCGCAGCGCGCGGACGAGGATCGCGGTCGAGCACACGCCGTCGACGTCGTAGTCGCCGTGCACGGTGATCCGCGAGCCGCGGTCGACGTGCCCCAGCACCAGCCACGCCGCCTCCGCGAGCCCCGGCCAGGCCGAGATCGGATGCGTGTCCTCGGCGGCAAGGAACGCGCGCGCCGCGCCGGGATCCCCCAGGCCGCGCCGGACGAGCACCTGGGCCAGGACGTGCGAGCAGCCGAGCTCGGTGCTGAGCCGTGCGGCGGCGCCGAAGTCGTACGGGGCGATGTCCAGGCGAGCGTGCACGGTGGCCGGGAGGCTAGGCGCGCGGGAGGACGGAACCGGGCACACTGCTCAGCGTGGACTTCCCACCCGGATTCTTCGACCTCGTCGCGCCCGCCCATCCCGCGCCGGGCGCCGCCGACGAGGCCGCGCTGCGCGATCTCTACAGCGACCTCGACATCGACGGGCGCGTGCTCGACCTGTGCGGCAGCTCGCCGGAGCACTTCGACGTGCCGCCCGACGAGCTCGTCGCGCTCGCCGGCGATCCGTCGGCGCCGCTCCCGTTCGGGGACGCGGCGTTCGACGCCGCGCTCTGCGGGGCGTGCACCGGGGCGCTGACCGCGCCGGACGCGACGTTCGCCGAGGTGGCGCGGATCCTGCGCCCCGGCGGGCGGCTGGTGTGCACGTTCACCGGCGGCTTCGACGAGCCCGCCGTGCGCGGCTGGGCGGCGGCCGACGACGCGGGGCGCGTGCGGATCGTGCGCGCCTACTTCGCGCGGGCCGAAGCGTTCGGGCCCGCCGAGAGCGACCTGCGAACCTCGCTGACCGGCGTCGGCGAGCGCCTCTGGGCCGTCTGGGCGGCGAAGCGCGGCTGAGCGCCAGGCGAGGCGAAGGGGCGAAGCGGCGCGGCGCGGGAAGCCCGCGCCGCGCGTCACAGGACCGTTAGGCCGGCTGGGCCTCGGCGTTGATCTGGCGCACGCCCAGCCACCAGACGATCCCGAGGCCGATCAGCGTGCCCGGGATGGCTTCGACACCGGTCATGAGGTCGGTGTCGTGTTCCCCCGGAATCGAGCCGAGGTTGACGATCAGCCCGAAGATGATCGAGCCGAGCAGCGCACCGCAGAACGCGCCCACGATCCCGCCGTAGAAGTTGTCCGGCAGGAAGACGGTGAAGTGCCAGATGGCCAGGCCGACCATGGTCCAGACGAGCAGAGCCATCAGCGCGGCCTCCCGTGACGCCGGTTGCGGGGTTTGCGTTCCTTGCCGTCGTCGCCGCCGTCATCCGGCGACGCCGAGCCGTCCGACGGGGCGGCCGAGCCACCGCCGCCACCGCCGCTCGCGGCCTCGGCCCGTGCCCGGGCACGGCGGCCGCCGGCCGGGCGCCCGGCGCCGGTCGCGGCCGGCTGGCGCGTCGGCTTGGACTCCTCGACGCCGAGGTCGCGCACCATCTCCTGGAACTCGGACGCCGAGACCTCCTGGCCGGGCGGCGCCGAGATGCTGCGGCGCTTGCTCGAGTCCTTGGGCTGGACGTCGACCGGCCCGCCCTGCTCCGTCGTCGCGAACGCGGGGACGTAGCCGAGGCGGTCCATGATGCGCAGGCGGCGGGCACGGAACCCGGGCTCGCGCTCCTTCCAGTGCTGGAGCACCGGCGTACCGATGAAGATCGAGGAGTACGTGCCGGACGCGATGCCGATCAGCAGCGCGAACGCGAAGTCGCGGAGCGTCTCGCCGCCGAAGAGCATCAGCGCGAGCACCGGCAGCAGCGTGCAGAAGGACGTCGCCAGCGAGCGGACGATGACCTCCGACAGCGACCGGTTGACGATCTGCGAGAACGCAGCGCTCGGCATTCGTGGCACGTTCTCTCTGATTCGGTCGAACACGATGATCGTGTCGTAGAGCGAGTAGCCGAGAATCGTCAGCAGCGCCGCGACCGTCGACGTCGTCACCTCCCGGCCGACCAAGGCGTAGACACCGGCCACGATCAGGATGTCGTGCATGACCGCGATCAGGACCGGCACCGCGAACTTCCATTCGAAGCGCAGCGCCATGTAGATCGAGATCACGAGCAGCGACGCGATGATCGCGTAGAGCGCGGACTTGGCCACGCTCTGGCCGAAGCTCGGCCCGATCTCCTCGACGCCGGCCGTGTCGGATAGCCCGAACTTGTCCTGCAGGACCTTGGTGACCGCGCTCGAGCCGCCCTTCGGGAGCTCCTTGGTCGAGATCTGCACGACGTGCTGGCCGACCGTCGGGTTCAGCAGCGTCTGGATCTTCGCGTCACCGAGCCCGAGCGGCCCGACCGCGTCGCGCACCTGCTCGACCGTCACGGCCTTCTCGAGCGGCGCGGTGATCCGCGTGCCGCCGTCGAAGTCGATGCCGAAGTTGATCTTGTTGACCGACATCGCCAGCGCGCACACGAGCAGGATCACGCCGGAGAAGGAGAAGAACCACTTCGCCTTGCCCATGTAGTCGATCCGGAACTTGAACCGCTGCTCGCCCGCGCCGAGCGCCGCCTTGGAGCGGATCAGGCGTGTGCCGCGCAGCGAGTACAGGATCGCCTGGGTGGCGAGCACCGCGGTGAACAGGGACACGATGACGCCGAGACCGAGGGTGAAGGCGAAGCCCTGGACGCCCGCGGTGGCGATGATGAAGAGGATGAACGCGACCAGGAACGTGACGATGTTCGCGTCGATGATCGCCGTCAGGCCCTTGCGGTAGCCCGTGACGATCGCCGTGCCGACCGATCTGCCGGCCCGTACCTCCTCTTTGACGCGTTCGAAGATGACGATGTTCGCGTCGGCCGCGACGCCCAGCGTCAGGATCAGGCCCGCGATGCCCGGCAGGGTCAGCGTGATCGGGATCAGCTTGACCAGGGCGTAGAAGTAGAGCGCGTAGATGCACAGCGCGACCGTGGCGATCACGCCCAGCACGCGGTAGTACATGATCAGGAAGAGCGCGACGATCGCGAAGCCCGCGAGGCCGGCCTTCAGGCCCTCGTCGAGCGCCTGCTTGCCGAGCGTCGCCGAGACCTGCGAGCGCGAGACCTCGGTCAGCTTCAGCGGCAGCGCGCCGATCTTGAGGATCTTCGCCAGGTCCTGCGCGGACTTGATCGTGAACGACCCGGAGATCTGGGCGCCCGTGGCGCCGTCGATGCCGTCCGGGTTCTCCTTCCAGTTGATGTACGGCGCGGACACGAGCTCGTTGTCGAGCGCGATCGCGAAGTGCTGGGAGGTTTCGATCGGGTTGCCGCCGAACGCGTTGTCGGCGCCGCGCTCGGCGACCTTGCGCGTGATGGCGTGGAAGGCCGCGCGGCCCTTCTTGGTGAAGTTGAAGGTCACGATCGGCTCGTTGCCGAGGTTCGTGTCCGCGGTCTGCTCCGGGTTCTTGATGTCCGTGCCGGACAGGCCCGGGCGATCCTGGATGACCCACCAGCGGTCAGGCGGCGGGGAGTCCGACGTCTGGCGCTGCTCGCGCAGCACGAGCACGCCGGCCGGGACCTGGACGACTTCGGCGTTCGGCCGGTCGGCGGGCTTGATCGAGTCCAGCGCGTCCTCGCGCGAGCCGTAGCTCTGCCCGTCGTTGAGCGGCTTCTTGGTGTTCTTCGAGAACAGGTAGTAGCGCGGCTTCTTCGCCGCTTCCGACGGGCCGCCCGGCGAGTTGTCGGCCAGCGGGTTCAGGCCCGCGCCGACGCCGACGTTCGTGCACTTGGACGCCTGCAGGACCGCGTTGCGCAGGCCGACGATCGGCTGGCGCTGGTTCGCGTTGAGGTCCGGGTCCGTCTTGCACTTGTCGTTGAGGATGTTCGCTTCCCAGTCGTAGAAGAACAGCTGGGCGGTGGAACCGACCTGGTCAGCCGCAGCCTGGGCGTCCTCGACGCCCGGCAGGTTGACCTCGATCTGATCCTTGCCGGACTGGAAGAGCTCGGCCTCGTTGACGCCGAATGCGTTGACGCGCTGCTGCATGAGGTCGATGGACCGCTGCATGGCGTCGGCGTCCACGACCGGCTGGGCCGCGGTGCCTTCGGCGTGATAGACGAGCTGGACGCCGCCCTGGAGGTCCAGACCCAACTTGGTCTCCCTCGTGAGCACGGCGACCAAGGAGCCGCCGATGAGGGCGACGACGATGAGCAGGACGAAAAGTGAGCGGCGGCGTTCGGACACAGGGTTTATCTCGCGGAGAGGGTACTTTGGCGACGCGACCGAATCGGCCGCTGGGCGGACGTGAGTTCTTTGACCTACCTGGACGGCGTGAGGACGAGCAGCAGCCCGCCGTCATCATCGTAGGCCGGAAACAGATCGGCAACCGCCTTGGCGGGCAGATCCCCTTCGGCATGGACTGTGACAGGCTTGCCGAGCCGGCGCACCCCCCACTCGAGTGCGACGCCGACCGGATCCTCGTCTCCTTGGAAATCCAGGCCGAGCACGTCACGCACCGGACGTCCGATGACTTTCTCGTCGGACAGCCCGGTCAGCTCGCGCGAACCGCGCCCGCACCCGATGATCCGCCCCTGCTTGTCGCAGACGAAGAACGCGGCGTTGGGCGCCGGGTAGTAGTCGTCGAGCAACTCGAACAGGAACCCGAAGCCGCACTTCGAGCAGCCTTTGGGCACGTTGCGAAAGCCGGACGTCCGCTCGTTCGCGGTCGACCGGTTGCCGCAGTTCGGGCAGATGAACAGGTGCGCCATCGATCGTGAGGGTAGCTTCCGCGCTAAATGCGGGCTATGGACATCCGCTTAGAAGAGGCTCTCGCCGCTTGAGGGGGGCTCGAGCCCGAGGTGCGCGAACGCGTGCGGCGTGGCGATCCGGCCGCGCGGCGTGCGCTGCAGGAAGCCGCGCTGCAGCAGGTACGGCTCGTAGACGTCCTCCAGCGTGTCGGACTCCTCGTGGACGGCGACCGCGAGCGTCGACAGCCCGACCGGGCCGCCGCCGAAGCGGACGCAGATCGCCTCCAGGATCTCCCGGTCCAGCCGGTCCAGGCCGGCGGCGTCGACGCCCAGCGAGTCGAGCGCGCTGAGCGCCAGCGGCGCGTCGATCGACCCGTCCCCGTGGACCTGCGCGTAGTCGCGCACGCGCTTGAGCAGCCGGTTGGCGACGCGCGGCGTGCCGCGCGCACGGGCGGCGATCGCCCGTGCGCCCTCGAGGTGGACGGCCACGCCGAGGACGCCCGCGCTGCGGGCGACGATCGCGGCCAGGTCGTCCGGCGCGTAGAGATCCAGCCGGTGCTGGATGCCGAAGCGGTCGCGCAGCGGCGTGCTCAGCAGGCCGGCGCGGGTGGTGGCGCCGATCAGCGTGAACGGCGGCAGGTCGAGCGTGACCACGCGCGCGCCGGCGCCGACGCCGAGCGTGATCGGCAGCTGGGCGTCCTCCATCGCCGGATAGAACGTCTCCTCGACCGCACGCGGGAGCCGGTGGATCTCGTCCACGAAGAACACGCTGTGCGGCTCGAGGTCGGTCAGGAACGCGGCGATCTCCGCCTTGCGCTCGAGCGCCGGCCCGGCGGTTGGTACGAAGCGCACCCCCAGCTCCTCCGCGACGATCCGCGCCAGCGACGTCTTCCCCAGTCCCGGCGGGCCGGCCAGCAGGACGTGGTCGAGCGCCTCGCCGCGCTCGGAGGCGGCGCGGATCGAGACCGTGAGCTGGGCCTTGAGCGCCTCCTGACCGACGAACTCGTCCAGCCGGCGCGGGCGCAGGCGCGCCTCGTGCTCGTCGTCCGCACGCGGCGACGGCGTCTGGATCCGGTCGAGGTCGGCTCCCGGCGTGCGGATCACCGGCGCGACTCCTTGAGCGCGTGCGCGATCAGCGCCTCAGGCGTGTCCCCCGCCGCGTTGCGCAGCAGGGTGTCGATCTCGGCGGCCGAGAAGCCGAGCCCGAGCAGGCCTTCGCGGGCCAGCGCGTGCGGCTCGTCCGCGCGCGTGATCACGATCGGCTCCTCGGTCGGCGCGCCGACCTTCTCGCGCAGCTCGACGACGATCCGCTCCGCGGTCCGCTTGCCGATGCCGGGCACGGCCTGCAGGCGCGCCGTGTCCCCCGCCGCGACGGCGCTCAGCAGCTCGCGCGGCGGGCCGCCCGAGAGCACGGCCAGCGCCATCTTCGGCCCGACGCCCTGGACGCCGAGCAGCAGCAGGAACAGGTCCCGCTCCTCCTCGGTGGCGAAGCCGTAGAGCTGGAGCGCGTCGTCGCGCACGATCAGGTGGCTGAACAAAGTCGTGGATTCGCCTACACGGGGCACGTGCCGGAGCGTTTCGGCGGACACCGCGAGGCGATAGCCGACCCCGCCGCAGGAGACGACGACGTGATCGCCGCGGCGGACCGCGACCTCCCCGGACAGCAGCGCGATCATGCGGCTCCTATGGCGGCGCGCAGCGGCGCGCCGTTGGCGTGGCAGATGGCGACCGCGAGCGCGTCCGCCGCGTGGTCGGGCTTCGGCAGCTCCGGCAGCGCGAGCAGCGTCTGCACCATCCGCTGCACCTGGTCCTTGGCCGCCCGGCCCGAGCCGCAGACCGCGGCCTTGACCTGCTGCGGCGTGTAGGACGCGCACTCGATCGCCCGCTGGCCGGCGGCCAGGATCACGACCCCGCGCGCCTGCCCGACCGCGAACGCGGAGCGCGCGTTGGCGCCGAAGTACAGGTCCTCGACGGCGACCGCGTCCGGTCGGTAGCCGTCCATCAGCTCACCGACGCGGGCGTGGATCGTCGCCAGGCGCGTGCCCGCGTCCTGCCCGGCGGGCGTCTCCACGACCCCGCCGTCGAGCGCGACCAGCCGGCCGCGGTCGTGCGCGACGATGCCGTAGCCGGTGTTGGCGACGCCGGGGTCGATGCCGAGGACGATCACGTGCACGGAGGTGATTCTGCGCGGGGCATCGGACGCCTTCCTGCCAGCATGCCTGCTCGTGCACCCGCAACCCGCCCGCGGACGGCCGCGGCGCGCGCCCCTGACGGGCGAGCGCGTGCGGCTCGAGCCGCTCGATCCGGACCGTCACGGCGATGACCTGTTCGCCGCCGCTCAGGGCGACCCCAGGCTCTGGGACTACCTGCCGTACGGGCCGTTCGATCGCGACGGCTTCGACGCGCACCTGCACGCCCAGGCGGCGTCCGAGGACCCGCTGTTCTTCGCGCTGGTGGCGGACGGGCACGCGGCCGGCGTGGCGAGCTACATGCGCATCGAGCCCGCCCACGGCTGCCTCGAGATCGGTCACATCTGGTTCGGGGCGCCGCTGCAGCGGACGCCGGCCGCGACCGAGGCGATCTACCTGCTCGCGCGACACGCGTTCGACGACCTCGGGTACCGGCGCCTGGAGTGGAAGTGCGACGCCGCCAACGCCCGTTCGCGGCGCGCGGCCGAGCGGTTCGGGTTCACGTTCGAGGGCGTCTTCCGCCAGCACCTGATCGTCAAGGGCCGCAACCGGGACACGGCGTGGTTCTCGATCCTCGACGGCGAGTGGCCGGCGGTGCGGGCCGCGTTCGAGGCGTGGCTGGCGCCGTCGAACTTCGACGCCGGCGGGCGCCAGAAGGCGCCGCTACGCGCTCGGTAGCGACGAGCCCGCGAAGCCGAAGAACCAGACCGCGAACGCCAGCAGCGCGAGCGCGACGGACACGATCATCACGCGGTCGAGCACGCCGCCGCGGGGCGCGGGCGCCCGCTCGCCCCGCAGCGAGCGCAGCCAGGGCGCGCGGTGGGGCGCGTCCACGCGGCCCGTCACCCGCGCGTGCACGCGATCGAGGTAGCCGAGACCGGTGCCGACCACCGCCATCCCGATCGGCAGGCCGACGATCACGAGCACGTACGGACCGGCGGACGGTCCGCTCGCACCCGCCAGTTGCGCGGCGCCGTAGATCAGGCCGAGCGGGACGCCGATCCACATCGCGACCGAGCCGATCGCCATCAGCAGGATGAGCGCCGCGGAACGCATCGCCGACTCATGTTCCCGCTTCGCGCTGCGACAATCGGCGGTGGTGTATCGCGAGCTCGCTCCCCCGCCGGATCTCGCGGCGCACGTCGCGTGCGTGTGGACGAGCGTGGCGTCGGGCGGCGTGATCTTCCCGGACGGGTGCGCCGACATCGTGTGGGCGGGGCGGCTGATCGTGGCCGGGCCGGCGACACGCCCCGCCGACGCGCACGTCGCGCCCGGGACGCCGGTGTTCGGCGTGCGGTTCCGGCTCGGCGCGGCGGGCGCGTCGCTCGGGCTGCCGGCGGAGGCGCTGCGCGACTGCAGCGCGCCGCTGGACGCGCTCTGGCGCGTGGACGAGGAGCGGGTCGCCGAGGGCGGGTTGCCGGCGCTGCTCGCGCTGGTGCGCGCGCGGCGGGGCGGCGTGGACCCGCTGGTGCGCGCGGCGGCGCTGCGGCTGGCGGGCGAGGTGCGCGGTGACGCCGCGTGGTCGCGCGGCGGCGACCCGGGGCGCGAGGCGCGTGGCGGCGGCGCGGGCCGCGCGGTGCGCGGCGACGCGCGGCCGGGCCGCGAGGTCCGGCCGGCCGGCGTCCACGCGCTCGCGGACGACCTCGGCATCAGCGAGCGCCAGCTGCGGCGGCGGTTCGCGGACGCCGTCGGCTACGGGCCGAAGACGCTCACGCGCGTGCTGCGCTTCCAGCGCTTCCTGGAGCTGGCCGGCGAGGACCTCGCGCGGGCCGCGCTCGACGCCGGGTACGCCGACCAGGCGCACCTCACGCGCGAGTGCCGGCGGCTCGCGGGCCGCACGCCGGCGCAGCTCGCCGCGTCCCGGCCCGCGCCCGCGGGCGAGCGCGTCCGTTTCGTTCAAGCGGCGGCCGCGCGCGCCGCGTAGCGTCGACGGCGATGATCGAACGTGCGCAGGACCACGTGTGGATGACGGCGCGGGTGCTCGAGCAGCGGCGCTTCGCGTTCCTGTTCGGAGACGGCGACGCGGCCCCGGTGGCCGCGGCGCTGCGGCCCTACGAGACCGCCGACGGCGGCTACGGCTACGCGCTCGAGCCGGACGGGCGCGGGCCGACCAGCCAGCCGCCGCACATCTGGACGGCGCTCGAGGTGCTGGAGGAGATCGGCGCGACCGACCCGCGGATCGGGGACCACCTGACCGCACTCGGCGACGGCGTGCCGCTGGCGCTCCCCGCCCGCGAGCGGCAGGCGCCGTGGTGGAGCGGCGACGGCCCCTCGCTGATCGCGACCGCGCTGCTCTGCACGCGGCTCGGCTACGCGCACCCGTGGCGCGATCGCGCGGCGGCGTTCTGCTGGGACGCGATCGAGCGCATCGAGACCACGCACCCGTACGAGGTCGAGGCCGCGATCGCGTTCCTGGACTGGGCGGACGACCGGCCGCGAGCCGAGCGCGAGGCCGAGCGGCTCGGCGCGCTCGTACGCGCGCAGGGCCTGATCGGCGCGCAGCCGGAGGGCTACGCGGTCAACGAGATCCACCACCCGCACGACTACGCCAAGCACCCGGACAGCCTCGCCCGGCGCTGGTTCAGCGACGCGGAGCTCGAAGCCAGCCTGGACGGCCTGGAAGGTCAGCAGCGCGAAGACGGCGGCTGGCCGGTGACGTGGGCGATCTGGACGCCCGCGATCGAGATCGAGTGGAGCGGGCTGGTGACGATCGCGGCCCTGAAGATCCTGCGGGCCTACGGTCGCGTGTGAGCCGCCCGCGGCGCGGCCGCGCGCACGCGGAGCAGGTGGGTCTAGCTAGCCCGCGACGCGCTCGAGCACTTCGGCGTCGATGTCGAAGTTCGCGTGGATCTCGTCGGTGTCGTCGAGGTCCTCAAGCGTGTCGATCAGCTTCATCAGCTTGACCGCGCCGTCCTCGTCGAGCGGGACGAGCGTCTTGGGGCGCTGCATCACCGACGAGTCCGTGACCTCGATCCCCGCCTCGACCAGCGCGGCGCGCACCGCGGTCAGGTCCGACGGCTCGCACAGGACCTCGAAGACGTCCTCGTCGAGGACGATGTCCTCGGCGCCGGCGTCCACCGCGGGCATCAGGTCGTCCTCGCCGTAGCGCTCGCCGTCGACCACGACGACGCCCTTCTTGTCGAACAGATAGGCGACTGAGCCCGGCTCGCCGAGGTTGCCGCCGTGCTTGGAGAACGCGTGGCGGATCTCCGAGCCGGTGCGGTTGCGGTTGTCGGTCAGCGCCTCGACCAACAGCGCCACGCCGCCGGGGCCGTAGCCCTCGTACATCACGGCCTCCAGCGCGTCGGCGTCCGCGCCCTCGCCGGTGCCCTTGGCGATCGCGCGCTCGATGTTGTCCTTGGGCATCGAGGCGTCCTTCGCCTTCTGGACCGCGAGGCTCAGCGCGGGGTTGCCCTCGATGTCGCCGCCGCCTTCCTTCGCGGCGACGGTGATCGCCCGCGCGAGCTTCGTGAACAGCTTTCCACGGCGCGCGTCGACGATCGCCTTCTTGTGCTTGATCCCCGCCCACTTGGAATGACCGGCCATGGGCGTGGATTCTACGACGCGAGAAAGTCCGCCACGCGCCGCTTCCGCCGCCGTCTGAATGGTCGACACCGCCGGCGGCCGAGGGGCTGAGACCCGCCCCGCACTGAAGGCGCCGGCGTCCCTGAGAAGACGACCAAGGAGCGCCATGGCTGCCACCAGGCGTGGCTTCATGCTGGGCTCGAGCGCGCTGCTCGCGAGCCTGCTGATCCCCCGTGCCACGACGTCGGCGGAGGTTGAGAACGCGTGGGCGGACGCGGGCTACTGGGCCTTCGCGGACCGGATGCAGGACCGGCTCGACAGCCACTGGAACGGGCGCGCGTACGCGCCGGGCCGCGCGATGGTCAACGCGAACCTGCTGCTGACGCACGCGGCGGCGGCGCTCGCGGGCCACGACGGGCCGGCGCGGCGCGACGCGCGGGCGCGGCAGCTCGTCGAGGCGCTGTGCGCCGGGCCGGCCTGGCGGGCCAAGCCCGCCCACGGGACCCAGGGGCACGTGCCCGGCTGGGGGGACTCCCTGACCGGAGGCGGGTTCCAGCACCTGGTGGTGGACACGGAGATCGCCTGGGCGCTGGCGACCGCGTGGCGGGCGCGCGCGGCGCTCGGGCTCGACGACCGGCTCGCGGGGCTGATCGCCGACCGCGTGACCCGCACGGCGAACGGCGCCTTCTGGCGCTGGCCGGCGCTGCGGCTGAACCAGATCAACTGGTACGCGCGGATGTACGTGGCGGCGGCGACGGTCGGCGGCGACGCGGCGTCCCTGCACGCGCAGCTGCTGCGGCAGCTGCGGCGGTTCGTGGACGGCGCGCGGCAGCCGATGGCCGGCGCGGCGGTGTCCAACCTCGGGCCCGGCTACCGGTTCCACTACCTGCCGCAGTCGCCGGAGAGCCACAAGTACAACCTCGACAGCGCGGAGTACGCGAACATCGTGCTCGGGTTCCTGGTCGCGTACCGCGCGGGGCGCGACGCGGGCATGGCGGCGCTGGACTCCGGCCGCGCGGTGGTCGTCCGCGCCTGGGCGGAGCGCGTCCTGTGCGGGTACTGGACGCACACCGGCTACTTGAACTGGGACACCGGCCTCGGGTTCCGGCGCTGGCACCAGGGCAAGAAGCTCGGGCTCTCGCAGGCGGCGCTGCTGGGGATCGCGTGCTGCCCGGAGCTCGCCGAGCATGGGGCGTGGGCGAAGCACATGCTCGACCAGGGGTTCTCGCTGTTCGATCGCTGGTGCGAGCGGGCGCGCGGACTGCCACCGGCGAACGCGTTCTCGGTGCCCTCGATCGACGCGAACCCGGACTCGCAGATGCTCGCCGCCGCGCGCGTGCAGGCCAACGCGGCGCAGGCGGTGCTGCTCGGGCTCGGGAAGCTGCGCGGCGAGGAGCCGCCGCCGCTGTACGCGTACGACCCGGACGTCGGTCGGCTCGCGGTCTCGACGCCCGCGTACAACACGGCGGTCGTCGCGGTCTCGCGCGACGCGTTTCCCTACGGCGGGGTCGAGCTGGCGCGGTTCTTCGACGGGCTGCAGGACGTCGCGGGCGGCGTCGGCGGGCGGCCGCCGGCGTCGTTCGGGGTGGTCGTGCGCGACGGGGGCGGGCGGATCGTCGCGGCGTCGCAGCGCGCGCTGGCGCCGGGAGCGCACGATCCGCTCGAGCTGCTGGAGGCGCCCCGCGGCGCCGGCAGGGACGTCGAGCGGTTCCCGCGGCGGCCCTACGCGGGCGCGTTCCAGACGCTGCGGGTGCGCGGGGTGGCGCGGGCGAACGGGATCACGATCACGACCACGCACCGCTTCACGCCGGCGTTCGTGGAGACGTCGTGGCGCGTGACGGGCGCCGGGTCGCGGGCGATCGAGGTCCTGTTCCCGAGCTGGGGCGGCGAGGCGCGGGTGAGCGCGGTGCTGCGGTCGGGCGAGCGGCGGCCGGTGACGGGCGGGCGCGCGCTGGCCGACGTGGCCTGGTTTCACGTGGAGAGCGAGCGCAGCGGCTACGTGGTCGTGGTCAGCGGCGGGGAGTCGGCGGCGACCTCGCGGCCGGATTCGCAGGCGTCCGCCCCGCACCCCGGGCCGACGCTCGCGATCCGGGCGCGGGGGACGAAGGTCGTCGCCCGCATCGCGCCCGCGCGGACGGCGGAAGCGGCGCGGGCGGTCGCGGTGCGGCTGGGCGCGTGAGCGCCGCGGATCGTGCCTCCCCGGACGGCCGCGCGTCTGTGCCGCCGGGGGTGTCCCCGTGAATCGCGGCGTTGTGTTTCTTGCCTTGGGTGCGCTTGCGGGTGTTGTAGTCGCGGGCCGGCGGGTGATGGAGCGCGCAGAACGCCGAGAGCCAGAGCGCGTGTTGCCGCGTCTGGAGCGGTGCTCGCCGGCGAATGAGCGGGTGACAGGCGCCAGGCCGGCGTAGGCGGCCAGATGGCCCGGGGTGGGCAATCGGGTGACGTCACCGATCTCGGTGAGGATCGGGCTGCGGTCCATCCAGACCCACCCAGCTCTCGATCTTGCGCACCGCCCCTCGATCCCTCGTCCCGATCAGAAGCTCTCCACGCCGCAGCCACCTCACGAATACGCCCTACTAGCTAGGGGTGTGTTCGCAAAGTCGCCTGTCAGGCGACTCAGTGAACACACCCCCCCGCCGGCGCGATCGCGAGGGTGTGAAGCGCGAGGGCGGCGAGACGCGACGGCGTCGCGCGAGGGCGGCGAGACGCGGCGCCGCTCCGCGGGCCGCGGTGGCGCCGCGCGGCGCGGCGTCGCGCGGCGTGCCGCCCCGAACGTCGCGGGGCGGCCCGGCGGGGACGGCTACTCGAGGACCGGCGTCGGGGTCGCCGTGGCCGTCGGGGCCGGCGTCGCGGTCTCGACCGGCGTGGCGATCGGGGTCGCGACCGGCGTGGCGATCGGGGTCTCGACGGGCGGCGCGACCGCGACCGCGGCCGCCGTGGGAGCCGGGGCAGCCGGCGCCGGGGCGGGGGCCTGCGGCGCCGCGGTGGCGACCGGGGTCGGCGTGGCCGTGGGCACCGCGGTGCCGGGCGGCAGCGACGGGTACCTGTACGCGAGCGCGCGGGCCCGCAGGCGGCGCAGCTGCTTGGCGCGGGCCGCGCTGCGCCCCACGAGCGAGGGGAAGGCGATGCGCGAACGCGGTGCCGTCCTCGACGCGGCCGCCACCGCCGTCCGGCCGCCGGACGCGGGCGTCGAGCTCGCGAGCCGCGTCGCGATCGGCGTCGCGGTCGCGGCCACGATCGGCGTCTCGACCTCGTGGCGGCGATGCGCCGGGCGCTCGTGCGCCTCACGGGCCGTGTCCGCCGGCACCAGCGCCGCGACCGCCGGACCGCGCCGCGCGTGCAGCGCGACCTCCGGGACCGCGACCGCGCCGCCGCCGACCGCCAGCGCGCAGCACGCGCCCACGGCGACCTTCTGCACACCCGCGAGCCCGCCGCCGCCGAGCAGCTGCGCGAACGCGCCCCACGGTCCCCAGCCGGCCAGCCGCCGCAGCCGCGACGGCGTCCCCCGCAGGTCGCGCTGGTAGATCCGGCAGCCCGAGCAGCTCCACAGGTGCCGCCGCGCCACCTCGCTCGCGCGCACGCCGGAGGACACGGCCTCGTCCAGCGCCAGCCGCACGGCGCCGCAGTCGGTCTCGCGCGCCGCGGCCGTCCGCCGCAGGTTCTCCCGCGCGCGGGCCAGCAGCGAGCGCGTCGTCTCGACCGTGGTCGACAGCCGCGTCGCGACCTCCTCGTGCGAGAGCCCGTCGATCGCGCTCATCACCAGCACGGAGCGCTGGCGCTCGGGCAGCCGGTGGATGTCGCCGAGCAGCGACCGCGCCTCGGCGCGCCGCGCGAGCTCGTCCGGCAGCGGCGCCGCCGGCCCCGGGACGCCGTCGAGCACGGCGTCGCCGACCGGCCGCCAGCGCGCCCGCCGCAGCTCGTCCACGCACGTGTTGTGCACCAGCTTGCCCAGCCACGCGCGCGGCTGAAGCGGCACCACGCCGGTGCGCAGGGCGACGTGGACGCGCAGGAACACGTCCTGCAGCACGTCGTCGGGATCGTGGCCGGTGGCGTACAGCATCCGCGCCGCCTGGCGGCGAAGGGCGGGACGGTGGCGTTCGAACACGACCGCCAGCGACTGCTCGTCGCCGGCAGCGAAGCGCGCCATCAGCGCGCGGTCCTCCAGTGCTGTCGAGATGGTGGGGTCCAATGAGAGAAGGGCGGGATCCAAATGATGCAGACGGATGAACGCAACGGACGTGTCGCCTCTTCGTACGCTGCGTCCCCATGCGCACCGACGAGCGCGCCGCCCGCGCCGCCGCCTACGAGCGCGCGCGCCCCGAGATCCTCGCCCACGTGCCGGCCACCGCGCGCCGCGTGCTCGACCTCGGCTGCGCCACCGGCGCCACCGGTGCCGCCCTCAAGCGGCGCCAGCCGGCCGAGGTCATCGGCGTCGAGCGGGAGCCGGAATACGCGCGCGAGGCGGAGCAGCACCTCGACCGCGTCCTCATCGCCGACGTCGAGCACGCGCAACCGGAAGGTCGCTTCGACGCCCTGATCGCGGCCGACATCCTCGAGCACCTCGTCGACCCCTGGAGCGCGCTGCGCCGCTACGCGCAGCTCCTGGAGCCCGGCGCGACGGCGGTCGTCAGCCTCCCCAACGTCGCCCACTGGAGCACGTACGCGCACCTCGCGCGCGGGACCTGGCCGCGGAAGCCCGAGGGGATCTTCGACGCCACGCACCTGCGCTGGTTCACCCTCAAAGACGCGCACGAGCTGCTCGCCCAGGCCGGCCTGAAGCCGCACGCCGTCGTCCGCCGCGGCTGGATCGCGCACCGCGGCTCGCGCCTGGACGCCCTCGCCCCGCCGCTCCTGCGCGTCCCCGCGATCCGCACCCTGATCACCTTCCAGCACGTCATCGCCGCAACCATCTGACTAGAGTCAGAGATGTGATCGCCCAGGTTCGCTCGTTCAATCGCACCGTCGCGGAGCGCATCGGCGCCCTGCAGGACTCCTATCTGGCCACGGGCCGCCCCCTCGGCGCCGACCGCGTCCTGTGGGAGATCGGCGACGGCACGGACCTGCGGACGCTGCGCAACCGGCTGAACCTCGACTCCGGCTACCTCAGCCGCCTGATCGCGTCGCTCGGCGATCTCGTCGAGACCGCCCCGGGCGCCGACAAGCGCGTCAAGACCGTCGCGCTCACCGCCGCCGGCCGCGCCGAGCGCCGGCGGCTCGACGAGCGCAGCGACGCGCTGGCGAGCGACCTCCTCGCCCCGCTCAGCGAGCGCCAGCGCACGCAGCTGACCGAAGCGATGGCGACCGTCGAGCGCCTGCTCACCGCCGGCCTCGTCGAGTTCGCCGTCGTCGAGCAGGACAGCCCGGACGCCCAGGCCTGTCTGCGGGAGTACTACGCGGAGCTCAACGCCCGCTTCGACGCCGGCTTCGACCCCGGCAAGGCGCTCCCGGTCAAGGACGCCGTCTTCGTGGTCGCCCGCCTGCGCGGCGAGCCGATCGCCTGCGGCGCGATCAAGCTCGCCGACAGCTACATCAAGCGGATGTGGGTCTCCCCCGCCGCCCGCGGCCTCGGCGTCGGCCGCCGGCTGCTCGCCGAGCTGGAAAGCCACGCCCGCACGCCGGACGTGCGGCTGGAGACCAACCGGGCGCTGACCGAGGCGATCAACCTCTACCGCTCCGCCGGCTACGTCGAGGTCGAGCCGTTCAACGACGAGCCGTACGCCGACCACTGGTTCGAGAAGCGCCGCTGAATATCCTGGCGCGGCATGCCAGTGACCGATCTCTCCCGGATCTTCAAGGCCTACGACGTCCGCGGGCTCTACGGCGAAGACATCGACGGGGACACCGCCGAGGCGATCGGCCGCGGCCTGGCGCGCGCGCTGGCCGAGCTGTCGGGCAAGCCGGCGAGCACGCTGCGCGTCGGCCTCGGGCGCGACATGCGCCTGTCCGCGCCCGAGCTGGCCGCGCGCTACCGCGACGGCCTGGTCGCCGAGGGCGCGCACGTGCTCGACGCCGGCATGGTCGGGACCGAGATGCTCTACTGGCTGGTCGGCTCGCGCGACCTCGACGGCGGCCTGATGTGCACCGCCAGCCACAACCCGAAGGCCTACACCGGCGCCAAGATCGTCGAGCGCGGCTCGGTCGCGCTGTCCGGCGACCGCGGGCTGAGCGAGATCCGCGCGCACGTCGAGCGCGGCCTCGGCGAGGCGCCCGGCGGCGGCTCGCACGAGACGGTGGACGTCTACGCCGACTTCCAGCGCGCCGCGCTGCAGGCGATCGACCCGGACGCGATCCGCCCGCTGAAGGTCGTGCTCGACGGCGGCAACGGGATGGCCGGTCCGATGGTCGGCCCGATCCTGCGCGGCCTGCCGCTGGAGCTGGTCGAGACCTACTGGGAGCCGGACGGCGAGTTCCCCGACCACGAGCCCAACCCGCTGCTGCCGGAGAACCGCGAGTTCATCATCCGCAAGGTGATCGAGGAGGGCGCGGACCTCGGCATCGCGTGGGACGGCGACGCCGACCGCTGCTTCTTCATCGACGGCGAGGGCGAGTTCGTCCCCGGCGACTTCCTGACGGCCCTGCTGGCCGCGTCGGTCCTGGAGAAGACGCCGGGCGCCGACATCCTCTACGACGTGCGCGCCAGCCGCGCCGTGCCGGACACGGTCGCCCGCCTCGGCGGCAACGCGCTCGTCAACCGCGTCGGCCACGCGTTCTTCAAGACCCGCATGCGCGACGAGGGCGGCGAGTTCGGCGGCGAGGTCTCCGGCCACTACTACTTCAAGAGCTTCTACAACGCCGACTCGGGCACGATCCCGGCGCTGCTGATCCTCGAGCTGCTCTCCAAGCGCCAGACGACGCTCGCCGACCTGCTGCGCGACCTGCGCTCGCGCTACTTCATCAGCGGCGAGATCAACTCCACCGTCGACGACCCGCAGGCCAAGCTCGCCGCGATCAAGGCCGCGTACGGCGACGCCGAGATCACCGAGCTCGACGGGGTCTCCGTCGACTACCCCGACTGGCACTTCAACGTTCGCTCCTCCAACACCGAACCGCTGCTGCGGCTCAACCTCGAGAGCCTGCGCTCCCAGGCCGACATGGAACGACGCCGCGACGAGGTACTGAGACTGATCCGCTCGTGATCCACCGGCTGGCGATCCCGACGCCGTTCCGGGTCGGCCCGGTCAACTGCTATCTGATCGAGGATGACCCGCTGACGCTGGTCGACGTCGGCCCGAACTCGGGCCGCAGCCTGGTGGCGCTCGAGGCCGCGCTGGCCGAGCACGGCCGCCGCGTAGAGGAGCTGGAGCGGATCGTCATCACCCACCAGCACATGGACCACCTCGGCCTGGTCGGGATCCTGGCCGAGCGCTCGGGCGCGGACGTCGTCGCGCTGGACGTCCTGGCGCCGGTGATCGAGGACGCGGCCGCGCACGCCGAGCGCGACGACCAGCTCGCGCGGCGGCTGATGCTGCGGCACGGGATCGCGCCGGACGTGGTCAAGGCGCTGCGGGCGATGTCGCGCGGGACGCGCGGCTGGAGCGGCAGCGCGCCGGTCGCCGAGCGGCTGCGCGACGGCGGCGAGCTGGCGTTCGCGGGCCGCACGTTCACGGTCCTGCACCGGCCCGGGCACTCCCCCAGCGACACCGTGTTCTTCGACGCGGCGAGCGGCGAGCTGCTGGCCGGCGACCACCTGCTCCACGCGATCTCGTCCAACCCGCTGATCGCGACGCCGCTCGGCGGGCGCTCGGGCGAGCCGTCGGCCGCGCGGCCGCGCGCGCTGCCGATGTACCTGGAGTCGCTGCGGGCCACGCGCGCCCTGCCGGTCGCACTCGTCCTGCCCGGCCACGGCGACCCGTTCCGCGGCCACGCCGCCGTGATCGACGAGCGCTTCGCGATGCACGAGCGGCGCGCGCGCAAGTTCGCGGCGCTGCTGAGCGACGAGCCGCGGACCGCGCACGACATCGCGCAGCGGACGTGGGGCGACGTCGCGTTCACCCAGGCCTATCTCACGCTCTGCGAGGTGCTCGGCCACCTCGACCTGCTGGCCGAGCGGGGCGAGGTCGTCGAGCTCGAGAGCGACGGGGTCGTGCGGTGGGCGATGTCGAGCTGATCCTCGTCCTGCTGCTGGTCTCGGTCGTCGTGCTCTCGGCCGCGGCCCGGGCGATCCACGTGCCGTACCCGATCGTGCTGGTGATCGGCGGCGCCGTCCTCGGACTGGTCCCGTGGCTGCCGGACGTGCGGCTGGACCCGGACCTCGTCCTGGTGTTGTTCCTGCCGCCGCTGCTGTACTCGGCCGCGTTCTTCACCGACCTGCGCGACCTGCGGGCGAACCTGCGCGTGATCTCGCTGCAGGCGGTCGGGCTCGTGCTGGCGACGATGGTCGCCGTGGCGTGGGTCGCGCACGGGCTGATCGACGGGCTCTCGTGGCCGGCGGCGTTCGCGCTCGGCGCGATCGTCGGGCCGACCGACCCGATCGCGGGAACCACGATCGCGCGCCGGCTCGGCGTCCCGCGCCAGATGGTCGCGGTGATCGAGGGCGAGTCGCTGGTCAACGACGCGTCCGCGCTGGTCGCCTACAAGATCGCGCTGGCCGCGGCGGCCGGCTCGGCGTTCTCGCTGCTGGACGCCGGCTGGGACTTCGCCTGGAAGGCGGCGGGCGGGATCGCGGTCGGGATCGCGGTCGGCTGGGTGATCGCGGAGGTCCGGCGGCGGCTCGACGACCCGCTGGTGGAGAACACGATCGGCCTGCTGAGCGGCTACGCGGCGTACGTGCCGGCCGAGCACCTGCAGGTCTCGGCCGTGCTGGCGGCGGTCACGGTCGGGTGCTACCTCGGCTGGCAGGCGCCGCGGATCGCGTCGCCGACCACGCGCCTGCAGGGGTTCGGCATGTGGGAGCTGCTGACGTTCCTGCTCAACGCGCTGCTGTTCGTGCTGATCGGACTGCAGCTGCCGGCCGTGCTGGACGGGCTCGGGTCGACGCCGTGGCCGACGCTGGTCGGCTACGGGGCCGCGGTCAGCCTGGCCGTCGTGCTGACGCGGCTGCTCTGGGGCAACACGGTCGTGTTCGTGATCCGCGCGCTCGACCGGCGGCCGTCGCAGCGCGCACGGCGCGTCGGCTGGCGGCTGCGGCTGGTCGGCGGCTGGTCGGGGATGCGCGGCGCCGTCTCGCTGGCCGCCGCGCTGGCGCTGCCGCCGGACTTCGCGCAGCGCGACCTGCTGATCTTCCTCACGTTCACGGTGATCTTCGTGACGCTCGTCGGCCAGGGATTGACGCTCGGGCCGCTGATCCGGCGCCTGGACGTCGGCGAGGACGGGTCAGACGACGCGCGCGAGGAGCTCAAGGCGCGGCTGGTCGCGACCAAGGCCGCGCTGGCCCGGATCGAGGAGCTGCGCGGCGAGGACTGGACGCGCGACGACACGCTCGAGCGGCTCCAGCTGCAGTTCGAGTACCGCAAGCGGCGGCTGGCGGCGCGCGCCGGCAAAGCGGAGGACGACGGGTACGAGGACCGCTCGTTCGCCTACCAGACCATCCTGCGCGAGATCCTGGAAGCGCAGCGGACCGAGGTGATCCGGCTGCGCAACCAGGGGACGATCTCCAACGACGTCATGCACCGGATCGAGCGCGAGCTCGACCTCGAGGACGAGCGGCTCGAGATCTAGAAGTCGGCCGGCTCGATCAGGTCGTACCGCAGCGCGCCGATCAGCGCCTCGACCTGCTCGACCATCCGCTCGCGGTCCAGCTTGGCCAGCGCGCGGTGAATCGAGACCGCCCGGCGGTCGAGCTCGAGGTCGAAGCGCTCGGCGACCGCGTTGGTCACCGTCACCTCGCGGTAGACCTCGCATTCGCCGCAGCGCAGCCGCATCCACCAGGCCTCCGGGGTCACCGGCTCCCAGTCGACGGGGTTGACGAAGTCCAGGCCGCAAGCGGCGCAGGCGTGCAGGTCGTCGTCCACCGGCCGCGGCCGGCGCCGGCCGAGGACTCGGGAGAGCCAGTTCGCGTCCGGGGAGGTCATGGCCCGAGTATCGGCAGCTGACCCACGGTTCTCCAGAGGCTGGTTGTCAGCTGCTCGGAAGCCATTCCAGCAGTGCCTTGGCCGCCTCGTCACCTTCGCGCACCGCGTAGTTCGTTCCGCGGTCCTCGGGGAAGATCTGGGTGGTGTTGGCCAGCACCAGGCCGCGCGTCGGCGTCTTCATCGGCGGGATCTTCTCGCGGTAGCCGACGGTCACGATCGGCTGCGCGGCCGGCTCCCGGTGCAGCCACGTGCGCTTGACCCAGCTCGGGTCGAACGCGGGGTTGACCGCGCGCAGGCCCGGGGTGTAGCGGGCCAGCAGCTCGTCCGGGGACAGGTCCAGCAGCTCGTGGCCGCGCGGCAGGTAGTTGGCGACGTAGAGGAAGCGGCGGCCGTCGTAGCGGGCCGGGTCGATCAGGTTCGTGTGCTCGATCAGGCCGACGAACGGGAGCGCGTCGTCGCCGATGTTCGTCCAGTAGAAGGGCGAGAACCGCCGGTCGAGCTCGATCAGCAGGCAGAGCGCGGTGAAGTACTCGATGCCGCGCAGCTTGGCCAGGTACGCCTCGGGGACCAGGCCGGGCGCGGCCAGCTGGTCGAAGACGTCACTGGGCACGGTCGCGAGGACGGCGTCGTAGTGCTCCGGCTCGAGCGTCTCGAACGTCCGCGGGTCGTGGCCGTGGCGGAAGGAGCTGGGCGCGCCGGGCGTGACGACGAAGCCGGGCTCGACGCGGGCCGCCGGCCGGTCGATCAGCACGCGGCCGCCGCCCGCCTCGATGCGCTGCCGGAGCGCGTCGAACAGCCGCTCCCAGGAGTGCTTCGGGTAGCCGAGCTTCTCCTCGGAGGCGTCGTCGCCGCGGCGCAGGCGGAACTTGTTCTGCAGCCACACCATCGCGACGTCGTCGGCGCGCTCGCCGAACTTGCCGCGCAGCAGCGGGCCCCACAGGTGCCGGTAGGCGCTCGTGCCCATGTAGCGCGTGATCCAGGCGCGGGCGGTGACGTTCTCGAACGGCTTCGGGTTGCCCGGGCCGCGCTGGATCGCGAGCGCCGCGGCGCCCACGCGGACGCGCGCCAGCGGCGGCAGCGGCTTGAAGCGCAGCAGGTCCATCGGGGTCACGAACGGCCACTGGCGGCCCTGGGCGAAGTAGGCGACGCTGGAGGGGATCCACTCCAGCTCGTCGGGCAGGCCCAGCTCGTCGTAGAGCGCCGCGATGTGGCGGTCGCTGGAGAAGAGGTGGTGGTAGTAGCGCTCGAGCAGGTGGCCCTCGCCGACGTCGAGCGTCGCCGCCTGGCCGCCGAGGCCCGGCCAGCGTTCATAGACGTCGGTGGTGTGGCCGGCCTGCGTCAGGCGCAGAGCGGCGACGAGACCGGCGACACCGGCCCCGAGAACGGCGATCCTCATCGGTTGGCGGGTTCCTCCACGTTGATGCGCTCACCCACGACGTACAGCGGGCGCTTCTTGACCTCGTCGTAGATGCGCCCGATGTACTCGCCGATGATCCCGAGCGTGATCAGCTGGATGCCGCCGAGCAGCAGCACGATGATGATCGTGGTCGGGACGCCGCGCTCGAAGATGTTCGCGTAGCGCGCGACGACGGTCAGCGGGATCGCCAGGAACGCGACGATGCTGAAGAAGAAGCCCAGGAACGTGGCCCACTGCAGCGGCCGGCTGGAGAACGACGTGATCGCGTCGAAGCTGAAGCGCAGCATCTTGCGCAGCGGGTACTTGGTCACGCCCGCGTGGCGCTCCTGGCGGACGAACGTGACCGCGGTCTGCGTGAAGCCGATCCAGACGGTCATGCCGCGCAGGAAGCGGTTGCGCTCGGGCATCGAGAGCAGCGCGTCGAGCGCGCGGCGGTCCATCAGGCGGAAGTCGCCGGACTCGACGGCCAGGTTGAGCCCCGTCAGGCGGCGGAACGTGCGGTAGAAGCCCTTGGCCGTCACGCGCTTGAACGCGCTCTCCCCCAGCCGCTGCTCGCGCACCGCGTACACGACGTCGACGCCCTCGCGCCAGCGGTCGAGCATCTCGGGGATGACCTCCGGCGGATCCTGCAGGTCGCCGTCGAGCATCACGATCACGTCGCCGCGGGCGTGCTCGAGGCCGGCGGTGAGCGCCGGCTGGTGACCGAAGTTGCGGGCCAGCGAGACGATCTTGATCCGGGGGTCGCGCGCGGCGGCGGCGGCCATCGCGTCGCGGGTGCCGTCCTTGGAGCCGTCGTTGACCAGGATCAGCTCGTAGTTCAGGTGGCCCAGCGCGGCCTGAACCCGCTCGGTGAACGGGTCGACGGTCTCCTCTTCCTCGTACATCGGCGCCACCACGCTCAGCAGCCCCGGCTCGCGGTTCATGGCGCCAGGGTACTGCCGTCGGAATACCCTTCCGCCATGGTCGACGAGAGCGCGCTGGAACGCGAGCTGTTCGAGGTCGGGCGTCAGATGGCGGCGGCGCTGCCGACGACACGCAACCCGCTGAAGGTGCTCGACGACAAGGCGATGGACCTCGCGTCGTCGGACGCGGAGCTCAAGGCGGCGCTGTTCCGGTTCGTCGACGTGGTGCCGGCGTGTCGCAACCTCGACGATCTGGCGCGGCATCTGACCGCGTTCCTGGAGGAGGTCGGCGAGCCGCCGCCGTCGGTCGGCGTCGCGATGCGGATGGGCAACACCAAGGCCGGGCGGCGCGCGCTCGGGATGGCCGCCGCGGCGGGCGTGCGCCACATGGCGCACCGGTTCATCGTCGGCGAGCGGCCGGACGCCGCGCTCGGCGTCCTGCGCGACCTGTGGAAGGACGGCGTGGCGTCGACCGTCGACCTGCTGGGCGAGGCGACGGTCACGCAGGCCGAGGCGCAGCGCTACGCGGACCGCTGCGCGGACGCGCTGGACACGATCGCGGGCGCGGCCGCCGCCTGGCCGCCGCGCGAGCAGCTCGAGCGCGACAGCGCCGGCCCGCTGGCGCGGGCGAACCTGTCGGTGAAGGTGAGCGCGCTGACGCCGCTGCTGCGCGCGGACGCGCCCGAGCGCGGGAAGCGCGACGCGGCCGACCGCCTGCGGCCGCTCCTGCGGCGGGCCGCCGAGCGCGGCGCGCACCTGCACATCGACATGGAGTCGATGGACTCGCGCGACGCCGTGCTGGAGCTGGTCCTCTCGCTGCTGGCGGAGGATGAGTTCCGGGAGGCCCCGTCGGCGGGGTTGGTCCTGCAGGCGTATCTGCGGGACTCGCCGGCGACGCTGGACACGATCCTGGCGTGGGGCGCGGAGCGGGCGCAGCCGCTGACGATCCGGCTCGTC
The DNA here is from genome assembly GCA_035555675.1 of Solirubrobacter sp. Lineage (GTDB taxonomy): Bacteria > Actinomycetota > Thermoleophilia > Solirubrobacterales > Solirubrobacteraceae > Solirubrobacter. The sequence continues at coordinate 7,267 of DATMGH010000011.1, read as the reverse complement.
AAGGGCGCGTACTGGGACCACGAGCTGGTCCAGGCGGCGCAGCACGGCTGGTCGGCCCCCGTCTTCGAGCGCAAGGCGGACACGGACGCGAACTTCGAGCGGCTGACCCGGCGGCTGCTCGACGCGCGGCCGGCCGTCCGGGTCGCGATCGCGTCGCACAACCTGCGGTCGGTCGCGCACGCGATCGCCTACAACCGGCTGACCGGGGGCGCCGACGCCGACCTCGAGCTGCAGGTGCTGCGCGGCCTCGGCGACCCGCTGCAGGCCGCGATCGCCGCGCAGGGCCTGCGCGTGCGCACCTACTGTCCCGTGGGCGACCTCGTCGCCGGGATGGCGTACCTCGTGCGGCGGCTGCTGGAGAACACGTCCAACGAGTCGTTCCTCTACGAGCAGGCGCGCGGCGTCGCGCTCGACGAGCTGCTGGCGGCGCCGCGATGAAGCCGTTCGCCAACGAGCCGATCCTGGAGCTGCGGCGCGCGCCGGTGCGGGCGCAGCTGGCGGGCGCGCTGGAGGCGTTCGACGCGCAGGGGGTGATCGACGTGCCGGTCTGGATCGGGGAGGACGCGCGGTACGGCGACGCGCTGCTCTCCACCGATCCCGGGGAGCCGTCGCGGGTCGTCGCGCGAGCCGCGGTCGCGGGCGCTGGAGACGTGGACGCGGCGCTGGCGCTGGCCGCGGGCAGCTCGTGGGGGCGCCGGAGCGCGGAGGAGCGCGGCGCCGTGCTGGTCCGGGCGGCGGCGTGGCTGCGCGAGCGGCGCCTGGCGCTGGCCGCGCTCGAGGTCCGGGAGACGGCCAAGCCCTGGCGGGAGGCCGACGCGGACGTATGCGAGGCGATCGACTTCCTCGAGTACTACGCGCGCGCCGCGGTCGCGCTGGCGGAGCATCCCGCGGGCGTGCCCGGGACGCCGGCGGAGCTGCTCCAGCCGCCGGGCGAGCGCAACGAGCTGCGCTGGGTGCCGCGCGGCGTCGTCGCGGTGATCTCGCCCTGGAACTTCCCGATCGCGATCCCGCTCGGGATGGTCGGCGCCGGGCTGGCGACCGGCAACGCGGTCGTGCTCAAGCCGGCCGAGCAGGCGCCGGGGTGCGCGTTGGCGCTGGTGCGAGCGCTGCGGGAGGCCGGCGTGCCGCCCGACGCGCTGGCGCTGCTGCCGGGCGAGGGGGACGTCGGCGCGCGGCTGGTCGCCGACCCGCGCGTGCACACGATCGCGTTCACCGGCTCCGGCCCGGTCGGGCTGGAGATCGTCCAGCGCGCCGCCGTGCCGGCGCCCGGCCAGCGGCACGTCAAGCGCGTGGTGGCCGAGATGGGCGGCAAGAACTGCGTGATCGTGGACGCCGACGCCGACCTCGACGACGTCGTCCCCGCCCTGGTGAAGTCCGCGTTCAACTACGCGGGCCAGAAGTGCTCGGCGGCCGCCCGGGTGCTGGCCCACGAGGCGATCCACGACGCGCTGGTCGCGCGGCTGGCGGGCGCGATCGAGGTCCTGCAGGTGGGCCAGGCGAGCGACCCTGAGATCGACGTGCCGCCGGTGATCGAGCGGTCGGCACAGGAGCGCGTCGCGCGCTACACGGCGACCGCGGAGGCGGCCGGGCGGATCGTCGCGCGCGCCGGGGACGTGCCGTCGCGCGGCTGGTTCGCCACGCCGGCGCTGGCGACCGACCTGCCCGCTGACTCGCCCGTGCTCGCCGACGAGATCTTCGGGCCGCTGCTGGCGGTCGAGCGGGTGGCGTCCGTCCCGGAGGCGTGCGACCGGGTCGACGCGTCGCCGTTCGCGCTCACCGGCGGGCTGTTCAGCCGCAGCCCGCGGACGATCGAGTACGTCGCGGACCGGTCGCCGGTCGGCAACCTGTACGTCAACCGCGAGATCACCGGCGCGATGGTCGGCCGCCAGCCGTTCGGGGGCAACCGGCTGTCCGGCACGGGCACCAAGGCCGGCGGACCGGGCTACGTGCTGCAGTTCGTCGAGCCGCGGGTCGTGACCGAGAACACCGTGCGGCACGGGCTCGTGGTCTGACGTGGGGTACGGAAACGAACGGAGGAGCTCGATGTGGCTGTGCGACTCGAAGCGATGAAGGGCGTCGTCGCCGCCGTCCTGACGCCGCTGCGCGAGGACCTGAGCATCGATCGCGCGGCGTTCGCCGCGCACTGCACGCGGCTGCTGGACGCCGGCTGCCACGGGCTCGGGATCTTCGGCACGACCGGGGAGGCGAACTCGTTCTCGATCGCCGAGCGCGTCGACGCCTGGGAGGCCCTGGTGGCGGACGGCGTTCCCGCCGCCACGTTGGTTCCCGGCACCGGCGCGTGCGCGCTGCCGGACGCGGTCACGCTCACCCGCGAGGCGTTGGCGGTCGGTGCGGGCGCCGTGCTCGCGCTGCCGCCCTTCTACTACAAGGGCGTGTCCGACGACGGCCTGTTCGCGTTCTTCGCTGAGCTGATCGAACGGGTCGCGGACGACCGCCTGCGGCTGCTGCTCTACCACATCCCGCCGATGGCGGTGATCGGGTTCTCGCCGGCGCTGATCGGCCGGCTGCTCGACGCGTACCCGGGCACGATCGCCGGGACCAAGGACAGCTCCAGCGACGCCGCGCGGATCGAGGCGACGTGCCGCGAGTTCCCGCAGCTGGACGTGTTCACCGGCTCGGAGTCGCTGCTGCTGGACACGCTGCGCTGGGGCGGCGCGGGGTGCATCTCGGCGTCGGTGAACCTCAATGCCCGCGAAGCGCGTGCCGTGTACGACCGCTTCCAGGCCGGCGAGGACGCGGCGGCGGAGCAGCGCGCGCTCTCGCAGGTCCGCCGCGCGATCGGCGACCGCCAGCTGATCCCCGCGCTGAAGGCGATCATGCGGGCGCGGACGGGCGACGACGTGTGGCGCACGCTGCGGCCGCCGCTGCGGCCGCTGGACGCCGCGGACGCCGCGGCGCTCGTGGCCGCGCTCGGCGACTGAACGCCGCACAGAGCGTTCGCGCGAGGCGATCCCAAGAGGCGGGCCGATGACCGCCGCGGCTCGACGACCGCGCGTCGCGCCCAGCGGGCTCGGTGCCGGTCGATCTCTCCGTGATCGCCGTCCCGAACGCACCGACCGCGTCCGGAGACTGAGCGGTGCGCGCGATCCGGCGCGCGCTCGACCAACGCGATCTGCGGACGTCAGCGTTCACGCTACTCGCAGCGTTCCTGCCGCAGATCCTGCTCGGCCCGGCCGCGGGGATGCTCGTCGACCGCTGGGACCTGCGCCGGACGATGATCGGCGCCGATCTGGCCCGCGCGGCCGCTCTCGTGCCGCTGGTCATGGTCGACCGCCCCGCCGACATGTGGATCGTCCACCTCGTCCTCGTCTGGCAGGGCGGCGTACAACAGCTCTTCATGCCCGCCGAACAGGCGATCCTGCCGTCGCTGGCCGGCGACGCGAGCCTCCCGACGGCCAACGCGCTGGCGGGACAGATACGCGACGTGGCGCGGCTGGTCGGCTCCGCGCTCGGCGGTCTCCGGCTCGGGCTGGGCGGGCTGGCGCCGCTCGTGCTCTTCGACGCCGCCAGCTTCGCGGCCTCGGCTGCGCTGCTCGCGCGCCTGGCGCCGGGCGTCCCCGCCGCGCGGCCCCGCCCCGGCTCCGGCGGCCTTCGTCTCGTTCGCCGCCACCCCGTCCTGCGCACGGTCGCGATCTTCCTGCTGGTCACGTGTGTCGGCGAGGGCGTCATGGGCACGCTGTTCGCACCGTTCGTCCGCTCGGTCGTCCACGGCAGCGCCGCCGAGTACGGCGCGCTGCTGTCCCTGCAGGCGATCAGCGGCATCGGCGGCGGGCTGCTCGCGCCGCCTCCGGCGAGCGGGTCGGCGCCGCCACGACGCTCGGCTGCGCCGCGATCGCGTTCGGGGCCGTCGATCTCGCGCTCTTCCTCTGGCCGCCGTATGGCCCGACGCGATCCTGATCGCCGCCGCCGGCGTTCCAGGCGCGTTCGTCGTCGCGTCCACGGTGACGCTGATCCAGCGCAGGCCGTGGGCTACATGCTGGCCGGCGGGTACGTGCTGACCGCGCTCAGAACTCGATCACGCTGCGGATGCCGTTCTGGTCGTGCATGAGGTCGAAGCCCCGGTTGACCTCGTCGAGCGTGATCCGGTGCGAGATGAACGGGTCGACGTCGAGCTCGCCGTCGAGGTAGCGCTGGACGAGCTGCGGCACCTGGTCGCGGCCCTTGACGCCGCCGAAGGAGGACCCGGCGATGCGCCGGCCGGTGATCAGAAAGCGCGGGACGACGTCCAGCGTCTCCCCCTTGCCGGCGACGCCCGCGACCGTGCACAGGCCCCAGCCCATGCGGGCGGACTCGACCGCCTGGCGCATCACCTTGACGTTGCCGGTCGCCTCGAACGTAAAGTCGGCGCCGAAGCCGCCGGTCTCGTCGAGCACGCGCTGGACGGTGTCCTCGCCACCGACCCACAGGTCGGTCGCGCCCTGGCCGCGAGCGAGCTCGAGGCGGTCCTCGGAGAGGTCGACGCAGATGATCCGCTCCGCGCCGGCGAGCCGCGCGCCTGCGACCGCACCGAGCCCGACCATGCCGGCGCCGAACACGACGCACGTCGAGCCGGACTCCACGCGCGCCGTGTAGAGCGCGGCGCCGAGGCCGGTCGAGAGCCCGCACGCGAACAGCGCGCAGCGGTCCAGCGGGGCCTCCTTCGGCACCACGGCGAGCGCGATCTCCGGCATCACCGTGTACTCGGCGAACGTGCTCGTGCCCATGAAGTGGCGGATCGGCTCGCCGTTGCGGCTGAAGCGGGTCGTGCCGTCCGGCAGGTGGCCGAGGTTCTGCTCGGCGCGGATCGCCATGCACAGGTTGGTCTTGGGCGAGAGGCAGTGCACGCACTCGCGGCACTGGGGCGAGAACAGCGTCACGACGTGGTCGCCGACGGCGACGTCGCGCACGCCCGGGCCGACCTTCTCGACGACGCCCGCGCCCTCGTGGCCGAGCACGGCGGGGGCGTAGCCGGACGGGTCGGCGCCGGAGGCCGTGTACATGTCGGTGTGGCAGACGCCGCACGCCACGAGCCGGACGAGCACCTCCCCCGCCTTCGGCTCGGCCAGGTCGATCTCCTGGACCGCCAGCGGCGCTCCGAACTCCTCCAGCACCGCAGCCCGCACTCGCATCAACGCCCTCCCGGTCGATCTGTTGGACGCGGGGACGATACCCGGCCCGAGTGGACGGCCGAACGGCCCTTGCTCGGTGCCGTCGACCGGGAGTAGCGTCGGTGGATGCGCCGTCTCCTCACCCTGTTGCTCGCGAGCCTCGCCGCGCTCGCGCTCCCCGCCGCCGCTCACGCGTACACGTTCTACGAGTGGGACGCGCCCGGCGGGCCGGCCGGCATCGCCGGCGACGGCCCGCTGACGGTCACGTTCAGCACCTCCGGCGCGGTCGGGGAAGTGGGGCTCGGGGGCGTGCAGTCGGCGCCGGTGGCGATCGGTGGCGCCGCGACCGCCCCGACCGTGATCGCGGCCGGGCCGGACGGGAACCTGTGGTTCGTCGACCCGGCCAACGGGCGCCTCGGCCACACCGTGTCGGGGGCGGCGCCGACGACGCTGGGGACGGCGCTCGGGGGCACGCCGTCCGACCTGGTCGCGGCCGGCGGCCAGGTGTGGGTCGTCGAGTCCGGCTCGGGCGAGCTCGACTGCGTGACGCCGTCCGGGGTGGTCACCGCTCAAACCTCGGGGCTCTCGCATCCGCAGGCGATCGCGCGGGCGAACGACGGGGCGCTGTGGTACGCGGGCGACGGCAAGGTCGCGCGGGCCGTGCCGCCGGCCGACTGCTCGGGCTCGATCGCGCCGACGGTGTTCGACGTCGCGGGGGCGCTGGACGTGACCGCGGCGCCGGCCGGGAACGACGTCTACGTCGCGACGAGCGGCGGGCTGGTCCGCCTCACGCCCGCGGGGACGCCGACGCCGGTGGCGGACGGGGCGCTGCCGCAGGTCGTGCACGCCGGCGCGGGCGGCGTGTGGTGGATCGGCGCGGGGCGGATCGGCAAGCTCGTCGACGGGGTGGCGACCGAGTGGGCGCTGCCGCGCGGCTTCGCCCAGCCGATCGACTTCACGCTCGCGGCCGACGGCTCGCTCTGGTACACGGCGACGGGGAACACGCTCGGGCGTTTCGCGGAAGCGGTCGGGCCGACGGGCCCGGAGGGGCCGGCTGGACCGACGGGCTCACAGGGCCCCGCGGGGTCGACAGGCCCGGCGGGCTCGCAAGGGCCGGCCGGGCCCACGGGTGCGACCGGGGCCGCCGGGCAGACCGGCGCGCAGGGCGACCCGGGCCCGGCGATCCAGGGCAGCCCCGGCGCGGCGGGACCGCAGGGTCCGGCGGGGCCGCGCGGCGTCACCGGTGAACGCGGGCCCGCCGGGCCGCGCGGCAGGACCGGTGCGGCGGCGAAGCTCCCCAAGATCACCTGCAAGCTCTCCGGGCGCAGGGTCACGTGCCGCTTCGGCTCGAGCCGGAACACCGGCGGCGGGACCAACACCGGCGGCGGCGAGGGCCTGCGCTTGCGCCTCACGCGCGCGAAGACGCTCTACGCGAGCGGCACGGCGAAGAGCACCCGCACGGCGGTGCACCTGCGCAGCGTGCGCCGCGTCCGCGGTGGCGCGTACACGCTCGCCGTGCGCGTCGGCGACGAGACGGTGCGCATCCCGATCCGCCTGCGCGGCTAGAGGTGCGCCTGGTCGTTCCAGGTCTGCAGCGCCCACCCGTCGAAGCGCACGCCTTCGATCAGGTAGTCGCGCCGGTGGTGGAAGATCGTGATCCCCGTGTTGACGTGCGAGATGCGATACAGCGCCGGAAGGTGCGCCGGCGCGAACGCCTCGCGGAAGATCGCCGCGCCGAGGAAGAAGTGCAGGAACCCCCAGTGCGAGACGCAGAGGATGCGCTCGTCGAAGAGCCGCTGCTCGAGCCGCTCCTGCACGCGCCGCACGCGCGCGACGATCTGCGCGAACGACTCGGCGCCGGGCTCCGCGTAGTCCGGCGGCGCGTCCGGCATCCAGCTCACGTGGCCGGTGCCGACATAGTGCGGGGACGCGGCCCGGTAGGCGTCGGACTGGCGCACCTCGTACAGGTCCTCGTCGGTGTCGAACGGCAGCCCGAGGACCTCGCCGATGCCCTGCGCGGTCTCCTGCGCGCGCCCGAACGGCGAGGCGACGATCGCGTCGATCCCCTGCCCGCGCAGCCGCTCGCCGAGCCCGCGGGCCTGCTCCCAGCCGCGGTCGGACAGGCGGTCCGCGTCGGCCGGCTCGGTCTCCATCTGGCG
>DATMGH010000010.1:0-44514 GCA_035555675.1 Solirubrobacter sp. | reverse complement strand
CGCGATCACGCCGGTCTCTCCGCCCGGCCGGGGGGTGCTCGGCGCGGCGCCTTGCTGCGAGATCGTGTCGGCGTCGCTGCTGTGCCCGTGCGCGCCCGTCGCCGCGTTGCGCGGCTCTGGCCCGCTCGGTGCGGCGTCCCTTCGCGCGACCGCACCGGTCTCTCCGCTCGGCCGGGGCGTGCTTGGCGCGGCGTCTTGCCGCGCGACGGCGCCGGTCTCGCCACTGCTCCCAGACGCGCTCGTCCTGGCGCTGCGCGGCGCGGGCATGTCTGCCGCGGCGTCTTGCCGCGCGATCGTGCGGGTCTCGCCGCTCGGCCTGGGCGTGCTCGGCGCGGCGTGTTGCCGCGCGACCGCCTCGCCGCCCCGCTCGGGCGTGCTTGCCGCAGCGTCTTCCGTCGCGGCTTCTTCGGGTGCGCCCGTGGGCTCGGGAGCACTCGCCCAGCCACCGGCCCGCGCGACGACGGCTTGCGCGTCAGCTGGCCCGGCGCCCGGTGGTGCGGGTGTGTCTCCCGCGGAGGTGCGCGCCGCCCGCGCGCTCGTCCTGCCGGTGCTTGTCGCGTCGCCTCGCGTCGTCCCGCCGACGCCCCCGGACGCGACATCGCCGCGTCCGCCGGTGCGCGGTGCTGCCTCGCGCGCGGACCCGCCGCGCGGCTCCCCCACGGCGCGCGGCGGCGCGACGGCGCGGCTCACGACGCCTTGACTCGCTCCGTCGATGCCGTCGGCCGCGGGCGCGTCGACGCGCATGCGCGCATCGTCGGCCGCCTCCGCGCCCACGTGGGAGTTTGCCTCGCCGTCCTCGCCGCGGAACGCGTCGACCACGCGGCGGAAGAGTCCGCGGCGCGGCTCGGGTTCGGCGGGTGCCGGCTCCGGCGCCGCTTCGACCGGCGGTGCGGGTTCGACCGGAACGATCGGCGGCTCCGTGACGCGGGCGACACGCCGGACGGCCGGCCGCGGCGGCTCGGCCGCAACCGCCTTGCGCGCGACGCGGACCGGACCGGGCGGCGCCACCGGCGGCAGCGCTTCAAGCGCCGCCTCGGCGGGCGGCGGGGCATCGACTGGTCCCGGCGCGGCGCCGGCGCGCGGAGCATCCGCGGGGCTGGTGGGAGCCGCCGGCGCGACGCGCTCCGCGGGCGGCCGCGACGAGAGCCGCTGCGGCGTCCGCGCGATGCCCGCGTCGGCCGACCCGGGAGACGAGGCTGTGGCCGGCGCCCCCGAAGGCGATGATGCGAGATCCGGCGAAGACGTCGGACCGGCCGGCGAACCCTCGGGGCCGGGCGACGAGGAGTCGGGACGGGGCGGTGCGGCGTCACCGCGGACGGGCGAGGCGTCGGAGGCGGGCGGCGAGGAAGCGTCGGGGCGGGCCGGCGAGGTGTCGGAGGCGGGCGGCGAGGAAGCCTCGCCGCGGGTCGGCGAGGACGCGGGCGCGGGCGGCGACGAGGACACGCGGCGGGCCAGCGGCGACGCAGAGCCGGACGCGGAAGCATCGCCACGGGCCGGCGAGGACGCAGGCGTCGACGCGACGTCAGGGGCGGAAGGCGGGCGCGCCGGGGTGGGTGGCGACGAGGCATCGCCGCGAGCCGGCGATGCGGCGGGGGCGGACGGTGACGAGGCATCACCGCGAGTCGGCGAGGCGGCGGGGACGGGCGGCGCCGGGGCGTCGCGGCGGGCCGGCGAGGGCGAAAGGCTCGGCGAGGACGCCGGGGTGGCCGGCGACGGGAGGTCCGGGGGAGACGTGGGTCCCGCCGGCAAGGCGGAGTCCGGAAGCGCCGGCGCGGTGTCGACGCCCGAAGCGCCGGCGCGGGCCAGATCCGACGGCGGGCGCGAGGAGAGGCGGCGCGGGCCCTCGGCCGCGGGCGGCGACGACTCGATGCCCAGCTCCTCCGAGGACAGCGGCGCGCCCGTCCCGGCGCCCTCGACGATCCGGGCGCCGCGTGAGCGCTCGAGGCCGCCCCGGGCGAGGAAGCGCGAGAGGCGCTGCTCCTTCGTCGGCTCGGGCATCCGCTCGGCCTGGGCCATCGACATCAGGTCGGCGCTCGCCGCCTCCTGGTCGCCGAACATCCACTGCGCCGCGAAGTCGCTGATGCCGCTCGGCGCCCACGAGGGGCGCTCGGACGCCTCCGACGCCGGCGGCGGCGGAGGCGGGGACGCGAGGTCGGGCGCGGGCGCCGGCGGCGAAGAGAACGCCGGCGGCGCCGGCGGCTCGGGCGTCCGCGCCAGCCGCGTCGCCGCGTCCAGGTGCTTCGGCCGATGCGCCTCGACGACGTCCGCCGCGAGCGCCCGTCCGCCGACCCGCCCCGCGCGATGGCGCGCGGCGACGCGCAGGCCCATGCGGACCGGGGGTCGATGCGGCGGGATCTCGTCAGCCATCCAAGAAACCTTCCTCTGCCTCATTCACGTACGAGAACTCACCGGAGGCGACGGCGAGCGCTTCGGCTTCAAGCAGGAACCGGCGGCGGTCGGCGTGTTCGAGGTCGAGGATCGTGTCGAGCGGCCACTTCAGGTGATATGCGAGCCGGGCCGCCTCCCCGAGCAGATCCTCGGGGGACGGCCGGGTCATTTCCCCAGGCGCCCATCCTCTATCTCGGTGAGGTCGACCTCGAACTGCTCCGAGCACACGGGGCACGCCACCACCCCCACCGCCTCGCCGTCGGAGTTGATCCGCTCGTAGAGACGTTGGAGGTGGTCGAAGTCGACGGCGTACAGGCTCTCCACCAGTTCGGGGGTGATCTCGGACTCGACGAACTCCCCGATCCGCGTGATCGTGCGCGCCAGCAGCAGCACGGCGAGGTACGCCTCGTTCTGGCGCACTTCGACCGAGCGCAGCGGCTCGATCTCGTCGCGGGCCGTCGCCAGCCGCATCGTGCCCTCGCGGTGCACGGTGCCGGCGCTGTCGACGAGCCCGCGCGGCAGGGTGAAGGCGTACTCCGTCTTCACGCGCCTACTGGATCTCGAAGCCCTCGTGGCAGAGCGTGATGCCCTCCACCGCCACCTCGTTGGAGTCGGCCTTCAGGCCGACCCCCGTGTACTTCTTCGGCCACGCGTTGATGATCGAGTACGTCACGACGGGCGTGCCCTCGTAGTCGAGCATCGTCACCGTGCAGTCCTTGCGGGCCTCCTTGAGCTGCCCGTCGACGATCATCTTGCGCCAGTTCCAGAGCGTCTTGTCCTGGTCGATCCCGCGCTTGAGCTCGATGTCGCCCCACTTGGTGTTGCCCATCGCCTTGATCACGTCGGTCTTGCCGTTGGGCAGCGACCGCTTGATCTCGGTGACCTCGCTCTCGGAGTCGAAGCCGGTGGCCTCCTTGAAGAACCCGGCCGCCTCGGCGCCGCCGATCTTCAGGGTGAACCAGATTGGGACGTGTGCTTCCTTGTCGTTGGCCGGCATCCCGGTCGTTCCTTTCTACTCGAGGAAACCTATTCGCTGACTTCGGCGCCTTCGCCGCCGCTGAACTGGCTCAGCCGGAAGATCACGAACTCGGCCGGCTTGACCGGCGAGATCCCGATCTCGCAGATGACCTGGCCGGCCTCGATGACCTCGGGCGGGTTGGTCTCGGCGTCGCACTTGACGTAGAACGCCTGCTGCGGCGTGGACCCGAACAGGGCGCCGTCGCTCCACACGCGCGTGAGGAAGTTCGTCGCCGCGATCCGAAGCTGGATCCACAGCTTCTCGTCGTTGGGCTCGAACACGCTCCACTGCGTGCCCTCCATGATCGACTCGCTCACGAAGTTGAAGAGCCGCCGCACGTTGATGTAGCGCCACTCGGGGTCGCTGGACAGCGTGCGCGCGCCCCAGACGCGGATCCCGCGCCCCGGGAAGGCGCGGATGCAGTTGATGCCGACCTTGTTGAGCCCGCCCTGCTCGGCCTGCGTGATCTGGAAGCCGAGCCCGTTCGCGCCGAGCACGACCTCGTTGGCCGGCGCCTTGTGCACGCCGCGGGTCGCGTCCGTGCGGCACCACAGCCCGGCGACGTGGCCGGACGGCGGAACCAGCATCGGCTGGTTGGTGAGCGGGTCCTGGACCTCGATCCAGGGGTAGTACAGCGCCGCGAACTTGGAGTCGTAGCCGGCGGTGTTCATCCGCCACTCGAGGATCTCCTGCGGCAGCAGGTTCGGCGGGCAGTCGAGGATCGCCATCCGGTCGCCGGCGCCCTCGGCGTGGGCGACGAGCTTGCCCTGGAGGTCGCGGAACTGCGTGTCGTCGCCGTCGTCGCCGATCAGCTTGACGATGTCCGGCGCGACCACGATCGTGATCTCGTCGACGGCGGCCAGGCCGCCGAGGCCCTTGCGGCGGGCGACGTCGCCCGCGAAGTGCGTGCCGGTGACCTTGCCGGGGTCGATCGACGGGGCCGACAGCTTGAACGTGCCGGTCGCCGGGGCGCGCTGGGCCTCCGGCAGCGACGCGCCGGTCTCCTCGATCTTGATCAGCTTCGACTGCGCGTTGACCTTGGTGGCCAGGTTCGTGCGGCCCTTCTTGGTCGAGAGCCCGGTGAACTCCTCCTTGTCGGAGCCGGAGCTGACCCGCACCGTGTAGGTCTTGTCGGCGCCGTCGCCCGCGGAGGGCTCCTCGACGATCTCGACCTCCACGTCGCCCTGGCCGAGCGCGACGGCGCTGTAGGTCTCGACCGACGCGTCGGCCGCCGCCGGCAGCGCGGCGCGCGCCGCGGGGGCGGACCCGTTGGAGCCGCCGTCGTCGCCGACGCGTACGACCCAGCACAGGTTGCCGCCGTTCTGGAAGAACCCGTACACGGAGTGCGCGAGGTACGCGCCCTCCATGAACGGGCCGTTCTCGGGCTCGTTCGGGTCGCCGTAGATCTTCGCGAACTGGGTCCAGTTGGAGATCCGCATCGGCGTGTTGACCGGGCCGCCCGGCGCCAGGCCCACGAACGCGGCGATCGACGTGCTCACGCCCTCGATCGGCTTGTTCGCGGACGGAACCTCCTCGACGTAGACGCCGGGAGTCAGGTACGTGGGCATGTCACTCCTTCACTCGTGGACGTGCTGGCCGCTGAGCTCGCTGCGCAACCGTGCGACGACGGGAGCGGAGACGAGGCGGGATGTGCTCGAGACCGGCTCGAAGACCTCCATGAGGTCCTCCTCCCGGGCCCAGAGCACGACGGTGGTCTCGGGTGAGGCGCCGCGTACGAGATGGGCGAGCTCGCGCGACGACCCGTTGTCTAGATCGAGCACCACGATGTCGGGACGCAGCCGGTGCGCGCTCCCGATGATGGCGCTGGGCCGGTCCTCCTGACCGACCACTTGACAGCCCTCCTCGGCCAGGACGCGCTTCATGCCGAGACGCATGATCGGTCCGAGGTTTCCGAGCAGGACGCTGGGACGGGGCTCACTTGCCATGTCCCAACCCTTCCGGTCCACCGTCCGTGAGACCAGAGTCCGCGAGGCAGTCTTTCGGGCAAGTCATCCGACCACCAGCTCCACGCCGGCGCCGGGGACCTCGAGCTGCGCGTCGGCTTCGCGGCCGTCGACCGTGCGCGCCAGCAGCCGGTGGCGGCCGGGCGGCAGGCGGTCGAAGCGGAAGCGGCCGTCCGGCGCGCTCGACGTCCAGGTCCCGACGTCCGGGAGCGTGATCCACACGTCGGCGAGCGGCTCGCCCTGCTGGTCGGACACGCGGCCGACCGTCCGGTGCATCTCGACGATCGCGCGCGCCGGGCCGTCCAGCAGCCGTGTGCGCACGGTCTGCGTGCGGACCTCCGGCCCGCGTTCGAGCATCGCGCCCGACTCGACCGAGAGCCGCACGACGTAGTCCAGCGAGACCTTGTACTGCCCGCCGATCGCCGACCAGAAGTCGGACTTCTCGCCCTTGCCCTGGCCGATGCGGGCCTTGATCGGGGACGTCAGGCGCCCGTGCACCGCCTCCTGCGGGAGCTCCGGGTAGGCGTAGAAGATCGCCAGGACCTGGGAGAGCAGCCGGTGCTCGTCCTCGACGGCCTGCGTCCACGCGGTGACCGCGTACGAGCACTCCATGACCATCGGCGGACGGCCCTCGAACGTGCGCCCCTCCTTCTGCATCCGCGACCACTCGCTGGTGCGCAGCGCCTCCGCTTCGCGCAGGTCGTAGAGGAAGAGGTTGACCGTCGGCTTGGACAGCTGCCCGGACCACTCGCGGGCGGGCGCGTCGAACGCGATGTCCACCCCTTCGAACCCGTGCCGCTCGAGCTCGGTCTTGAGCATGCCGCGGAGGGTCTCGTCGAGGTCCGCAAGCATGGTGTTGAGCGGGACGTCGACGGTCAGCACGGCTCGACCCTAACGACCTGGAGGCGGCCGATGTGAAAAATGCAGGGCCGATGTCCGACTACGTATACGACGCGGTCCGATACTCCAATAATCCGTATGCCCAGACGCATCCGGACCGGCTGGCGACGGTCGCGATCCTGCACGGGTTGGAGCCGCCAGACCCGTTTCACGCGCGCGTCCTCGAGCTGGGGTGCGGCGCCGGCGGGAACCTGATCGCGATGGCGGCGACGACGCCCGGCATCCGGGCCGTGGGGGTCGACCTGGCCGCGCGCCCGATCGCCGAGGGCCGCGCCGTGATCGCCGACGCCGGCCTGGAGAACGTCTCGCTGGTGCAGGCCGACGTGCGCGACCTGGGGGCGCTCGGCGAGTTCGACTACGTCGTCGCGCACGGCCTCTACGGGTGGATCCCCGCGGACGCGCGCGACGCGATGCTCGCGACGATCCGCTCGTCACTCGCTCCCGGCGGGGTCGCCTACGTCTCGTACAACGTCCATCCGGGCGGGTACTTCCGGCTGATGCTGCGCGACGCCGGGCTCTGGCACGCGCGCCACGAGCGCGGGGAGCTCGCGGTGGCCGGCAAGGCGCAGGAGCTGTACGCGTTCCTGCAGGCGGGGCGCGCGCGGGAGACCGACACCTACGGCTCGCTGCTCGCGCGCGAGCTGCCGCCGCTGGCCGACGGACCGCTGTACCGGCTCGTGCACGACGACCTGAGCGAGCACTGGCATCCGGTCTGGTTCGCCGAGTTCGCCGCCCACGCGGGGCGGTACGGCCTGGCCTACGTCGGCGACGCCGACCTCTACGACGTGCGCGCGGAGCCGCTCGCCAGCGGGTTGGTCGACGACGTGTGGAAGCTCGCGGACGGTGACCGGGTCGCGTTCGAGAACTACTCGGACCTGCTGACCGCGCGCCACTTCCGCCAGAGCGTGCTGTGCCGCGAGGACGACGCGGGCGGCGTGGTCCCGGAACCGATCCCGGAGCGCTGCGCGCGGCTGCACTGGGCCGTGCGGCTGCGGGCGGAGCCGCTGACCGAGGGGCTGGGCGCGGACGTGTTCGCGCTGCTCGACGAGGTCCGGCCGCAGACGCTGGCGTTCGCTGCGCTGCAGGAGCGGTTGGGGGTGGACCGGGACGCGCTGGCGGGGGCGCTGCTCGACGGCTTCCGGCGCGAGGCGCTGATCCCGCACGCCGGCCCGCTGCCCGCGGCGGCCGTGCCGGGTCCACGGCCGGTCGCGTCTCGCCTGGCGCGCTGGCAGGCCGCGCAGGGCCCGGAGATCCTCTCGCTCGTCTACACCGTCGTGCGCATGGAGGAGCCCGCGGCGCGTGTGCTGATCACGCTGCTCGACGGGACGCGGACGCGGGACGAGATCCGGGGCGAGCTGGCCGCGCGGACGGGGCTCTCGCTGAGCGCCGAGGATCTCGACCGCAACCTGGTCGAGCTCGCCCGCCTCTTCCTGCTGGAGGCCTGAGACTCTCGCTGACCAGACTCTAGTAACCGAGACTCTAGTCAACTAGACTCTGGGTGTGTTCGTTGGGCGTGAGCGGGAGATGGCCAGGCTGGCCGAGGCGTTGCGGCGCGTTCGGGAGACCGGCGCCGCCGGGTTCGTGTGGCTTCGCGGACGCCGGCGCGTCGGCAAGTCGCGGCTCGTTCAGGAGCTGTGCGACGCGGCGGGCGTGCCGTACTGCTTCTTCCAGGCGCCCGCTCGCGGGCGCGAGGACGCGCTCGCGGCGTTCGTCGACGCCGTGGCGGACTCGAGTCTGGACGCCGCACCCGCGTTCGACGGCGCGAGCTATCGCAGCTGGCCGGCGGCGCTGCGCGCGGCGGTGCGTGGCGCGACACCCGAGCAGCCCGCGATCCTCGTCATCGACGAGCTGCCGTACCTGGTCGAGCACGACGCCGGCTTTGCCGCCGATCTCCAGCAGGCCTGGGATCGCACGCTGGAGTCGGCGCCGGTGCTGCTGGTCTGCATCGGCTCCGACGTCCGCATGATGGACGAGCTCGTGCGCGAGCGGGCGCCGTTGCACGGTCGTCCGACGCTCGAGCTGCGGGTTGCGCCGCTCGACCCGCGCGCGGTGGGGGAGCTCACGGGCGCGACCGACGCGGCGGACGCGTTCGACCGCTACCTGATCGTGGGCGGCTTCCCGCTGCTGGCGGCGTCCTGGCCGCGGGGGACGAGCGTGAGCGAGTTCCTGCGCGGTGCGCTCGCCGACGACCAGACGCCGTTCGTGACGATGGCGCTGCGGATCATGGCGTCGGAGTTCCAGCGCGACCTGCAGGCCGAGCGCGTGCTCGCGGCGATCGGCGCCGGCGAGGTCGTGCACAACCGCATCTCCGCGCGCAGCGGGGTGAAAGGCAACACGCTCAGCGACGCTCTCGACGTGTTGGTGGTGAAAAAGGAGCTGGTCGCGAAGTCGCTGCCGTACTGCGTGCCCGCGCGGCGCCAGCCTGCTCGCTATTCGGTCATCGACGCGTACTTGCGTTTCTGGCTGCGGTTCGTCGGCTCCGGGATCGAGGAGCTGTCGCGGGGCCGCGCGGACCTGGTGCTCGCTCGCGTCGAGCGCGACTGGCCGACCTACCGCGGCCGGGCGATCGAGCCGGTCGTGCGGGAGGCGCTCGAGCGGCTTCTGGTCGATCCGGCGCTGTCCACTCGACTCGGCGACGCTCGCCACGTCGGCTCCTGGTGGCGGCGCGACCACTCGGTCGAGGTCGACCTGGTCGGCGGGGACGCGCCCGACCCGGACCGGCTCGGCTTCGTCGGCTCGGTCAAGTGGCGAGAGGACAGCCGCTTCTCCGCGGCCGACGCGCGCGTGTTGTCCGAGGCGCGCGCGCTCGTGCCGGGCGCGGCGGCGACCCGGCTCGTCGCCGTCTCGCGCACCGGCGTCGAGGCGGGGGCAGAGGTCGATGTCGCGCTCAGCCCCGAGGACCTGTTGGAGGCGTGGAGCGAAAGCCGCGCCTGACCGTGCCCGCAGGGCGGTCATTCGCCCCGCGAGCTTGGCTCAAGTCGACAGATTCGGCACGCTGAAGTCGACAGATCCGGCAGCGGGCGCTACCGCGTCAGCACGACCGCCTTACGCACCCGCTCGCGCCCCACGGTCACGGTGACCGTGGCCGGCACGCGCTTGGCCCCGGTGAGCCGGCGTGCCGTGGAGCGGGCCGGGCGCAGCGTCAGCGCCACGTTGCGCCCGCCGACGCACCGCACCGTGCCCGACGCGACCGTCCGGCGCGGGAGCCGCAGCCGCTTGGCCGTCGCCTTCGAGACGGTCACGGTCGCCTGCCCCTTGGCCGTCGACCCGCACGTGACGGCCAGCTTCACACCGTGCTGGCCAAATTTCCGCGCCGCGACGGCGGTGCGGTTCGCGGCCGCGTGGCCCGCGTGGCCCGCGTGCGACGCGTCGTGGCCCGCTCCGCCCGCACCCGGCGCCGGAGTCGGCGAAGCCACGCCCCCGCCGCCCCCGCCGCCCCCGTCGCCCGCCGTCGCCGCGGTGACCGTGACCCGGACCGTCTCCGAGCTGGAGCTGCCGTGCGCGTCGCGCGCCGTCACCGTCGCCGTGTAGGAGCCGGGCTCGGTGAACGTGTGCTCGAAGCGCTGATCGAGCACCGAGCCGCCACCACCAGCGGCGTCGAGGTCCCACCGGTACGACAGCGCGCCGCCGTCCGGGTCATATCCCGTGGCCGAGAACCGCACGTGCAGCGGCGCCGGCCCGGACACCGGATCCGCGAAGGCGTGCACGGTCGGCGACGACCGGCGCGGCCCGGCCGCCAGCACGCCGATCGAGCCCTTGACCGCGTTCCCGAACGAGTGGTTGACGAACGGGTAGTTCCCCGGGTCCCGCAGCGAGAACTCGACGAACCCGCCCTGCGACGGCGCCAGGTTCACGGTCTGGACGTCGGTCATGGCGCCGTTGTCGGTCACGGCCCGGTCGAAGACGGTGCCGATCACGTGGAACGCGGACCAGATGGTCGGCCCGGCGTTGAGCACGTACAGGCGGATCCGCTCGCCCGCGTCGACCTCGATCGGCGCCGCCACGTACTGGTTCGCGTACCCGTTGAACGCGATCACGTCCGGCTTCTGGTCGAGCATCTTCCCGAAGTCGGGATCGTGCCCCGGCTCGCCGAGATAGAACTCCTGCTGGAGCACCCAGAGCTCGCGGTCGACCGGCTTCAGGTCCGGCGGCTTGACCACGATCATGCCCGCCATGCCGGCGCCGACGTGGTGCAGGACGGGATCGCTGCCGCAGTGGTACATGAACACGCCCGCGTTGTCGGCGGTGAAGCGGAACGTGTGCGTCGCCCCGGGCGGGATGCTCGCGAACGCCTTGTTCGGCGCGGCGTGCGCCGCGTGCAGGTCGATCGAGTGCGGCATCGAGACGCCCATCTCCGCCGAGCTCCCGTTGCGCAGCTCGATCTCGACCTCGTCGTGCTGGTTGACGACGATCGGCGTCGACACGCCGGTGCCGCGGTTGAGCGCGCCGTTGACGCCGAAGGACCAGACGCGCGTCGGCGGCAGGTCGTCGGAGACCTTGGTGACGTGCTCGTAGACGTCGACCACGAAGCGCTTGACCGCTCCGGAGGGAACCTTCGGCAGCGTCGGGTCGGGCCGCTTGTAGGGCTCGAACTCGACCGCGTCCTTGTCGCCCACCTGGGCGGTCCCGACCATCCCGACCCAGCGCCCGTCGCTGAACCCGGAGTGCACGCGGCACACGAACGTCCACGTGCCCTCCTTGTCCAGCGTGTGCTGCACCGACGCCCCGCCGGGGAGGACCAGCCCCGGCGTGACCTGGAAGATGTCCCCGCCGGGCGCGGGATCGCCGCCTGGCGGCACCACCCAGACGTCGTGGACGGTCTGCGCGGTCGCGGCGGGGAAGTTCCACCGCAGCTCGTCGCCCAGCTCGGCCGTGACCGCGCCGGGCTCCCAGGTCACACCCGTCGCGTCGATGTCGTGCGTCTGTGGTGCTGGATCGGCCGCTTGCAACGGCGAGCCCGACCACAGAAACCCGAGACAGCACAGCAGCAGAGCGACGACCAGCGAGCGACGTCCCATGACCCTTCCCCCTCTTCACGATGCGACCGACCGGCGAGGCGTTCGATGCTATGTGGGCGCACCGTGAGCCGGATCGGGAGTCCGCACGGGTTGGGAGTAGGTAGACGCTACGGATGAGCGGCCGCGACCAGGGCCTCGAGCGCCAGGGCGACCGAGCGCCGGTCGAGCGCCTCCTCGCGGTGCAGGACGCGCAGCGAGCGCCGCGCCGCGGGAACGAGCGGGCGGACCGCGACGCCGTCGACGCCGCCGAGCGCGAACGTCGGCAGCACCGTCACCCCGAGCCCGGAGCGGACGGCGAACAGCAGCGCCTCGTGGCTGAACAGCCGCCCGACGACCCGCGGCTCGAACCCCGCCGCCCGGCAGCGCCGCAGCACGTGCCGCTCGAGCTCGGTGCCGTCCAGCAGCCACGGCCGGTCGCGCAGCGCCACCAGCTCGCCGGAGAACGGGACCGAACGCGCCGTCACCGCCATCAGCTCGTCCGTGGCGAGCGGGACTGACCGCAGGGCGGCGTCCTGCCGGTACGTGCCGTCGCCGAAGTCCGCCACCACGGCCAGGTCCACCTCGCCGCGCACCAGCGCCGGCACGCACGCGTCCGGCTCGAGCTCGGCCAGCTCGACCGTGATGCCGGGGTGCGCACCCCGCGCGGCGGCGGCCGCGTCGATCACGAACGCGCGCATCGCGCTCGTGAAGGACGCGACGCGCACCACGCCGGCGGGCGCGTCGCGCAGCGCGCGCAGGTCCTCCTCGGCCGCACGCATCCGCTCCAGGATCGCCCGCGCGTGCTCGACGAGCGCGACGCCCGCGCCGGTCAGCGCGACGCTGCGCCCGTGGCGCTCCAGCAGCGCCGCGCCGCTCTCGCGCTCGAGCACGGCCAGCTGCTGCGACACCGCGGACGGGCTCATGGACGCGGCTTCGGCCACGGCCCGGACGGTCCCGAGGCTCTCGAGCTGGATCAGCAGGCGCAGGCGGCGCGGGTCGAGCACTGTGAACCAAAACCGTACAGCTTCGGCAGCACAAGTCGCTGGAACTGCACGATCGCCGCCGCTAGCTTCCCGGCCATGAGCGTTCTGGCCGAAACCGGGATCGACGCGGCGTTCTGGAGCGACGTCGACCGCCACGTCGTCCGCTACACCCCCGCGTTCTCCCCCGTCGTCGTCGAACGGGCCGAGGGCGCCTTCCTGTACACGAGCGATGGGCGCCGGCTGCTGGACTTCACGTCCGGCCAGATGAGCTCGATCCTGGGCCACTCGCACCCGGCGATCACGAAGACGCTCACCGAAGCGGCGACCACGCTCGACCACCTCTTCAGCGGGATGCTCTCGCGCCCGGTGGTGGACCTCTGCCGCCGGCTCGGCGAGTCGCTCCCGGACCCGCTGACCAAGACGCTGCTGCTCTCCACCGGCGCGGAGTCCAACGAGGCCGCGCTGCGCATGGCCAAGCTCGTCACCGGCGGCCACGAGGTGATCGCGTTCAGCCGCTCCTGGCACGGCATGACGCTCGGGTCCGCCAACGCCACCTACAGCGCCGCGCGCAAGGGCTACGGCCCGGCCGGCCCGGGCAACTTCGCGCTGCCGACGCCGGACCCGTACCGGCCGGACGTCGTCGACGCCGGCGGCGAGCTCGACTGGCGCCGCCAGCTCGACCTCGGCTTCGCGCTGATCGACGCCCAGTCCACCGGCGCGCTGGCCGCCTGCATCGTGGAGCCGATCCTGTCCAGCGCCGGCGTCGTCGTCCCGCCGCCCGGCTACCTGGCCGCGCTGCGCGACCACTGCCACGCGCGCGGGATGCTGCTGATCTTCGACGAGGCCCAGACCGCGCTCTACCGCACCGGCGACCGCTACGGCTTCGAGCGCGACGGCGTCGTCCCGGACATCATCACGATGTCCAAGACGCTCGGGGCGGGCCTGCCGCTGGCCGCGATCGTCACCACCGAGGAGATCGAGGCGCGCGCCCACGAGCGCGGCTACCTCTTCTACACCACCCACGTCAACGATCCGCTCCCCGCGGCGGTCGGCAACACGGTGCTCGACGTGCTCGAGGACGGCGTCGGCGCCGCGGTCGCGGCCAAGGGCGACCTCCTGCACGCCGCCTTGAAGGAGCTGCAGACCCGCCACGAGGTCGTCGGCGACGTGCGCGGGCGCGGCCTGATGCAGGGCGTCGAGCTCGTCCTCGACCGCGCCACCAAGGAGGGCTCGCCCGAGCTCGGCGCGGCCGTGACCGCGCGCTGCCTGGAGCTCGGGCTGCACCTCAACATCGTCCAGCTGCGCGAGATGGGCGGGACGTTCCGGATCGCTCCGGCGCTCACCACCACCGACGAGGAGCTCGCGCTCGGCGTGGAGATCCTCGATCAGGCGCTCGGCGAGGTCGCTCCGCGGTTTCGCATGTAGGCCCGCCAGTCCCCGAAGGCGGAGATGTCGGTGCCCCGCGCGAGCGCCAGCTCGCGCGGGTAGAGGATGCCCAGGACGACGCTGCCGTCGTCGAGCGTGACCTCGCCGCGGTACAGGCCCTCGGGCTCGCCCGCCTCCACACGCGCCCACACGTCCGGCGGGACCCGGTAGATCTCGCCGGCCACGGACACGCCGCCGTCCTCGACGGCGAACATCCCGGGGTGGACGTCGCCGATCGAGAACACCCGGTAGGCCGGCGCGGTCCGCGCCTCGCGCACGAACGTCGCCCCGTCGAGGTTGCCGTGCAGCGCCAGCCCGCGCATCAGCGTGCCGTTGACGAACAGCTCGAAGTCGCTCATGCCGGCTCCACGGACGCGGTGACGTTCATCGGCGTGCCGATCCGCGCGGCGCCGAGGTAGATCAGGCCGGCGGCGAAGAACCCGATGAACCAGCCGTAGTCGGTGAGGCCGTGGACCGCGGGGACGAGGTAGCCGATCCACGCCAGGAACAGGCCGATCCCGGTCGCGGCCAGCGCCCGCATGTTCCAGCCGCCCGTGTAGTGGTAGACGCCGTGCTCGGTGAACAGGTCCCGGATGCGGACCGTGCCGCGCCGCAGGATCCAGTAGTCGACGATCATCACGCCGGCGATCGCGCCCATCCCGGCGCCGTAGCCGCCGAGCCAGTTGAAGATGAACCCGCTCGGGCTCGACAGCAGCGACCACGGCTGCGAGACGATGCCGAAGAAGCCGACCAGCATGCCGCCGGTGCGCCGGCTGATGTGGCGCGGCGCGACGTTCGCGAAGTCATACGACGGCGAGACGACGTTCGCCGACATGTTCACCGTCAGCGTGACCAGCGCGGCGGCCAGCATCGCGATCAGCAGGAGCACGGGCGAGGAGATGTGCCCGGCGAGCTCCACCGGGTCCCAGATCGCCGTGCCGTAGACGACCTTGGACGCCGAGGCCAGGATCGCGCCGATCGTGGCGAACGCGGTCATCGCCAGCGGCAGCGCGATCGCCTGCCCGATCAGCTGCGAGCGCTGATCGATCGCGAAGCGCGTGAAGTCCGGCGCGTTGAGCGACAGCGTCGCCCACAGCGCCATCACGCCCACCAGCGACGGGATGAAGACCGGCATGAACTCGCTGAACGAGTTGAGCTTGCCGGGGTCCGACAGGATCGGCCCGAAGCCGTGGGCGGCGCTCAGCATCCAGATCGCCAGGCCGAGGCCGAACGCCAGCACGATCGGCGCGGCCAGCGTCTGGAAGCGCCGCAGCGCCTCCATCCCGCGCCAGATGATGAACATGTGCAGCGCCCAGAAGATCAGGAACGCCAGCCACATCCCGATCGGGTTGCCGCCGACCTCGCCGCCGAAGTCCTTCCAGCCCGGGATCACCGCCGCGATCGCGAGGTTGATCGCCGTGCCGCCGATCCAGCACTGGATGCCGAACCAGCCGCAGGCCACGGCGCCGCGCATCAACGCCGGGAGGTTCGCGCCGAACACGCCGTAGGAGGCGCGGACGAACACCGGGAACGGGATCCCGTACTTGGCGCCGACGTGCGAGTTGAGCAGGATCGGCACCAGGATCAGCCCGTTGCCGAGCGCGACCGTGAAGATCGCCTGCCACCAGTTCATGCCGAGCGCGATCAGCCCGCCCGCCACCAGGTAGGTGGGGATCTGGCTGCTCATCCCCACCCACAGGGTGAGGTAGTTGATCGTGCGCCAGGTCCGCTTGGACGGCGGGACCGGCGCGAGATCCTCGTTGTAGAGGCGGCCGTCGACCGCTGGCACGGCCATCTCGTCCGTCGCGGCGCGCGGCTGCGCGCTCGTGCTGCTCATGCCTTCTCCCCCTCGACACGGGCGATGACGGCGACCGGCCCGCCACCCGCGGGACCCTGGTGCTCGGCACCGCCGGATACGTAGACCATCGGGTCGCCCACCACGGCGGCGACCACGCCGTTGACCACGGCGCGCGCGTGCCGCGTGCTGTTGATGTCGGAGTCGTCGAGCATCGTGTGCCGGCGCCCCCGGACCAGCCCGGACGGGTCGGCCTCGGCCTTGGCCAGCACGTTCACCACGCGCTCGGCCGCGGACTCGGGCACCGCGCCGTCCTCGACCGGCACGCCGGCGGCGCGCAGCGCCTCGCGCACGGCCGCGCCGTCGATCGCGTCGCGCATGACGGCGTGCGCGATCACGTACGGGCTCGCGGAGCCCGGCGCGTTGCCCATCACGATGACCTCGCAGTTGTGCAGCTCGATGCCCGCCGACGCGGACGCCACCGACGAGTACAACTCCCAGTCCTCCAGGACCCGGTCGCACGCGGCCTGCTCGTCGACCTCGCCCAGCGCCACCGCGACGCCCAGCGACGACGCGCCGCGCGCGTAGCCCATCGACTTGTACGTGTCCGTCGTCGCGACGGTCTCGCCGCGCGACTCGGCGTCCAGGACGCGGTCGGCGGTCAGCAGCGGGCACTTGATCTGCACGAAGTGCACGTCCTCGCCGGCCACAATCCCGGCGGACTCCATGCCGGCCCGGACCGCCTTGGCGGTCTCGCGGACCATCGCCGCCCGGCCGATCTCCTCCGGCTTGAAGTCGCGCGTGAACGCCACGCCGACCGCGAGCCGCTTCTCGTCCGCGGCCCCGGCGGGCGCCTCGCGGCGCGCGAACACGGTCGCGTGGGGCGTCATCACGCCCTCCGAGCCGCCGGACATGACGAACGCGACGCGCTCGCGGGTCTGCTCCTGCGTGAGCCCGAGCCGCGGCGCCAGCGCCGTCGACAGCGCGAACGTCGCGTAGCCGCGCGTGAAGTCGTTCACGCAGCCGTTGCCCTCGGTCTTGCAGAGCACGGCGACGATGTCCTCGGCGGCGACGGTGCCGGCGTCGATCAGGCCGAGCAGGCCGGACGCGTCGGCGGGGTCCGCCATCGGGATGCGGTGCACGCTGACGGTCGCCATCACGCCGCCGCCTTCGCTTCGTCGCGCACCAGCCAGGTGCCGCTGCCGCGACGGACCGCGTCCGCCAGATGGTCGACCGACGTGATCAGGGCCTCGCCGCCGCCCGCGTGCAGGAACTGCAGCGCGGCCTCGATCTTCGGGCCCATGCTGCCGGGCGGGAACTGGCCCTCCGCCAGCAGCGCCTCGGTCTCGCTGACCGTGAGCCGGTCGACGAAGCGCTGCCGCGGCGTGCCGAAGTCGATCGCGACCTGGGGCACGCCGGTGGTCATCACCAGCAGGTCGGCACCGAGCGCGCTGGCCAGCAGGGCCGACGCGAAGTCCTTGTCCACGACCGCCTCGACGCCGGTGAAGCGGCCGTCCTCGTGCTCGACCACCGGGATGCCGCCACCGCCGCCGGCGACCACGACCGTGCCCTCGCGGACGAGCGCGGCGATCGACGCCAGCTCCAGGATCCGCAGCGGGCGCGGGGACGGCACGACGCGCCGCCAGCCGCGGCCGGCGTCCTCGACCACCGACCAGCCCTCGGTCCGCCGCAGCCGCTCGGACTCCTCCTGCGTGTAGAAGCTGCCGATCGGCTTCGACGGCTCCTGGAACGCCGGGTCGTTGGAGGAGACGACGACGTGCGTGATCACGGCCGCGACCTGCGCGGGCAGCCGCGCTGCGCGCAGCTCGTTGGTGAGCGAGTTGGCCAGGATGTAGCCGAGCCCACCCTGGGAGTCGGCGACGCAGAGGTCCAGGCTCAGCCGCGGGATCTCCGGCGCGAGCCGGGCGACCAGGTCCGACCGGCGCAGGATGAAGCCGACCTGCGGGCCGTTGCCGTGCGTGACCACGACCTGCCAGCCCTCCTCGACGAGCGTCCGCACCGACGCGGCGATCTGCTGCGAGGCGGCGAACTGGTCGGCGATGCTGGCGTGATCGTTGTCGCTGACGAGCGCGTTGCCGCCGATGGCGACGAGTGCTGTGCCTCTCACGCGGGAACCTCCAGCGTGGTCAGAGCGTCCGCGAAGCAGGCGAGCGGCGCGCGGGCGATGCCCGCGCCGATCTGGCCTACGCCGGGCCGCCGGTGGGCGATGCCGGTGTTGATGATGGGCGCGATGCCGGTGTCGAGCACCGCGCGGACGTCGATGCCGGTCGGGGTGCCGGCGAAGCCGAGCGAGGGGAGCTGGTACTCCCGGTTGCGGCCGAGCGTGATGCCGGCCATCTCGCGCGTGTAGCCGAGCGCCTGCTCGGCGGTGCCGCCGACGAACCCCACGATCGCCGGGGCGGCGGCCATCGCGAACCCGCCGATGCCGGCGGTCTCCGTGATCGCGCTGTCGCCCAGGTCGGGGTTCGCGTCGTCCGGGCCGAAGCCGGGGAAGTAGAGGCCGTCGGGCACCGTCGCCGGCGCGGTGAACCACGCGTCCCCGGCGCCGCTGACGCGGATCCCGAACTCGACGCCGTTGCGCGCCATCGCGGTCACGAGCGTCGAGCCGGGCACGCCGTGGCCGGCGTCCATCGCGAGCTTGCACGCGGCCATCGACAGGTTCAGGAAGAAGTGGTCGTTGCCGGCCAGGAACCGCAGCGTCTCGACGGCGCCGCCCTGCGCGGCCAGCTCCGGTGCCAGCCGCCGGGCCAGCAGCGAGGTGGACGCGACGTTGCGGTTGTGGCACTCGTCGCCCATCTGCAGCGCCTGCGCGGTCAGCGCCTTGAGGTTCAGCGGCCCGGTCGCGTGCAGCGCGCGGGAGAGCGCGGGCGCCAGCTCGCGGCCCATCCAGGCCAACCGCTCCAGCACCTCGGGCCCGTTGGCGCCGAAGCGCAGGACCTTCCCGAGCCCCTCGTTGAGGTTGCTGAAGGCGCGCCGGCCGTCGGCGTCCTCGACCACCACGACCGGCATCGAGGGGGACAGCACGCCGGCCATCGGGCCGACCGCGCCGAACGCGTGGTTGGGGGAGAAGCGGACCTCGGTCCCGGCCAGGCGCTCGGCGGCTTCGAGGTCTCCCGCCCAGCCCTCGTGGACGATCGCGCCGAGGACGGCGCCGCGCATCGGCCCGCACATCGCGTCCCAGGTCACCGGCGGGCCGGCGTGCAGGACGATCCGCTCGCCGGCCAGGCCGGGGATCGCCTCGTGGGCGGGCCGCACGTCGACCAGGTGCGGCGTGACCGCCAGCACCCGTTCCAGCGCGGTGGCGTTGGCGGCGTCCACGCGCGGGTCGGCGACCAGCTCGGCCAGCGCCCGCCCGGCGGCGGCGTCGCCCGCCGCCGGGGGTCGCCAGTCCACGTCGACGACCGCGGCGCCCTGACCGCGCAGCGTCTCCGCGAACGACGGCAGGCCGACGTTGACCAGGCGCGGGGCGCCGTCGAAGCGCAGGTCAGGCATGCAGCGGAGCTCCCGTGACGAGGTCGATGGCCAGCCGGATCGCGGCGGTGCTGCTCGGGGCGACCACGGCGCCGGCGTCGCGCAGCCGGCGCTCCTGGCCGGCGCGGTCCTGCGGGTCGGCGTCGGTGCCGACGACGAACGCGACGACCGGCGGCGCGTCCGCGGCCTGCTCGATCGCGGCCGCGAGCGGCTCGGCCGGGTCGTCGGACGCGCCGTAGCCGAGCACGACGTCGAGCAGGATCGCGCCCGTGCGCTCGTCGGCCAGCGCCGCTTCCAGCACCTCCACGCGCGTGCTCGGGTCGATCATCGGGTGCGGGCGCCCGACGGTGTACTCGTCGTCGCCGAGGTCGAGCACGAGGTCGGTGCCGGGCAGCGTGACCGGGCGCCCGGGGGCGTAGCCGTCCAGCGCGTGCGCGACCGGCCGTTCCGCGAGCAGCGCCTGCGCCTCGTAGGCGAACGTGCCGCCGGCGAACAGCGCGCGCAGCACGCCGCCGCGGGCCGCCGCCGGGCGCGCGGTCTCGGCCACCGGCCAGTCGCCTCCGGCCAGCTCGACCGCGGCGCGCGCCGCGTCCTCGAGCGTGCCGGCGACGTCGTCGCCCTGGGCGCCGATGAAGCACGCGACCACCGGCTTGCCGGTCGCGGCCGCGCGCTCGAGCACGCGGTCGGCGACGGCCGGCGCCGCCGGCTTGGAGATCAGCACGATCACCTCGGTCGCGGGGTCGGCCTCGAGGATCTCGAGCGCCTGCAGCATCGACGCGCCGCCGACCGCCTCGGACAGGTCGCGCCCGCCGACGCCGATCGCCTGGCTGATGCCGAGGCCGGCCGCGTCGATCAGCGTCGAGACCTGCTGGGTGCCGGTGCCGGACGCGCCGATCAGCCCGATCGCGCCGGGACGGACCGCGTTGGCGAACCCGAGGCCGACGCCGTCGATGATCGCGGTGCCGCAGTCCGGCCCCATCACCAGCCGGCCGCGCTCGCGCCCGGCGCGCTTGAGCGCGATCTCGTCCTCGACGCTGACGTTGTCGCTGAACAGAAAGACGTGCAGCCCGAGCCGGACCGCCTTCAGCGCCTCGGCGGCGGCGTACGCGCCGGGCGTCGAGATCAGCGCGACGTCCGCGGCCTGCTCGGCGACCGCCTGCACGAGGCTGCGCGGGCGCGCGGCGGCCTCCGGCTCGCCGCCGGGCGTGTCGTCGGCCGCCAGCAGCCGGCGCGCGTCGGCCAGCGCCGCGTCGACGTCCTCGCCGTCGACCGCGATGATCAGGTCGTTGGCCGAGGCGGCTTCGCCCTCGGCGGTCAGCAGCCCTGCGTCGCGCAGCAGCCGCTTGTTGGTCTCGGTGCCCATCATCAGCGACGCGGAGCGCACGCCGGCGCGCTCGTTCAGCCGCGCCGCCACCCCCATCAGCATCACCGAGTCGAAGTACGTATCGCGTTCCAGCGCACAGCCCTGTGCCATGGGCCGGAATCTAGGTGCGCGCACGCGGGTCG
Source organism: Solirubrobacter sp. (assembly GCA_035555675.1). Classification (GTDB taxonomy): domain Bacteria; phylum Actinomycetota; class Thermoleophilia; order Solirubrobacterales; family Solirubrobacteraceae; genus Solirubrobacter. Next base: position 24,046 of record DATMGH010000010.1, on the reverse strand, counting down.
TCATCGGCAAGCCTTGCCAACCCGGGCGGTAACCGGTTGTTGACATCTGCCAACATCAATCGCACGGTGACCAGCGTGCGGCGAGGCGAAGGCCCGGTCACGGGCATCTCGGTGCGGGAGGCGCTGGAGCTGCCGTCGCTGGCGTCCGCGCGGCTGATCGCCGGCGAGGCGGGGCTGGACCGGCGGATCCGGTCGGTGAACATGATGGAGGTCCCGGACATCGAGCCGTGGCTGCGTGAGGACGAGCTGCTCGTCACCACGGCCTACCCGCTGCGCGAAAGCGGGCGCAGCCTCGTCGACCTCGTGCGGCTGCTGACCGAGCGCGGGCTCGCCGGGCTGGCGGTCAAGCCCGGCCGTTACCTGCTGGAGATCCCGCCGGAGGCGCTGGCGCTCGCCGACCAGCTGGCGCTGCCCGTGCTCCAGCTGACCGCCGACGCGTCGTTCAACGACATCCTCGGCGGCGTCCTCGGGACGATCCTCAACCGGCAGGCGATCCAGCTCGAGCGCGCCCGCAGCCTGCACGACCGGCTCAACGCGGTGGTCCTGGCCGGCGGCGGACTGCAGGAGGTGATCGAGGCGCTCAGCCGGCTGACGCGCTCCGACGCGGCGATCACCGACGCGCGCGGCGCCTACCTCGCGTCCTCCAGCGACCGGCGCGACGAGGCCCGCGAGGGGTGGACGCGCGCGACGCGCCCGATCCAGGCCGGCGGCGTCCACCACGGCGCGGTGATCGTGTGGGCGCCGGACACGCACATCCCGCGCGACACGCTGGTGGCGATGGACCACGCGGCGACGATCGCCGCGCTCACGCTCACGCACGCCCAGGCCGTCGCCGGCCGCGAGCAGCGCACGCGCGTGCGGCTGCTGGAGGAGCTCGTGTCGGGCCGGCCGCTCGAGCGCGAGGAGACGGTCGCGCTCGGGCGCTCGTTCGGCTGGGACCTGGAGCGGCCGCGCACGGCGCTGCTGGTCGAGCTGCAGACCGAGGCCGGGGACGAGTCGGCGGTCGCCGACCACCCGCTGGAGGAACGGCTGCTGCGGCTGGTGCACGACGTGATGCCGCGCGGGACGATCGCGTGGGCGCTGCGATCGGGGCTCGCCGTCCTGGCGCCGGGCGCCGCCGAGCCGGCCGCGCGCGAGCTGCGCGCAGCGATCCGCGCCCGCCACCCGGGGCTCACCGTCGCGGTCGGCGTCGGCTCGCGCCGGCGCGACCCGCTCGAGCTGCACCACAGCTACCGCGAGGCGATCGAGACGCTGGCGCTCGGCCGCATGCTGCGCGGCCCGGACTTCGCCCTCTCACACGCCGAGCTCGGCGTCTACCGGCTGCTGGGCGAGCTGCCCGCCGAGCGGCTGGAGGCCCTGTGCGCGGACGTGCTCGGTCCGCTGCTGGAGGCGGGCGGCCCGCTGGTCGACACGCTCGACGCCTACCTGGCGCACGGCCGCAACCGGGCCGCGACCGCGCGGGCGCTGTTCGTCCACTACAACACGCTCCGCCACCGGCTGGAGCAGATCGAGCGGCTGCTCGACATCGGCGAGCGCGGCGGCGAGGGCTGGCTGCAGGCCGACCTGGCGCTGCACGCGCGGCGGCTGCTGATCGCCCGCGGCCTGATCGTCGGCGGTCAGCAGGCGAGCGCGAGGCCGAGCATCAGGACGCGCCCGGAGGAGCGCCCGAACCGGCGCAACGGCTCCGGGTCGCCACGCTCCAACAGCGCGTGAGCCGCCTCGGGCAGCTCGCCGCGGCCCGCGTGGCGCAGCAGCGTGGCCGACAGCAGCGTCGTGCGCGGCGCCGCGCGGGCGACCAGCCGCTCGGCCTCCTCGCGGCGATCGTGCCAGAGCACGAGGCCGGCGGCGTAGCCGGCCAGCAGGTCGTCCCCGGCGGGCGTCAGCCCCGGCCCCTGGCCCGCCAGCCGGTCGGGGTCGAGCGGGAGCTTGCGGCTGGCGTGCAGGCAGACGCGCGGGCGCGGCACGGGATCCCAGCGCTCGGCCCCGTCGAGCACGACCACGTCGCCGTGCGCCTCGATGCGCCCCTCGCCGATCAGGACCGCCTGGCGCGCGGCGACCGTGAGCGCGCACGCCACGCCGTTGGGCATCCGCCCGATGCCCGGCGGCGTCAGCGCCAGCACGCGGTCGCCGACGGCCACGTACCCGCGGCCCATGCCGACCCCGGTCTGCGGCGCGCCGAAGACGAGCTGCTCGACGCCGGCGCTGAAGGACAGGGCGCGCACGGTCAGCTCGCGACGCGGTTGGAGCCGTCCCACGGCGCTTCGCCGACGCGGCCCCACACCGGGTCGACGTGCTTGACCACCCGCGGCGGGCGCCCGTCGACCGTGCGCACGATCAGGCCCTCCGCCCGCCGGTCCGAGAACGCCGATTCGCCGAACAGCGCGTCGAGCTGCGCCAGCGAGGTCAGCCGGCCGCGGAACCGCAGCGGCGGCCGCGCGACGCCCATCGCCGCCAGCAGCGCGTCGCGCTCGTCGACGGCCAGGAACGCGTCCGCCGCGCGGTCGTAGACGTCGATGCCGACCAGCTCGGCCGGCAGCCGGTCGTACGGCACGGCGTGCCGGCGCAGCAGCCACTCGGCGAACAGCACGCGCTCGTCGCCCAGCCCGGCCGCCAGCTCGTCGCGGTGCGTCGCGGCCCAGGCGGCGACGCGGCCGCGCTCGCCCGAGCGGTCCATCGTGTCCGCCCCGCCGCGCGTGCCGACCCGGGGCGCGCCGTCCTGCACCCAGACCATCACGTTCATGCCGTCGAGCTTCTCCTCGACGACGACCTCGCGGCCGACCAGCGCGCCGGGCGCCCCGGACTCGAGCACGACGTCGTCGCCGGCGACGGCGGGCGAGGCGGACAGGTGGGGGATCCGCGGGTACTTCACGCGTAGGCCGCCAGCAGCGCTTCGAGCGTCCAGATGTGCACGTCCACGTGCGCGACGCGCTCGGCGTAGGCGGACGCCTCGGCGAGGATCGAGACGTCCCCGGCGCCGATCCCCTGCTGCGCCATCTCCACCAGCCCGGGGCCGCCGCGCACGCCGTCGCAGACCCCGCGCAGCAGGTCCGCGTCCCAGCGCGCACCGTGCAGGACCCACGGCGCCTCGCCGAGCGCGGTCGCGTGGAGCAGCTTCACGAAGCCGCCCGCGAGCTTGCGCCGCGCGCCGCCGTCCGCGAGCTGGGCGATGTGGTTGCCGGTCTCGATGATCGCCGCGGTCGGCAGCACCATCGACTCGCCCGCGGCCACGCGCGCCGCCAGCTCCGAACGCACGGCGGCCGACTGCTGGCTCTTGCCCGGCACGCCCAGGATCTCGACCAGCACGGACGTGTCGATGAACGTGACCGTGCGCATCAGAGGTCCGCGAGCAGGTCGTCGAGCGCCGCCAGCCGGGCGTTCGGGTCGACCTGCGCCTCCAGCCGCCGCGTCACGATCGCGTCGCCCAGCGTGCCCGCGGCCAGCGCCTCCGGGTACGCCGGCAGGTCGACCAGCCGCGCGAGCCGGCTGACGCCGGTCGCCGGGTCGCGCCGGCAGACCACCACGCCGTCGTGGTCGGCCGCGTCGAGCGCGGTCAGGATCGCGGGGCTGTGCGTGGTCGCGAACGTGCGGATGCCGCGCTCGGCGCTCTCGGCCTTGATCATCCGCACGATCTCCTTCGCCTGCGACGGATGCAGCCCGTTCTCGACCTCCTCGATCACGAGCTGGGTGCCCGGCCGCGCGGTGCCGAGCGCGGCGGCGAACGCCAGGAAGCGCAGCATCCCGTCGCTCATCACGCGCGCGCCGAAGCGCACGGACCGGTCGCCGATCCGCTCGCGCAGGGCCAGCATCACCGTGCCGTCCGGCGCGGTCTCGAGCTCGATCCCCTCGACCTGCTGCTCGGGCAGCGCGCGCACCAGCGCGGCCAGTCGCTCCCACGGGGCGCCCGACAGCGCGCCCACCACCGCGGAGATGTTCTCGCCGTGGCGGCGCAGCTCGACGTCGCCGGCGTCCACGAACCCGCGCATCAGCGCCGGCACCGGGTCGAGGATGAACACCTGCCGCAGCGCCGCCGCGACCGCCGGGTCGTCCAGCCCGTCACCGGTGACCGTGCCGTCGGCCACGGACACCTCGACGTCGCAGCGCACGCGCGCGTCGCCGTCGGCGACCGTGCACCCGAGCGCGAAGCTCGCCTCCCCGTACGGCGCGCAGCCCGCCAGCCCGCCGCGGACCTCGTCCTCGACGGCGGCGCCGGCCGCGAGCAGCTCGAGCACGTGCAGCGCGTCGATCGCGTTGGACTTCCCGCTGCCGTTGCGGCCGATCAGCAGCGTCAGGTCGCGCAGCGGCAACACGGCGCCGCGGAACGACTTGAACCGCGTCAGCCGCAGCTCTTCGACGGAGGGCATCCGCTCATGATGACCGGCCGCCGCCGACCTTGATCACGTCGTGGAAGCGCTCGAAGTCGGCCTCCAGCGTGAGCCGGCCCTGCTTGCCGTACTCCTGGGCGACCGCGCGCACCAGGTGGCGCATCGAGATCGCGTCGTCGTCGTCGGCGGCCTGGAACGCGGCGGCCAGCGAGCAGTTGCGGATCGCGCCGCCGGAGAGCTTGAACTTCTCGGCCAGGAAGTCGAGGTCGACGTCGTCGGCCAGCGGCGCCGGGTCGGGCAGCACGCGGGCCCAGATCCGGCGCCGGTCCTCGGCCTCCGGGAACGGGAAGTCGATCACGAAGTCCAGGCGCCGCACGAACGCGTCGTCGATGTTGCGGCGGAAGTTCGTGGCCAGGATCACCGCGCCCGGGTACGCCTCCATCTTCTGCAGGAGGTAGGCGACTTCGATGTTCGCGTAGCGGTCGTGCGAGTCGCCGACCTCCGAGCGCTTGCCGAACAGCGCGTCGGCCTCGTCGAAGAACAGGATCGCGTTGGACCCCTCGGCGGCGCCGAAGATCCGGTCGAGGTTCTTCTCGGTCTCCCCGATGTACTTGCTCACGGTCGTGGCCAGGTCGACGCGGAAGATCTCCAGGCCGAGCTCGGCGGCCAGCACCTGCGCGGCCATCGTCTTGCCGGTGCCGGACTCGCCCGCGAACAGGACCTTGAGGCCCTGCGTGCGTGCGACCGTCTGCTCGTAGCCCCAGTCGCTCAGCACCCGGTCGCGGTGGCGCAGGTAGGCGCTGATCGACTGCAGCAGCTCGCGCTGGCGCTCCGGCACCACCAGGTCCTCCCAGCGGTAGCCGGGCGGGAGCCGCGCGGCGAGCTCGCCGAGCCGGGAGGAGGACGCCTGGCGCGCGCCGAGGTCGAGGTCCGCGGGCGCGACGTCCGCCGCTCCGCGTGCGGTCGCCGCCAGCCGCGCGACCTCCGCCGCTTCGACGATCTGCGTCATCGAGAGCCGGAACTTGGCCGCGACGTCGCCGGTGTCGGTCGCGCCCGTCAGGTCCGCCCAGGCGACGCGCCGCTCCGCGAACGACGGCGACGGCGCCTCCACCAGCAGCACGGTCCGCTCGCCGAGGGCGAGCGCGGCGGTGCGCGTGGGGGCGGCGAGGATCGTGCGCTCCGGGCGGGTCTCGATCGCCCGCAGCAGCCGGGTGCGGTCGCCCGGCTCGATGTCCTCCAGCCCCTCGGCGATCACCGGGCGGTCCTCCAGCGCGCCGACCAGCGCCGCCTCGGCCATCACGTCGCGGTCGGCCAGGTCGCGCACGTGGACCGCGACCAGCGGCCGCCCGAGCGCGACCGCCAGCAGCGAGTCCGCGTCCGGGCCGGCCAGCACGATCGGCAGATGCGACGCGCGCGCGAGCAGCGCCGCGACGGTCCCGACCGCCTCGTCGCGCCCGGGGGCGTGCGCGGGCAGGTCCACCCGGCGCAGGCGGGCCGGCTGCGCGGGCTCGTCCATGCGGCCGCCGAGCAGGGCGGCCGCGAGCCGGTCCGCGACCTTCACGGGCCGCTCGGCCAGCGGCGTCTGCGCGTCCCCGAGCAGCTTCAGCGCGCCCAGGTGGCGCAGCCGGCCGCCGGCGTCGAACGCGCTCATCACGTCCGCGGGGGAGAGCCCTTCGCCCTCCAGCAGCTGGCCGACCAGCCGCGGGCTCGGCAGCTTGCGCGTGACGTCGTCCTGCAGGTACGCGTATAGGCGCCCGTAGCGCGGGTCGAGCTCGGTCGCCCCGCAGACGGCGAGCACGGCCGCTTCGAGCAGGTCGAGCCCGAGCGCGGCGATGACCTGCTGCAGCCGCGCGTCGGCGTCGGAGAGGCTCTCGCCGCGGGTCAGTCGCAGCGCGGCCTCGTCGGAGATGTAGAGGCCGCGGAACGGGTCCCCGGGATCGGGGTCGGTGCCGGCGACCCGCTCGACGGCCGCCATCACGCGGCGGTCGATGAAGCCGAAGCCGATCGTGGGGTCAGCCACTGATCCGCTCGGCCACCGCGTCCGCCTCGGTCTCGATGGCGTCGCCGGGGTTCGAGACGGTCAGCGGGCCGCTGGTCGGCGCGCCGCGCTGCTGCACGACGTGCGCGAGCTCGTGCGCGATCAGGCGGTCGCCGTCGGCGGTGTTGGGCTTGAACTGGTCGGGCGCGAAGTAGACGTCGGAGCCGGTCGCGAACGCGCGCGCGGACACGGCGTGGTTGAGCTCGTGGGCGGTCGAGCCGGTATGCACGCGGACATCGGACAGGTCGCCGAGCGCCGGCTCCATCCGCTCGCGCACGCCGGGGTCGAGCGGCGCGCCGGTCCCACGGGTGGCGTCGAGCGTCGACTGGACGCTGGGGTGGACCTCGCCGGACGGGAGGATCCCCGCGCCCTGCGTGCGCGCGATGGCGCCGCCGAACGCGCGGTTGCCGACGTCGGAGGCGAACTGCTTGAGCGGGGCGCCGGGATCGGCCTCCGGGGCGGGCTGCTGCTCTGGCGCCCGGGGTCGCTCGTGCTCGTGGATGCGCTCCGGCTCCGTCACGGCTCGAGGATACGGAGGTGCTTGCCACGAGCGCAACCGAGTGTATATTTGTGTGCGGCATGCACAGGACTGCGCGCAGGGCTTCCGTCTTCGAGATCGTGGGGGCGTGGCTGCACGTCTGGACGCCGCCGCGCGACGTCGAGATCCCGGACGTGCCGTGGCGCAAGCTGGCGCTCTGGGGCGCCGCGGGGGCGGTCGTGCTGGGGATCGCGCTGGCGATCATGGTCCCGCGCATCACGACCGGCAAGCGGGAGCGCGCGGCGGAGGCCGCCGCCCAGCAGGCGCGGGCGGACGCGGCCAACCGCGAGCGCGTGATCAAGCTCCAGCAGCCGCGCACGGGCGCGGCGGCGTCGCTCAAGCCGGCGGCGGGGGCCAGCGCCGCCGACGTCGCCGCCGCCCGGCAGCGCCTGGTCACGTTCGTCGAGAGCGCGATCACCACCGACGCCAAGAAGCGCGCGGCGAGGGGGGAGATGTCCCCGGTGCGCGGCCCGACCACCTGCACGCACTCGGCCGGCAAGGGCGACAACGTCTTCGACTGCTACGTCGTCGTGCGCGACGTGCCGAAGATCGCGACCAGCGAGGCGGGCTCGATCGGCTACCCGTTCCGCGCCGTCCTGGACTACGCGACGTTCGGCTACACGTTCTGCCGCGTCGAGCAGTTCCCCGGCGAGCATCTGATCCCCGACCCCCGCAAGGTGGTCGAGCTGCCGGCCGCCTGCCGCGGTTAACGCCCACTTAAAGGGGCCAGACCCTTTAGGTGTGGTTTGGCTGCCGGCGGCCTTTCGCGGCGCCCGGGCGAGCTTAGCCGAACCTAAAGGTGCCAGCCCCCTTAAGGCGGGGTTTGTATAGGCAGACTATATTGTGCGCCTATGGAAACGCTGGCCGATGAGCTCGACCGCCGCATCGCCGGGCTGTGGCACGTGCTCGGGCGCCCCGGCAAGAACGAGCTGAGCCGGAGCGCGGCGTCCGTGCTGGCGACGCTGCGCGACAGCGGCCCGCGCCGCATCACCGAGCTCGCGGAGAGCGAGGCGATCACGCAGCCGACCGTCACCGCGCTGGTCGGCCGGCTCGAGCGCGACGGCCTCGTCGAGCGCCGCCGCGACCCCGAGGACGCGCGCGCCGTGCGCGTGCACTTGACCGACGAGGGACGCGAGCAGCTCGCGCGCCGGCGCGCCGCCCGCGCCGCGCTGCTGAACGCGCGCCTGAGCCACCTGACCGACGCCGAGCGCGCCGCCCTCGTCGCCGCCCTTCCCGCCCTGGACCGGATGCTGGAGACCGATCGATGAACCTACGAGAACAACCCAAGGCCGTCTGGGCCGTCGCCTTCGCCTGTGTGATCGCCTTCATGGGCATCGGTCTGGTCGACCCGATCCTGCCCGTGCTGGCCCAGGACCTGAAGGCGACCCCGAGCCAGGTCTCGCTGCTGTTCACGAGCTACTTCGCGATCACGGGCGTCTCGATGCTCGTCACCGGCTTCGTCTCCAGCCGCATCGGCCCGCGCAAGACCCTGCTCGGCGGCCTCGTGCTCGTGATCGCGTTCAGCGCGCTCGCGGGCGCGTCCGGGACGATCCCCGCGATCGTCGGCTTCCGCGCCGGCTGGGGCCTCGGCAACGCGCTCTTCATCGCCACCGCGCTGGCCGTGATCATCGGCTCCGCCAGCGGCGGGGTCGCGGGCGCGATCATCCTCTACGAGGCCGCGCTCGGCCTCGGCATCGCCTCCGGCCCGCTGCTCGGCGGCTTCCTCGGCGGCATCTCCTGGCGCGGCCCGTTCTTCGGCACCGCGGCGCTGATGGCGGTCGCGTTCGTCGCGATCCTGATCCTGCTCGAGGAGATCCCCAAGCCGGCCCGCAAAGTCGGGCTGACCGAGCCGCTGCGCGCGCTGCGCCACCGCGGCCTGCTGATCACCGGCCTGGTCGCGCTCTTCTACAACTTCGGCTTCTTCACCCTGCTGGCCTACACGCCGTTCCCCCTGCACATGGGCGCGCACGCGCTCGGGCTGGTGTTCTTCGGCTGGGGCCTGCTGCTGGCGTTCACCAGCGTGTTCGTCGCGCCCCGGGCCAAGCGCCGCTTCGGCGTCGTGACCACGCTCGGCGCGATGTACGGCGCGCTCGCGGTGATCCTGGCGGTGATGGGCGTCGGCATCGACACGCCCGCGCTGCTGGCGGTGATGGTGATCGCCGCCGGCGCCGTGCTCGGCGTCGTCAACACGGTCCTGACCGAGGCGGTCATGCGGATCGCGCCCGTCGAGCGGCCGATCGCGTCCTCCGCCTACTCGTTCGTCCGCTTCGCGGGCGGTGCGATCGCGCCGTGGCTGGCCGGCAAGCTGGCCGAGTGGGTGGCGCCGGACACGCCGTTCTTCGTCGGCGCCGCCGCGGTCGTCGTGGCCCTGATCGTCCTGCTGGCGGGCCGGAAGCACTTCAACCTTGAAGATGAGGTCGAGGTCGAGGTCCCGGCGCCGACCGCGCCCGTGCTGGTCGCCGTCGACGGCTCACCGCGCGGGATCGTCGTCACCGCCGCCGCGGCCAAGCTGGCCGCCGAGCGCGGGACCGGCGTCGAGGTCCTGCACGTCCACATGACCGACGTGCTCGAGGAGGACGCCGTCGATCTGGAGACGCGCGAGGCCGCGGCGACCGTGCTGGCGCTGCGGCTCGCGCAGCTGCACGACGCCGGCGTGCCCGCGGGCGGCGAGGTCATCCACGCGTTCGGCGACCGCGAGGACGCGGCCCGGGCCGTCCTGCACCGGATCGACGAAGTGGGCGCACAGGCGGTCGTGATCGGCCGCACCGGCCACGTGTCCGCGAACGCGCGCGTGCCCGTGGTCGTCGTGCCGGCGTAGAGGAGTTTCCCGCCGCGGCACGAACGTGGGGCCCGATGGGTTCCCGCGAGTTCGATCGGAGCGTGCCGTGGCCAAGGTGATCGCCTTCGCCAACCAGAAGGGCGGGGTCGCCAAGACGACCACGACGCTGAATTTGGCCGCCGCGTTCGCGGAGGAGGGCCACCGGGTCCTGTGCATCGACATGGACCCGCAGGGCAACCTCACGATGTCGCAGGGCATCGACCCCGAGACGCTCGAGCAGTCCATGTTCGACGTGCTCGTGCACGACCTGCCGATCCGCGAAGTGATCCGGCGCTGCGAGGTCGACGTCGCGGTCGCGTCGATCGACCTCGCCGGCGCGGAGATCGCGATGTCGGTGAAGATCGGCCGCGAGCGCTCGCTCGACCGCGCGCTGCGCGTCGTCGGCGGCGAGTACGACTTCGTCTGCATCGATACGCCGCCCTCTCTGGGACTCTTGACGGTGAACGCACTGACCGCGGCCGACAAGGTGATCGTCCCCGTCCAGTGCGAGTATCTGTCGATGCGCGGGCTCCTTCAGCTCCAGAACACGCTCAGCATGATCCGCGAGAACCTCAATCCGGACGTGGACATCATGGGAATCCTCCCCACGATGGTCGACACCCGGACGCTCCACGCCAAGGAGGCGCTCGAGATCCTCGAAGAGAACTTCGGGGACCGCGTGTTCGGGGCGCGCATCAAGAAGACCGTCCGTTTCGCGGAAGCACCCGTGAAAGGGATGTCCGTCCTGAAGTACGACCCGACCGGGCAGGCGGCCGACGCGTATCGCCGGTTGGCGAAGGAGGTGCTGTCGAATGGGTAGCGGCAAGCGGGCGAGCATGCGGGAAGGCCCGTTGGCCAACCTGTTCCGCAACACGGAGGCGCCGCCTGGCGCCGAGGAGTCCCAGCCGCCGCCGGAGTCGCACCCGGTGCCGACGCCGCAGGAGCGGCTGCGCCACGCGTTCTCCAGCGACATCCCGGGCGACGTGATGGAACCGCCGGCGCGCGAGCGCGAGGTTCCGCCGCCGAGCTCGGGCGACTACCAGTGGTCCTCCGTGCGCGAGGAGCGCGTCGGCACGCCGCAGCTGCGCGTGGTCGGCGTCGGGGGCGGCGGCGTCAACGCCGTCAACCGCATGATCGAGGCCGAGGTCTCCGGCGTCGAGTTCATGGCGCTCAACACGGACGCGCAGTCGCTGCAGCAGTCGGCGGCGCACGTCACGCTGCAGATCGGCGCGGACATCACGCGCGGGCTCGGCTCCGGGTCTGACCCCGAGCGCGGGCGCGCCGCGGCGATGGAGGACGCGGACCGCATCAAGGCGCTGCTCAAGGGCTCGGACATGGTGTTCATCACCGCGGGCGAGGGCGGCGGCACCGGCACCGGCGCGGCGCCGGTGGTGGCGCGCGTGGCGCGTGAGCTGGGCGCGCTGACGGTCGGCATCATCACCAAGCCGTTCGGCTTCGAGGGCACGCGCCGGCTGCAGGCCGCGGAGGCCGGCATCAAGGCGCTGGCCGAAGAGGTCGACACGCTGATCGTCGTCCCGAACAACAAGCTGCTGTCCGTGCTGGACAAGCAGACGTCGATGGTCGAGGCGTTCCGCGTCGCCGACGACGTGCTGCGCCAGGGCGTCCAGGGGATCTCGGACCTGATCACGCTCCCGGGCCTGATCAACCTCGACTTCGCGGACGTGCGCACGATCATGGCCGAGGCCGGCAACGCGCTGCTCGGCATCGGCATGGGCACGGGCGAGAAGCGCGCGGTCGAGGCGGCGGCGCAGGCGACGTCCTCGCCGCTGCTGGAGACCACGCTGGACGGCGCGAAGTCGATCCTGCTGTCGATCACGGGCGGGCCGGACCTCTCGCTGTGGGAGGTCAATGAGGCCGCGCGCGCGGTGCAGGAGAGCGCGCATCCGGACGCCAACATCATCTTCGGCGCGATGGTGGACGCGAAGCTCGAGGACGAGGTCTGGGTGACCGTCGTCGCGACCGGCTACGAGGAGGCGCGTGCGCCGCGCACGCCGCTGCGCGAGCCGGTCGGCGAGCCGCGCGTGACGCGCACCGCCCGTCAGGCCCCGGCGCGCGCGTCGGCCGCCGACGTCGACGTGCCCGAGTTCATTCCGCGTTTTTAGGCGAGCAGCCCCTCCACCCCGCCCCGATCATCCGACCTAAGGCAGGCAGCCCCTCCACCCCGCCCCGATCATCCGACCTTAGGGCATGCGGGTCCAGTCGGGGGTGACCGAGCGCGGCGTCGTCGCGGCCGGTCACCCCTTGACCGCGCGGGCCGGAGCCGACGTGCTCCGGGCCGGCGGCAACGCGGTCGACGCGGCGCTGGCCGCGCTGATGACGTCATTCATGACCGAGCCGCTGCTGACCGGGCTCGGCGCGGGCGGCTACATGCTGGTCGCGCCGCCGGGGGCCGCGCCGGTGCTGCTGGACTTCATGGTCGCCGCGCCGGCGGCCGGCGACCGGGCGCCGCTGGAGGCGGTCGTCGTGGACTTCGGCGACGCCGTGCAGGTGTTCCACACCGGCGCGGCGTCGTGCGGGGTGTACGGCGTGCCGGCGGGGATCGCGGAGGCGGCGGCGCGGTTCGGGTCGATCCCGCTGGCCGCGCTGGCCGAGCCCGCGATCGCGCTGGCGCGCGGCGGGGTGGAGGTCAACGCCACGCAGGCGTACCTGTGGGAGCTGCTGGCGCCGATCGTGCTCGCGACGCCCGAGGCGCGGGCGCGCTACTGCGTCGACGGTCGCGTCCCGCGGGCGGGCGAGATGGTGCGCGACCCGGAGCTGGCGGACGGGATCGAGCGGCTCGCGCGCGACGGCGCGGCGCCGTTCTACTCCGGCGACGTGGCGCGCGCGGTGTCGGCGTTCGTGGTCGAGCGCGGCGGGACGCTGTCGGACCTGTCGGGGTACGAGGCCGTGCCGCGGGAGCCGGTCCGGGTGGCGTATCGGGGGCGGACCGTGCTGACGAACCCGCCGCCGAGCGCCGGCGGCGTACTGATCGCGTACGCGCTGGCGCTGCTCGAGCGCGGTGACGGACCGCCGGACCCCGCGGCGCTGGTGGCGGCGATGGAGGCCGCGCAGGCCGAGCGCACACCGGCGTTCCTGGAGGCGCTCGGCGAGCCCGGCTACGTGCCGTCGTTCCTGGGGTCGACCACGCACGTGTCCGTGCTCGACGCGGACGGCTGGGCGTGCGCGGTCACGACCACCAACGGGGAGGGCTCCGGGATCGCCGTCCCGGGCACCGGCATCCACCTCAACAACATGATGGGCGAGGAGGATCTCTCGCCGGCCGGCTGGTTCACGCACCCGCCGGGGCGGCGGCTGCCGTCGATGATGGCGCCGACGGTCGTGCTGCGCGGCGGGGCGCCGGAGCTGGTGCTGGGCAGCGCGGGGTCCAACCGCATCCGGTCCGCGATCCTGCAGGTGATCGTCAACGCGATCGACCGTGGGCTGGACGCGCAGGCGGCGGTCGACGCGCCGCGGCTGCACGTCGAGGACGGGCTCATCTACGCGGAGCCGGGCGTCGACGCGGCCCCGCTGGCCGATCGCACGGTCGCGTGGTTTCGCGAGCGCAACCTGTTCTTCGGGGGCTGCCAGGCGGTCGAGCGGGCGCGCGGCGCGCTCAGCGGCGGGGGCGATCCGCGGCGCGGCGGGGCAGTCGCGGTGGTTCGCGCGTGACGGTCACGATCTGCGACATGTAGGCCGAGTGCAGCGAGCAGTGCAACAGGTACGTGCCGGGCCGGGTGAAGCGGCGGGCGTAGGTCCGCTGCTTGGTCAGCCACGGTGACGCGAACCCCTCGGGGCCGCGGGCCAGCGTCACGTCGTGCCGGTCGTCGTCCTCGAAGTGCCAGCGGATCACGCCACCCTTGGGGATCGTCAGGTTGGTCGGGCCGTAGGCGAAGTCGCGCACGAAGACGGACGCGACCGGGCCCTTGACGGTGCGGGACGGGCCGTCGGCTCTGGTGGTCGGGCGGGCCTGGCCGTCGCTGCCGAGACGGGCGAGGGTGAGGTCCACCGCCGGGGGCGTCAGGCGCGGGCTCTCGAACTCGGCGCCGAGCGTCTCGGCGTCCTGCGGGGGCGCGCCACAGGGCGCTGAGCCGGTCGCGGGCGCCACGTAGACGTGCTCGATGCCCATGACGCGCGTGTGGGCGCGCGTGTCGTCGTACTCGGCGGTGACGGTCAGCCGCTCGCCCTTGCGGACGGGCCAGCCGGTCGCGGACTGCCACCAGCTGATCGTCTTCGGGTCCGGCTCGTGCAGCAGCGGGCGGACCTTGTAGAGCGGATCGTCCTCCGGCGCGTAGAACGGCAGGCTGCGGACGAGCGTGCGCTTGCAGCGCGGCTGGGTGAGCGTGAGCGCCTGCGCGCCGCCGTGCAGGTGGGCGCCGGCGGCGACGATCCGGCCGGCCTGCGGGAGCGTGAACGTGCGCTGGCGCTTGGCCGTGGTGGCGCCGCTGCCCTTGACGGTCCACTGCGGGTCGGCCGAGCAGGTGACGATGCTCAGCCAGTACGGCTTGACGGGCGTCGTCGGCCGCGTGTCGACCGTCATCCGGTACTCCACGTAGAACGTGCGGTCGCCGGCGCGGTGGTGCATGACCATCAGCGGCGCGCGCCAGCGGTCCTCGGGGTCGGTCGGGTAGCCGTAGCCGCGGGGGAGCGTGAGCGGGCGCAGCTCCTCGCTGGTGCCGTAGAAGCGCTCGCGGGTGGTGTTGTTCGGGCACTGCGGGTCGCGCCGGCGGTCGTCCGTCCCGCCGTTGGTGAAGACCAGGTGGTGGAGCATCACGACGCTCTGCGGGATCACGTCGCCGTGCTGGTCGACGAGCCGCGCGTCCATGGCGACGATCGCGCCGCGCACCGGCGGCGGCTTGACCTTGGCCTCCTTGAGCAGGGTCTCGTAGGAGGAGACCGTGAACGGGCCGGCGCGGTGGATGTAGGTGGTCAGCGCCGGGTCGGCCCGGTGCTCGGGCGGCGGCGGGGTCAGCGTGGACGCGTGCGCGGCGGGGACGGCGACGAGTGTGGCGAGCAGCGCGAGCAGGACGCGGACCATGGGCCCGCAGTCAACACGATCAGCGCGGTCAGAGTCCGCCGACTGCGTCCGGCGGCCAGTAGGTCACGACCGCCTTGCCGATGATCCAGCCGCGCGGAACCGGGCCCCAGAAGCGGCTGTCGTCGGAGTTTCCGCGGTTGTCGCCCATCAGGAAGTACATGCCGGCGGGGACCTTGACCGGGTTCAGATTGCACTCGGCGGTCGAGCAGTCCGACGCGAACGGCTCGCGCTCCCGGTGGCCGTTGCGGATCACGTGGCCGTTGACGACCGCGATCGTGTCACCGGGCAGACCGACGACGCGCTTGACGAAGGTCGTGTCCGAGTGCGACTTGGTGGGGCGGTCGCAGGAGCGGCGGGACTCGGTGCCGCCGTCGTAGAACGGGCCGACGCCCGGGGTGCCGCAGGTGTCGTCGTCGGCGCCCTTCGGCGGGTAGAAGACGGTCACGTCGCCGAGCTTGGGGTCGGTGCCGACGCGGTGGCTGAAGCGGTCGACGAGGATCCGCTGGCCGGGCTTGAGCGTCGGCAGCATCGATCCGGACGGGATCCGGTAGGGCTTGACCGCCAGCGCCTGGAGCGTGAGTGCGAAGAACAGCGCCACGGCGACGACCACGACGAGCTCGATCGTCGAGCGCAGCGACTTCTTCTTCACCCGTCCAATGTAGTTCAGCCGGCGCCGAAGCAGACGAACGCGGCGTCGGTCTGGACCGTCGTACGGGCGGCCGCCAGTGCTTGGGCGGGGGTCAGGCCGCGGTGGCGTGCCTCGTCCAGCGCGAGCATCAGGCCCTGCGTGGCGGCGTCGGGGACGGGGACCACGGCGGCGATCACGGTGCGGGTGCCGAGCGCGAGCAGCGCGGCGGTGAAGCCCATCAGCTCGTCGCCGGCGTGGACGGTCGAGAGCCCGGATTCGCAGCTGGACAGGATCAGCGTGCGCGGGGCTCGGGTGAGGCGCTCGAGGTCGTAGACGGTCAGGTGGCCGTCGGCCAGCTCGAGGCTGCAGAACTGCGGGTTGTCGTCACGGAAGTGACCGTGGGCGGCGATGTGGGCCGCGTCGGCGCCGTCGAGGGCGGCGAGGGTGGCGGCGACGGTCGCGGCGGCGTGGGTGAGGGTCGTGGTCGCGGCGTGCGGGTGGCGGTGGCGGAGCGTCTCGATCTCGGCCGTGGCCGCGGGGAGGCGGGGGCCGGCGACGAGGACCGTGTTGCGGGCGGGGCGGTGGGTGTCCTGCGCGCGTTCCCAGAGGCGCAGGGAGGGGGCGACGGTGAGCGGGCGGTGGGCGAGGGAGGGGAGCAGCGCCCACGGCAGCGCGTGCAGCTCGCCGGTGGGGACGAGCACCAGCGGTGCGTGTTCCGGGAGGCGCAGCGGAGCGATCAGGTGGGCGTCCAGGCGCTTCGCGACCGTGGCGGTCACGTCGTGCAGGGCGGTCGCGGCGCGCGAGCCGGGGCGCGCGGTCGCGACGCTGCGGAGGCTGAAGCGCAGCGACGCGGCCTCGTGGTTGACCTCCGCCTCGCCTCCGAGCTCGTGCAGCCGCGCGCGCCCGTCGGTGACCGTCACGGCCCGCACCCGCCCGTCCAGGGCGAAGAACTCCACGAGCACCCGCCTCCCGAGCCGCCCGTCCACGCTCGCGCTCTCGCCGCCGGCGCCCATGTTCCCGCCGCCCGCGACCGCGCTCGCCCCGCCCGCGCCCACGTTCCCGCCGCCCGCGCCCGCGCTTGCCTCGCCGGCCCCCGCACTCTCGCCGCCGCCCACGTTCTCGCCGCCCGCGGTCGCGCTCGCGCCGCCCACTCCGCTTTCCCTCGCGGCTGCCGCACGATCGCCGACCCGCTCCACCCCGCCCCGCGTCCGCAGCGTGCGCTGGCGGATCGCGCGTTCGAGGGTTGCCTGGCGGCGGAGGAGGGCTGGGTCGGGGCGGCCGTCGCGGAGCGCTTCGTCCAGCGCGGCGGTCACGCGGCGCAGCTCGGCGAGGTCCGCGGCCAGGGGCGCGTCGTCGGGCGGGCGCACGGGGCGCAGCAATAGGGCCGCGGCGCGGCGCCGCTCGGCGGCGGCGAGTACGCGCGCCGGCGATCCGGACGCCAGCGCGAGACGCAGCCCGAGCGTCGCCAGGTCCTCGCCGTGCCCGGACGCGTGCGCGCGCAGCTCGGTCGCGCCGAGCGTGAGCCGGTGGGCGTCGAGCACGCGCAGCCCGGCGGCGACCGCGGCGCTCGCGCCGCGCCGGTCCCCGCGCGAGAGCCGCAGCAGCGCGGCGGCGTGCCAGCCGCGCGTGCGCACCTGGACCGGCCCGCGGTGGCGCGCCGCGGCGACGAGCTCGAGCTGCCGCCGCGCGACGCGCGGCTTCCCGAGCTCCAGCGCCGCCCGCCCGGCGATCAGCCGCGCGTCCAGCGCCTCGACGCCCCACCCGGCGGCATCCAGCGCCCGGATCGCCCGCCGAGCCGCACCCAGCGCCGCCTCGAGCCGCGCATCCCGCCCCGCCGCCGCGCCGTGGCCGGCCGCCGTGACCGTGTCGCGGCCCGCCGCCACGCCGTCGGCGACCTCCGCCGCCCCTACTTCGAGCCAGGCGGCGTGGGCGAGCGCAGCTCGGGACAACGCCGCCCAGGCCGGGCGGCGCTGGCGCGCGAACGCTCGATCGGCGTGCTCCGCGTACGCGCGGGCCCCGGCCGCGTCGCCGCCCAAGAGCTCCGCATGGGCGGCGAGCAGCAGCGCCTCGGCGAGGTCGGAGCCCATCCCCGCGGCGTCCAGCTCCGCGACCGCGGCGCGAGCGTTCCCGCGCGCGTCGGCCGCGAGCCGCGCCGCCAGCAGCACGTCGCAGCGATCCATGAGCAGCAGCGCCAGGGGCACGCCGTGCGCGCGGTACTCGGCCTCCACGCGATCGAACCACTCGAGCGCCGCGGGCACGTCGCCCCGCCGCGCCGCGACCCAGCCGAAGTTGTGCCGGACCTGGGTCGCGGCCAGCGCCTGCCCGTTGGCCTCGTGCAGTGCTTCCGCGCGGCGGAAGTCCGCCTCGGCGGCGCCCAGGGCGCCCCGGTACACCTGCAGGACGCCGCGGTTGCAGAGCAGCCGCGCCTCCCACAGCCGGTCGCCCGCCCGCCGGAACGCCGCGAGCGGCCGCCGGTAGCCCTCGAGCGCCTCGTCGAGCCGCCCGAGCTTCTGCAGGATCACCGCTCGCTGCGCCTGCATGCGCGCACGAGCGAAGCCGTCGAGCTCCAGCACGGCCCGGTCCGCCTCGGCCAGCGCGCCCACCACCGTCCCGCGCAGCAGCAGCGCGAACGAGAGGCTCATCCGCGCCTCGCCCGTCCGCGCCTTCAGCCCCGCCGCCGACGCCTCCGCGACCGCCCGTCGCAGGTGCGCGACGGCGGCCCCCGCGTCCCCCAGCTCGAGCGCCGCCAGCCCGAGCGCCCGCGAAGCGACCGACCGCGTCTCCGCATCCTCCGCCACCAGCGCCGCACGCGCCAGCCGCTCCGCCGCGCGGGCATCGGCGGAGACCAGGCGAACCGCTTCGTCGGCTTGCGCGAGCACGGGCGAAGCCTCCCGCACCGGCACGGCGCCCGCCACCACGGCTCCCGAATTGTTAAGGGGTCAGACCCCTCAACAACGCACGGCGGCGTAGAGCCAAATGATTCGTTGAGGGGTCAGACCCCTCCCTCCGCGCCCCCGGGGTGGAGAGGATCGCCCGCGGGAGTGGTTGCCGAGCGGCGCCACGATCGGAGAGGGTTGGCGGCATGAGCGAACTGCCGCAGAGCTGGGACCCCCGCCAGGTCGCGCTCAACCGCGACGAGAAGAACCAGTTCCTGCTGCGCCCCGGCCAGATCCTGGCCGGCCCGGGCGACGCGGCGGACGTGCAGAAGGTCCTCCCCGACTGGAAGCCCAGCGACCGCCGCCCGTTCGGGGTCACCCAGTTCGTCACCACCCCGAAGGACCCCAAGGACCCGGCCCGGGAGATCCACGACGCGCTCGCCCGCATCCGCAAGGCGACCAGCGAGCGCCCGCAGGGCCCCGCCCGCGTCGCCCCCAACCACGTGCTCGTCGGCGAAGGCATCACGCTCACGGGCGAGCCGCGCATCCAGGGCGGCCCGGGCTCCTCCGTCCGCGTCGCCAAGCCCCCGCGCCAGCTCCCGCACCGAACCAAGCGCGCCGACGACGGCAAGGGCGTGAAGATCGCCGTCCTGGACACGGGCCTGTTCGAGCACCCGTGGCTCGCCGCCGTCCAGCAGGCCCCCAACGCCGCCGACACCTGGGACGCCGACCACGACGACTACGCCGACGCCGAGGCCGGCCACGGCACGTTCATCGCCGGCCTGATCCTGCAGGTCGCCCCCGCCGCGACCGTCCACGTCGTCAAGGTCCTCGACTCGCACGGCCTCGGCGACGACCTGACCGTCGCGCGAGCGATCGAGCAGCTCCCACCGGACGTCGACATCATCAACCTCTCGCTCGGCGGCTACACGGACGACGACGCCGCCCCGCTCGCGATCGCCACCGCCCTCAACGCCCTCCGCAGTCAGCGCAAGGCGATCGTCGCCGCCGCCGGCAACGCCAACCGGACCCGCCCGTTCTGGCCCGCCGCGTTCAAGCAGGTCCTCGGCGTCGGCGCGACCGAGCAGAAGGACGGACAGTGGCGCCGCGCCGGCTTCAGCAACCACGGCTGGTGGGTCGACGCCACCGCGCGCGGCGTCGACCTCCAGTCCACGTTCACGAAGGGCAAGACGAAGGCCGCGACGGGTGACCATCCGGACCCCGCCGACCCGTGGATCGCCTTCGCCGGCTGGGCGGCCTGGGACGGCACCTCGTTCGCCAGCCCGATCGCCGCCGCGCTGATCGCGCGCGCCATGACCCGCAGCCACATCCACTCCGCCGCCGACGCCCAGGCCCACCTCCAATCGACCGCGCCGCCCGCGCCCCAGCCGGACTTCCCGCTGGCCGTGAACCTCGACGAGCTGACCCCCTAGATCGTCGTCCAGGGAATCGCGATCTGCGCGCCGCGCAGCGCGACGTGCAGCCGCACCACCCCCGCCCGCAACCCATTCAAGGAGAAGCGCCCCAGCTCGTCGGCCTGCACGGACAGCCCGTCCTCGCCCGGCCGCTCGACGGTGACCGTCGCGCTCGCGGGCGGAAGCAGCTGCCCGGTCAGCCGCCGCTCGCGCGGCCCGGTGGCGACGACCTCGAGCTCGATCCCCAGCCGCGGGGACTCGAAGCTCAGCTGCCGCGAGGAGGAGACCCCGCGGACCAGCGCGCCTGCGGGTTCGGCCGAGTCGGCCAGCAGCGAGGCCAGCTCGGCGTCCACGTCGCGCCAGGTGAACGCCGCTCGCGCGGCCGAGTCCACCCCGTCCGGCACCGGATCCACCCGCCCCAGGAGCGCCCGCAGCGACGCTTCGTCCATGGTCAGCTCTCCCTCCGGTCGGTCGCGGTCACGCCCTCCCCCTCGGCGAGCCCGCGCAGGCGCTCCAGGCACCGCGCGCGGGTCGGCCCGATGCTCCCGATCGGCATGTCCAGCGCCGCGGCCACCTCTTCGTAGCGCGGCGGCGGCTCCGCGACCAGAACCCGCAGCAGGGCCTGGCAGCGCTCCGAGAGCGCGCCGAACGCCGCCCACAGCGCCCGGTCGCGCTCGGCCTCCAGCAGCGCCGCGCCGAGCTGGCCGTCCGTGCCGGCGTCGGGCAGCTCGCCGGTCGGAACCTGCCGGGCGGACAGCCGCAGCGCCCGCAGGGCCTCGCGCCGCGCGGTCGTGGCCAGCCAGGCGCCGACGCGGTCCGGGTCCTGCAGGCGGTCCAGGTGCTCGACCAGCCGCAGCCAGGTCGTCTGCACCACGTCGGACGCGTCGGGCGTCGCGAGCCGGTAGGACCGCGCGACCGACCAGACCAGCCCGTTGAAGCGGTCGACGAGCCCGTTCCACGCGGCCTGGTCACCCGCCGAGGCCGCCCGTACGAGCTCCGCTACCTCACTCATGTCGCGCGAAAGTACAGGGGACGTCATGCGTTCGACAAGAGCGCGCCAAGGTTCCGCTGATACAGCAGGAGCTTCCCGGTGGTGCGGCGCGCCTCGAGGTCCTCGTGCGCGCGGCGCGCCTCCTCGAGCGGGTAGCGGCCGCCGATCCGCACGTCCAGCGACCCGTCGAGCACGGCCGCGGCCCGCCGCTCGAGCTCCTCGCGCGTCGCGATGTAGTCGGGCAGGCCGGGCCGGGTGACGTAGAGCGACTTCGGCTGCAGGCTCTGCGGATCGAGCCGCGGAGCCGGGCCGGACGCCTGCCCGTACAACACCATCGTCCCGCGCGGGCGCAGCACGTCCAGGCCCGCTTCGAACGTGGCGGCGCCGACGCCGTCGTAGACGACGTGCGCTCCGCCCAGCTCACGCACGACCGCGCCGAACTCGCCGTAGGTCACCGTGTGATCGGCGCCGACCTCGCGCGCCAGCGCCGCCTTCTCGGCGGTCCCGGTCGTCGCGACCACGACCCCGCCGCGCGCTTTGACCAGCTGCGTGAGCAGCAGCCCGACGCCGCCCGCGGCCGCGTGCACGACGACCACGTCGCCGTCGCGCACCGCGTAGGTCGAGGTGCAGAGGTAGTGCGCGGTCATGCCCTGCAGGAGCACCGCCGCGGCGTACTCGGAGGAGACCCCGTCCGGGATCCGCACGGCCTGCTCGACGGGGACGGCGGCGCGCTCGGCGTAGCAGGGCGTCTCGACCCAGGCGACGCGGTCGCCGGCGGCGAACTCGCCCGCGCCGCGCACCACCGTGCCCGCGCCCTCGGCGCCCACCACGCGCGGCAGCGGCAGGTTCTCGTAGGCGCCGACCCCGCTGCGCTCGTAGACGTCGCGGTAGTTGACGCCGATCGCCTCCACGTCGACGATCAGCTCGCCTTCGGGCTCGGGGACGTCGGCGAGCTCGAGGACTTCAGGCCCGCCCCTGCGGGTGATCTGGATCGCGCGCATGACGGCATGCTCGCAGCACGCACCCGACGGTGAGTCCGAACGCGACGTGGTCGGCCCACTGGCGACCCTGCGGGAGCGCGGCGATCGCCGGCAGGCGGCGGCCGATCACGCCGAGGTCGAGCGCCGCGATCGCCAGCCCGGCGAGCGCACCGGTCAGCGGCTCGCGGCGGGGCGGGAGGACCGCGCGCAGCACGCCCGCCCATCCGAGCGACAGCGCCAGGTGCGCCGGGGTCGCGACGGCCAGCAGCAGCGGCGTGCTTTCGCTGCGCGGCAGCAGCACCCGGCCGAGCGCGCGGGCGCCGTCGAGCGGATCGCCGCCCTCAAGGAGGGTGACGACGGTCGAGGGGACGCCGGAGACGGCGGCGCCGGCGAGCCCGGCGAGCATCCCGCGAATCGTACGCTGGACGGCTTGACTTCCATCGGCGTCGTCTTCGACTGCGACGGGACCCTGGTCGACTCCGAGCCCCTGGCGGGCGAGGCGTGGCGGCGGATCCTGGCGCGCCACTCCTACGAGCTCACCACGGCTGACCTCAGCGCCTGCGTCGGGCGCTCCTACGCCCATACGCACGCGTACCTGGCCGGGCGCGCGCCGCTGCCGGACGCGGACGCCGTCTGGGAGCTGTACTCGCGCGAGCTGTTCGGGCTGATCGACACGCGGCTGCGCCCGTTCGAGGACGCGCTCGAGGCGGTGCGGGAGCTGCGGGAGCGCGGCGTGGCCGTGGCGGTCGCCTCCTCCTCGGTGCGCGAGCGCCTGGACCGGACGCTGGCGCGCGCCGGGCTGGCGTTCGAGATCACGCTGGCGGGCGACGAGGTCGAGCACGGCAAGCCGGCGCCGGACATGTACCTCGAGGCGGCTCGGCGGCTCGGCGTGGAGCGCTGCGTGGCGGTCGAGGATTCCGCGCCCGGCGTGGCCTCCGCGCTGGCGGCCGGGATGCCCGTGCTGGGCGTCCGGCGCGACGGTCTCGGGGACCTCTCGGCCGCCACCCGGGTGGTCGAGACGGTGACCGCGGACGCGATCCTTGGCCTCCTCGATGACACACGCCGCGCTCATTGAATTGACAGGCAGATGACAATTCCGCCCGATCGGCGTATGTTGGGTCGCGACTGGACGCCGACATGGCCGACACCGAAAACCCAGAGCTCGACGAGGCGCTCCTGCGAGCGATTTCGCACCCGCTGCGGCATCGCCTGTTGGGCATGCTCGACGGACGCGTGGCGTCCCCGAACGAGCTCGCACGCGAGCTGGGCCTGCCGCTCGGCCGCGTCAGCTACCACATCCGCCTGCTGAGCGACCTCGGCGCGATCGAGCTCGTCCGCACCGAGCCGCGCCGCGGCGCGCTGGAGCACTTCTACCGCGCGGTCACGACCGTCTGGTTCAACGAGGGCGACTGGGCGAAGCTGCCGCGCTCGGCCCGGCGCGGGCTGCTCGGGCAGAACCTGCAACAGATCTTCGGGGACGTGACCGCGGCCGCGGACGGCGGCGGCTTCGAGCACGAGTCCAGCCTGGTCCTGCGCGCGACGCTGGCGCTCGACGAGGCCGGCATGCGTGAGGTCTCGAGCCTGCTGCGCGCGGCGTTCGACCGGGCGCGTGAGCTGAGCGGCAAGTCCAGCGGCGTGAGCGCGGAGCTCTCGGTCCTGCTGTTCGAGCGGCGCGCGTAAGCTCGGCGCTCATATGGAGAGCCTCCGACGCGCGCTCGTCGCGGTCGCGGCGGGCCTGGCGCTGGCGGATGCCTCGATCGTCGCGCTGGCGCTGCCGCCGATCCTGGTCGAGCTGCACACGACGATCAGCGGCGTGGCCGCCGTGGTCGGCGTCTACGCGCTGGTGCTGGCGGTCTGCGTCTGGCCGGCGGCGCGGCTGCGCATCGGGCCGTCGTGGGGCTTCGCGCTGTTCGCGGCGGGGTCGGTGGGCTGCGCGGCGGCCGGGTCGCTGGAGCTCCTGCTGGCGTTCCGGGCGCTGCAGGCGGCGGGCGCGGCGGCGGCGCTGACCGCGGCGTTCGCGGTGCTCGACGCGGGCCGTTCGCGCTCCGGCCGGCGGCTCTGGATCGGCGCGGCGCTGATCGGGACGGCGGCCGGCCCGGCGCTGGGCGGTGCGCTGACCGAAGCGTTCGACTGGCGCGCGATCTTCATCGTCCAGGCGCCGCTCGCGGCGGCCGCGGCGCTGGTCTGCGTGCGCCGCGCGGCCGAGCCGGAGGAGGAGGCGCCGAGTTGGCGCGGGTGGACGGCGCCGACCGCGGCGCCGGAGAGCGGCGGCGGCCTGTGGGCGCACGGCGGCGCGGGGAGTGAGGGCGCGGCGAGAGGTGGCGCGGGGAGTGGCGGCGGTGCGGCGGGCGGCGGCGCGGGGAGTGGCGGCGGTGCGGCGGGCGGCGGCGCGGGGAGTGGCGGCG
>DATMGH010000009.1:0-49038 GCA_035555675.1 Solirubrobacter sp. | reverse complement strand
CGTGGCGCGTTGCCGCTCGTCGGGCGCGGCGAGTGGTCACTTTCTGGCGGCAGGCGCCGAAACGCGACCACTCGCGCACGGACGTGGCGCGTTGCCGCTCGCACAAGGATGCGACCCGGCTTCGTTCGCGTCGCGGTGCCGACCCGGGGGCTCGTGAACCCGGCCCCGAGCTGACGCTCCCCTCACCGGTGCAGTAACCGTGCCGCACCCTGCTGCCGCAGGCGGACGACGGCGGCGAGCGGTCGGGGGGGCGCGGGGCGGACGAACGGCGGCGAGTGGTCGGGGCGCGGAGCGGAGGAGGGCAGCGCGCCCGCGCCGCGTCACCCCGCGCGCCGGCCCGCCGCCGTCGTCGCCTCGCGCAGCCGCGCCGCGACGTCCGGACCCGGCAGCGACGAGAGGCGCCACTTCCAGCCGCCCTCGATCCCCGGGTAGTTCATGCGCGCCTCCGAGCCCAGCCCGAGCGCGTCCTGGATCTGGATCATGGCCAGCACCGCGGGCGAGGCGAAGACGAGCCGGATCAGCGCCCAGTGCATGTCGCGGTCCGCGATCCCGTGGCGCTCCAAGGACGCCGCGACCATCCGCCGCTGCACCGCGCTCAACGACCCGTACCATCCGGCGAGCGTGTCGCTGTCGTGCGTCCCGCTGTAAACGACCTGCCACTCGCGGTTGTTCTCCGGCACGTGCACCGTGTGCTCCTCGCCGGGCGTGAACCCGAACTGCAGCACGGACATGCCGGGCAGCCCCAGCGCCTCGCGCAGCGCCGTCACCGGCGGCGTGATCAGGCCGAGATCCTCGGCGATCAGCGGCAACTCGCCGCCCAACGCCGCCCGGGCGGCGTCGAACGGCCCCCGTCCCGGCCCCCGCAACCAGCGTCCCGACAGCGCGTAGCGCGCGTCCGCCGGCACCGCCCAGTAGGCCACGAACCCCCGGAAGTGATCGATCCGCGCCAGATCGAAGAGCTCGAACACGCGCCGGAAGCGCGCGATCCACCACGCGTAGCCGGACCGCCGCAGCGCGGGCCAGTCGTAGAGCGGGTTGCCCCACAGCTGCCCGGTCTCCGAGAACGCGTCCGGCGGCACGCCGGCGACCGCGCCGGTCCGGAAGATCTCCGGGTGCGCACGCACCTCCGCCGAGCCGGGCGCCACGTAGATCGGCACGTCCCCGATCAGCCGCACCCCGCGCGCCGCCGCGTACGCGCGCAGCGCCCGCCACTCGCGATCGAAGCGGACCTGGTCGTCCAGAGCAGCCGCACCCGCGAACGCCAGCCAGTCCGAGATCCACTCCGAGGCC
Source organism: Solirubrobacter sp. (assembly GCA_035555675.1). Taxonomy (GTDB): domain Bacteria; phylum Actinomycetota; class Thermoleophilia; order Solirubrobacterales; family Solirubrobacteraceae; genus Solirubrobacter. The sequence continues at coordinate 47,748 of DATMGH010000009.1, read as the reverse complement.
CGGTCGCGGAAGTCCAGCCGCTCGGCCGCGGTGACCGGCGCGCGCGGCGAGCCCAGCAGCGCCGGAGACGCCGCGAACGCCGACGCCGACTTGTACGGCGAGCCGTGCCGGTCGGGCGGCGACAGCGGCAGCATCTGCCACCAGGTCTGCCCCGCGTCGGCCAGCCAGTCGACCCACGCGTAGGCGTCGCGGTCCAGCCGTCCGGACGGCAGCGAGGTCGGGTGCAGCTGCACCCCGGAGGTACGAGAAAGGTTCATGGATGCGAGTTGTCGGATACTCCACGCCGAGATGCCCGCACCGAAGCGCAGCCAACCTCCACGCCGCATCAGGATCGCAAAGCCGGCGCCCGCCCTGGACGGCGGCCGGTACGCCGTCAAGCGCACCGCCGGCGACACCGTCGCCGTGTCCGCCGACATCTTTCGTGACGGCCACGAGAAGCTGCGCGCGGTCGTCAAGTACAAAGGCCCCGGCGGCCGCCGCTGGCTGGAGGCCGAGCTGCGCCCCGTCGACGCGCACATCAACGGCGTCCGCTGGGCGGGCGAGTTCACCGTCGAGACGCCCGGCCGCTGGCAGTTCACGTTCGAGGCGTGGACGGACCGCTGGGCGACCTATCACGACGAGCTGCGTCGCAAGGTCGAAGCCGACCTCGGCGAGGATCTCTCCGGCGAGATCTCCGAAGGCCTCGTCCTGCTCACCAACGCCCTCACCCGCGCGAAGGGCGACGCGAAGGACTCGATCGCCTACGCCCGCGAGGTGCTCGCGAACCCCGACGCCCCGCTGCACGAGAAGTTCGACGTCGCGCTCGGCCCGGAGCTGTTCGCGAGCATGGAGGAGGCGGCGGAGCGCGAGGGCGTCACCACGCTCGACAAGCCGCTGCCGCTCGAGGTCGACCGCGTCAAGGCCCGCTTCAGCGCCTGGTACGAGCTGTTCCCGCGCTCCTGGGGTGGCCTGAAGGCGGTCGAAGCGAGAGTCCCCGAGATCGCCGCGCTCGGCTTCGACGTCCTCTACCTGCTGCCGTTCCACCCGATCGGCGTCAAGAACCGCAAGGGTCGCAACAACGCGCTCGTCGCCGGCCCCGACGACCCCGGCTCGCCGTACGCGATCGGCAGTGAGGAGGGCGGCCACTTCGCCGTGCACCCGGAGCTCGGGACCGAGCGCGACGTCAAGGACCTGTGCGCGACCGCGCACCACCACGGCATGGACGTCGCGCTCGACATCGCGCTCAACGCGTCCGCCGACCACCCGTGGCTGACCGAGCACCCGGAGTGGTTCCAGCAGCGCCCCGACGGCACGCTCAAGTACGCCGAGAACCCGCCCAAGCGCTACCAGGACATCTACAACTTCAACTGGGACACGCCCGCCTGGCAGGAGCTCTGGAACGCGTGGCGCGACGTCTTCCTGCACTGGGTCGGCACCGGCATCAAGGTCTTCCGGGTCGACAACCCGCACACCAAGCCGTTCGCGTTCTGGGAGTGGCTGATCAAGGAGGTCCACGCGGTCGACCGCGACGTGATCTTCCTGGCCGAGGCGTTCACCCGGCGGGCCGTCATGCGCGAGCTGGCCAAGCTCGGCTTCACCCAGTCCTACACGTACTTCACGTGGAAGAACTCCCGCCACGAGATGATCGAGTACTTCAACGAGCTCGCCTGGACCGAGGAGAAGGAGTACTTCCGCCCGAACTTCTTCCCGGTCACGCCGGACATCCTGCACGCGTACCTGCAGCACGGCGGGCCGCCGGCGTTCGTGACGCGGCTCGTCCTGGCGGCGACGCTGAGCCCCAGCTACGGCATCTACTCCGGCTTCGAGCACTTCGAGAACGTCCCGGTGCGCGAGGGCTCCGAGGAGTACCTGAACTCCGAGAAGTACGAGCTCCGCCAGCGCGACCTCGACGGCCCGCTGCTGCCGACGATCCGCCGCCTGAACGAGATCCGGCGCGAGAACCCCGCGCTGCAGCACCTCTCCAACGTCTTCTGGCTCGACGCGGCCAACGACCAGATCCTGGCCTACGCGAAGCTCCAGCCCGGCAACACCATCATCTGCGCCGTCAATCTCGATCCGCACCACGCCCAGGAGGGCTCGTTGACGATTCCCGCCCAGCTCGGTACCGCGCCGGTCTTCGTCGTCGAAGACCAGATGACCGGCGCCCATCACGACTGGCGGATCGGCGCCAACTACGTCCGGCTCGACCCGAGCGGCCAGCAGGCGCACGTCTTGCGGGTGCTCTAGCGATGGCGGCGGGCACGCGCAACGACCCGGGCCACTGGTTCGAGGCCCAGCCGCTCTGGTTCAAGACCGCGGTCTTCTACGAGATCCACACGCGCGCGTTCTTCGACGCCAACGGCGACGGCTCCGGTGACTTCCGCGGGCTGACCGAGAAGCTCGACTACCTGCAGTGGCTCGGCGTCGACTGCATCTGGCTGCTGCCGTTCTACCGCTCGCCGCTGCGCGACGGCGGCTACGACATCGCGGACTTCTTCCAGATCCAGCCCGACTACGGGACCGTCGACGACGTGCGCGACTTCATCGAGGCGGCGCACCAGCGCGGGATCCGCGTGATCGCCGACATGGTCATGAACCACACGTCGTCCGATCACCCGTGGTTCGTCGAGGCGCGCTCGAGCCCGGACAACCCCAAGCGCGACTGGTACGTCTGGTCGGACACGGTGCACCGCTACGAAGAGGCGCGGATCATCTTCACCGACACCGAGACGTCGAACTGGACGTGGGACGACCAGGCCGGCGCCTACTACTGGCACCGCTTCTTCAGCCACCAGCCCGACCTCAACTTCGACAACCCCGAGGTGCAGGAGGCGATGCTGGAGGTCCTGCGCTTCTGGCTGGACCTCGGCATGGACGGCTTCCGGCTGGACGCCGTCCCGTACCTGTACGAGCGCGAGGGCACCAGCGGCGAGAACCTGCCGGAGACGCACGGGTACCTCAAGCGCGTGCGCGCGGAGATCGAGGCCAACTACCCGGATCGCGTGCTGCTCGCCGAGGCCAACCAGTGGCCGGCCGACGTCGTCGAGTACTTCGGCGACGGCGACGAGTGCCACATGGCGTTCCACTTCCCGGTCATGCCGCGCATGTTCATGGCCGTACGACGAGAGGAGGCGGCGCCGATCTACGAGATCCTCGCCCAGACCCCGGACATCCCGGACAACTGCCAGTGGGGCCTGTTCCTGCGCAACCACGACGAGCTGACGCTCGAGATGGTCACCGACGAGGAGCGGGACTACATGTACTCCGAGTACGCCAAGGACCCGCGGATGAAGATCAACGTCGGCATCCGCCGGCGGCTCGCGCCGCTGCTGGACGCGGGCCGCGCGGAGATCGAGCTGATGCACGCGATCCTGTTCAGCCTGCCCGGCTCGCCGGTCCTCTACTACGGCGACGAGATCATGATGGGCGACAACGTCTACCTCGGCGACCGCGACGGCGTCCGGACGCCGATGCAGTGGACCTCGGACCGCAACGGCGGCTTCAGCCGCGCCGACTTCGCCCAGCTCTACGCGCCGCCGCTGATGGACCCGGTCTACGGCTTCCAGGCGGTCAACGTCGAGGCGCAGATGCGCACGCCGTACAGCCTGCTGCGCTGGCTGCGGCGGTTCATCTCGCTGCGCAAGGAGCACCCCGTGTTCGGGCTCGGGGCCTACGAGCCGCTCAAGCCGTCCAACACCCGCGTCTTCGCCCACATCCGCACCTACGAGGGCGACGTGATGCTGTGCGTGCACAACCTGGCGCGCTCGGCGCAGGCGGTCGAGCTCGACCTGTCCGCGTACGAGGGCTTCTCGCCGGTGGAGATGTTCGGGCGCTCGCGCTTCCCGCGGATCGGCGAGCTGCCCTACCTGCTGACGCTCGCGCCGCGCGGCTTCTACTGGTTTCAGCTGGTCAAGGACGAGAGCCCATGATCGACCTCGGCTTCCTGGACCCGCAGGCGCTCAACGACTGGATGGTGACCCAGCGCTGGTTCGCGTCCAAGACGCGCGACGTGGCGAGCATCGAGATCGTCGACAACGTGACGCTGCGCGCGGAGTCGCCGGTGCTGGCGCTGTGCCTGGTCGAGGCGCGCTTCCCGGCCGGCACGCACGAGAACTACCAGGTGCCGCTGGCGCTGCGGCCGGCCGACGAGGGCTGGGACGAGCGCGTGATCTTCTCCGACGACGAGTGGACGGTCTACGACGCGCTCGCGGACCCGGCGACGGGCCGCGAGCTCTTACACCGGATGCGCGCCAACACCGAGCTGCAGTCCGGCCAGGACGAGTTCATCTTCCGCTGGGCGCCGAACGCCGCCGCCGGGCTCGGCGGCACGGTCGACGTGCGCCCGGTCGGCGTCGAGCAGTCCAACTCCTCGATCGTGTTCGGCGAGGAGCTGATCCTGAAGGCGTTCCGGCGCATCGAGCCGGGCGTGAACCCGGAGCTCGAGCTGCTGCGCTTCCTGAGCGCACACGATTTCCCGCACATCGCCGCGCTGGTCGGGTGGTACGAGGTCGAGGGGCGTCAGATCGACGCCACGCTCGGGATCCTGCAGGAGTTCCTGGCCGGGTTCCGCGACGGTTGGGAGCTGGCGCTGGAGGAGCTGGGCACCGACCCCGAGCGCCTGCTCGACAAGCTGCAGGCGCTCGGCGGGGTGATCGGCGAGCTGCACACCGTGCTCGGGTCGGACTCGTCGGACCCGGCGTTCGCGCCCGACGAGCCCTCGATGGAGGCGCTGCCGATCCTCAGCGCGGACGTCGACGAGCAGATCGAGCGCGCGTTCCTGGACCTGCCGGAGACCGAGGCGACCGCACCGATCCGCGGCCGCGGCCAGGACGTCCGCGAGAAGGTCGCCGCGCTGTCGCACATCAGCGCCGGCGGCAAGGTGATCCGCACGCACGGGGACCTGCACCTGGGGCAGACGATGCTCGGCGACCGCGGCTGGATCGTGCTCGACTTCGAGGGCGAGCCGGCGCGCCCGCTGCCCCAGCGGCGGCTCAAGCGGTCCCCGCTGCGCGACGTCGCGGGGATGCTGCGCTCGTTCTCCTACGTGACCGCGGGCGCCCGGCTGCTGCGCGGCGTCGAGGCGCCCGCGGACTGGGAGGCGCGCGCCCGCGAGCGCTTCCTGGAGGGCTACTACGACACGGTCGACGGGTCGCTGCTGCCGCCGGGGCGCCAGGCGATCGATCAGCTGCTGGCGGTGTTCGAGCTGGAGAAGGCGGTCTACGAGCTGCGCTACGAGCTCAACAACCGGCCGGACTGGGTCGCGATCCCGGTGGACGGGATCGTGCGGCTGCTCGAGGACGAGGAATAGTGCGGCGGCGTAGACTCGCGGCCCCAAGTTCGGGCTTGCGAGCCCGCCCCACCGGGAAGGCCTTCGACCGACCATGAGTGACGCTGACCAGCTGATCGCCCGCCAGCACTCGAACCCGCACGCCTACCTCGGCGCGCACCCCGACAACGGGTCGGTCGTCGTGCGCACGTTCCGGCCAGCCGCCGCGCACGTGACCGTGGTCGCGTCCGACGGCACCCACGAGGCGCTCGAGCAGGTGCACCCGGGCGGCGTGTTCGAGGGGCGCATCGACAACGCGCAGTTACCGCTCGCCTACCGCCTGGAAGTCGACTACGGCGACTCCGGGACGATCACGATCGACGACCCGTACCGGTTCCTGCCCACGATCGGCGAGCTCGACGTGCACCTGCTCGGCGAGGGCCGCCACGAGGCGCTGTGGGAGCGCCTGGGCGCGCACGTCCGCACCATCGACGGCGTCACCGGCACGGCGTTCGCCGTCTGGGCGCCGAGCGCGCGCGCCGTGTCCGTCGTCGGCGACTTCAACTACTGGGACGGCCGCGTGCACCCGATGCGCACGCTCGGGTCCTCGGGCGTCTGGGAGCTGTTCCTCCCGGGCGTCGGCGCGGGCGCCCGCTACAAGTACGAGATCCTGGCCCCGGACGGCGAGATCCGCCTGAAGGCCGACCCGGTGGCGTTCGAGACCGAGGTGCCGCCGAAGACCGCCAGCGTCGTGTCGGACCCGCAGCACGAGTGGGCCGACGACGACTGGCTCAAAGCACGCGCCGAGACCAGCGCCCTCGACGCGCCGATCTCGATCTATGAGGTCCACCTCGGCTCGTGGCGCCTGAACTCGCTCGAGGACAACCGCTCGCTCACCTACCTGGAGCTGGCCGACGAGCTGAGCGCCTACGTGCAGGACATGGGCTTCACGCACGTCGAGCTGCTGCCCGTCATGGCGCACCCGTTCAGCGGCTCCTGGGGCTACCAGGTCACCGGCTACTTCGCGCCGTCGCCGCGCTTCGGCTCCCCCGACGACTTCCGCACGTTCGTGGACCGCCTGCACCAGAACGGTCTCGGCGTGATCCTCGACTGGGTCCCGGCGCACTTCCCGCGCGACGACTTCGCGCTCGCCCGCTTCGACGGCACCGCGCTCTACGAGCACGCCGACCCGCGCCGCGGCGCGCACCCGGACTGGGGCACGCTGGTCTTCAACTACGGCCGCCACGAGGTCCGCAACTTCCTGGTCGCCAACGCCCTGTTCTGGCTCAAGGAGTTCCACGCCGACGGCATCCGCGTCGACGCGGTGGCGTCGATGCTCTACCTCGACTACTCGCGCGAGGAGGGCCAGTGGGTCCCGAACGCGTACGGCGGCAACGAGGACCTCGACGCGGTCGCGTTCCTGAAGGAGCTCAACGAGGTCATCCACGGCCGCGAGCCGGGCGTGATCTCCGCCGCCGAGGAGTCGACGGCGTGGCCGGGCGTGTCGCGGCCGACCTATCTCGGCGGCCTCGGCTTCGGCTTCAAATGGAACATGGGCTGGATGCACGACACGCTGGCCTACTTCGCGTACGACCCGATCTACCGCCGCTACCACCACCACGAGCTCACGTTCAGCCTCGTCTACGCGTTCACGGAGAACTTCATCCTGCCGCTCTCCCACGACGAGGTCGTGCACGGCAAGGGCGCGCTGCTGTCGAAGATGCCGGGCGATCGCTGGCAGAAGCTGGCGAACCTGCGGGCGCTGTACGCCTACATGTGGGCGCACCCGGGCAAGAAGCTGCTGTTCATGGGCCAGGAGTTCGCGCAGGAGGCGGAGTGGAGCGAAGCGCGCTCGCTCGACTGGCACCTGCTGGAGAACCCCGAGCACGCCGGCATCCAGTCGCTGGTGCGCGACCTCAACCGCGCCTACAAGGCCGAGCCGGCGCTGTGGGAGATGGACTTCGACGGCCGCGGCTTCTGGTGGACCGAGCCGAACGCCGCCGACGACAACGTGCTCGCGTTCGCGCGCCGGACCAAGGACTCCGAGCGCGTGATCCTGTTCGTCGGCAACTTCTCGCCCGCGGTGCGCGAGAACTACCGGATCGGCCTGCCGCGCGGCGGCCGCTGGCACGAGGCGATCAACAGCGACTCCGAGTACTACGGCGGCTCGGGCGTCGGGAACCTGGGCGGCTTCGACGCCGAGCCGCTCGGCTGGCACGGCCAGGCGTTCTCGGCGGAGATCACGCTGCCGCCGCTGGCGGGGCTGTGGCTCGTGCCGGTTTCCTGACGCGGCCGGTGAAGAACGCGGAGGGCGCGCCGACTATCCGGGCGTGCAGGATGAACGCCGCCTCATGGGCCCCGTGTCGGGCTGGCTGTGGCTGGCCGGGGCCACCGTGGCCGCGCTCGGGCAGGGCATGCCGGGCGTCACGCAGCCGCACCCGGTGCTGTTCTGGACGCTGCTGGCGGTCACGCTCGCCTACGCGGCCGGCTCCATCACGCGGCTGATCCCGTGGGAGCGCGTGTCGCTGGCCGGCCACGCCGCGGCGGTCGCCGCGCTGCAGCCGGTCGTGGTCGCCGCGCTCTGGCTGACGGGCGGCCAGGACTCCTACATGCTCCCGATGCTCGTCCTGCCGATGTTCTACGTGGCGTACTTCTTCCCGCCCGTCTACGCCTGGCCGCTGGCGACGCTGGAGGTCGCGACCGCCGCCTCGCCGCTGCTGACCGCGCGCGAGCAGGGCAACCACCTGCTGGTCGCGGGCACGTTCGCCTACGCCGTCTCCTACGCGGGCGTGATGATCACGATCGGGTTCCTCAAGCGCCGCCTGATCGCCGCCGAGCGCCACCAGCACCGGATGGCGCGGATGGACCCGCTGACCGGGCTCGCCAACCGGCGCGCGTTCGACGAGGCGCTCAGCCTCGCGCTGGAGAGCGGCGAGCGGTTCGCGCTGCTGCTCGCCGACGTCGACTCGTTCAAGCAGATCAACGACGGCTTCGGGCACACCACCGGCGACCGCGTGCTGCGCGAGCTGGCCGCGCACGCCAGTGGCGCGGTCCGCGGCGGCGACTGCCTGGCCCGGATCGGCGGCGACGAGCTCGCGCTGGTCGCGCCCGGCGCGGGCGCCGGCGCCGCGGAGCGGCTGGTCGCTGCGCTGCGCGCCGCCGCCGCGCACGTGGACACCGGCTTCGGCCCGCTGTCACTGACGATCGCGGCCGTTGTCCACCCGCGCGACGGGCTCGACCGCTTCACGCTGATGCGGACGCTCGACCTCGAGCTGCACGCGATCAAGAACGCGCGCGCTTCGGCACGCTGAGCGTGCGCGACGTGCCCGGCACGTGCGCCCCGCCGTCGCGCGCCAGCACCACCACCCGGTAGCTCCGCGCACGCGACACGCGGCGGATCGCCGGCACGCGGTAGCGCGAACGCGTCGCCGTGCTCGAGAGCACGCGACCGCGGCGCACGAAGATCCAGCGCCCGCTCTTGGACCGCCGCTGCAGCGAGACGCGCCCGTGCGGGACGGCCGGCCACAGCGAGCCCTCGATGCGCACGCGCTGCCCGCGCAGCCGCCGGCTCCTGAGCCCCACCTTCACCGCGACGCTGGCGGTCGTCGTCGGGCTCACGACGGGCACGGCGGTGCGCGTGAGCACGCGCAGCCGCGCGGTGACGAACAGCTGCGCGACGGTCAGCGTGAACGCGCCGCGGCTGTTGGTCGTCGCCGTCGCGACCGGCGTGAAGCCGCCGGTGTAGGGGAAGTCCTGCTTCTCGAGCGCGACCGGCGTCCGGCTGCCGTTGGAGACCGTGCCGGTGAACGTCACGCCCGTGCCCCAGACCGGCCGGACCGTCGAGGGCGTGACCGCGATCGCGGTCGGCGCGCGCGGGGTGGTGAACGACCGGCTGCCGCCGCGGCGGACGCCGGCCGCGCTGGTCGCGACCGCGCGGAAGTGGTACTTGGTGCCGGGCCGCAGCCCGCCGATCGGCGCGCTGACGTCCACGTTCGCGCTGCCCGCGGGGAGCGCCTGCTCGGGCGTCGAGCTGCCGTAGGACGTCGACGTGCCGTACTCGAAGCGCACGCTGGTCGCCAGCCCGCGCGGGTTCACGCGCGCCGCGACCGTCGCGCCGCCGGACGTCACGCCGGTCGCGGGCCGGCTGGTCACCGACGGCGGCTGCGCCTTCGGGCTGGTGCGGAACGTGCGGTCCGCGCCGGCCGTGCCGTTGGCGGTCACCCGGTAGTGGTAGGTCGTGTTCTCGGTCAGGTTCGTGAGCGTGGCGCGCGCGGCCACGGGATCCGTGCCCGCGCCGGCGTCCACCTGCGGCGTCGACAGCCCGTACGCGGTCGTCGTGCCGTAGTCGAACTGGTAGGTGGTGGCCTCGCCGCCCGGGTTCACGGTGCCCGTGACGACGGCCGAGCCGGTCGTGATCGACTCGGCGGGCCCGGTGGCGACGGTCAGGAGCGCGCTGAGCAGGAGGGCGGCGATGTGCATCACGGGCACTCAAACACGCGAAGCGCCAAGATGATGCGCAATGCCCACGCCGGTGATCATCGACTGCGACCCTGGCCACGACGACGCGATGGCGATCCTGCTCGCGGTCGCCAGCCCGGAGCTCGAGCTGGTCGCCGTGACCACGGTGGCGGGCAACCAGACGCTCGAGAAGGTCACGGCGAACGCGCTGCGCGTGCTCGACGTCGCCGGCGCCGACCACGTCCCCGTCGCGGCCGGCGCCGACCGCGCGCTCGTCCATCCCGCGCGCGTGGCCAAGGACGTGCACGGCGAGACCGGGCTCGACGGGCCGGACCTGCCGCCGCCGTCGCGTCCCCCGCGGCCCCAGCACGCGGTCGAGCTGATCGCCGACCGGCTGCGCGAGCGCCCGCTCACGCTCGTCCCGATCGGCCCGCTGACGAACGTCGCGCTGCTGCTGGCGACGTACCCGGAGCTGGCGCCGCGGATCGAGCGCGTCGTGCTGATGGGCGGCGCGATCGGCCTCGGCAACGTCACCCCGAGCGCCGAGTTCAACGTCTGGGCCGACCCGGAGGCGGCGGCGCGCGTGCTGTCCGCCGGGCTCGACGTGACGCTCGTCGGCCTCGACGTCACGCACCGCGCGATGCTGTCCGCCGAGCGCGCCGAGGCGCTGCGCGCCGGCGGCCGCGCCGGCGCCGTGGTGGCCGACCTGCACGCGTTCTACCGGCGCTTTCACGAGCGCGTCTACGGGCACTCGGACACGCCCGTGCACGACGCGCTCGCGGTCGCGCACGTGATCGATCCCGCGATCCTGACCACCGAGCGCCTGCCGGTCGAGATCGACGTCACCCAGGGCCCGTGCCGTGGCCGTACCGTCGTCGATCCCCTGCGCCGGACCGGCGCGGAGCCGAACGCGCACGTCGCGGTGGACGTCGACGCACCCCGCTTCGTGGACCTACTGACCACGCGGATCGCCTCGCTGGCATGAGCCCGTATCCGTTCCAGCGTCGCCTCGGGGCGACGCCGCTGGCCGGCGGCCGCACGCAGTTCCGGGTCTGGGCGCCGCGGGCGCGCGACGTACGCGTCAACGGCGTGCCGATGACGCACGCCGGCTACGACGTGTACGAAGCCGTGACCGCCGCGACCGACTACGCGTTCGCGCTCGACGGCAGGACGTACCCGGACCCGTGCTCGCGCTGGCAGCCGGACGGCCTGCGCGGCCCGTCGCGCGTGCTGGACCCGGCCGCGTTCGACTGGACCGACGGCGGCTTCGCGGCCGCGCCGCTCGAGCACGCGGTGCTCTACGAGCTGCACGTCGGGACGTTCAGTCCGGAGGGGACGTTCGACGGCGCGATCCCGTACCTGGACGAGCTCGCCGCGCTCGGCGTCACGCACGTGGAGCTGATGCCGGTCGCCGAGTTCCCCGGCCGCCACGGCTGGGGCTACGACGGCGTCTACCTGAACGCCGCGCACTCGGCCTACGGCGGCCCGCTCGGCCTCCAGCGCCTCGTCGACGCGGCGCACGCGCGCGGGCTCGGCGTCATCCTCGACGTCGTCCACAACCACGTCGGCGCGTCCGGCGCGGACGCGCTGGAAGCGTTCGGCCCGTACTTCACCGACAAGCACCACACGCCGTGGGGCGCCGGGCTCAACGTGGACGACGAGCGCTGTGACGCCGTGCGCGAGTGGGTCTGCCAGAGCGCCGAGGGCTGGGTGCGCGACTTCCACGTCGACGGGCTGCGGCTGGACGCGATCCACGCGATCGCGGACTCGAGCCCCGAGCACCTGGTGGCGGAGCTGGCCCGGCGCGTGCACGCCGTCGCGCCGGCGGCGCTGGTGATCGCCGAGGCCGGGCTGAACGACCCGCGCGTCGTCCGGCCGCCGGCGCGCGGCGGCTACGGGTGCGACGCGGTCTGGGCCGACGACTTCCACCACGCCCTGCGCACGCTGCTGACCGGGGACACCGGCGGCTGGTACGCGGAGTTCGACTCGCTGGCGCTGCTGGCGAAGGCGTTCCGGCGCCCGTTCGTGCACGACGGCACGTACTCGGCGTTCCGCAAGCGCCGCTTTGGCGCGCCCGCGGACGACGTCGACCCGCGCCGCTTCGTGGTCTTCTCCGCCGACCACGACCAGGTCGGCAACCGCGCGCTCGGGGACCGGCTGCCGGTCGAGGCCCGCGCGCTGGCCGCGTTCTGCACGCTGCTCTCGCCGTTCACGCCGATGCTGTTCCAGGGCGAGGAGTACGGCGAGCGCGCCCCGTTTCAGTTCTTCACCGACCACATCGACGCGGAGATCGCGGAAGCGACGCGCAGCGGCCGGCGGCGCGAGTTCGCCGCGTTCGCGGAGTTCGCCGGCGAGGCGGTGCCGGACCCGCAGGACCCGGAGACGTTCGCGCGCTCCAAGCTCACCCGCACGGGGGAGCCCGCGGGCCTGCGCGAGCTGCATGCCGCGTTGCTGCGCGTGCGCCGCGAGCTGCCGCCCGGCGACGTCGACGCCGTGACGTTCGACGAGCACGCCGGCTGGCTGGCCGTGCGGCGCGGGCCGTTCACGCTGCTGGCGAACGTGTCGCGCGCGCCGGTGCACGTCCCGTGGGAGCGGGTCGAGACGGTCGTCCTGGCCACGCACCCGCCGACGCTCGAGCCCGGATTCGTCGTGCTCGCGCCGCTGGCGGGCGCGCTGATCCGCTGAGCGCCCTGTCACCCTGTCACGCCATGCAGGTCTGGCCCGGCTCCCCGTTCCCCCTCGGCGCCACCTGGGACGGCGAGGGAACGAACTTCTCGATCTTCTCGGAGCACGCCGAGCGCGTGGAGCTGTGCCTGTTCGACGCCGACGACGCCGAGACGAGCGTCGAGATGACCGAGCGCACGTCGCTGAACTGGCACTGCTACCTCCCGGGCGTGCACGCCGGGCAGCGCTACGGGTTCCGCGTCCACGGCCCGTACCACCCGCAGACCGGGCAGCGGTTCAACCCGGCCAAGCTGCTGCTGGACCCGTACGCGAAGTCGATCGAGGGACCGATCGCGTTCGACCGCGCCAACGTCCTCCCGTACGTGGCGAGCGGCAACGACGACGCCGACCTGACGCCGGACGACTCCGACGACGCGGCGGCGATCCCGAAGTGCGTCGTGATCGACCCGCGGTTCGACTGGCAGGACGACCGCCCGCCGAACACCCCGCTGGCCGACAGCGTCATCTACGAGACCCACGTCAAGGGCTTCACGATGCGCCACCCGGGCGTGCGCGAGGACCTGCGCGGCACGTACGCGGGGCTCGCCAGCGACGCGGCGATCGGCTACCTGAAGGAGCTCGGCGTGACCGCGGTCGAGCTGCTGCCCGTGCACCACATCGCCGACGAGTCCTTCCTGGCCGACCGCGGCATGACCAACTACTGGGGCTACTCGACGATCGGCTTCTTCGCCCCCAACTCGCCGTACGCCGCGACCGGCAAGGCCGGGCAGGAGGTGCGCGAGTTCAAGGGCATGGTCAAGGCCCTGCACCGGGCGGGGATCGAAGTGATCCTGGACGTGGTCTACAACCACACCGCCGAGGGCAACCACCTCGGCCCGATGCTGTCGTTCCGCGGGGTCGACAACTCGGCGTACTACCGGCTCGTCCCCGACGATCCGCGCCACTACATGGACTACACGGGCACGGGCAACACGCTCAACGTCACGCACCCGAGCGTGCTGCGGCTGATCATGGACTCGCTGCGCTACTGGGTGATCGACTGCCACGTGGACGGGTTCCGGTTCGACCTCGCCAGCGCGCTGGCCCGCGAGCTCTACGACGTCGACCGGCTGAGCGCGTTCTTCGACGTCATCCACCAGGACCCGGTGCTCAGCCAGGTCAAGCTGATCGCCGAGCCGTGGGACGTCGGCCCGGGCGGATATCAGGTGGGAAATTTCCCGGTTTTGTGGTCAGAGTGGAACGGCATCTACCGCGACACGATGCGCGACTTCTGGCGCGGCGAGGCGCAGGCGGGCGAGTTCGCCAAGCGGCTGACCGGCTCCAGCGACCTCTATCAGGACGACGGCCGCCACCCGTTCGCGTCGATCAACTTCATCACCGCGCACGACGGCTTCACGCTCGCCGACCTGGTCGCCTACAACGCCAAGCACAACGAGGCCAACAAGGAGGACAACCGCGACGGGACCGACGACAACCGGTCCTGGAACTGCGGCGAGGAGGGCCCGAGCGACGATTCCGCGGTCCTCGCCCTGCGCGCCCGCCAGCAGCGCAACTTCCTGGCCACGCTGATGCTCTCCCAGGGCACGCCGATGCTGCTCGGCGGCGACGAGCTCGGCCGCACGCAGGACGGCAACAACAACGCCTGGTGTCAGGACAACGAGCTGTCCTGGTTCGACTGGTCGCTGCTGGAGGCCAACGCCGAGCTGCACGAGTTCGCGCGCAAGGTGATCGCGCTGCGCCGCGCGCACGCGGTGTTCCGGCGCCGCCAGTTCCTGTTCGGGCGCGAGGTCGAGGGCTCCGGGCTGCCGGACGCGGCCTGGTTCCGCGCCGACGGCGAGCGGATGCGCGACGCCGACTGGGGGGAGCTGCCGCCCGTGCTGGGCGTGTTCCTCAACGGCGAGGAGATCGCGTCGCCGGACGCGCGTGGGCGCCCGGTGCTCGACGAGTCGTTCCTGCTGCTGTTCAACGGCGACCACGTCGAGCACACGTTCACGGTCCCGGACGGGGCGTTCGGCGCCCGCTGGACCGTGGTGCTGGACACGGCGGAGCCGGCCGCCGGGCCGCGCGAGCTCGTCGCCGGCGACGCGGTCGAGTTGGTCGACCACTCGCTGGTCCTGCTGCGCCGCGTCTCGGAATGACCGACCTGCGGGCGACCTACCGGCTGCAGCTGCGCGGCGGGTTCGGGTTCGCCGAGGCGCGGGCGCTGGTGCCGTACCTGCGCGCGCTCGGGGTCTCGCACCTCTACCTGTCGCCGGCGTTCGCCGCGCGCGAGGGCTCCACGCACGGCTACGACGTGGTCGACCCGAACGCGTTCGACCCGGCGCTGGGCGGGCGGGAGGCGTTCGACGCGCTGGCCGCGGACGCGCACGCCGCCGGGCTCGGGATCGTGCTCGACATCGTCCCCAACCACCTGGCCGCGGACCCGGCGAACCGCTTCTGGGCGGACCGCGAGCTGCGCGCCCGGTTCTTCGATCTCGACGAGGCCACCGGGCGCCACCGCCGCTTCTTCGACATCGACGCACTGGCCGGGCTGCGCCAGGAGGACCCGGAGGTGTTCGAGGCCACGCACGCGCTCGTGCTCGAGCTGGTGCGGTCGGGCGCGGTCGACGGCGTGCGCATCGACCATCCGGACGGGCTCGCCGACCCGGCGGGGTACCTGCGGCGGCTGCGCGCCGCGGGCGTCGAGCACGTGTGGGTGGAGAAGATCCTCGACCCCGTCGAGCGGCTGCGCGACTGGCCGGTGGACGGGACGACCGGCTACGAGTTCCTCAACGACGCGGCGGCGCTGTTCGTCGACCCGGCGGGCGAAGCCCCGCTGACCGACCTCTGGATCGAGCTCTCCGGGGACGACCGGCGCTTCGGCGACTGGGCGTTCGAGGCCAAGCTCGAGCAGGCGCGGACGGCGTTCGCGGCCGACGTCGAGCGGCTGGCGCGCGAAGCCCCGCGGCGCGTGTTCGGCCTCGAGCGCGCGCTGGCGTCGCTGCCCGTCTACCGCACGTACGTCGAGCCGTGGTCGGGGCGCGTCGAGGCCGCCGACCGGGCGGCGATCGCCGCCGCCGGGCTGCCGTCCTCGCTCGCCCGCGTGCTGGAGCTCGAGACCGCCGGGTGGGACGCGTTCGTGACGCGCTTCCAGCAGACGACGCCGCCGGTGATGGCCAAGGGGGTCGAGGACACGGCGTTCTACCGCTACGCGCGGCTGCTGGCGCTCAACGAGGTCGGGGGCGACCCGGGCCGGTTCTCGCTGAGCGTGGACGCGTTCCACGCCGCCGTGGCGGCGCGGCCGGTGACCGGGCTGGTGACGACGATGACGCACGACACCAAGCGGTCGGCGGACGTGCGCGCGCGGATCGGCGCGCTGGCGGGGCTGGCGGACGAGTACGCGCGCCACGTACGGACGTGGCTGGCGGCGTGCCGGTCGCTGACGGCCGGCGGCGCGCCGACGCCCGCGCAGCAGTCCTTCATCTTCCAGACGCTGCTGGGGGCGTGGCCGATCTCCGAGGAGCGGCTCGCGGCGTACCTGGAGAAGGCGCTGCGGGAGGCCAAGCAGCGGACGAGCTGGCTGCACGTCGACGAGGCGCACGAGGCGGCGGTGCAGCGCTTCGCCCGCGCGCTGCTCACGCACCGCGACTTCCTGCGCGACTTCCTGCCGTTCCAGCGCGTGGTCGCCGAGGCGGGGGAGCGGGCCGCGCTCGGCCAGCTGCTGCTGAAGCTGACGGTGCCCGGCGTGCCCGACATCTACCAAGGCGACGAGCTGCCGAACCTCTCGCTGGTCGACCCGGACAACCGGCGCCCGGTCGACTGGGCCGCGCGCCGGGCCGCGCTCGCCGACCCGCCGCCGAAGCTGCGGCTGATCCTGCGCGCGCTGGCGCTGCGGGCGGCGCGTCCGGAGGCGTTCGCGGGCGGCTACGAGCCGCTGGGCGCCGGGCCGGACACGGTGGCGTTCCTGCGCGGCGGGACGGTGCTCGCGGCCGCGCGGCTGCGGGGCGGTCCCGGCGCGTTGGCGCTCCCGCCCGGGCGCTGGCGCGACGTGCTCGCCGACCGCGAGCTGACGGGCTCCGTGACGCTCGACCCGATCGCGCTGCTGGAGCAGTTCACCCCGGCCGGGTGAAGCCCGGTCATGCCGCCGGGCGGCACGATCGCCCGATGACGGTCCAGGCTCGCGTCGTGGTTGCAGCCATCCTCGCCTCGGTCGCGGTCTGGCCGAGCGCCGCGTCAGCGGCCATTCAGGTCAATGACGTGAAGGTCGACAGCGTCGACAACACGTCGAGCCCGCCCGGGGCGGTGCTGCCGGCGACGATCCAGGTGTCCATCAGCGGTGGGACGGCGTGGCGCAGCACGCGGACCGAGATCGGCGGCACGACGGTGTGCACGGACACCGCGGACCGCACCAGCACCGGCACCTACACCGCGAGCTACAACGTGACGGCGCCGCGCGACCCCGGCAGCTACGACGTGACGTTCACCGCGTTCGCGAACGCCAGCTGCGCCGGGACCAGCGCCTCCAGGACGCTGATCGACGGGGTGCGCGTGACGACGCCCTACAGCAACCCGGACCTCGAGCCGCGCTGCGGCGGCAACGTGATGCTGGTGCTCGACGAGTCGGGCTCGATCGCCAGCTCACACGCCACCGACCAGGTGCGCAGCGCGACGCGCGCGTTCCTGAACGCGCTCTCGGGCACCGGCGCCGCGGTCTCGATCGTGGACTTCAGCACCACGGCCGCGCGCCCCGTCCCGTACACGACGGTCACGCCCGAGTCGATCGCGAACGTGTTCGAGCCCTACCTGACGACCGGGTACGACCCGTCCGGGTGGACGAACTGGCAGGCGGCGTTCCAGACGGTGCGGGAGGCCAACACGCAGGGCACGCGCGCCGACCTGGTCGTGTTCATGACCGACGGCGACCCGACGGCGCGCAACCGGCCGGGCGGCGGCACGCCGTACACGAACCTCACGGCCGGCGACGTGAACGCGATGCGCGCGGCCGTCGAGGAGGCCGACCTGGTCAAGTATCAGGGGTCGCACGTCTTCGCGCTCGGCGTCGGCAGCGCCGTCACGGGGCCGGAGAGCGCGGCGCGGCTGACCGCGATCTCCGGGTTCGACGAGTACCCGTCGCGGCCGTTCGGCACGGCCGACTACACGCTGGTCAAGGACTTCTCGAGCCTGCAGGCGGCGCTGCGGGTGATGGTGACCGAGCTCTGCCAGAGCTCGGTCACGGTGACCAAGCTGGTCGACGAGGGCGACGGGGTGTTCCGGCCCGACGCGGGCTGGCGGTTCACCGCCTCGCTGGCGGTGTCGGCCGGGGACTACGAGTGGCTGCAGCCGGCGCCGCCGCCGGCGCACGGGCCGACGTCGGAGGTGACCGACGACTCCGGGGTCGCCCGCTTCCAGTGGTCGACCACGAGCTCGGCCGCGCGCAGCACGCTGACGCTCGCGGAGGACGTGGCGCCCGGCTACGCGTTCGTCGACGCCCAGTGCACCGTCGTGTCGCTGTCGCGCCGGGCGCGGCGGGTCGTGCACCGCGAGGCGTTCACGCAGCCGAGCGGCTCGGTCGAGCTGGGCCCGCTCGAGTACGCGACGTGCACGGTGCGCAACCGGGTGCTGCCGGGGACGATCGAGATCGAGAAACGGGCGGCGCCGCAGAGCGCGCAGCCGTTCGCGTTCACCGGCTCGCTGGGGGCGTTCT
This sequence comes from Solirubrobacter sp., assembly GCA_035555675.1. GTDB lineage: Bacteria > Actinomycetota > Thermoleophilia > Solirubrobacterales > Solirubrobacteraceae > Solirubrobacter. The sequence goes on along the minus strand of DATMGH010000009.1, from coordinate 29,677 downwards.
CGCTGGTCGACAGCGGGACCGGCACGTCCGGGTCGAAGACGTTCACCGGGCTCGCGCCCGGGACGTACACGGTCGGCGAGGACGTGCCGGACGGCTGGGCGCTGTCCGGGATCGCGTGCGTGCCCGTCGGCGCGGCGGCGATCGCGGGGACGCAGGCGACGATCACGCTCGCGCCGAACGCCGCGGTGGTCTGCACGTTCCACGACACGCGGATCGAGCCGCCCGCGCCGCCCGAGCCGCAGCCGAACCCCGGCCCGTCGCCGACGCCGCTACCGCCGGCGCCCGCACCGTCGCCGGGTCCGCCGCCCGCACAGATCCTGCCCGCCGAAGCGACGCAGCTGCGGGTGGTCAAGTCCGCGCCGCGGCGGGCGCGGATCGGCGACCGCGTCGCGGTCCGGCTGACCGTCACGAACGTCGGCTCGGTCCCGGCGACGGACGTCCGCCTGACGGACATCCCGTCCGCCGCGCTGCACCTGACCGGCTTCCGCGGCCGCGGCGCCCGGGTCTTCCGCGGCAACGCGATCTGGCGCATCGGGACGCTCGCGCCGGGGGAGAGCCGGACGGTGCGCGCGAGCGCGGTCATCGCCGCCGGCGCGCTCGGCCTGCGGCGCAACCTCGTGCTCGCGACCGCGGTCAACGCGAACCTGGTGAGCGACCGCGCCGATGTGCGCATCGCGGCGGCCCGCGCGCGCGGCGGGGTGACGGGCTGAGCGATGCGACCTAGACTGGCGGGCGATGGACCGCAGTGCCGCCGAGCGCCTCGTGCGCAAGGATCTCGACGAGACGACCGGCCTGGGCAAGCCGATCTCGTCCCGGGCGCGGACGTCGCAGCGCAGCGTCGAGGCCTATCTGAAGGCCGGCGTCCGCCCGCGCTGGATGGAGCGGATCGCGGAGATCGACGCCGCGATCGCCGCCCAGCAGCGCCGGCTCGCCCGCGCGCACCGGCGGCTGCAGGAGGAGTGCGGTGCCGACCGCGCGCAGTTCGCCGAGCGCTGGCGCGCGTTCGCGGCCCGCTGCCGCTTCGACGAGCTCAACGAGCTGATCGAGCAGCACAACGAGTGGTACCCGATCGAGCGCGACCTCCCGATGGACCTGCGCACCCGCGACTACGTGCTGATCAACGGCCGTTCCTACCGGCGCGCGCCGCTCACGCCTGACTGGGTGCTCGAGCGCTTCCCGGCGGCGTAGCGATCCGCGTCCGGTTGCGCCCCGCGACCTTGGCCGCGTAGAGCGCGGCGTCGGCGCGCGCGAGCAGGCGCTCGGGGGACTCGCCGCGCTCCCACAGCGCGACGCCGGCCGAGCACGTCTGGCCGGCCGGGATCGTGTCCCGCAGCCGGTCGACGAGCTTGAGCGCGTGCTCGGGCGTCTCGCCGGGCGCGATCAGCGCGAACTCCTCGCCGCCGTAGCGCGCCAGGTTGTCGGTCGCCCGCAGGCAGCTCTGCCAGGCGGACGCCAGCGCGGTCAGCAGCCGGTCCCCCGCGGGGTGCCCGTGCGCGTCGTTGTAGGCCTTGAAGTGGTCGAGGTCGAGCATCGCCAGCGCCACCGACCCGCCTTCGCGCTCGGCGCGCTTGAGCTCGCGCGAGAGCTGCTCGTCGAACGCGCGCCGGTTGCCGATCCCGGTCAGCGCGTCGACGCGCGTCAGCTTCTCCAGCTCCGAGAGCGTCACGGTGCGCTCGAGCGCGACCGCCGCCTCGCGCGCCAGCAGCTCGATCAGCGCCAGCGTGCGCGCGCTCGGCGGCACCGGCTCAGCGTGCCAGGACACGGTCAGCGCGCCCACGGGGCGCTCGCCGGACAGCAGCGGCTCGAACAGCGACGCGTCCCACCCCTCGATGTGCACCATCTCGGGCTGGCCGCGGTAGATCCGCGCGCCGCTGTCGAACGCGAGCCGCGACGCGGCGCCGTTGCCGGGCAGCAGCTCGGCGCCGACGGCGTCGAGCCCGAGCGACGCGGTCGCGCGCAGCGCCCCGCTCGGCAGCGCGATCCAGACGACGGCGCCGTCGGCGCCCGCGAGCTCGCGGGCGCACTCGCCCAGCACCTCGGCGACCACGGTCGCGTCGGGCGCCGTCGCCAGCCGCCCGGTCGCGTCGCCCAGCCGCCGCAGCCGGACGATCTCCTCGTGGCGCTCGCGCTCGCGCCACGCCAGCTGCACGTGCGCGCCGACCGCGTCGGCCAGCACGCGCAGGGTCTCGAGCTCGTCCTCGCTCACCGTCCGCGCCCGCGGCCCGGCCACGCACAGGGTCCCGATCGGCTGGGCGCCCGCCAGGACCGGCACCCCCGCGTAGAAGCCGAACCCGAGCGCGTTGCCGGCGAAGCGCGGGTCGGCGCGGGCGTCGGGCACCATCAGCGGCGTGCCGGACTCGACCGCGTGCGCGCAGAACGACGCCGCGCGCGGCAGCTCGTCGCCGGCGTTCAGGCCGACTCCGGCTTTCGTCCACTGGCGGTCGGCGCCGATCAGGTTGAACGCCGCGACCGGCGCGTCGAGCAGGCGCGCGGTCAGGTGGACGAGGTCGTCGAACGCCGGGTCCGCCGGCGTGTCGAGAAGCCCCGTCTCGAACAGGGTCGCGAGGCGCTGCAGCTCGACGGCGGGCTCCACTGGATTGTCATCGTAGGGACGTCGGGGCCCCACCGGCGGTAGGGTGCGTTTCGTGCGGATCCTGAGCCTGTCCTGGGAATACCCGCCGATCGTCGAGGGTGGCCTGGCGCGGCACGTCCGCAAGCTGTCGGAGCAGCTCGTGCGCGACGGCCACGACGTGCACGTGGTCACGCGCGGCGGCGGCCGGCTGGCGGCCGTCGAGGACCGCCACGGCGTCACGGTGCACCGCGTCCGCGAGCCCGAGTTCCCCACGGACGACCTGGACGCGTTCATCGCCTGGGTCGACGGCATGAACGCGGACATGCTGGCCGCCGGCGCGGAGCTTGGCGGCGGCTTCGACCTGGTGCACTCGCACGACTGGCTGGTGGCCGCGGCCGCCCGCGCGCTCGCGCGTCGCCGCCGCGTCCCGTGGCTGGTGACCGTGCACGCCACCGAGTACGGCCGCCACCAGGGCTGGGTCGACAAGCATCCGCAGTCGCACATCCACGGCATCGAGCGCCGGATGACCCGGCAGGCCGACCACGTGATCACGTGCTCGCACTTCATGCGCGAGCAGGTGGCGGACGTCTTCGGCGTCGACCGCGCGCGGATCACGGCGATCCCGAACGGGATCGACCCGTCCGACCTGCAGCCGGTCGCGGACCTGCCGCGGCTGCGCGCGAAGTTCGCCGCGCCGGACGAGCAGCTCGTGCTGCTGGTCGGCCGGCTGGTCTACGAGAAGGGCTTCCACCTGGCGCTGGACGCGCTGCCGGGGCTGATCCGGCGCGTCGGCAAGGTCCGGTTCCTGATCGCCGGCTCGGGCACCGCCGAGGCCGAGCTCAAGGCGCAGGCGGAGCGGCTCGGTCTGATGGAGCACGGCACGTTCATCGGCTGGACGGGCGACGACGTCCTGCACTCGCTCTACCGGATCGCGGACCTGTGCCTGGTGCCGTCGATCTACGAGCCGTTCGGGCTGGTGGCGCTGGAGGCGATGGCGTCCGGCTGCCCGTGCATCGTCGCCGACACCGGCGGGCTGCGCGAGGTCGTCCCGCGCGGGCGCCGCGTCGGGCTGCGCTTCCGGGCGTCGAGCGTGCGCTCGCTGGAACGGATGGCGCAGGATCTGCTGACCGACGGCGAGCTGCGCGAGCGGCTGATCGCCGAGGCGTCCGAGCACGTGCTGCGGTTCGACTGGACCGAGGTCGCGCGCGCGACCGAGGGCGTCTACGACGCGCTGCTCGCCGCCCGCGCTTCCAGCACCGCGTAGGGCGCGACGCGCACGCCGGGCGCGACGTCCGCGCCGGGCCCGAGCGCCGCGTGCGGGCCGAGCACGGCGCGCGCGCCGACCCGGATCGGCGCGGTGCGCAGCGGCTGCTCGCGTACGGGGCGCTCGACGTCGTCCGCGACGGGCGTCGCGTCCACCAGCGCGGCCCAGTCGCCGATCACGGCGCCGACGTCCACCACCACGCCCGCGTGGGCGACGATCGTCGCGCGCTCGCCCAGCGCGGCGCCGGGGCCGACGATCACGGGAGCGTGCGCCACGATCGACGCTTCCGCGCCGATCTTCGCGCCCGGCAGGATGCGGACGGTGCCGGCCTGCGCGTCGATGCGCGCGTCCGCGCCGAGCCGGGCGCCGGCGCCCAGGAACACGCGTGCGCCGGGGGCCACGTGCACGCTCGCGCCGCGGGCCGCGCGAGCGCCGCGCGCGGCGTGCAGCCGTCCACGGCAGCGGAGGCGCAGGAGCAGCAGACGGAGCACGTCGCCCACCCTACAAGTCGTGGAGATGACTCCACAGCGCGTTGCATTTTCATGAGTCCTGAATGAGCATGAGATGTGCTCGTGGACGCGGCCGCGGGCTGGGGGTATCGGGGTCGAGACACACGCGGTGCCGCGGGACCGTACGGGAGGGTGTTCATGAGAGCACGCGCAACACTGGCCGCGGCCACGGCCGCGGCGACGTTCGGGGTCGCCGGCGCGGCCGCCGCGGCGCCGCCGCCGTTGGACCCGCAGAACTGGTCCTTCCAGGACAATCTGACCTGGAACGACTACAAGCCGCTGCCCGGTCCGGACTACTCGGACCCGAGCATCCAGCCGACGGTCAAGAAGTGGAAGGTCGCGATCGTCCTCGCCGACTTCCCGGACCGCGAGTTCATCGTCACGCAGCCCGCGGGCTCGACGATCTGGGGCACGCCGACGGCGTTCGCCAACAACATCCCGCGTGAGCAGGTCCCGCGGTTCTACGCCGACTTCCTCAACCAGCCGTCGGCGCTGAACAGCTTCCAGACCATGAACCGGTACTGGATGGAGGACTCCTTCGGCAAGTACGGCGTCGAGCTGACGCCGTTCGGCCCCTACCGCATGCCGGGGCGCGCCTACCAGTACTTCATCTCGGCCTACGCCAACACGTCGCAGAACACCTACTGCCCGACGCCGGCCGAGACGCCGTGCAACCGCAACATCCGCACCGACCTGCGCGCGGCCTGGCAGGCCGACGTCGGCGCGGAGAAGATCGCCGAGTTCGACAACATCTTCTACACGGTCGCGGGCGAGGACCAGAGCTCGACGTGGCAGGAGTTCGGCGAGATGAAGTTCACCTCGCGGGACACCGTCAGCGACGCGTTCGGCCCGAAGGCCTATGACCCGGCGAAGACGGTCAACTGGGCGCCGACGCGCTACGTCCCGTGGTCGTCGTGGGCCGTCGCCACGAACATCTGGCCGAACGCGTCGGGCAACAACTCGACCGAGGCCGAGAGCTCCGGCATGGCGGTCTACGCCCACGAGCTCTCGCACAACCTGAGCATCCCGGACAACTACAACAACCCGTTCGCGGCGCAGCAGCAGCGGACGGCGTCCGGCATGTGGGACATGATGAGCCGCGGCTCGTTCAACGGCCCGGGCGGCCAGCACACCCGCTACCAGATCCCGCCGGTCCAGGGCGGCGCGCTCGGCGCGCAGCACAACCTGCGCAACAAGCGGTTCCTGAACTACATCTCCGACAACGACATCCTGCGGCTCAACCGCGGCGGCCTGGCGCAGTCCGGCATCGCGGTCGCCGACGTCAAGGCGCGCGAGGTCGCGCCGGGCGGCGACCTGGCCGGCGTGCGCGTGCTGCTCGACGGCGGCGACAAGAACCCGCCGTGCCGCTACCACACCAACCCCACGTGCGAGGGTCCGTGGTACACGTCGGCGACCGGCAGCGGCGTCACCGCCGGGTTCAACGACTACACGCTGGAAGTCGTGCAGCAGATCGGCTCGGACTCGTTCGCGCCGGGCCACGGCGTGCTGATCGGCAAGTCGAAGAACCAGAACTCGTCCTGCGGCTCGTTCAACTGCTTCGTCTGGTACATCGACTCCAATCCGCAGGACATCGACGAGGTCGACTACGTCAAGGCGGACGGCACGGTCGTCAAGGCGACGATCGGCGACGAGCGCCAGACCAACGACGGCTCGTTCAACGTCGGCGTCGACTCCGGCTCGACCTACGAGTTCAAGGCGGACGCGAACCGCCTGCACTTCTACATCATCGACAAGCGCACCGACGCCGACGGCATCCTGCACTACAAGGTGGCGGTGCGCTCGCTCGACGGCGCCGGCCCGCAGGCGCGCGGCGTGGAGCTCGGCTCGCCCACCACGGGCACCGACCTCGGGTACACCAGCTGCACGTTCCCGCTCAAGAACACGGGCGCGGCGGCGTCGGTCCCGGCGAACGCGCACCCGCAGGACGCGTCGGCGTACCTCAACAGCGACGTGTACCGGCTGTCGGCGACGGCGTCCGGCACGGGCTGGACCGCGCACGTGCGCAACGCGCTGGCGACGGCGAAGTTCGGCGAGTCGACGTCGGTCCCGGTCTACATCGAGAAGGCCGCGGGCGCGGCCGCCTCGGGCTCGGTGACGCTGACGGCGACCTCCGAGAGCGACCCGTCGAAGACCGCCACGGCGACCTGCACGGTCGCCGAGTCGACCGTCGGCGGCACGGTGCCGGCGACGCTGGCGCTGTCGCTCGGCGCTCCGGCGAGCTTCGGCGCGTTCACGCCGGGCCTGGCGAACGACTACTTCGCCTCGACCACGGCGACCGTGACCTCGACCGCCGGCGACGCGCTCCTGAGCGTGGCCGACGACGCGTCGAACGCGACCGGCCACCTGGTCAACGGCACGTTCTCGCTGCCGGAGGCGCTGCAGGCCAACGCGGCGCTCGGCTCGTCCGCGGGCAACGCGTACGCCGCGGTCGGCGGCTCGGCCGCGCCGACGTCGCTGCTGGCGTTCGACGGTCCCGCGTCCAACGCGGGGGTGACGGTCGGCTTCAAGCAGTCGGTGAAGGCGAACGACGCGCTCCGCACGGGGTCGTACAGCAAGACGCTCACGTTCACGCTGTCCACCAACCGGCCGTAGGGTGACGGGGCGCCGCGGCTCGCCGCGGCGCCCCGCGCTTCACACGGCCGCGGCGACGGGCGCCGCGGGCACCCAGAGGGCGTCGTGCCCGAAGGGAACGCGGCTCGCGCGCTCGTCGCCGGTGGCGGCGATCAGGCTGTCCTCGGCCGCGTCGCGGTCCGGCGCGTACTTGTCCTCGGCCATGATCTGGGCGACCTCGGCGGTCGTCAGGCCGTCCGGGAAGGCCTTGAGCACCTCGGCGGCGTCGGTCGCCGGCGAGCGGCGCGTGAGGCTGCGGTCGAGGTTCGCGATCAGCACGTCGTAGGCCTCGAAGGACTGAAAGCCGCCGGCCTCGAGCGTCTGGCCGTCCGCGTTCGTGAACTGGATGCTCGGCGCGGTGTAGCGGACGCGGCCGTCGGTGTTGGCGTGCTTGTCCTGGAACTCGGTCGGGCTGCCGGCAGCGGAGCGGGCGGCGTCGCGGTCCTGGGCGAAGAGCGCCTCGATCTCGGGCGTGCCGGCGGCGGCGACGATCTCCTCGGCGTCGATGCCGGGCACCCACGCGATCGCGTCGTGCAACTGCTTCGGGTCCTCCAGGTAGGCGGTGCTGGTGAACTGCGCGAGCTGGAGCGCGCGGAAGACGGCGTACTCGCGGTCGGGGTGCAGGCTCCGGGTGGCGACCACGACGCGGCACATCGGCCAAGTGCCGTGGACCCTTTCGCGCGGCTCGGTCGTGAACGGCATGCCGCGCTCGCGGAACGTGCGGTAGCCGCGGGCCTGCGAGGCGGGCGTGTAGCCGCGCCGCTCGTACTCCGCGCCGTTTTCGGTCAGGCCGATCATCACGTTGCGCCACTCGAGCTGGTCGCCGTATCGCCACTTCAACGCGGCGATGGCGGGGGAGGCCGACCAGGCCCAGGGGCAGCCGGGATCGGTGAAGTGGGTGACTTGGAGGGACACGATCATTGAGCGTACAACAACGCGTTCCCCGGCTTTTCCGCCCGCCGCCGCCCCGCGCCCGGGCGCCGCCCGCCGACGCGCCTCGCCCCCCGCGCGCCCGCCGCCCCGCGCCTCGCGCCCGGCGCCCGCCTCGCAACCCGCGCCCGCCCGCCGCGGGCGCCGCGAGTGGTCACTTTCTGGCGCCTGCGGCACGAACGAGGCCACTCGCGCCGCCACCGCCCCGGCGCGCCTCGCGCCCGCGCGCGCTCCCCGCAGGCGCGCCTCGCAACCCGCGCGCGCCCGCCGCGGGCGCGTCTCGTCGCCCGCGCCTGCCCGCCGCCGGCGCGGCGAGTGGTCACTTTCTGGCGCCTGCGGCACGAACGAGGCCACTCGCGCCGCCACCGCCCGCGCCGTCCGATCCGCCTCCTAGCGTTCTCCGTCCCGTGACGTACGAGACCGATGCTCCTCCCCGCCTCGCGGCGGGCCGTTCCCTGCCGTCCTGGCCCACCGGCCGGCCGCTGCGCGCGTGGCAGCAGGCTGCCGCGGCCGCCGTCTTCGACCATTCCGGCGACGCGTTCCTGGCGTCCGCCACGCCCGCCGCGGGCAAGACCACGTTCGGCCTGCACATCGCCCACCGGATGCTCTCCGAGGGCCGCGTGTCGCGCGTCGCCGTGATCGCGCCGACGACGCACATCTGCCGCCAGTGGGCGCTCGACGCGGCGCGCTACGGCATCCACCTCGAGCCGAACCGGCCGAACTCCGCCGGCCCCGAGCCACGCGACCGCCACGGGGTCTCGGTCACCTACGCGACCGTCGCGGCGGACCCGTCGGTCCACCGCCGCCGCTGCGCCGAGCGTCCGACGCTGCTGATCGCCGACGAGCCTCACCACATGGGGGAGGACGCGAGCTGGGGCCGCTCGACCGTCGGCGCGTTCGAGCGCGCCGGGTTCCGGCTGCTGCTGTCGGGCACGCCGTTCCGGTCGGACAACTCGCCGATCCCGTGGGTCAACTACGACGACACGGGCGTCTCCCGCGCGGACTACGACTACGGGTACACGCAGGCGCTGCTGGACGGCGTGTGCCGGCCGGTCACGTTCCACACGTACGGCGGCGACATGGAGTGGGTCAGCGACGGCAAGGTCCGCAGCGCGGACTTCGACGTCGTCCTGCCCGCCGCGGAGGCCGCACGGCGCCTGCGCACCGCGCTGGACCCGGACGGCGACTGGATCACGCACGTGCTCCGCGACGCGGACGCCGAGCTGCGCGGGCTGCGGGCCGGCACCCATCCGGACGCGGGCGGTCTCGTGATCGCGATCGACAAGGAGCACGCGGAGAAGCTCGCGGCCCGGCTCGAGCGGATCACCGGCGAGCGGCCGGACATCGTGCACTCCGACGCGGCGGACGCTTCGGCGCGGATCGCCCGCTTCTCGGCGGGCTCGTCGCCGTGGCTGGTCTCGGTGCTGATGGTCTCCGAGGGCGTCGACGTTCCTCGCCTGCGCGTCGGCGTGTACGCGACCAACGCGCGCACCGAGCTGTTCTTCCGGCAGGTGATCGGGCGCTTCATCCGGCGCACGCCCGCGCCGAAGGAGCAGATGTCGCACGTCTTCCTACCGTCGGACCCGCGGCTGAAGAAGCTCGCGATCGAGATCGAGGAGGAGCGCAACCACGCGCTCGTCTTCGACTCCGTGTCCGGCGAGGAGGTCGCCGAGCGCGCCGAGCGAACCGAGACCGGCGAGGCCTTCCGCGCCCTGTGGTCGAGCGCGCGACGCGACGAGGACGTGCTGCAGACGACGCAGCCCGGCGACGCGCTGCAGTTGTTCGCCGAGCCAGCGCCGCCCGCCGCCTCCCCGGCGCTCGCGGCGTTCACGACGACGCCGGCCGCGGCGGCCCCCGCGTCCTTGGAGCCGGAGACGGCGTTCGAGAAGCGCGAGCGGCTGCGCGCCGAGCGGGCCGCGCTGGTCGGGACCCTGGCGCGGCTGACGGGCGAGGCGCACCGGGTCATCAACGGCCGCCTCAACCGCGACGTCGGCGCCGCGTCGGTCGACAAGGCGACGGACGACCAGCTCGAGCGCGCGAACCGGTTGCTGGAGAAGGAGATCGCGCGGCGGCGCTGAGCGCGCCCCGCGTCGGCGGGCGGCGGCGACGCCCACCGCCCGCGCCTCTCCACCGCCGGTGCCTCTGCCCGCGCGCGCTGCTCGGCCGGCCGGCGCCTTTTCGCCCGTCCGCGCCTCTCGGCCCGCCGGCGCGGCTCTGCCCGCTCCCGGCGGGCGGTAGCCTCGCGGGATGGACGAGCTTCCCGAGTGGCCGCCGGGCACCGTCGCGGTGCTCTCCACCGGCGCGGGCGAGCCGCACGCGATCCCGGTCTCGACGGTCGTCCGGCGCGGGCCGCGGACGCTGGCGTTCGCGCTCGCGCACCGGCGCGAGTCACTCGCGCGGCTGCGGCAGGATCCGCGCTGCGCGGTGACAATCCTCGCCGCCGGCGATCTCGCGCTGACCGTGATCGGCCGCGGCGCCGTGGTCGAGGAGCGCGAGCGGATCGCGATCGTGCACGTGGAGGTCGAGCGCGTCCAGGACCACGGCCAGGCGACGTTCGTGATCGACGAGGGCGTGCGCTGGCGCTGGACGGACACCGCCGCCGAACGCGCCGACGCCGAAGTCCGCGCAGCCCTCGAACGCTGACGCCAGTGGTCACTTACCGCCCTCGGAGGGCCGTAAGTGACCACACGCTACATGCCGGTCAGGACCCCGACGCGTCCCCAGCGCCGGCATCCGCGGGCGCCGACTCCGACTCGGTGGCCGCTTCCGCGGTGCTCTCGGCCGGCGCCGAAGTGGCAGGCGCGGCGTCGGCGGGCGGCGAGTCGGGCGTTTCTGTTGCGGCGTCGGAGCTCGCGGCCGGGGCGGTGTCGGCGGGCGGCGAGGCCGGGGCGGACGCCTCCTCGGCGCTCTCCGCAGCCGGCGTCGAAGCGGCGGGCGCGGGGTCGGCGGGCGGCGAGGCGGGAGCTTCCGTCGCGGCCTCGGAGGTGGCGGGCGCCGTGGCCTCCGGCGCGGGCGCCGCCTCGGCGCTCTCCGTCGGAGCCGTCGACGAGGCCGGCTCGAAAGCGGGCGCGGACTCGGTGGCGGGTGCCTCCGTCGCGGCGTCGGGGGTCGCGGCCGGGGCGGCGGCGGGCGGCGTGGCCGGGGTGGACGCCGGCGCGGCCGCTGCCTCGGTGCTCTCGGCCGGCGAGGCCGGCGCCGAAGTGGCCGCCGCCGGAACGGCGGCCGTCGGGTCTGCGGCCGGAGCGGCGGCCGTCGGGTCTGCGGCCGGAGCGGCGAGCGCCGGGTCGGCGGCCGGAGCGGCGAGCGCCGGGTCCGCGGCGGGCTCGGCCGGAGCCGTCTGGACCGCGGCCGAAGCCACCGTCGCGGCGTCGCCGCCGCGCGCCGCGTCCGACGAGGCGAGGGCGGCCTTCGCGGTCGCGCCGCCGCCGCTGCTCACCGTGCTCGTGGACGCGAGCGTGGCCGTCGCCTTAGGCTTCGCGGAGGCCGCCTTCGCGGCGCTGCCGCTGGCCGGAATCGACTTGGAGCCCGCGAGGTACGGCGCCGGGTCCGTGGCCTTGCCGTTCGCGCGCACCTCGAAGTGCAGGTGCGGCCCGGTGCAGTTGCCCGTGCAGCCGACCTTGCCGATCACGTCCCCGACGTGGACGTACGCGCCCTTGGTCGTGTTGATCGCGGACAGATGCGCGTAACACGTGGAGACGCCGTTGTCGTGCTGGATGCAGACGAGGTTGCCGTAGCCGGACCCGTCGTACCCGGCCTGGGTGACGGTGCCGCACTGGGCGGCGCGAACGCTCGTGCCCGCGGGCGCGGCGATGTCCTGACCGGCGTGCGTGTGCCCCGGCCGGGTCTCGCCGTAGTGCCCGGTCACGGTGCCGGAGACCGGCGTCGTGATCCGCCCGCTGCCGCACCCGCCGCTCGTCGTCGTGTCCGACACCGGCGTGGTGGACAGGGGGTTCGTCGGCGTGGAGCGGTTGATCGCCGGGTCGGTCGACGTCGCCGGCGCGGTGGACCGCGGCGACGTCGACCGAGGCGACGTCGAACGAGGCGACGTGGAGCGAGGCGACGTGGAGCGCGGCACGGACGACCGCGGCGACTTCGAGCGCGGCGAAGCCGAGCGCGGGGCGGAGGAATCGGACCCCGACGGCGCCGCGGCACCCCCGGTGCGCCCGTACACGGTCATGACCGTCTTCCCGCCCTTGCCGACGAACGTCGCGTTCGACCGGAACAGCGCCGTCCACGTCCGCGCGTCGACCGTCCCCGTGACGGTCAGCCCGTACCGCTTCTGGAAGGACGCGACGGCAGCCCGCGTGATCGGCCCGAAGATCCCGTCGTCGTCGACCCCCACCTGCCGCTGCACCGCGGCCACCGCCGCCCCGGTGTCCCCGAAGGAGACCAGCGACGTCGAGGGCATCGAAACGACGGACCGCTCCGACGAGGACGACGCCGACGCCGCGGCCGGCCCCCGCCCCGCCGACGCCAGCGCCGCGAACGGCGACGCCACCGGCCCCGCCGCCATCGAGGCGCTGACCGCCAACGCAGCGCCCTTGCGCCGCGTCGCCCCCCGCCGCGCCGCTTCCGTGATCTCGCGCCGGTGCCGGGACCGCGCCAACGAGCGCTCCCAGAGCGCAACATCCCCTAGATCGCGGGCATCAAATTTCGGGTACGACAACTCGTGAGCAGACAACTCTCACTCCTCTGGGCCTCGGGCCTACGGGGTTAGCTGTCGGGCTCGCGCAGGCCTGCGCTACGTCGCACCAAGACGACGATTCGCCCCATCGGCCTGACCAAGGCCGTACTGGGTCCCCCGCTCCCCCCGCCCTGAGGCGAGGAGACTCGGCTGTGCTCTGTTCAGGCGCGAAAGGGTACACGACGCCAAAGCGGACTTCTGTAAACCTGCCGGGATCCCTGCCCCGGCGGCCACACGTCACTCCGCTGGAATCGTGACGTTGCGCCCGGACGACTTCGCTGCCGCCAGCGCGTCCTGCGCGCGCAGCATCAGCAGCTCCGCGGGCTCCTCGCCGTTCCAGCGCGCGACGCCGGCCGACGCGGTCTGCCCGCGCGGCGTCGCCCCGCGCACCCGGTCGAGCACCTCGACCGCCTCGCCGAGCCCGCACCCGGGCAGGATCACCGCGAACTCGACGCCGTCCAGCCGCGCCAGCGAGTCCACCTCGCGCAGCTCCCCGCGCCAGCGCGCCGCGGTCTCCTTGATCAGCCGGTCGCCCTCGCCCTCGCCACGCAGGAGGTTGAACGCGCTCATGTGATCGAGGTCCAGCCACGCGATCGCCAGCGGCGACTCCGCCCGCCGCGCCCGGGCGATCTCGCGCGGCAGCTCCTCCTCGAACACGCGCCGCGTGACCAGCCCGGTCAACCCGTCGGTCAGCGCCAGCGAGGACACGCGCGCCCGCAGCGCCGCGTGCTCGATCGCGATCGCCGCCTGCGCCGCGACCAGCCGCAGCACGCTCGCCGCCTCCGGCAGCGCCTCCAGCGGCCGCTGCCAGATCACGATCAGCACGCCCGCGACCTCGCCGTCGCGCAGCACCGGCTCGAACACCGCCGACCGGGCGGACGTCGCCTCCACCAGCGGCGCCGCGAGCGCCGGGTGGTTGCGGGCGTCGGCCACGAAGTAGGACTCGGTGGCGGTGAACGCGCGCCCGCCGGGGGTCTCCCCGCGCGGCTGGATCGTCACCGGCTGCACCGTGACGCCGCTCATCGCGGTCGAGACGAACTCGCGCCCCTTGGGCTCCAGCAGGAACGCGACCGGCGCGTCCATCACCTCGCCGGCGGCCTCGCAGATCGACACCCGCGCGTCGTCGCCCGCCGCCAGCGCCTGCGCCACGCGCCCGATCGCGCCCATTCCGCGCGCCTGGTCGCGCAGCATGTCGTTGAACCGTCGCAGGTCACGCGCGTTGGACTCGCGCTCGAGCTCGGACGCCAGCACCCGCGCGAGCATCACGAACAGCTGCTCGTCGGCGGCGCTGAACGCGTCCCGCGCGTGTGACAGCCCCGCGAGCGACCCGACGCGCGTCCCGTCGGAGAGCTCGAGCGGCACGCCGAGGTAGGACCGTGCGCCGACGCGCTTGAACATCGCCACGCGCGAGTAGACGTCGTCGCGCCCGAGGTCAGCGGTCCGCCGCGGCGCGCGTCCCTCGGCCATGTGCGAGCAGAACGCGTCGCCCAGTGGGAGCGCCTGGTTGGAGCGCAGCCCGAAGTCCGCGCCGCCGCGGACGTCGACGATCCGGTGGATGAACTGCCCGCGGTCCAGGTGCGCCATGTAGACGGCGCAGCCGGGCTTGTGGCGCTCGAGCAGGTCCAGGACCGCGCGCGTGGCGTCCGCGAACGATCGGTACGTGGCGGTGGTGGCAGCCGCCGCTGCCTGGATCGCGCTGACATCCATCACCGTCCATCATCGACCAATCACGGGCGTTCTCAAGCCGTCCATCCGTCGAGTAAGGTCGCCGCCCATGAAGCTCGCGACCTTCCTCGCTCCCGGCGCCGACGACCCGCAGCCCGGCGAGGTCCGGGGCGACGAGATCGTCGCGTACGCGAGTGGCACGATCATCGACCACCTGCTGGACCCGCAGCCGGCCACCGGACAGCGCCACGCGCTCGCGGACGTGACCCTGCTGGCGCCGATCCCGCGCCCGCCCGCGATCTTCTGCGTCGGCCGCAACTACGCCGCCCACATCGAGGAGCTCGGCTCCCAGAAGCCGGAGAAGCCGCTCGTCTTCCTCAAGCTCCCGCTGTCCAGCGCTCGCCCGAGCGGCCCGGTCGTCATCCCCAAGGCAAGCGCCCAGCTCGACTACGAGGTCGAGCTCGTGCTCGTCATGGGCGAGGACAACACGATCGCCGGCTACGCCGTGGCCGACGACGTCTCCGCCCGCGACCTGCAGCGCAGCGAGGCCCAGTGGGCGCGCGCGAAGGGCTTCGACACGTCCTGCCCGTGGGGCCCGTGGATCACCACCGACGCCGACCCGTCCAGCCTCCGCCTCACCACGCACGTCAACGGCGAGCTGCGGCAGGACGGCAACACGAGCGACCTGATCTTCAAGCCGCAGGAGGTGGTGGACTTCATCGCCGAGGCCTGCACGCTCGAGCCCGGCGCGATCGTTCTCACGGGTACGCCGAGCGGAGTGGGGGAGGCGTTCGACCCCCCGCGCTACCTCCAGCCCGGCGACACCGTGAGAGTGGAGATCGAGGGCCTGGGCGCCCTCGAGCACCCGATCACCTGAGGAGTGGGGGGAGGGTCGTGGAGCGCGTTGCGCGGTGGGGGTGTGGCCGCTAGGTCGCCTGTCAGGCGAGTTTCCGGACACACCCCCACCAACGCGCCAACTCAAACGCTCGAACCTGATCGGTAAGCCGAGACCGGGCCGCGAGGTGCACCACCACCGACCAGAGCACTGCTACGTCAGTGCGTTGAGATGACCTTGTCGATGAGGCCGTACGCGGCGGCCTCGTCGGCCTTGAAGAAGCGGTCGCGCTCCATGTCGCGGTGCACCTGCTCCTCGGACTGGCCGGTGTGCTTGGCGTAGATCTCGTCGATCCGCTTGCGCGTCTTGATGATCTCGGCCGCGTGGATCTCGATGTCCGTCGACTGCCCCTCGAAGCCCGCCGACGGCTGGTGGATCAGGATCCGCGAGTTCGGCAGCGCCATGCGCTTGCCGGGCGCCCCGCCGGCCAGCAGCAGCGACCCCATCGACATCGCGATCCCGACGCACATCGTCGCCACGTCGGGCTTGATGAAGTTCATCGTGTCGTAGATCGCGAGCCCCGCGTAGATCGAGCCGCCCGGCGAGTTGATGTAGAGCGAGATGTCCTTGTCGGGGTCCTGGGACTCCAAGTGCAGCATCTGGGCGACGATCAGGTTCGCGATCTGGTCGTCCACGGCCGAGCCGAGGAAGATGATCCGCTCGTTCAGGAGCCGCGAGAAGATGTCGAATTCGCGCTCGCCGCGGGCGGTGCGCTCGATGACCATGGGGACGAGAGGCATTGCTCTCGCAGGTTACGACGTTCAGACCGCGATCGGCCGGGCGCGCAGGCGCCCGAGCACGCGCTCGATGCGCCGCGCGACCTTGCGCGGGTGCACGTGGAGCGTCTCGGCGACGTCCGCCGGCTCCGTGCGGTCCAGCAGCATCGCCAGCAGCGCGAGGTCCTCGGCGTCGACGCGGTGCGCGGCGGCGTCGAGCTGGGAGCGCTCGAGCGGCGGCAGCGCGGTCCCGCCGCGGGCGACGGTGCGGATCGCGTCGAAGAGCGCCTCCGCGGGCGCGGCCTTGTCCACCAGCCCGTCGGCGCCGGCGACGCGTGCGGTCACGGGCAGCGACGGGTCGGCGAGGCTCGCGTAGAGCACGACGCGCGGCGCGGCGTCGAGGGCGCGCATGCGCCGGCACAGGTCGATCGCGTCGGCGTCGAGGACGACGACGTCGGGGCGCTGGCGCACCACCAGCTCGAGACCGTCCTCCGCGCAACCGACCGAGACGAGCCCGGGCTCGGTGCGCAACATCGTGGCGAGGCCGGCGCGAACGGCCGGCTGAGGGTCGATGACCGCGACTCGCGTCATGGCCGACACCCTGCTCGACGGCCCTGAACTCGCTCTAAAGACCGACGCGGAGTTTGGTGATCCGCAGGTCCTGCATCGCCTCGATCCGGAGCGTGGTGTCGCCGAAGCGCACGACGTCGCCGGGCTCCGGGCGCCGCCCCAGCGCGTCGAACACGAGCCCCGCCAGCGTGCGCGGCCCGCGCTGCGGCAGCGTCGTCCCGACGGTCTCGTTGAAGTCGTCGATCGTCATCGAGCCGGAGACCTCGACCGTGCGCTCGTCGATCCAGTCGAGCTCGGACCGCGGCAGGTCGAACTCGTTCTCGATCTCGCCGACCAGCTCCTCGAGCACGTCGTGCATGGTCACGATCCCGGCCGTGCCGCCGTACTCGTCGGCGACGACCGCCATCTGCTGGCGCGCCTCGCGCAGCTCGCGCATCAGCGCGCCGAGGTCCTTGGTCTCCGGCACGATCATGGCCGGGCGGGCCAGCGTGCCGACGGGCGCGTCCGGCGAGGCCAGCAGGTCCCGGAAGTGCACGATCCCGACCAGGTGGTCGAGCGTCTCGGCGCCGACCGGCAGCCGCACGTGCGAGGTCTCGATCAGCATCGGCAGCGCGTCGGCGGCGATCATCGACGCCTCCAGCCACTCGACGTCGGGCGACGGCACCATCACGTTGCGCACCTCCTGCCCGACGAAGTCGAACACGTTGTGCAGCAGCTCCTCCTGGGCGCGCGGGATCACGCCCGAGCCCTCGGCCTCGTCGACCAGCTCGCGCAGCTCCTCGGGCGTGCGCACGGTCTCGCCCGCCATCACTTCGGTGATCCCGAACGGGCGCAGCAGCAGGCCCGCCGTGCCCTGCAGGACCCACACGACCGGGCGCAGGACGATCGACAGCGCCTCGACGGGGCGCGCGATCAGCGCCGCGAGCCGCTCGGCCCGGTCCAGCGTAAGCGCCTTCGGCACCAGCTCGCCGAGCACGACCGACAGGTAGGTGACGATCGCGAACGCGATCACGAAGCCGGCCCAGCTGGGCAGCGAGCTCCCGAGCAGGTCGCGCACGACCGGCTCGCCGACGGCGCCGGTGAGGATGCCGATGCCCGTGATCCCGACCTGGACGGTGGAGATCACGCGCACCGGGTCGTTCATCAGCCGCAGCGCGGACGCCGCGCCCTTGCCGCCGCGCGAGCGCAGGGCGCCGCGGCGCGCGGTCACGATCGAGTACTCGCCGATGACGAAGAACGCGTTGCCGGCGATCAACGCGAACAGCGCGAACGCGCGCCAGAAGTCGCTCACGGGACTATGCGCCGTCGAGCCACTCGCGCAGCGAGAGGTGGTGCGGGGAGTGCTCCCCGGTGGCGATCTCGCGCCGCAGCTCGCCGACCAGGCCGAACCGCTCGGCCTGCACGTTGTGCTGGTGGATCGTCTCGAGGTTCTCCTGGCGGGCGGAGACGAAGTGCTGGTCCGACAGGAAGTCGAGCCGCTCGACGACGCCGCGCACCATCTCGCGCACGCAGTCCTCGACGAAGCGCGGGCGGCGGTGCGCCTTCTCCACCACGGCGCCCTCGTCGGAGCGCTTCATCAGCTCGTAGATCTCCGACGACATCGAGTCCTCGGCGATCTGCACGAGCCACTGCGCGTCGATGTCGGTCGTGCACGTCTCCGGGCAGCCGATGTGCAGCGTCGCCAGCCCGCGCTGGTTGTGCGTGGCGACCGGGACCGCCTCGAAGATCCGCTCGATCTCATCCTCGGTGAAGCCGTCGGCGAGCAGCCGCTCGCGCGAGCGCGCCTGCACCAGCGTCTGCGCGCACGGGCACGCGGTCATCCCCTGCGCGCGCACGCCGATCAGCCGGCGCGTCCCGGCCTCGCCGGCGACCGCGGCGCCCAGCAGCGAGTAGATCTCCTGCGTCTCGATGCCCGAGACGGGCGCCGGCTTGTGCTCCGGGTAGCGCGCCTCGATGTGGACCTCGGCGCGGCGCGCGCCCTGCCGGTCGCGGACCTTCTCGGCGATGTGCTGCGCGAGCGTCTCCGCGCGGAACGCGCTCTCGCCGAGCACGACCTCGCCGATCGCATCGTTGACCACTTCCTCGAAGCGGCTCATGTGCGCGCCCTTCTGGTGCGGCCCGAGGTCGACGAAGCAGTCCAGACGGGCCGAGAACAGCTGCTCGGAGCCGTTGTCGCTGAGCCGGATGACCTTCTCGACGTTGGTCACGCCCACGCGTGAGAGCGAGAGGGAGAGCGTCGGAACCCGGCTCTGGACGTCCTCCAAAGGCAGAGTCATGACATCGAGGGTAGTTCCTGGACGAATGGACCAAGGTTTCGCCAAGGACACATCACGTAACCCGTGGTACAAACCCGGAACGGCATTAAGGCTTCCTTAGGGAATGCATGCCGGGCGGCGGACGCCGCGTACACGACGGATAGGCACGGAAGGGGCGGCCCCGGGGGCGGGGCAACGCCTGAGTTACGTCCCGAAGGATTGAGCGGTTGGCGACCAAGACGGATGCTTTGCTGGCGGACGAGGCAGCGATCACGGAGATCGACGAGCTGCGCCCGCTGATCGCCGAAGGCCAGGAACGGGGGATCCTGACCGTCGAGCGGATCGCCGCCTCACTCGAAGAGGTGGAGGTCACGAAGGAGCAGATCACGGAGCTGCACGCGTATCTGCTGGACCAGGGGATCGAGATCGTCACGGCTGAAGGCAAGCCGGTGACGGCGTCGGAACCCGAGGCCCGCGCGGCGAAGGACTCGCCGGACGCGCGCAAGCCCGAGATCGACCTGACGGTGGAGCCGAGCCTGGACTCGCTGCGGCTCTACCTGCGCTCGATCGGCAAGGTGCAGCTGCTCACGGCCGACCGCGAGGTCGAGCTGGCCCGTCGCATCGAGCGCGGCGACCTCGTCGCCAAGCAGGAGATGGTGGAGGCCAACCTGCGGCTGGTCGTCTCGATCGCCAAGGGCTACCTGGGCCGCGGCCTGTCGTTCCTGGACCTGATCCAGGAGGGCTCGCTCGGCCTGATCCGGGCGGTGGAGAAGTTCGACTACCGCCGCGGCTACAAGTTCTCGACCTACGCCACGTGGTGGATCCGCCAGGCCGTGACGCGGGCGATCGCCGACAAGGGCCGGACGATCCGGATCCCGGTGCACATGGTCGAGAAGCTCAACAAGGTGGTGCACGTCGAGCGCCAGCTCGTCCAGCAGCTCGGTCGCGAGCCGCTGCCCGAGGAGATCGCACGCGAGCTGGAGTGCTCGGTGCGCGAGGTGCGCGACATCCTGCGCATGGCGCAGCAGCCGGTGTCGCTCGAGAAGCCGATCGGCGAGGAAGAGGAATCCGAGCTGGGCGACTTCGTCGAGGACGAGGCGGCCGAGTCACCGTTCGAGGTGGCGTCGGAGAACCTGCGCAAGGAGAACGTGCGGCGGGCGCTGGACGCGCTGCCGCAGCGTGAGCGCGAGGTGATCGAGATGCGGTTCGGGCTGACCGGGGCGCGTCCCTACACGCTGGAGGAGGTCGGGCGGGCGTTCAACGTCACGCGCGAGCGCATCCGGCAGATCGAGAACCACACGCTCAAGAAGCTGGAGTCGCTCCCGGAGGCACAGCGCCTGAGAGACGCGACCTGAGGCGGTGCTGACCGCGCGGGACCTGTCGGTCCGGCGCGGGCGCCGGACGGTGCTCACCGGCGTGTCGCTCGATCTCGCGCTCGGCACCGTCACGCACCTCGGCGGCGCCAACGGCGCCGGGAAGACGAGCCTGCTGCGGGTGCTGGGCGGGCTCGCCCGCGCGGCGTCCGGCACGCTCGTGCGACCGGGCGCGACCGCGTTCGTCCCCGAGCGGGTCGCGCTGGTGCCCGCGCTGCCGTGCGGCGAGTGGCTGGCGGGGATGCGCCGGCTGCGTCGCCTGGCGCCGGTCGACTGGGGCGAGGCGGTGCGAGCGTGCGGGCTCGACGAGGCGATCCTGCCCCGCCGGTCGGCCACGCTGAGCAAGGGGATGCTGCAGCGGATCGCGATTCTGGAGGCGGTGCGCGCCGAGGGCGCGCTCCTGCTGCTGGACGAGCCGTTCGCCGGGTTGGACGCCGACGGGCGAGCGTGGCTCGGCGCGGAGATCGGCGCCGGGCGCACGGTGCTGTTCACCGATCACTCCGGTGCCGCGGGGATCGCGAGCGACGCTCGGCTGCGGATCCAGGACGGGACGTGCGTCGCCGAGCCGTCGCCGCCGCGCGCGCCGGCGGTGCGCATCCGGGCGGTCCGAGGCGGGGAGACACTCACCCAGCGCGTTCCCGCCGCGGCCGGCGACGACCTGCTGCGGGCGCTGCTGGAGGCCGGGTGGCACATCGAGGGCGTGGAGCCGTGCGCTACCTCCTCCTGACCGCCGGCCGCACGCGGGCGCCGCTGATCCCGCTCGCGGCGACGTGCTTCGCGCTGCTCGGCGTGTTCGCGTCCCAGCGCAACGAGGTCGGGCCGACCTGGGGGCTGGCCGCGGTCCTGTGCTGTGCGCTCGGTGCCTGGCTGGTGGGCGCGGTGCTCGCCGTCGAGCCGGCGGCGCAGGCGGAGATGGCGGCGGTGGCGCTCGGCGGGCGCGGGCGGCGGGCGTGGCTCGAGGTCCGGTTCGTCCTGCTCGTCGCCGCCGGGCTGACCGTGGCGTTCGCCGGCGTTCCGCTCGTGCTGCTGGCGTTGCACGTCGGCCACGTGTTCGGCCGGCCGCTGGAGCTCGGCGACGTGGTCGGCGCGGTCATCGCGCTCCTGTCCTGCGCGATCCTCGGCGGGTCGGTCGCGCTCGCGCTCGGCCCGCCGCGGGTCACGCGGCGCGCCACGTCGGCGGCGCTGGTCCTCGCCGTGCTGGTCGCGCTCACGGCCGTGTCCCGGCTGGGTGGACCGGTGCGGGTGGCCAAGGCGCTGAGCGACGCGGCGCCGGGCCAGGTCAGCGGCGCCGAGCTGGTCGCCTGTGCCGGCTGCCTGCTGCTGGCCGGCGTTGCGGTGAGCGTCGCCGCGCGCGCTACGTGAGCCGAGCGCGGACCTCGTCCCAGAGGTCCGCGTACGCGCGCGCCGCGCGGCTGCGCGGCGCGAACTCGGCCAGCGGCGCGCGGTGCGCGCCCATCCGCTCGATCTCGGCCGAGGTCGGGATGACGGTCTCCAGCAGGTCGTAGTCGGCCGCGAGCGTCTCCATCAGCTCGCGGTGCAGCTTCTTGCGCCGGTCGGCCATCGAGAAGAACCCGAGGACCTGCGGGCCCTTGCGGTCCAGCACGGCGTGCAGCTGGTCGAGCGTGCGCGAGGACAGGGTCGCCGGGATGATCGGGACCAGCAGCGCGTCGGCGGCGTCGAACACGGACTCCGAGACGAGCGAGATGCTCGGCGGGCAGTCCAGGAACATGAACTCGTACTCGTCGCGCAGCGGCTGCAGGACGCGCGCCAGCCGGCGCTCAGGCCGCTTGGCGTCGCCCAGCGCGAGGTCCATGTGGCGGTAGGAGAAGTCCGCGGGCAGCAGGTCGAGCCCCTCGGTGTCGGTCCCCTTGATCTGCCCGTCGATGTCGGTCTTGCCGCGCACGAGCTTGCCGCCGCCGCCTTTGACCTTCGGCTTGACGCGGAACAGGAACGTGCTCGCGCCCTGCGGGTCGAGGTCCCACAGCAGCGTCGGCCGGCCTTCGCGCGCGGAGATCGTGGCCAGGTTGACCGCGGCCGACGTCTTGCCGACGCCGCCCTTGATGTTGTAGGTCGCGAGAATCCGGCTCACCCGAAGTGCTCCTTGACGACGGTGCGCTGCTGCTTTGAGGCGAAGACCGTGAAGCGGTCGGCGAACTCGGTCCGGGCCAGCGCCTCCTCCTTGATGAAGCGGTCCACCAGGACGCCCATCGCCATCACGGTCGCCGGGTGCTTGACCGACGGCGCGAGCTCGCGCAGCGTCGTCGCCTGCACCTCCCGGTCCTGGAAGCGGCCGAGCTGGTCCTGCAGGCCCTTGAGCGTCTTGACGAACGGCTTGATCACGGCGGCCGGGTAGAGGCTGGCAAAGAACTCGAGCAGGTAGCGCAGCTCCTTGCCGGCCTTGCGCAGCTCGTGCAGGTCGGTGGCGGGGCTCGCGTCGTCGATCGCCGTGCCCATCTTGACCATCTTGCGGTAGACCTTCGCGATCCGCACGGAGGCGAGCTCGTGGACGGTCTCGTCGGCGGTGGGAATGGTCGTCACGAACGGGAGCCACTCGGCCAGCGCGTCCTGCGTGCGGGTGGACCGCAGCGCGCGCCGGGTGCGGAGCAGCGCCTGTGCGCGGCGCGTCTCGACGACGCCGCGCAGCGGGTCGAGGTCGGGCCGCATCGGTTCCGGGAGCGACGCGCGGAGCGCCGGGAAGTCGAGCAGGTAGACGTCGAGGTCGCGCAGGTCCCCGGTCTCCCGCTGGATGCGCTTGAACTCGTCGCGGAAGTGCTGCAGGCGCGGTGGGTAGATCGACTTGAACTGGCGCTGCAGCGAGCGCGTGCGGCGGACCGCGACGCGCAGGTCGTGCAGGTACTCGGTGTCGATGTCCTCGAGCGTGCCGGGCAGGTTCTCCTCGATGATGCGGTGCAGGCGGGCGAAGACGATCGCGGCCGCCTCGTTGGCCGGCGTGTCCGGGTCGAGCGTCAGGTCGAGCTTCGCGCTGTGCCCGCCGGCGGGCGCGCCGGTCGCGGCGACGGCCTCGTCGACCAGCGGCGTGGTCTCCTCGGGCCAGTCCTGGAGTACCGCCAGCACGCGCTCGAGCTCGCGGTCGTACCCGCGCACGGGGGTCGCGGTCAGGCGGCCGCGCAGGCCCTCGTGCGTCTCGACGGTGAGGCGCACGACGATCTTGCCGTCCTCGTTGCGGACGGCCAGCGTCTGCGCGCGCGTCTGGACCTTGGCGACCGGCGTCAGCGCGCGCATCTCGATCACGTCGTGCAGGAGCTCCGGGACGTCGGCGGCGAACAGACGGCTCGCGTTCGGCGCGGGTGCTTCGGCGAGCGTCTCACCCGTGGCGCGGTCGCTCAGCGTCAGCGTGCGCTGGTCGCGGCGCAGCGTGAAGCCGGCGTCGTGCAGGCGGCCGTCGAACGTGTCGTAGAACGTCGTCGTCCCCGTGCGGACGCGGCCCGGGTGCAGGTCCAGGTGCTCGTCGAGCGTCGCGCGCGCGCCGGCGAGGTCCGCGCCTTCGGGCAGCAGGTAGGGCATCCGCGGCCGGGAGTCTGGCACGCGGTCGCCGGTTACGCACGAATGTGAAGCGGCGCGCGATCGCGGGTCCCCGCGGGCACCAGGATCCCGAGCGCGCGCAGGCAGTGCGCGGCCTTGCGCGCGAGCGGCACCGGGACGCCCATCGCGCCCGCGAGCTCCCGGGTCGTGAACGGGCCCGGGAGCGGTGGGACGAGCGCGGCGGCGTCCGCGGGCGCGCGGAGCTCGATGCGTTCGAGCACGTCGCGCAGGCGCCGCTCGCCCGGGTCGCGCGTGTACCGGCGGCCGCGGACGGGCGCGGGCGCGCGCACGTGGTCCTCACGGCAGAGCAGGACCTCGATCGTGAGGTTCGGGTGCTCGAGCAGCGTGGGGAAGGACACGAGGCCCTCGAAGATCGTCGCCGCCCCGGGCTTCTTCGGCGACGGGCGGGAGGAGAGGACGGTGCCGTCCTCGTCGACGCGCACGATCCGGCGCTCGGCCGGGATCGGGTGGACGATCCGGATCCGGTGCGCGTCCAGCAGCGCGTCGAGCTTGGCGCGCAGCGGGGAGAAGCCGCCGGTCTGGATCTCCACCAGCTCGCCGTCGGCGCGGACGAGGTCGATCACGTAGGCGCCGACGCGCACTTCGAACGCGTCGCCCGGCCGCGCGAGCGCGCACTTGAGCTCCGCGTGCAGCGGCCCTTCGCGCAAGACCCCGATCACGGGGCGAACGCTAGCTCAGGTTTCGGCGCATCCGTCCGAGTACTTCGAACAGGACGTGCTCTCCGCGCGTCCGCGATCCCTTGTCTCGGAGAGGAACACGTATGCGATTCAACCTGGGCCGCGGTGCTGCGGTCGTCGCCGCGGCGCTCTGTGCGTCGGCGGCTTGGGCCGGTACCGCGTCTGCGGACCCGGAATGGCCGACGATCACCACGATCACCGCTTCGCCGGACCGCGTTGCGCCCGGCGCCAGCGTGACCTACACGATCACCGTGGTCCCCGACCTCGTCTCGCCGTCGACCCCCGAACCGACCGTGGGCGGCACCGTGTCGCTGAAGGACGGCTCGACGCCGATCCCCGAGTGTCAGGACGTGACGGTCACGAACGGGTCGGCGACGTGCTCGGCGCCCGCGACGCTGCCGTCCGGCACGCACTACGTCACCGCGTTCTATCTCGGTGACGAGGTCTTCTCCGCCTCGACCAGCGTCAACCCGGCCGAGGTCGTCGTGTACAACGTCGCGTCGATCGTCGGCAGCACCGCGCCGAACCCGGTCGAGCGGCTGACCCCGATCGTCTACACGGGCATCGTCGACGGCATCCGCTTGACCTCCGAAGGTGGCGCGCCGGCCGCGAGCTACGGGACCGTCGCGTTCGAGGTCGACGGTCAGCCGATCGACTCGTGCCAGGAGCAGACGCTGATGCTGCTGACGTCGTCGGCGACCTGCGTGACGATCGCGCCGGCGACCGGCGGCGAGCACACGCTGAAGGTGAGCTACAGCGGCGACGCCTGGTCCACCCCGGCGACGCACACGAGCACGTTCACGGTGCTCGCGCCGGCGGTCAGCGCGCCGGCCAGCATGGACTTCGGGTCGGTCGAGGCCGGCAAGGTCAGCCAGCGCTCGATCACGCTGACGAACTCCGGCACGCTGCCGGTGGAGGTCAACGGCGTGGACGTGACCGGTCCGTTCGCGGCGACGTCGGACAGCTGCAAGGGCAAGACGCTCGCCGTGGGCGCGACGTGCGCCGTCGTCACCACGTACACGCCGTCCGCCGTCGGCGCCCAGTCCGGCTCGCTGACGTTCGACGTCGGCTCCGGCATCGGCAAGCGCACGACCGCGCTGACCGCGACGGGCGTGGCTGCTCCGGTGCCGCCGGCCCCGACCGTGACGCCCCCGCCGCCGGCCCCGCAGCCGGGTGGGACGTTCGCGCCGGGCAAGAAGCCGACGCTGACGGTCAACGCGCCGTCGTCGAGTAAGCCGGGCGCGACGCCGACCGTGCAGGTGCCGCTGAGCTGCCCCGCCACTGAGGAGTGCGATCTGAGCGGCCAGCTGACGATCTCGACCTCCGCGTTCGCGCGCGCCGCTCATTCGGCCGCCGCCGGGACGACGAAGATCGCGCACTTCTCCGGTGTCCAGGTCAAGGCCGGTGGGCTCAAGACGGTGAAGCTGAAGCTGTCGAAGGCGTTCATCAAGAAGGCCCAGAAGCGCGGCATTCGCCGCATCCAGGCGACGCTGACCGTCACGACCGTGTTCGGGACCGGCCAGCAGGCGACGACCAAGCAGCAGGTCACCGTGCTGATCCCGAAGGCGCCGAAGCGCAAGGCCGCGGCGAAGGTGGCCCCGCGATTCACGGGCTGAGCCCGCAGCGCATCGTTGGTCGCGGAGGTCGCCTGCTGGCGGCCTCCGCGGTCGTTCTGGCGCTCGCGCCCGCGGGTGCGAGCGCGCAGGGCGGCGACGCCGCGCTCGTGTCGGGGGGCGCGCCGGCGGGCGACGCCGCCCCTGCGGCGCCCGCTTCGGCAGGCGACGCCGTTCCCGCCCCCGGCGGCGACGCCGCCCCCGCGTCGCCCACTCCGGCGCCGGACTCGCCCGCGCCCGCGGAGCCCTCTCCGTCCGCCGACGCCGCTCCGCCGCCCGCTCCGGCCGCCGATCCCGCGCCCGCGCTTCCCGCCCACCCGCGTCCGACCGCGCGCTCGGCGTGGACCGCGCGCGTGGTCGCTCCGACGCTGGCCCGCCGCCAGCCCGGCAGCGGGGACGTGCTCCAGTCGGTCGGCACCCGCGCGCCGTTCTGGGGCGGCCCCAACGTCCTGCTGGTGCTCGACGCCCGTACCGTCGACGGTCGCGCATACCTGAAGGTCCTGCTCAAGCGCATGCCGGCCGGGTCGAGCGGATGGATCCGCGCCGACCGCGTGAAGCTCGCGCGCACCGACCGCCGCGTCGTGATCGATCTCTCGGAGCGCTCGCTGCGCTTCACCCGCGCCGGCCGGACCACGCTGCGCGCACGGGTGGTGATCGGCGCGCCCGACACGCCCACGCCGCGGGGCCTCTTCGCGATCGACGCTCCGGTCGACGAGCCGCGCGGCAGCGTCCTCGGCCGCCGCATCCTCGCGCTCGCGGCCTACTCGCGTGCCCTCGCGCGCTACCAGGGCGGCATCCCGCAGACGGCGTTTCACGAGTACGAGCGGCTCGGTTCCGCGCTCGGCCGCGCGGCCTCCCACGGCTGCATCCGGATGACGCGCGCGACGCTGCGCACGCTGCTGCGCCAGGCGCCACGCGGGACCCCGGTCGAGATTCGCGCTTGACTTGAGCGCACGTTGCGCTCGGCAGCGTCCGGGGGACCCAAGCAATCCGCGCCCTGGTACCGCGATCGCATCGCTAAAATGGCGCGCGCCCGGTGGGATTCCCGAGCGGTCAAAGGGGACGGGCTGTAAACCCGTTGGCTCAGCCTTCGCAGGTTCGAATCCTGCTCCCACCACTAACTGAAAGCCCCGCTACGGCGGGGTTTTCTGCGTTCTGGTGCCAAATCGATCCTCTCGCCGTGCCCCGTCGTTGACTTGCGGCGCGTCGGGCCGCGCAGCCGCGCTCGTCGGGCGGCCCACTCACGCCGCTACCGATCGTCTTCGAGTTGCAACTGATCACGAACTGATCCAGTGTTCCGCTGTGCGCGTCTATCAGTTGGGCGGCGGTCCTTAGGAAATTTCGGGCCTGGCCCGTACTTGACGCCCGGACCGCCGCGTGCCGTGCCCACTTTCTCGAGCAACCCGCGATCCCGCAGGTCGTTGAGGAGGTTTCGTGCCGCGTAGAGGTCGCGATCGAAGAGTCGTTGCAGGGTTCGGTTGGTCACGAATCCGTACTCCTGCACGTGCTCGATGACCTTCT
This sequence comes from Solirubrobacter sp., assembly GCA_035555675.1. Lineage (GTDB taxonomy): Bacteria > Actinomycetota > Thermoleophilia > Solirubrobacterales > Solirubrobacteraceae > Solirubrobacter. The sequence continues at coordinate 2,238 of DATMGH010000009.1, read as the reverse complement.
CGTCGATCTGATCGATCGTGCGACGCCGGTAGCTGACTGCGCGCGCCAGCGCGACGAGCGGCTCGTTCCGCAGCCGGTAGGAGGGGTACGGCTTCCTGATCGTCCTTCGCGTTGGTTCGAGCAGTGCGACTTCCGAATCGCTCATTCGGGCCAGGACGTCTTGCGCATCCGTCGGAATTCTTTGAATGGCCTGAGCGAGCCGTAGGGCGTCAACCGTCGAGTTGGCGCGCAGCAGGGCGAGGGTGATCAGTACCTCGACGTCACCGTTGAGCGATTCGGGAAGATCGCGAACGAACCTCACGAACGCGTCGTTTCCGATCCCTCCTGGAAGGGTCGCGCGAACGCTGAGACCGTCGTCGGTTATCCGCGGTGGCTCCTTCCCGACGCGCAGCATCTCGCGGTAGGCGCGATCGATGCCTTGTCCTGTGCGCTCCGCAAGTCGCAACAGCGCGACCGATTCGCCGAGGAGGCGGTGTCGCGGCGTGGACGGGTGCGTAAGGATGTTCTCCGGCGTCACGCCCGCGACAAGGCCTCCGGGGCTTTGCACAGTCAGTCGCTCCGGCGCGTGCTCGAGGTCGACGCCGGCAACACTCGGGAAGTCCCTGTGGACCAATGCGTTGACGACGACTTCTCGGGTTGCGCTGGACGGGTAGTCAGTGAGCGAGAGCTGGACCCCGCCGGAGAGGTTGAGCGGCCGTGTCTCGACGCGCGCGTCGACGAGTTCGAGCAACGTCTCGACGGCCGCTGGAATCGCTCGATTGCCGCGCGTCGAGTACGTCGCTTCGCTGCCCGGGGACGGCCGAAACTGATACGAGTAGCCATGGGACGGGATCGCCTGGCCGAGGAGATCCTCGCTACCGAAGAGAAGAAGCGCAGCGTTGGTGAGTTCGCCGCGCGTTGTGACCAGCCGCATCGCCTCGAGCAGATCTCGATCGCGCAGCCTCGCCAACTCCTCGCGGCCCGATCTCGCCAACAGGCGCCGCACGCGTTCGAACTCGGCTTGCGACAGATCCTGGATCGCGACTGCAACCGTCTCTGCGGACCAGTCGACTTGCCCCCGGGCGCGGCGGACTTCAAGCTGTTGCTCGGGAGGGAACGGGAGGCACTCAGTGGCGAGCCGACGAGTGGCGAGTCCTTTCGCGTTGGAGTAGAGCTCGATCCCCTCGATCACCGTGATAATCACGAGCCGGGTGCCGTCTTCGAAGTGCTCCTTCGCCGACACCGTCAGATTCGGTCGTGTCCGCTCGAAGATGCCCTTGCGGATGACGTCGATTGAGAGGCCGGGCTCGACCCCGACGAGGGCGTCCGCGCGCTTGGTCGCCTTGTCGTCCACGCCGAGGACAATGAGTCCGCCCTCGGCATTCGCGAAGCAGACGGCGGCGTCCGCCAGAAGCTCGAGCGTGTGGCGGAGATCCCTGCCAGGGCGTTTGAAGTCTAGGGTCTGAGATTCGAACGTCGACGCGGGGCCGGAAGGCCCGAGCAGGCTGAGGACGGCCTCGATGTCAGGCATCGGCGAAGACTCTAACTGATTGTTGCATACCGTGGCTACGGTCTATCAGTTGTGCCGCAGTTCGAGTGCGATGACGGTGGCTACGACGACACCCCACGATCCCGGCCGTACGCTTCGAGCTACCCCAGCGATAGCCGCACGGCGAATCGCTGAGCGATGTGTCGCCGACCCAGTGCAGGAAGTCGACGACCTGCCCGAACGCATGGGCAAAACGCGCCATGTGGTCGTTTGCGCGTGTGAACAGAGCATCCTGCGGCCGCTCGATCTCGACAAGCTGGCATCGCGCCACCGATCCGCGAGACCATTCGTCAACGGGCCGTCGGTGGTGAGCGTCAGTCGCTCGAATCGGCTGAGCAACCCACGCCCACAAACGCGTGAGCGTTGTAGTCAGAACGCGACGAATGCCAGGACCAGCAGTGCTGCGCCCATCACGAAGAGGATGAGTGATGCTTGGAGCCAGGCGTGCTTGCACCACGCGACTTTGCCCATGGCGTGCAGTTGCTGGGCGAGTTGGTGGCGTTCGTCGGCGGGCGTCATGCTCTCAAGCTCGTTGGCCATGTCGCCAGGGGTTCGCCCGCGGAGGTGTCTGAGCCGGACCGGGTGTGACGGAGTCGGTGATTGTTGCTTTAGATCAATCTATTGATGAGTGAGCTTGGCTGAAGCAGCGTGGTGCGCGTAGGCTTCGAACTCGGCGGGTGGGATGTCGCCGAGGGAGCTGTGTAGGCGGT
>DATMGH010000008.1:0-11940 GCA_035555675.1 Solirubrobacter sp. | reverse complement strand
TTCCTGCTGCTGGTCACCGCGCTGCGCCACCTGCCCGCGGCGCGCGTCGCGGTGGTCGCGATGCTCGAGCCGGTGCTCGGCGCGCTGATCGCCTGGGTCCTGCACGACCAGGCGCTCGCCGCCAGCCAGATCCTCGGCGGCGTCATCGTCGTGATCGCGATCGGCTGGGTGCAGACGCACCGCCCGACGACCGAGGAGTCCCTGGGTAGCCTCCAGGAATGGACGTCCTCGTCGCCGGAGGGCACGGCCAGATCGCCCGCCGCCTCCTGAGACTGCTCGCGCGCGACGGCCACACCGCGCGCGGGCTGATCCGCAACCCCGACCACGCCGCCGACCTCGAGGCCGACGGTGCACAGCCGGTGCTCTTCGACCTCGAAGGCGACGGCGACCTCCGTCCCCACGTCCGGGGCGGCTGACCGACGAGCCCGGGACCGGAGCCGTCGCCCTGGCCGCCGACCTCGGCCGCCGCGGCGAGATCCCGCGCGACGACGTCGCGCTCGTGCTGGTGCTCTGCCTGCAGGCCGACAACACGATCGGCGGTGCGTTCGACCTGCTCACCGGCGACGTGCCGGCCGAAACGGCAGTACGGGCGTTCTCGAAACGTTAATTTCACCACTCTATGTCGCATCGCCTGCTCGCCGGCCTTCTGACCGTCGCGGCCTCGCCCCTGCTCCTGGCCGCCCCCGCCACCGCCGCCGTCCCCAAGGGACCCGCCGGCACCGCCTTCTACACGCCGCCCGCGACGCTGCCCAAGGGGCCGCACGGCACCCCGATCTGGCAGCGCAAGCTGACCGGCCCGGCCGTGCTCAAGAGCGCGAAGGCCAACACGCTGCTGCTGTACCGCTCGACGTCGCTCGACGGCAAGACGACCGCGGTCTCCGGCACGGTGGCCGTCCCCAAGGGCAAGGCGCCCAAGGGCGGCTGGCCGGTCATCAGCTGGGCACACGGGACCGTCGGCATGGCCGACCAGTGCGCGCCGAGCATCATCGGCAGCGGCGGCTACGACTATAAGCTGCTCAATAGCTGGCTGAAGGCCGGCTACGCGGTCGTCCGCACCGACTACGAAGGGCTCGGCACGCCCGGCCCGCACCTGTACCTGATCGGCGACGCCGAAGGTCGCAGCGTGCTCGACATGGTCCGTGCCGCGCGCAAGCTGAACCCGCAGATCGGCAAGCAGCTGCTGGTCGCCGGCCACTCGCAGGGCGGCCAGGCGGCGCTGTTCGCCGGCTCGCTGGCGAAGAAGTGGACGCCGGAGCTCAAGCTGCGCGGCACGCTCGCGTTCGCCCCCGCCAGCCACCTCGCCAAGCAGGCGTCGCTGCTCAGCGCGCTCACCACGCCCGGCAGCCTGAGCGGCCTGGCGGCGCTGATCGTGCGCGGCATCGACCTGGCCAACCCGAGCCTGAACGTCCCGAGCCTGCTCTCCGACCAGGCCAAGGCGCTCTACCCGCAGGTCGACGAGAAGTGCAGCGGCGACCTCGCCAAGCCGGACTCGTTCGGCGCGATCGCGCCCGCGAGCCTGTTCGCGCCCGGCGCGAACCTGGCCCCGGTGATCGCCGCGCTCAGCGCCGACGACGACCCGGAGTCGCTGAAGATCCCCGGCCCCGTGCAGATCGAGCAGGGCAAGGCGGACCCCACCGTGCTCCCGAGCTTCACCGACGCGCTGGACCGCGAGCTCGTGGGCCGCGGCGTGAAGGTGACCTACAAAACGTACCCCGGCCTCGACCACATCTCGGTCGTGACCAACGCCAAGTCGGCCAAGGCCGCGACCGCGTTCGTCAAGAAGGAGCTGCGCTAGACGCTAGGCGCCGGCGGCGCGGGCGATCGACGCGATGTAGCCCGCGGCGCTGGCCGGCCGGTCCTCCGGCTCCTTCTCCAGCGCCTTGTTGATCGCCTTCGCCACCGCCGGAGCGATGTCCCGCCGGGTCTCCGAGAGATCCGGCGGCTCCTCCTGCAGGTGCGCGAACAGCACGCGCATGCTGGGCCGCCCGCCGAACGGCGGCGTCCCCGTGAGGCACTCGTGGATCATGCAGCCGAGCGCATAGACGTCGGTCGCCGCGCTGACATCCTCGCCGCGGATCTGCTCCGGCGCCATGTAATCGAGCGAACCCAGCGCCTGGCCGGGCCGTGTGAGGTTCGACGCCTGACTGTCCTTGGCCAGCCCGAAGTCCGTCACGTAGGCGGTGTCGCCGTCGAGCAGGATGTTGCCGGGCTTGATGTCGCGGTGGATCAGCCCGCTGGCGTGCAGCGCGTCGATGCCCTCCGCCGGGCCGCGCAGCAGCCGCACGGTCGTGGCGACGTCGAGCGCCCCGTCGCGCACCAGGCGGTCATGCAGCGATCCACCCGGGATCAAGGCCTGGACGAGGTACGGCAGGCCGCCCTCCTCGCCCGCGCCGAGCACCGGGACCACGTGCGGGTGCGAGATCTTCTGCGCCGCGGCGACCTCGCGCTGAAAGCGGCGGACGAACACCTCGTCCTGCGAGAGCTCCGTGGTGACGACCTTGATCGCGACGGGCTCCTCCCCGTCGGCGACGCCTTCGAAGACGACGCCCATACGGCCACGCCCAATCGTCCGGGTGATCCGGTAAGGACCGACGGAATCGCCCGGCCTGGGCTCGAGTGCGATCTCAGGCATGCGAGCCGGGCAAGCATACCGTGTGGCCAGGGTCCACTTGCACCGTCCAGCTCAAGTCGGGACACTAGGGGCCGATCTCGCTATGGACAAGCCAATGCTCGGTGACTACAGGATCGAGGGGATCGTGGGTGTGGGGCGCATGGGCGTCGTATATCTGGCGATCGACCGCATCACTGGACGCGCAGTCGCGTTGAAGGTGCTGCGTGAGGACATCGGCATCGATCCCGTCTACCGCGAGCGCTTCCGGCGCGAAGGCGAGCTGCTCGCCTCGCTCAACCACGCGCACATCATCCCGATCCACGGCATGGGCGAGATCGACGGCGAGCTGTACATCGCCACGCGCCTGGTCTCGTCCACCCTGCGCAACGTGATCAACGCCGGCCCGATCGCCGTCGACGACGCGCTGAACATGCTCGCGTGCGTGGCCAGCGCGCTCGACGCCGCGCACGCGATCGGCGTCGTGCACCGCGACGTCAAGCCGGCCAACGTGCTCGTCGACCCCCGGCCGGGCGACGTCTACCTCGGCGACTTCGGCCTCGCGCGCGATCCGGACGGCGCCGCACTGACCGCCCCGGGGCAGGTCCTGGGCACGATCGACTACATGGCGCCGGAGCTGCTGGACGGCGAGCGCGTGGGCGCCGCGACCGACATCTACGGGCTGGCGTGCCTGGCCATCGAGACGCTGACCGGTACCGTCCCCTATCTGCGCGACACTGACGCAGCCACCATGTACGCCCACATCGTCGAACCACCACCCAGCGTCACCGAGCGCCGGCCCGAGCTGCCGAAGGCGCTCGACGACGTGCTGGCCGCCGGCATGGCGAAGGACCCCGACGACCGCCAGGGCTCTGCGGGCGCCCTCGTGGTCGACATGCTCGACGCGCTGGGCAGGCCCGCGCCCGCCTGCCTCGCCGAAGCGGCCTAGGGGGACGAAGCGCTCACTTGACGCGACCGGATCAGCAGGCGACAGCCGTCGGGGGGGAGGCGCTCAACGGGCGCTACGAGATCGTGGCACCCATCTCCAGCGGGGCGATGGGTGCGGTTTACCGTGCCATCGATCGGGAGAGCGGGGCCGACGTCGCGGTCAAGCGCCTGCTGGACGTGCGCCACGCGGCGCGCTTCGAGATCGAGGCGCGCCTGCTCGCGAGCCTCAGCCACCCGCGCGTGGTCAAGGTCATCGACCACTCGAGCGACGACCAGGGCCTGTACATCGTCATGGAGCTCGTGCACGGGACCGACCTGGGCGCGGTCCTCAAGCGCGCCGGCGATCCGGGGCTGACGATCGGCGACGCGATCGAGTACGTGCGCCACGGCTGCGAGGCGCTCTCCTACGTGCACAGCCAGCAGATCGTGCACCGCGATGTCAAGCCGCAGAACATGATCCTCGGCACCGACGGCGTGATCCTGGTGGACTTCGGCGTCGCGCGCGCGCTCGGCTCCGAGGAGGACCAGGGGACGATCGCGGTCGGCACGCCGCGCTACATGGCGCCCGAGGTGTTCGCGGGCGGGACGGTCAGCGCGGCGTCGGACATCTTCAGCCTGGCCGCGACCCTGTGGACGCTGCTGGTCGGCACCCCGCCGCGCTACGGCGACGTGCTCAAGCTGGAGAAGATCGCGCCCGGGCTGCCGCCGGAGCTGCAGACCGCGCTGCAGGGCGGGCTGGAGATGCTGCCCGAGCAGCGGATCGCCTCGGCGGCCGCGTTCGCGGAAGCGGTCGGCGTCCCGCTGACCGGCGACCGCGGCCACTCGCTCGCCCAGTCGCTCGGCCGCCCGACCACGCGCCGGCGCGTCATGGAGGCGATCGTCCGCACCGCGGCCGGCATGTTCGAGGCCGCGGCCTGCTCGATCGCGCTGACCGACCCGTCCAACGGCGAGCTCGTCTACGAGGCCGCCTGGGGCGCGGGCGCGTCCGAGGTCGTCGGGATGCGGCTGCCGGCGGGCGTCGGCCTCGCGGGCGCGGTCGTGGCCAGCGGCGACGGCGTGTTCGTGCCCGAGTGCCGCAAGGACCCGCGCTTCGCCCGCCAGGTCGCCGCGGGCACCGGCTACGTGCCGTACACGATGGTCGTCGCGCCGCTGATCCGCGACGGCAAGCCGATCGGCGTCCTCTCCGTGCTCGACCGCCGCGACGGGGGGCCGTACCTGCACGAGGACCTCGGCAAGGTCGCCCTGTTCGCCGACCTCGCCGTCGTCGCGCTCGACCTGGACGCGTTCCCGCTGTCCACGTCGGGCGGCGGACGCACGCTGCTCGCCTGACCCGCGAGTGGTCGATTTCCGGCGCCGGCGGCACGAACGCGACCGCTCGCCGCGCCGCGGCGGGGACGAACGCTCGCCACGGACCCGGCCGCGTTCACCTCCAAGTACGCCGTCGGAAGCCGGACGAGCTCCTCTTCATGGTGCGTACGCTGTGAGCAATACCGGGTATACTCGCCACGTGGCCAAGGTCATGGTTTCTCTTCCTGACGACGTGCTGCGGGCGATCGACATCGAGGCAAAGCGGCGCGGGACCACGCGCAGCGGGTTGTTGCGCGCGCTGGCCGAGGATTCGCAGCGCCGCCGAAGCGTCCGCCGTGCCGAGCGCATGGCGGAGATCGCCGCGACCGGGCGCGCCGTCGGACGCGGCGGCCAGGTGGCCGAGCTCGTCAAGGCCCACCGGCCGGAGCGTTGACCCTCTGGCTGCTCGACGCCAGCGTGCTCCTGGCCAGCGAGGACGCTGACGACGAGCAGCACGAGAGCGCGGTGCGGCTGCTCGGCGCCGACCACCCGCTGGCGACCCTCGACCTCGCGTTCTACGAGGTCGTCAACGTCGCGATCCGCGCGTGGCGCGACCCCGCCGCGGGCGAGCGCTTGCGCGAGCGCGTCGTTGCTCTCGCCGACGACGGTGGGCTGGTACGGGCCGACACCGATCTGCTCGCGCACGCGGCGGCCGTCGCCGACGACACCGGCATCTCGGTCTACGACGCCGCGTACGTGGCCGCCGCTCGCCACGCGCGGGCGCAGTTGGTCAGCTGCGACGTCCGTGACCTGGTCTCCCGCGGCCTCGCGCGGCTTCCCGCCGACGCAGCCCGCTAGTTCCAACCGATCCCGGCGAAGAAGCCGGACGAACTCGCCACGGCGCGCCTGCGACTGGACGATCCGCACTTGCTCAGGCGGTCCGCGCCCCGTTAGGTTGCGCGTGTGACCTTGGACAGCCATTACGACGCCATCATCGTCGGCTCGGGCTTCGGCGGATCGGTGACGGCCTACCGGCTGGCGGAGGCCGGCAAGCGCGTGCTCGTGCTCGAGCGTGGCCGCCCGTACCCGCCCGGGTCGTTCACGCGCAGCCCCTACCGCGCGCGCGAGAGCTTCTGGGACCCGCCGCACGGGCTGGTCGGCATGTACCACTACTGGTCGTTCCGCGGGATCGACGCGCTGGTCAGCGCGGGGCTCGGCGGCGGCTCGCTGATCTACGCGAACGTGTTCATCCGCAAGGACGAGCGCTGGTTCGTGCAGGAGGACATGTCCGACGGCGGCTACGAGTACTGGCCGGTCACGCGCGCGGACCTCGACCCGCACTACGACCGCGTCGAGCAGATGCTCAACCTCACGCCGTATCCGTTCGAGCACGAGCCGTACGCGTCGACGCCGAAGACGAACGCGTTCAAGGAGGCCGCCGAGGCCAACGGGCTCGAGTGGTTCTTGCCCAAGCTCGCGGTGACGTTCGGCAACGACCCGGACCGGCCGGTGCCCGGCGAGGCGATCCACGAGGAGCTGCCGAACCTGCACGGCCGCACGCGCACGACGTGCCAGCTGTGCGGCGAGTGCGACGTCGGCTGCAACTACGGGTCCAAGAACACGCTGGACTACAACTACCTCACGCACGCCAAGCACCACGGCGCGGAGATCCGCACGCTGGCCGACGTGCGCCGGATCGGCCCGCGCCCGCAGGGCGGCTACGACGTCCTGTACGCCGACCTCGGCGAGCACCCCGAGCGCCCGGTCACCTACGAGCTGACGTGCGACCACCTGATCCTGAGCGCCGGCACGCTCGGCACGACGAACCTGCTGCTGCGCAACCGCAGCGCGTTCCCGGCGCTCTCGCGCAAGCTCGGCAGCCGCTTCTGCGGCAACGGCGACCTGCTGACGCTCGTGCTCAACACGCACCACGCCGACGGCAGCGCGCGGATCGTCGACCCCGGGTACGGTCCCGTGATCACCTCCACCGCGCGGATGCCCGACGCGGCCGACCCGGGCGGCTCCGGCCGCGGGTTCTACCTGCAGGACGCCGGCTACCCGCAGCACCTGGCCTGGATCCTGCACGTGCTCTCCGCGCCCAAGCAGCTGTGGCGCTGGCGCGAGGGTGCGACGTACCTGATCAAGAACTGGATCAAGGGCACGCCGGAGACCGACGTCACCGGCGCGATCGCCGACCTGATGCTGCCCTCCGAGCTGTCCTCCGGCGGCCTGCCGCTGCTCGGGATGGGGCGCGACGTGCCGGACGGGCGGCTGCGCCTGCGCGGCGGCCAGCTCGACATCGACTGGCGCAAGGCCTCCGGCTCGGACGAGTACTTCACGCGCCTGCGGAACACGTCCCGCAACTTCGCCGCCGCGCTCGGAGGTCGTTTTGCGGACAATCCGCTCTGGTTCCTCCGGCGCGTGATCACGGTCCATCCGCTCGGCGGCGCGCCGATGGGCCGCCACCCCGGCGAGGGCGTGGTGGACGCGTACGGCAACGTCTTCGGCCACCCGGGTCTGCACATCGCCGACGGCTCGGTGATGCCGGGCCCGACCGGCCCGAACCCGAGCTTCACGATCGCCGCGCTGGCCGACCGGTTCGCCGATCAGATCATCGATCCCGACCGACGCGCCGCGGAGGCGGCGGCCTCATGAGCTCAAGCGTTCGCTTCACCGAGGAGATGCTCGGCCACGTCACGTTCGGCGAAGCCGACTTCGCGCGCGGCGCGCAGCCCGAGCGCGACGGCTCGGCGGCGTTCAAGTTCCACCTCACGATCGAGGTGGAGGACATCGAGTCCTTCGGCACCGACGCGCGCCGCCCCGCGACCGCGACCGGCTGGGTCGAGTGCGACGGGCTCGGCGGCAAGCTCGAGGTCGAGCGGGGCTGGTTCAACCTGTTCGTCGACGTCGAGCCGGGCGTCAAGCACATGCTCTACCGGCTCTGGTTCCGCGACGGCGTCGGCCACCCGCTGACGATGACCGGCCACAAGCTGGTCGCCGACGACGCCGGCTTCGACGTCTGGAAGGACACCACGACCCTGTTCACGCGCGTGCTGCAGGGCCACGTCGAGGAGCGCGACGACGACGGCGCGACCATGATCGCGTCCGGGATCATCGTCATCCGCGCGCGCGACTTCGCGAAGCAGCTGACGACGTTCCGGGCGGGCGGGCCGAGCCTCGGCTCCCAGCTCGGCGCGCTCGCGAAGTTCGGTGTGATCTTCGTGCAGCAGCTGGCCGAGATCTACCTGCACAAGGGGCGCCGCCGTGTCCAAACGCAAGTCTAAGCGGCTCGCGGCCGCCGAAGCGGCCCGCAGCGGCAACTCCAACCGCACGCACCTGCTGGGCGTCCTGGCCGGCGGCGCGGTGCTGACCGTGTTCGGCGCCGAGCTCACGCGCGTGTGGAAGCTCGGCACGCTCCCGCGCAGCCGCCAGATCACGTCCGAGGAGGACCGGCGGTCCAAGCCGGTCGAGGCGCTGATGACCCTGCGCGAGGGCTACGCGGTCAGCCGCACGCGCGAGAACGCGCTGTTCAACATGCTCGCGTCGTTCACGGTCGCGTTCGGCATCACGCGCGGGATCACCTGGACGATCCGCACGAAGGGCGGCCTCGGCCCGATCAAGGACGTCGTCGTCGGCGACCGCCACATCCACCACTTCCTGCCCGGCGGGATCCTGGCCCTCGCCGCCGGCGGGGTCGCGATCGGCACCAAGGGCGAGAAGCTCGACAAGTACCTGGCGTTCCCGTTCGGCGTCGGCGTCGCGCTCGTGCTCGACGAGACGGCGCTGCTGCTCGAGCTGGACGACGTCTACTGGACCGAGGAGGGCGTGCTGAGCGTGCAGATCGCGTTCGCGGCGATCGCGATGCTGTCCGCGCTCGCCTACCTGATCCGGATGCTCCGCCACGGCGAAGCGCAGGACTCCGAGACCGACTGGGAGCTCGCGGCCAAGGCGTGGGACGACCTGCAGATGAGCTCCGGCGGCGTGCCGGGCATCGGGCTGTAACGAGAAGGGACTCCAACCATGGCGCAGACGATCTCCTCCCCCTCTGACCTGCGGGGGATGGCGCGCGCGATCTTGAAGGCCAAGAACCGGCCGCAGACCGAGCCGTGGGAGGACAAGGTCACGATCGGCCTGTCCGTCCTCACGCTGTTCGCCGTCTTCTGGGACGGCTGGCTGCACAACAACTCCATCACGCTGGACAGCTTCTGGTCCTCGGCGCACATCATGATGTACGCGGGTCTGACGACCCTCGGCGCGTGGATCGGCGTCGTGCTGGTCAAGCGCCAGCCGCGCGGCGGGAAGCTCAACCTGTCGCTGGAAGCGGTCCCGTACGGGTACGGGCTGGCGTTGGTGGCGCTCCCGCTGGCGGCGATCGGCGGGCCCGGCGACTTCGCGTGGCACGCCGCGTACGGGTTCGAGAACCAGGTCGACGCGCCGTTCAGCCCGACGCACCAGCTGCTGTTCCTGGCCGGCGCGCTGCTGGGCGGGATCGCGCTCGCGTCCTACTGGTACCGGCCGGGACGCACGCCCAGCCTGGGCACGCTGTGGCCGGCGATCCTGTCGTGCACCGCGGTCGTGGCGATGGTCGAGTTCACGTTCATGAACCTGCTGCCGTACTTCTACAGCGTCATCCCGACCCAGGACTTCCAGGACAACCTGCGGCGGTTCAACGACGCGTTCGAGCCCGGCACCGACGCGCACCACACCGAGGGGCTCGCGTCGGCGGTGCAGAACTACAGCGGCGACGTGTTCCCGTACTACCTGTTCGCGAACATGGCGTCGATCGCGGGCATCCTGATCTTCACCGCGGTGTTCGTGGGCGCGATCCTCTACCTGCGCCGGCGCTGGGTGCTGCCGTTCGGCTCGATCACGCTGATGGCGACGCTGCTGGCCGTGCTGTTCCCGTTCTTCACCCGGTTCTCGAAGCCCGAGTACATCGGCGCGCTGGTCGTCACCGGGGTGCTGGTCGACCTCGCGGCGCGCTGGCTGCTGGTGGACGACCCGGCGTCGCGGCTGCGCCTGCGCGCGTTCGCGGTCGTCGTGCCGCCGCTGATCTGGGGCCCGTTCCTGCTCGCGACGGCGCTGTTCGCGGGCGGCGTGGGCTGGGACGCGACCGTGACCGGCGGCGTGTTCTCGACGTCCATGGGCGTCGGCTACGGGATCTCGCTGCTGATGTTCCCGCCGGCACTGCCGGTGCAGCAGCCGGCGGAGGGCGCCTGAGTGCTCAACCCGATCGCCATGACGGGCCTGATGGTCAACGCGCGGCGCGCGCCGCTGGACCGGACGCCGGACGTGCCCTACGAGGACGTCGCGTTCCCGGCGGCGGACGGCGTCGGGATCCGCGGGTGGTTCATCCCCGGCGGCGGCGCGCCCGGGCCCGCCGTGGTGTTCGTGCACGGGTGGATGTGGAACCGGCTCGGGAACGTCGGCGGGCAGGTCAAGGGGCTGCGGGACGCGGACGTGGACTTCCTGCCCGCGATCCACGCCCTGCACGACGCCGGCTTCCACGTGCTCACCTTCGACGTGCGCCGGCACGGGGAGAGCGAGGCGGGCGGGCGCCGGCCGATCTCCTACGGGCCGATCGAGGCGCGCGACTACATCGGGGCGGTCCGCTACCTGCGGACGCGTGCCGACGTGGACGGCTCCCGGATCGGCGCCGTCGGGTGCTCGATGGGCGGCAACATCGTGATCATGGGCACGCCGGAGGTGCAGCCGATCAAGGCGCTGCTGGCGATCCAGCCGACCCGGCTCGCGGTGTTCAACTCGAACTTCATGCGCACCGAGGTCGGGGCGCTGGGGCCGGCGATGACCAAGCCGATGGAGCTCGTGTACTCGATCATGGGCACGCCGCGGCCGGCCAAGCACGACCCGGCGGTGGCGGCGCGGCAGCTCGGGGACACCGTCGTGCAGTACGTGCAGGGGACGGGCGATCCCTGGGGGGAGATGGGGATCGTCCAGGAGTTCGCGGCGGTCACGCCGACGCTCGCGGGGCCGGTGATCGAGTTCCCGTCCGAGGGGCGCTACGAGGGCTACCGCTACATCTCCGAGCGGGTCGACGACGTCGTCGGGTTCTTCCAGCGGTACGTGTGAGGGCCGCGCACGCGCCGCTCATGCGGCGCGGTTAGCGTCTAGGGTCCACGGATGGCTCTCCGCGCGTTACAGCTGACGAAGCTGATGCTGCGCGCGCATCGCGCGCCGCTCACGCGGACGCCGGCGGAGGCCGGGCTCGCCTATCAGGACGTGGCGTTCCCGGCCGCCGACGGCGTCGAGCTGCGCGGGTGGTTCGTGCCCGCCGGCGATGCGCCCGGGCCGGCCGTCGTCTTCGTGCACGGCTGGCTGTGGAACCGGCTCGGCAACGTCGCCGGCCAGACCGTCGTGCCCGACCGCGACGTGGACTTCCTGCCCGCGGTCGCCGCCCTGCACCGCGCGGGGTTCCACGTGCTGCTGTTCGAGTGGCGCCGGCACGGCGAGAGCGCGTCCGGGCGCGGGCCGCTGACCTACGGGCCGGTCGAGGCGCAGGACTTCGTCGGCGCCGTGCGCCACCTGCGCTCGCGGCCGGAGGTCGACGGCGAGCGGATCGGCGTGATCGGCACGTCCGCGGGCGGCAACATCGCGCTCTACGGCACGCCGGACGCACAGCCGATCAAGGCCGTGCTGGCGATCCAGCCGACGCGCGTGACCGAGTTCAACGCGAACTTCGCCCGCACCGAGCTCGGCGCCTGGGGCCCGGCGCTGATCCGCCCGATCGACCTGCTGTACGCGCTGCTGCGCGCTCCGCGCCCCAGCCGTCAGGACCCGGCGATCCCCGCGCGGGCCCTGAACGGCACGGTCGTGCGCTACGTCCAGGGCACCGGCGACCCGTGGGGGTCGATCGCGACCGTCGAGCGGATCGCGGCCGCGACGCCGCACACCGACGGCCCGGTCATCCACTACCCCTCGACCGAGCGCTACTCCGGGTACCGCTACATCTCCGAGTGCGTGGACGAGATCGTCGAGTTCTTCTCGCGCCACGTGTGAGGCGCTACTCCTCGGCCAGCCGCGGACCGTAGGCCGGGGGCGCGACCAGGAACGCGACGCCGAAGCCGGTCATCACGCCC
>DATMGH010000007.1:0-39309 GCA_035555675.1 Solirubrobacter sp. | reverse complement strand
CGCTCAGCATGCCCGGCCCGGATCGTCGAGCACCGCGTCCAATACTCCAGCGTCGCGCGATCCTGATCGCTCAGCGACAGTTGCGATGACGACATACGCCATCATCGCACATGTCAACTAACTTATGCCGCAGGACACTAGCGCGTCGTGCTGCGACGCCGGCGGTGTTCGCCTGCGTACTGATGAATGGCGGCTACGGAGAGGTGCTTCGCGTCCCCACGCCCGCGATCGGCTGCCTATTGTGTGCCCGAGCCGAGCTCGTGCGTACGGGTGCGATGATCAACCCGGAGGAGCACCTCGATCAGGCTTACGGCACCGGCACGAGGCATCTCCCGATGACAGCCGTTGGAGGCGACCTGATGCTCGTCGGCCAGCTGGCCGCCAAAGTCTGCGTCGCCACGTTGCTTCACGCCCGAGGCTTCGCCGACCAGCGCCTGCCCGGCGATCACGCCGTCATCGCCCTGCGACCACGCTTGGGCATGGCCGAGCCCTTCGACATGGAGTTCGCGGGAGAGATCAAATGGCGCCACCTACCTCCGCCGCGCGACGACTGTCCGACCTGCGGACTGCCCGCGTGAGGTACGCGCTTGAGGTACAACCAGCGGCTGTCGAGACCATCATGACGCTTGCGCCCGAGTCGGCGGATGGGCGCGAAACCGGCGGCATCCTTCTTGGACGGGGCCCGCTGCCCGACGGGCTGATCGTCATCGAGCAGGCGGGCGACGCCGGAGCTGAGGCGATTCGACGGCCCAACTTCTTCCTTCGCGATCGGGCCCACGCCGAGTCTCTCGCTCTCAGTGCTTGGAAGGAGCGCCAGGCTGTCTGGGTGGGTGACTGGCATACGCATCCGGTAGGCGGCCCGCATCCAAGCCATCGAGACCTTCGAACCTACGCCGGTCTCCTAGCGGCTGCCGAGCTGGAGTTCCTCGTGTTCGTCTCAATCATCGTCGTCCCCGACGTGATCGACGGCTGGAGAACCCCACAGCTTCACCCCTGGTTACTCGATGGCCAACAGTCAACATGAGGCTGCGCGGCCACGAATGCGAAAGCACCGCAGGTCTGGGGCATACGGTTGCGCGAGACCGCCGTTGGGCGCCCGCAGTGCACATCTTCCCGCATAACCCACTGCTCGGCGCGGAATCACGAGCGCGGTTGATGGGGCGCATGCCAGACTGCCGGCCGTGGCACGCACCTGGCTTTCTATCCGCGTCGACCTCATCGAGGGGCGCGCGGAGCGCATGTGGCCGCGACCTGGGCGCGTCTTCGCGGCCGCGCGCACGCACACGTTCGGCGACCTCGCCGACGCGATCGACACGGCCTTCTCGCGGTGGGACCGTAGCCACTTAACGTTGTTTGAGCTCGGCGACAAGACCGACCTCTACGGACCAATCGAATGGCCGGAGCCGCCAGAGGATGGCGTGTTCGACAAGCGCGTGCGGCTCAGCCGGCTGCAGGCGGGCGAGCAGTTTCTCTACACGTTCGACATGGGCGACGACTGGACGCATCTATGCACGGTCGGAGACGAGCGGATTGATCCGCTCGAGACGCTCGGCGTGATCCCAGACCGGCCGCTGCCGTACTGGGGTTGGGGCTCCATCCCCGATCAGTACGGGCGCCGAAGCGAAGATGACGAGTCGCCGCTCGGGCCCAATCCCGAGGCGCGTGATCTTCCTCCCCTGAAGCCGTATTGGGGACCACGTCCCCCCGGCCTGTAGTCGGGGTAGATCAGACGTTGCGCGCCGCGTCCACGACGCGGCGCGGGAGCAACTCGGTCACACGCATCGCGAGCCCGCACTCGCCAGCGGCTTCAGCTCGCACGTCGGGAGGCAACGGAGGAAGCCCGACGACGCGAAGCGAGCCCGAGTAGACGTCGGGCTCTGCCGCGAAGAACACGTGCTCCCGTGCGGGGTATTCCCACTGCCGTGTGGGATGGCCCATCGCGCCGAACCGTCCCGTGAGCACGCGATCGGCTTCTTCGGCACAGGCGATCGCGCTGCGGTGATCGCGGCAGACGAAGACGATGACGGGGCGCGTGCCGAGTCTGGCGTATCGCCGGTGCGTCATCGCCCACCCGCTGAGGAACGCGTCGTAGGCGCGCAGCTTGTCGTGGTTGTAGGACGGGCGACCGGTGAGGTCGAGCTCGACGAGCACGTCGAAGACGAGCTGTAGCCGGGGGATCTTGAGCTCGATCGAGACGTCGGGCTTGATCTCGCGGAAGGGAGCGAGGTCGAGATGGGCGTGGCCCTCGGGTGCATCGAGCTCGGACGCGGTGATCGGATGGCGCTTGTGACCGCTGCCGACCTGCGGGACGGGATAGCGTCCGGTGGCGTAGCGCGGGGTGCGCCAGTAGTCGGTGGCGAGTGTGCCGACGACGCGGTGCAGTTCGATCGCCCACGAGAGCGCGTGGAGGTCGTGTGGGAGCGTCGCAGCGCTGCGCTGCTCGAGTTGGCGCCACTCGCGCTGCGGATGGATGGCCGGTGGCGTGCGCTCTTGCGCGACCTGCAATCCGTACCGGGTGATCGCGCAGAGCGACGGCAGCCGGCCGTCAGCGCCGCTGCGGTCGGTGATGCTGATCGCAGCGCGGGCGATCAGGCCGTGCTCGTAGAGCTTGTTGAGCCGGTGACGGATGGTCTTCGGCTCCTTGCTGGGCAGCGCTGCGCGTCCGATCAACGAGGGAAGTGCCAGGCCGACACGGTCGAGGAGGGCGAGGATCGTGTAGTCAGCGTCGTAGAGACGCGGCAGGCGCTCGGTAGGAGGTCGGTGCTCGAGCGGCTTGATCTCGTTGATCCGGTCGATGAACGCGAGGTCCCGTAGACCGGCCGGAGTCTCGGCGGGCCGGACGTCCCGGTCGGGGTCGTATGACTCGCGCCCAACGATCTTGAGCACTGGACTGCGCTGCGGATCCGACACCGATGTGGCCTCGATGCGCTGCACCGCAGGAACCGTGCGTGGCAGGACGGGGTGGGGCTCCGGAGCGGGCTGCGGAACGGGCATCGGGGGCACCGTCGGTTCTCCGAGCGTCGATCCCAGCGACTCCGGATAGGGCCCGACGGTCTCCTCGAGCCGCTGCTCGTGCACGCGCGACCAGGCGTCCGAGATCTGCTCCGGGAACGGGAATGTCTGCCCGATGAAGCTGGCGGCCCGTGTGCCGCCGGCGATCCACGAGGCGAGGCAGTGGTGGACGGGCAGGTTGAGGATCTGCTCGGGGGTGACGCGCAGGCGAGCTCGTGACTCGGGATCGTCACGAATCATCGTCGAGTAGACGGCCATCGCGATCCGTACGGCGTCCTCGGCGTCTTCGTGGTCGCCGAGGCGGAACAGGAAGCGGCTCTGCAGCAGGTTAATGACGCCTTTGCGGATCTTCTGCTCGTGCTGGGAGCCGGCGCCGAGCTGGGCGAGGTACTGGAGGCCGAAGGTGACGTCGAGGCCCGCCGCGCGGTGGGTCGCGATCTGGTCGACGACGTTCTCGGCCGCAGCGACGTAGTGCGCTTCGTCGACGAGCAGCGCGACGCGCGGGCGGTCGTGCTCGGGGCGTCGGACCTGGCGCTGCAGTTGGGAGTGGAGCATCCGCAGCACGAAGTGCATGCACGCCTTGCTGTTCTCGGCGCCGATCGCTGCCATGTTGGCGTCGACGATCAGGATGTCGCGCGCGTCGACGATGTCGGCGAGGGCGACGTCGCTCGCGTGGTTGAAGAAGCGTCGGAGCGGCGGGACGCCGGTCAGTCCACTCACCTTGTTGCGCGGCGCGTCGAGCCGCTGCGCGGTCGCGCTGCCGGCGAGCTGTAGGTCCTGCGGTAGCTCTGTCCGGAAGAACTCGGCCGTCTGGTCGAGGTCGGGTGTGTCGGCGCACGTCTCGAACACCGCGGTGCGGAGATCGGACTTGGACGGCAGCAGCAGCTGGTAGACGTCCTCGAACCGCGCTCGCCGGTGCTGCTTGACGGCAAGCGCGAGCGAGCCGATGACCGCGTGGTAGAGGTAGCGCCGCGAGGACTGGAAGATCTGGTTCTCGTTGATGTCGAGCAGCGCGGCAACGATGTTGTCGGCGATCGCCGTGGCTTGCAGTGGCAGCGCCTCCGAGTCGCGAAGCCGCAGCGGGCTCATGCCGAATGCGGGGCGGCCGAGGTCGAGGAACCAGACGCGCTTGGGCGTCTCGGGCGGCGTCAGCTGGACGCACAGTCGGCTGAGTTCGCTCTTGGGGTCGAGGACGATCACGGCCGCGTTGTCGTCGCGGATGTCGTTCAGGTAGGTCCGCAGCATCGCCGCGGTCTTGCCGCTGCCCTGCCCGCCCACGAGCAGCGTTCCGTACTTGCGGTCATCGGGGTGGATCAGCCCGGCGCCGTTCGACGCTCGCAGCACGGGCAGCACCGAGTACGAGAGAGGACGGTGCCTAACGGTCAAGTGACCACCTCGAGCTCCCGCGGCGCGGCGACCTCGGTGTCGGGCACAGCGCGCAACACCTCTGGCGGCATCGGGATCCGTGGGACCGCGACGCGGCGGACGGGCACGCCCTTCATGCGCGCGGTGGGGAGCGCGAGCAGGTGCGCCGCCTCCGCGGCGGAGATCAGTGCCCGCGGCGACGGTACGAGCGGCGGCGTCGCCGCTGCGAACCGGCGCTGGTACAGGCTCTGGCGAATCGGCATCCACCGTCGTCGCAGCCGGTTCTCACCCCGGCGCGCCTGCACCGAGGCGGCAAGCTGGCGGCAGATCTCTCGGTTCGGTGCGGCGATCGCGAGCTCGAGCCAGAACAGTGCTCGGTTCTGCGCTCGGCTGGCGTTCGTCATCTCGGCCCGGTTCAGCGTCGAGTGCAGACCTGCCTCCGGCAAGCCCCAGCGTTCCTGGCGGACGAGCCGATTCTCGTGGCGACGGAAGAGGCGATGGGCGACGGCCTCGAGGCTGTCCGGCGCCGGCGTGAGCGTGAAGCGGATCGTCGAGGGAACGTTGAGCGAGCACTGGGCGTGCGCGATCGCCTCCATCGGCGGCGACGCGTGTTCCTCCGTGCCCGGAAGCAGCGGGTAGACGAAACCGCGCTGCTTGCGGAACCGCATCACGAACCCGGGCTCGCCCGTGCGGTCGGGCGAGGGCTGCGGCGCCTCGCCGGACATGCGTCCCAGCCGGGCGTCCGGGTAGGCGGCGCTGAGGGCTCCGTCAAGCGCGATCACGAGCCGCGGCGGGCAACGCACGACCAGCGACCACTCGAACCCGCCCGATTCGCCGACGTCGTGGTCGAGCTCGAAGGCGACGAATGGCTGTCCGGATCGCGCCCGTTCCGTCGGGAGCGCGCGCACGACATGCGCGACGGCCTCCATCAGGTCCTGGACGTCCTGCGGCTTCGCCTCGTCGTGCGACGAGAGGTGGAGCACGTAGCGCGCGTACTCGCGATGCCGACGACTCCGCGCGCGACGAACCCCCAACCCGACCATGCTCGTCGCGAGCCCCAATACTCCACCCGCGACTTCAAGGGCGATCAGCACCGGTAGCGGCACGCCGAGGAATCGCGGACCCAGCTCGGTCCGGTCGATCCGGTGCGTGATCGGTGCTGCGGGCGACGAGACGGGCGCCGGTAGCGGAGGCTCAGGGTTCAGCGACTGGCGAAGCTGAAGGCCGAGCAACGCGCTCGTGGCCAGCGCCGCGCAGGCGCATGCGGCAAGCGCGAGCGTCCTCACAGGACGACGTAGGTCTCGAGGAGGGCTGCTCCGAGCAGGAGCGAGAGTCCGGCGACGCCGTTCCAGACGATGGCGGCCCCTGAGACGGCCCGGCGGCGGGACCGCAGGTAGAGGGACAGCGCGAGCGAGAACGCTAAGAGCTCGGCCGGGCCATGCGGCAGCATCGCCGCGATCATGCGCGGGCCATAGGCGCCGACGGCCGCGCCGATCAGCAGCACGTTCAGGGCGGTCTGCAGCACCACGACCGTGTCGAGCAGCGAAACGACGATGACACCGCGCGAGGATCGACCGGCGCACCGGGGCGACTGCACGATCACGGCTGCGGCGACGACACAGACCAGGATGCGGGCGTTGCCGGCGAAGATCGTCAGGGCGGTGCTCGGGTGGGCGGGGAGGCCGGTGAATGGGAAGCCGAGCAGCCGACGTGTCTCAGCGGCGAATCCGACGTGCACAACTCCGGCGACGAGCCCCGTTGTCACCGTGAGTCCCGTCGCGACGTTCGTCACGCCGTTCATCGCTGAAGGGCTCCGACAACGGCTTGAAGCGCAACCTCAGCCTGACGGACCGCGGTCACGAGGTCGCCGACGACGGCCGGTGCGTGCACCAGCGGCGCCGACCGCGTGGTTGCGAGCGCGGCAAGGTCGCTGAGCGAAGCCGCCTCGTCCGTGATGTCACGCCTCGCGAGCACGAGCTCGCGGAGACCGAGACGACGGGGCGTCGATGCAAGGAACTCCGCTGCACGGTGTGCTCCCCGCGGCGTGTCGGGGAGCACCCATGCGACGTGTGACGCGAGCGACAATGCGCGGCGATCGACGTCTCGCTGGAGCGTCCCGCAGTCGACGACGACCAGCGAGTGCTCGTCGCGGAAGCTTTCGAGGGACGCTTCGAGATGCCTCGGCTGGTCCTCAGCAGCGGCGTCGGCCGCGATGACCCGGAGCTCGTAAGGGTGACGCAACGCCACATCCCAAAGACCACACGCGAGCAGTGGATCGCGGGCGAGCAGCCCGCACGCCTCGGACAGGTTCCACGGCGTGCGTGCTCCGGTGAGCGCCGATAGGTCGCTCGGGCCGGCGAGCAGAACGTCTCCGCCGCGCGCCGCCGCGTGGGCGATCAGAGTGGCCAGGGTCGTGGTTCCAGCTCCGCCGCAAACGCCGCAGACAGCCAGCAGCGGCGCGGCGGTTCGAGCGCCGACGTTCCCCACGATCTGCGTGGCAGCGGTCACGAGATTGGCTGGGTCGCGGTCGTGCGGGCGAGCGCGTTGATCGCGGCCCACGGGTCGCCGCTGTGTTCCTGAAGCGCGGCCTCGCGGCGGGGCACGTCACGGCTCTGGTCCGAGGTGAACGCCCAATACTCCAGCGGCCCGATGCGCGCCGAGACGCGGCCCCGGCCGCGTGTGCCGTTGATCCACAGCATCTGGGCATGGCTCCCTTTGACTGTTCGCAGCCGTCCGACGAGCTCGCGCTCTTCGTCGGACAGCTTCAGGGCGGACTGCATGAAGTCCAGCTCGCTCGGGTGCTGGGCGAGGAGGAGCTGCATCGTCGCGTTCTGCAGCAGCGCGACTCCGTGCTCGGTGTTGGCCTGTGAGAGCTGCTGGAACATCACGGCCAACACGAGCCCGAGATGCCGGGCCCGCAGCGCGAGGTCGTTCGCGTACTCGCCGGTCTCGCGTCGCCGGACGAGATGCCACGCCTCGTCGATCAGCAGGATCGAGCGCCCGGCGAAGCGCGGTCCAGTGCCGGCCGCCGCCGTCGCCTTGTGCGCCTCCCAGTGGCGCTCCACCGTCGAAGTGACGTACTCCATGATCGAGAACATCACCGGCCGCAGCACGTCGGCCGGGCAACGGCGGGTGTCGAACACGACTAGAGGGCTGTCGGTCGGGACCGTGGTCGGGCGGTCGAGCAGGTATGCGTAGCTGCCGTCGCCGCACCACTCGTTGAGGCGGGTCGCGAGGCTGCGCGTGAGCGCGGCGAGCTCGTGCGCGCCCTCGTCCTGGTGGTAGTCGGCCATGGCGAGCAACTCGGTGCGGAGCATCGACTCGCGCGGCGTCTCGTCAGCGAGCATCGCGGCCCGGGCGTACACGGCCCGGATCGCCTCGCCGAGCTGGGCCTGCTCGACCTTGCTCAGCCCTTCGTCGCCCATCATCAGCGTGTGCAGCGAGAGCAGGAAGGCGATCTTCTCGCTGCTCACCCGACCGGGCTCGGGCACGTCCCACGGGTTCAGGGCGTACGGGGACTCGGCGGTTCCGAGCTCGATCTGCTGCGCGCCGTCGACGAGCCGCGTCAGCAGCGCGTAGTGACCCGCGCGGTCGAGCACGAAACCCCGCGCGCCCCACGCCAGGAGGCGAGCCAGGACCATGTTCGCCAGCATCGTCTTGCCGGAGCCGCTACGCCCGCAGATCAGCATCGTGTGGTTCGCGTGCTCGGGGTCGTACGGGTCGAGGCGTTCGAGCGTGCGGCCCGGGTCGGTGAACGCGAGTGGGATGCCGGACGGCGAGCCGCACGTCGTGCCCACCAACGGGACGGTGTCAGCCGCGTTGCGCGTGGCGTACTTGCGGCCCCGACGAGCGACGTCCTGGCCGAGCGGCAGCGTGCTCGACCACAGCTCACCCTGCCGGAACTCGCCGCGTCCGACTTTGCAGTCGACGGTCGACTCCAGGGCGTCGGCGCAGTAGTCGACGGCCTCGGTCAGCGCGGCCAAGTCGGGCGACGGCCCCGGGGCACGAAGCGACTGGTATATCGAGAGGTTGAACAGCCCTGCGCGCTCGTGGCCGGACATCTCCGCGAGCACCTGCTCGTACTCGCGTTCTTGGGCGTAGCGGTCGAAGTCCGGAACGCGGCCACGCTGCTCCGCACCGCGGTTGATGGCGAACAGGCGCCGGTACCCGAGCCGGATACGTTGACGTTCGCGGCGCCGGTCGAGCGCGCGGACGTGGACGCTGAGCGTGTACGGCTGGCGGGTGAGCATCGCTCCGAGCAGCCAGCCCATGCCCGTCTGCTGCGCGGTCGTGTGCACGTAGATCGACTGCTCGACGTCGCCGCCGAGCTCCATCATGTGGCGGCCGCGCTTGAGGTCGACGCTCGACTGGGCCAGCCGGGCGCGTAGATCCATCGCCGCGGCGCGGGCCTGCTCGCGGTCGTGCGCGGCGTCGAGCTCGCCGAGGACCTCGACGTGATCGGTTGCGCGTCGGTGCGACTGATCGGCCAGCGTCGGATTCAGCCGCTCCCAGAGCAGGGCGAAGACCTCGCTTCCGTTGAGCTGCCGAGCCGGGAGCCCGACGGCTTCCAGCTCCGCCCGCACGGCGTCGACGTGGGCCTGACTCTCGCGGGCGGCGCGCCGGTGCGACGTGACGTCGCGCTCGAGCGGCGCGGTCTCGGGACCGATTCGGAGGGCGGCGCGCGCTCCGCGGCGTTTCGGGAACACGGGCACGATCACGTACGCGCTGAGCCGGACTGCGGCCTGTGCCTCGCCGTGCAGCCGCAGGGACTGCTCGAGCGCGGCACAGAGTCGCCAGCGCGAGAGCGCGGTGGCGTCGCGCGCCGAGGTCGTGGCCGTTGGTGGTGGTCCGGCAGCCGCCTCCACACCCGCGCGCAGCTCGCCGATGACGTCTTCAAGCCGCATCGGGCGGGCGTCGATGTAGAACTGCAGCGATTGGCCGGCTCGTAGGCGCGAGAGCATGCGCCCGAAACCGGCGGTGATGGAGGTGCGGTCGTCCTCGCCGAGGATCAGTGGATTGATCGGCGCGACCCGGAGGACGCGGACGAACGCGCCCGCGCTGGTGATGAGCAGGCCGGTGCGGTCGATGGCTTCGACCGGGACCAGGTCGCCGGTCTCGGGAAGCTCGGGCTCGCGCGTGGCGGTCAGTCCCACAGTGCCTCCAGTTCACGCTCGGTGGTCGGGGTCGGGACGCCCGGGGACGTCAGGTCGATCAGCACGTAGCCCTGCGCGACGGCCCCGCCCCCGGGCAGGTAGCGGGCGGGGCGACGCCGTCGGCGGATCGCCGCGGCGATCATCCCGGCGAGGTCGAACTCGCTGAGGCTGGCGAACAACGCCGCGCTCGCGGGGATTGCCCCGAGGTAGACGCCGAGGATTGCGCCCCAGACGTCGCCCACCGGGCTAAGGAACTGGGCGAAGGCGAGACCGAGCAGCAGGCCGCCGATGACGCCCGCCCATTGGCCGACGGTGAGGTCGCCGAACCTAAGCTTCGCTTCGAGGTGTTTGAAGGCCGAGTTCATCGATCCTCCGCCGGGTGGTCAGTCGGGTCGGGTTGTGACGGCTGCGGCTGCTCCGGCGTGCCGAACGGGCCGCCCTCGGCGCGAGGGTTCACCGAAGGCGAGTCCTCGGGCGAACCCGTGGTGAGGCTCTCACCGAGGAAGTCGGCCATGCCTAGCACCCGCGTCTCGGGCGTGGCGGCGGCGAGCGTCCTGAACGCCTCGCGTTCGCGTGCGTCGAGCCCTTCGCGCGCTGCTTGGTGCACCATCTCGCCGCCGATACGACCGTTCTTGGCCTCGGCCAACGCCTTGATCGCCTGCTGCGTCTCGGGACGGAACACTCGCATCGCCGCGGCGACGTCCCGACGCGTCGTCGCGCCGCGGCGTGCGGCCGCGGTCTCCATCTCGGGCGCGACGCGGTCCTTGATCTCGCGCCACGAGGGCGTGGGCAATCCAGGGCCGCTCGAGCCTGCGCTCGACCGCTGACGGCCTTGGGCGGGCGTGCCAGTTGCCGGGGCTGAGGCTGCGGCCGGGCGCGCGCTCGCGGCTCCTGCCTTCGCCGCGCCACCCGCACCGCCGGCTGCAGCCACGGCGCCCGCTGGTCCCGCCGCGGCCATCGCCGTCACGGTGACGCCCGTCGCAGCGCCCGACTTCGTCTGGCCACCGGGGCTGGCGTTCGAGGAGCTCGGGGCGCCGTCGTTTGGCGTTGGGCTGCCGCCCATCGAGCCGGGGAGGGCCTGCGAGATCGCGGCGTCTGCGCGGCGCGCGGTGACGAACGCAGCGGTTCGGGACACGAACGCCCCACCGCTGAACCCGCCGAGCAGTGCCATCCGCGCGAGGACGCGGGGCAACGTCACGGTGACCCACAGCAACGCCAGGGCCACGAGCGGCATGAGGAGGGCATCGGCGAACGAGCCGGCGCCTTTCAGCGCGAGCGCGTCCGTCCCGATGGCCGCGAAGGTCGCGAAGCACAGCGCCCAGCCGAGCGGGATCGCGAGGATGACCCCGAACGCTCGCATCGCGGACCGTGTGATCCACGCGAACTCCGGAATCACCCACAGCACGATCGCCACGGGCATCGCGACGAACACCAGTGCCGCGCTCGCGCTCGCAACGATCTTGCACATCAGCAACGCGAGGAGCATCACGCCGGAGCAGCACGCGATGACGATCGAGAAGAAGTTGAGGCTGATCGCCGCGGCGAACGTCGCGCCGAGCATGCGACTCGTGTCGTCAAGCACCGTCCCACTGCCCAACAGACCCTTGGAGGCGGCGTTGGTCAGGTCAGCCGCGTGCCGGAAGATCCACGGCCAAGCCACTACAAGCAGCGCGGCCGCCACGGTCCGACCAAGGCCTTCGAGCGCCTCGAACCCGCCGGACCCACTGAGCCCGGCGGCCCAGTAGCGGAGGCATGCCACGGTGCCGACGGCACCGAGCGCGCCGAACGCCATCGCCGATGTCGTCTGCGCGAGCTCGGCGAGGTTGCTTTCCGCCTGTCCCCGGGCGTTCGCCCGTGGGGAGATCGCGTAGTCGGGCACGGCGACTAGCCAGGCGAGGAGCCGACGATTGATGACGTCGGCGGGCCAGGAGAAGAGCTCGCCGAGCAACGCGCCGAATCCGTCCACGACGCTGCTGCCGAGGCCGCCGGTCACGGCGCCGACGCCGGCGCCGATGACCTCACCCAGTCCGCCGCCGACGGGACCGACCGGCGGGATCGCACGGGCTTCGTCAGGGCTGCTCAAGGACGCCGCACCGAGCAGCGCGACAACGATCAGCGCCGCGCGCAGCCACCAGCGCGCGCGGAGGATCCGTGTCCAAGGAGACATGCCGTCGTCCCTAGGCGACGATGGCCTTGACGGACCCGAGGAACACGAGCGTGCCCAGGGAGGCGCCGATCGTGACCAGCCCGCGGCGATTGCCGAACGCAAGCATCCCGGCGCCGACGATGCACCCCAAGGGCGTGACCGCGGCCATCGCGACTAGTGCGGGCGTGACCAGCGCGTTGGCGGCGTTGACGAAGCCCTCGAGCCCTTCGGCCTCACCGGGGATCTGTGCGGCGCGTCG
Source organism: Solirubrobacter sp. (assembly GCA_035555675.1). Classification (GTDB taxonomy): domain Bacteria; phylum Actinomycetota; class Thermoleophilia; order Solirubrobacterales; family Solirubrobacteraceae; genus Solirubrobacter. Next base: position 27,374 of record DATMGH010000007.1, on the reverse strand, counting down.
GACGATGGCCACAAGCGGTCCACCCTGAAGCGCCGTCATGAGTGCCACGAAGGCGGTGAAGGCGCCGATGCACCAGCGCGTGCTCGGCCGTTCCTGGGCGGTAGGCAGTGACACGAGAGCCCCCTACGTCAAGCTGTGGATCTTCAGCGCGAAGCTGCTTGGCACTCCAATTGGAGGTAGAGACGCGGGCGCCTGCCTGACGGGACGTCTCTCACGACATAGCCGGAGCGACCGGACGGTGGGGTACGGTCCGCGACGTGGACAAAGCCCACCCACGGACCGAGAACATGACCGACGCTAGCGATCTCGTTGTCATCGCCACGCAGCTGGAGCTTGCTGTGACTGCCTTCAAGGATGCTGCGAACCAACCCGGACCGGTTCACGAACTCGTGCAATGGATAACCGACCAGGTTCGGTACAGACGGTTGGCGAACAAGGCCCACTTGCTGATGCGGGCCGCAGAGAAGATCAGGGCATCGGGGCTCCCGTCGCACGCAGTCGAGGACCGGCTGCTCCGCGACGTGCTCGAAGACGGATCGCTGGCCGACGACGAGGCCATGGCGGAGAGGTGGGCGAACCTCCTTGCCCAAGGCGCTGTGTCGGACTCCGCTCATCCAGCTTTCTCGACGATTCTCGGTGAGCTCAGCTCCGAGGAAGCAGCGATGATCGAGGCTATGTTCCTCTCGCTCGAAGGGGAGGCTGCTGGCGAGTTCGAATCGAGCTACTCGGTCTCCGGGTTCGCGCCCGCCTTCTTCGTCGACCGCAACTTGACGTCGCCCTGGCGTTATCCGGTCGCAACGACGAATCTGAGTCGACTCCGCGTGGCCCAATTGATGGGGCACTATCCCGGCGGGGGCAGCAGCGTCTATCACCCGACGATGCACGAACCTTTGTCAAGCTCGATTCAGCTCACGTACTTCGGCCTCCGTTTCGTGTCCGCGTGCCGACCGCCGACGCGGAACGACACGGCCGTGCTTCGTCTCATCCGGCAGGAAGATCTCTAAGCGAGACGCCGATATCCGCGGTCGGGTCCAACCCCGGGCGCGGATCCCAGGGCTGGGTTTGTCCTCGCATCGAATTCGCGACTCCTACGCCGCAACGCCAACGCGCACGCCGCCATGGGCATCGCCGATCGGGGTCTCGGGAATCAATGTGATCGCAGAACGGCGCGCCGCTGTCGCCGCGTGCGGAACCGCCTGGCTCTTACTGCTCGATGAGCACCTGCAACGCGTCGCTTGAGAGCTCTCGGTCTCGGTCCGGCACGCCGTTGACGAACGCGCCCTCCTCGCGAAGCAGTTGTGCCGGATCCGGGCTGCCGCTGGTCTGGGACCACTGACGCGTCGGAGCGACCTTGCGGTCACCGCGGAGGATGCGATGCGTGTTGACGCATTGCTTGCACGGGATGTGGTTCCCGAGGCCGGCGGCCGTGATGCCGAGGACGTCCGCGATGTTGCGATACGTCGTCCAGTGCCCGACCGGGAGCAGTTCCAGGATCGTGTGCAGCAGGTCCCAGTCAGGCGTAGACGTGGACTTTGAAGCGGGCGTGGTACCGGAGTAGGCATCGCGGACGTCGAGGAGCCTGCGCCCGTCGTCGAGGCGCCAAAAGGACCAGCCGTTCGTGTTGCCGTTCTTGACGAAACGCCCGGCGCCCGAGGGAGTCTCGAAGGTCTTGCCATCCACATCGAGCAGGCCGTCGGGGCGGACGAGGGCCGTGCGTGATTGCCAGTTTCCGGGACGCGGGTTGAGCACCGTCCCGGGCTGAAGCAGGCCTGCTTCGACGAGGTGTTTGATCTGGATCCAGCCGGCCGCCTTCTCATGCGGGTCGACCACCGACCCGACATGGTCATCGGGCACGGGCCAGGTCGCGAGAAGCGCATCGATCAGGACTTCGGTGCGGGCATCGATCGTGTCCTCGTCCCAACCGCCCGTCCAGGTGGACAACAACCGGCTGTTCAGCAGCAGCGTGTCGTGGGCCTGTAGCTCTTTGCGCTTGGACTCCCAAGGCCCATTGGAGACCTTCGAGTTCAAGGCGGTGGTGAGCAGGGTCAGGTTCCCGATACGGTGGACGTGCTCGGCGCGGGCGGCCGCGGCGTCGTCGTCCGCGACGGGCCAATGTTTCACCCAGCTCTGCGGGAGCACATGCTCGATCGGATACCCGCGGCGCGGTACCTGCGGCTGGTTCGTGCCGGCGCGGAACCGGTCCTCGACAGCTTCTAGGAGCATGCGTGCCCGCGCCTTCTTGAAGCGGCGGAACACCGGCTGCTTCGTTAGTGCCTGGCGGATCTCGTCGTCGCCGGGCCAGTAGGTGCTCGTGACGTTCAGACGGGAGAGGTAGCGCTCGATGCTGCTCGCCAGCTGGTCTGCGGGGGTGGCGGCGTGGCTGCGGATGAGGTCAGCCACGACGCGACCCATGTCGCCGAGTTTCAGGTGCAGCAGCTGCCGCCGCACATGCCAGCTCTCGACGGTGGCGGTCACGCCGTCGATTACCTCGGCCGGAAGCTTCCGCTCGGGGTGATAGAGCCACAGGATCAGTGGCTTGAGCAGCTGGCTGTCGGCGGCTCGCATCCGGTAGAAGGCGAACTCGACGCGGTTGAGCTGCCGGTCCTGGCTCTTGGATTCTCGCGTCCACGACTCGTACGCGGCCGCCTGGGCCTGGATCGTCGGGAGGAGCTGGACGATCGTTTCGCCGTGCTGGAGTTCGCGTTCCTCGACGAACTGCTTGAACCGCGTGAAGGTGGCGCGCGGGCTGATTTCCTCGCCGGTCTGGGCGACGAGCCACTGGTTGAAGAACAGCGAGCTGCGTTGGAGTGGGAAGCGGCCGACGACGACTTCGTCCTCCCAGAAGGGCTTCTCGAACGGCCACTGGTCGAGGTATTCGACGGTGTCGGTCCCGCCGGCGGCGAGGCGTTGGAACACGAAGTTGCGAATCAGGTCCGCGGCCGTGAGTGGCGTGCCTCGGGCGTTGAGCGTCTCGAAGATTTCTTGCGGGTTCTCGTCCGCGCTGAGGTTGATAGCGACGAGCTGCAGCCCTCGTGTCAGCGCATCGGTGATCGCCTGCGCGCGAGCGGATGCTCCGTCGTCGTCCGATCGCAGCCACTCGTCGACCGCCTCGGCAAAGTACGCATGCGCGCGGGTCACCCGGGCAGCAGCGTGGACAAGGCTGTGGTGGTCGACGGGGACCTCGGAATCCATGACCTCGTCGAACGCTGCTCCGTCCTTGTTGGTATGCCGCAGCTTGAGCCGCGTCGGCAGGCCGCGGACGTACATCTCGTCGTTGTGGGTCAGCTGGTCCAGCTGCCCGGCGAGGTGATCGTGACCCGCGGCCTCGAGCGCGGCCGCGGTCGCGTCCATCAAAAGTTGCAGCGTTGTGAGCCGCTGCTGTCCGTCGATGATGCTGCTGGCCGAGAGACCACCGAGAATCGGCTGCTGGGCCTGGACGACGATGGCCCCGAGGAAGTGCTTGATGTCCGCCGCCGGCTGCGCGGGTCGCAACTCGGCCAATCGGCGGACGTCCTGCCAGAGCGGCGCCCACTGCTCCTCCTGCTCCCACACATAGGGGCGTTGGAAAGGTGGCACAACCAGGTGCTGCGGCAGCATGAAGACGTCCTGCGGCGTCCGGACGTGCGTGTCCATCAAGCAGGCTTCCGTGGCGTCGACCGTCGCGCGGCTATGAACTTCATGAGCGCGCGATCCTACCGGCCAGGACGTCGCCCGGACGCGCCTCGGCCGCAAGCCAAACCCGACTTCTGAGACGTGCTTAGCAGCCTTCCACTTCGCAGGGCGCGACGCCCATCGCTCGTGCGAGACGACCCGCGACATCGACGCTGATCTGCTCCACCAGTTTCGGAGCGTAGGTCCGGCCGGCGCTGTCAGTCTTTGCGGCGGTTTCGCGGATGCCAAGCCACCGCTCGACCTGCGCCTGCGACGACCCCAACCGGCGAGCGAGTTCGGCTGTGGTCAGATCGTGGTCTACTCTGCGGGCCGCATCCAGCAGACGGCGCAGCGGGTCGTTGCTGACCTCGTCGAGAACGTACCGGGTGACCAGCTCGCGGTCGGTGTGCTGCTCAAGGAGCCGCTCGACCCGCGACGTGGAGAGCTGCAGGCGAAACGCGGCCTCGGCTATGGATAGACCGTCCTGCGTCACGAGTCGGACGGCGCGGTGCATGCGCGTTGCGCACGCTCGGCAGTGGCGATCGGGCTCGCGTTCGCAACGCTCGCAGCGGTTGCACGTTGCGCGCCGTCGTCGCGGTCTGCGCCGATCCGGCTGACGGTTCGGCATGGGCGGGGCGGTCGATGCAGTTGAAGCGAGGCGCATTGGCAGGCCTTCCGGAGGATGGTTCCTACTCGGAAGGCGGATCTCGCGACGTACCTCCGCGCGGTCATCGGGGAACTGCTCGTCGCGCTGTCGTTGCCTTAAAGCCCGACTGCTCGGCGAAGCGAGCAACGGCGGTCAGCTTCTTCAACCGAGCCATGCGCGACGTCAGCCGGACCTGGCGGCTCCAGCGACCCGCTCGTATACGAACGACGCCACGGACGTGGAGCACACGGTTGCCGACTCGACGCTCGACGCTCACGGCCACGCGGCCCGACTGCGCCGCGGCAACGCCGCTGACGCGCACGAGCCGCCCCTTTCGGCGAACACTTCGGATACGGACCTTCGGGTCGCGAGCGCTGAGCAGCGTCATCCGCACCGGCCCGGCCGCTCGCTCCGCGCTCGAGTTGCCAGCCGCGTCCTCCAGCCAGACGCGGAGATCCCAGTCGCCGGCGGATGGCATCGCCAGGCCGTCGAGCCGGTCGGCACCCGCGGCCGCCGCGGCGCCCGTTACGCACCCAGTCGTCCCGGACGCAGGACAGAGTGACCACCGCGCTCCGGTAATTGGAGCCACCTGACCGGGCGGCAGCTGCCAGCGGACGGCAAAGCCGTTCACTGAGCGACGGGGACGCCCATCGAGAACGAGGCCGACCGGTGCCGCGGGCGCCTCGTTGTCGACCGTGATCGAACGGCTGACCTTCGTCATGTTGCCGGCCGGGTCCTCGGCGACGGCGTCGAGGTTGTGGACCCCGTCGGCCAGCGTTCGCGTGTCCAGCGTCAGCGCTCCGCCCGAGCCGTTGCTGCACGGGATCAGCAGCGTGTAGTCGCACGCGCGCAATTCCGAGACGCGGACCTGGTCGTCAACGAGCAGGCGAGTCGCGCGGATGCCCGTTGTGTCGCTGGCCGTGATCGCAACGGTCTCGATCCCTCGGTGATAGCCGTCACGCCATAGCGTCCCACTCGCGGTAGGTGCCGAGGGCACCGCCTGATCGGAAACTTGAACTCGTGCGCCGTAGAGGGCCGCCCACACGTGGTGCAGGCTGGCTCCGGTGCCACACTGCCCGCTCGGAATGGCGCAACGCACCCCGATGTCGATGCCTGCGGTGTCGATGGTGAACGTGTCAGCAGGCCCAATGGGCGAGTAGGGCGTAGAGCCCCGCTCGCAGGTCGTCTGACCGCCCGTCGGGACGCAGCTCTGCAGGACGGCTCCCTCCGCGGTGCGGATGAACGGCAACCACTCCCCTGCACTCCTCTGCCCGAGGTAATAGTGCGCGGTCAGCCTCGTGATCCGCGTGCCCGGCGGGGCGGCGAGTCGCCACCCTGCCTCTCCGCCAGCGGGAGTGTTGGGCGGGCCCGGGATACGGTCCACGGCGAGCAGCCCGTCCTCAGCCCCTCCGACGATCGAGGAGCAACTGTCCTCCGCCCGGAGGCTCGCGGCGTCGCCGATAAAGGGAGTCCACGCTCGATTGATCCCGCCGGCAGCACCGCAGCTCACGACTTCGTACGTACCTGCGTGAGCGACGGCGGGCGCGTAGATCGCGGCGCCCGCGACCAGCGCCACAGCCGCCGCTCGAGACGCCTGGCTCATAGCGACGATCGCCGCGCCGGGCGAACCACCGCCGGCGGTGACGGCTCCAAGCCCTTGGCGACGAAGCGGATGCTCACGATCTTGACTCTCCGAGACTTCACGGAAATCACGCGTGATCGGGTCGTGTGGCGTCTCGGCTTGCCGTTCACACGCACCTTGACGCGCACGCCCTTCGGCACCGAACGCAAGCGGATGATGACGCGTCCTCGCGCCCGGCGCACCTTGCTCACGCGGGGTGTCGTGCACACGTGCGTACGCGGGTTGCACGGCGCGACCGCCGGCGAAGGGATCGGCGCAGGCGGCGGAGCGACGTAGGAGTCCGCGAGCGCGGTCAAGCCCGCAGCTCGGAACGCCGCTCCGATGTCGAGCGGTCCGCGCACCAGCTCCTCCGTCTGCGCGACCGTGAGGTCCGGCCGGTAGGACCGAAGCGCGGTGACGGCGCCGGCGACATACGCCGAGGCCAGGCTCGTGCTCTGTCCGACACCGACATCGCCGGCCGGCAGCATCGTGACGTCCATCTGACACCCGAGCGCGGTGACGTCCAGGTCGGGACCTCGCGAAGAGAACGTGCACAACGCGCCAGCGCGATCGGTTGCGCCCACGGAGATGACCCCTGGCACGGCCGCCGGCACGTTGAGGGCTCCCGCGTCGTTTCCCGCGGCGGAGACGACGACAATGCCGTTCTGGCGCGCATAGGCGACGGCGTCCGACAACCCCGCGAGCTCAGACTCGGGGCGGTCGATCGCTCGTCCGCCGAGGGCGAGCTCCATGACCCGGATGTCGATCCCCCGCACGGTCTTGGCCTGCACGCAGCGCAGCATCGCCGCGCGATAGGCGTCGCCGCTCAGGTGCTCGGTCCCCTCCGGCAGCGCACGGACGGACAGGATGCGCAGGTGCGGCCACGCGCCGATCATGCCCCAGCCGTTGGCGGCAGCCCCAGCAACCATGGCCACGTATGTGCCGTGGTGGTACGAGGTGACGTCGTCACCGGTGCCTTCGAGCACCGATTCGCGCCCGACCAGGATCGGCTCGGTGTCGGGGTTCAAGTCGACGCCGGAGTCGACGAGGCAGAGGACTCCGCGGGTCTCCGGTGGCGCAACCTGCGTGAGGAACTCGCCACGAGCGGCGACGGCCTGTGCGGTCAGGGTAAGTTCTTCCGCGCCGGCCGGGGAGGGAGCCGTCGTCGCTGTGAGCGCAAGTACCGCGGCCACGGCGACTGAGACGCGTTGGTTCACGGCTGGACCACCACCCAGAAAGGCCGCGATGCGGCCGCGGCATAGGGCAAGGCCGCTTGTTTGCGGACGTAGACGCGCCACAGGAAACGGGCGTCGCGGGTGGTGTGGCGGAAGCGGTAGCGGTAGGAGAAGCGCCCGCCGCGGTGCACGGCAAGCGTCTTGAACGTTCTCCACTCGCGGCCGTCGAGGGCCTGCAGTTCGACGTTGGCGCCTGAGGCGGGGACGGCTGCACCGCGCAGCCGTCCAGTCACGCGCACGCGTCCGCCGGGAGGCACCTGATTCGGACGTGCTTTGGCGCTTACGCCGGCGCGGACGCCGATGCGCACGCCCGCGGTTCGGGTTGGTTCGGCGTCGCCAACGTGGGTGCGGTAGGCGAAACGGAAGGTCCGCGTCGGGCCGACGCGGACGGAATAGCGGAAGCGGCCTCGAGCATCGGTGCGGGCGCTGCCAGCGGCCTGCCACACGGCCCCAGGAACGTCGACGAGGCTGTAGACGTCGATCGTGGCGTCAATGATCGGGACGCCCGTCGATGTCGTTACGGTGCCGACAATCGCGGCTCGTTGCCCGTAGCCAATGCGCCGCTGGGTTCGACCCTTTGTGGTGACGCTCAGTTTGGCGTCGGAGGTGGCGTTGATCCCGTTGGGTGCGGGACGGGGTACGACGCAGCCGTCGGCTGGGCAGCGCAGTCCGTTGGCAGGCAGGGCGAACGTGACGGTGCGTTGTAGGGCGACGGTCGCGTTCCCGGCTGCATCTTCGACGAGCACGCGGATCTCGTGCTGCCCGTCGGCAGGCAGGCTGGCGAGCGAGAAGCCGCGTGAGGTTGAGCCGGTGGGACAGACATAGCCGCCGGGCAATTCGTATGGGTCGGCGGTGGCCGGGTTCAGATCCGCGCACGCGGGGCTTGACGCGTCGAACGGCTGTGCTTCGGTCAGCGCGCCGTCGACGTAGACCAACAGGCGGAACAACCCAAGCCCGGCATCAGAGGCGTTGATGGCGATGCCGCGCGCGCGTACCGGCGCGTCGGAGACCAGCGAGCCAGACACCGACCGGATCGCGGGCGCCTCGGTCTCGGCGACGCGCAGCGCCATCTGCGAAATCCCGAGCGCCTCGCGACCGGTGTAGAGATAACAGAGCCCGCCGCCGCCCTCGGAGCTGCGGCCGAGAAAACAACCGACCGCAATACGCAGCGTTGGGGTGACGACCGGCTGGGGCACGGGTCCGCGGGTGCGGCTGATGTCGCGCACCGGGTTGGTGAAGCGCGCGAGCCCGTCGGGCTGCGGCAGACAGTTGTCCGGAGCCTGCGGCGCCGCGCCGCCGCAGATATCAATGGCTTGCCCATCGGCAGTACGTAGCGAGTAGCCGAAGCCGTAGGAAGAGCCGACTTTGCCGCCCTCGTAGTGGTAGTTCAGCATCTGGCGGGTGAGCGTGCCGCCGGTGATGAGCGTGGCGGGGGGCGCGTTGACCAGCGCTTCGCCGTACTGGCCGGCCAGCCGGCTCGTGCCGGGTGTGCCGGGAGTGTCCAGCATCAACCCCCACGGCCAGTACGGGCTGCCGCAATTGCGCAACGTCGAAGCCCAGGCCACCGAGCTGGTGACCAGGTCGGTGCTGACAACTTGGCCGCCAGGACCCGTGCACTGGTAGACCGTCGCCGTGCCCGCGCCAGCGGGGACCGACGCGGCGAGCGTGGTCGCAGTCATGATCACGATTACGGCGAGCCAGCGTGTGCATGCGGTCATGGTCGGAACTCCTCGCTGAAGGACGAGCTCTTGGGCGCCGTCGGCGCGGCAGTCGACTGCGGCGGCGGTGGGGGAGGAGGAACACTCGAGGCCGAGCTGCTGGACACTGAGGCCGCCGTCGCTTTGCTCGAGCCGGTCGCCGTCGGCTTCGCCGACTCGGGCCCGAACTCGCGCGCGCTGGCAACACGGTTCCGCTCCTTGCGTTTCTGGCGGGTGAGCCTCTGCTTGTTCGACTTCTTGGTCGGAGCGGTTGTCTTGGATGGCGTCACCGTCGCCATGACCGTGGCGACCGTGGTCACAACCGGAGATGGCATCGCCGTGGCCTTGGCGGCTCGCGGCTTCGTCGCACGCTGCTTGGTGCTGGCCTGCTGCGAGGGCGGCTCGGGCGACGTCTTGGGTGCGAACTCGCTGACGAGTGGAGCTGCGCACACTGCGGCGATCGCCATGCCGGCGCAGCCGACGGCGACCTTCGTGCCGAGGCCGGCCGTCAGTGCCGTGCCGGCGCCGACTGCGGTCCCACCGGCGATCGCGGCGTCGTGCGCTTCGCGAGCCGCGGCTTCCCCGCCCCGACCGAACAGCGATCCCACCTTGAGGGCGACGCGCTCGCAGGTGGCCACGATCGGCAGGCCGATGATCTCCAGCAGGCTTCGCGTCCGGGCGGCAAAGGCGCGGCAGTGCAAGCAGTCGAGCAGGTGGATGTCGACGCGGGCGACGTCGTCGCGCGTCCTGAGCTTGCCCGTGCGCAGGAGCTGTCGCACCGGGCCGCACGTCGGGCTCGATTCAGCGGCGGTGAGCGCCACGAACCCGTGCTGTCCGGCGCGGGCAAGGCGACGCTCGTACTGCGTGCGTGACAGCCCGAGCTCCGCAGCGATCTCGGCCGGGGGCCGCTGCTCGAGGTAGCGGAGCCGTAGGAGCTCGGCGTCACCGCTCTCCAGGCGGGCCATCGCTCGCTCGACCGCTGCTCGGTAGTGAGCGCGGGACTGCGCCTCCTCGAGGTGATCCTCCGGCGCAACGCCGGGCACGACACCAGCGCGACCGAGCGGCACGAACTGGCGCGGACCGTCGCGGAGATCCCGGCCGTGGCGATGCCGCAGCTCATCGATCGCGTCGCGTTTGAGCGCGCTACGGAGATAGTTACGCCGACGCCGTCCGCGCGGCGGGAGTTGCGGATCGCCGGCAAGCGCGGGGAGCGCGTCGGAGACGATGTCCTCGGCGTCCTCCAGCGTGAGCGAGCGCGGGAACTCGCCGGCGAGCCAGGTGACGAGCGCGTCGCGTTCCTCGGCGAGCTGCTCTAACGGCGTGGGTGAGGCGAAAGCGACCATCTATCCCTCTAGGCGGAAACCGCATGAAGCCTCCGCGAAGAAATTTGCCGGCCACCGTCGTACGTCTCGCCCGTCCATCGTCTGCTCCCATCCAGATCGTGCCACTGGTGAAGGCTTGCTGCAGTCTCGCGGCGCTGCGAGTCCGTGCCCCGTGCTGTGATCCGCCGATGCCGCGCGAGATGCGCGGCTGGCTTGAGGTTGCGTGCCCTGCCTCGCATGGGTTCGCGTGATGACATCGCGGCCGTCAACCGACGTGGCGCGCGAGCCGAGTCGCGTGGTCGCGATCCCATCGAGGTCCCGATGCGAAGTCGAGTCGCCGGACATCGTCGGCGTTGATTCCCTCGTCGCCGGGCCATGTGTTCATCCACGGCCAGAGGTCGTCAAGACCGACCAACCACCCCTCGCGCCATCCCGTGGCGGCGAACTGCCACGTGCGAGGCGGCTGTTGATCGAACGCGAGACACACCACGGCGTGAACGGGTCCGTCGTAGCCGACGAGGTGTCCACGAACCGCGTCGCCCGCCGAAGAGAGGGCTTCGAGGTCGTGCTGCGTCCAGGCGCCGTCGGTGGCGCACATGACGAACACACCGGCGGGTCCCAAGACCACAAAAGGGACCCGGTGGGCGCCGATGATGACGGCCCGCTCGATCATCCAGTCGCAGGCGGAGGCTTTGGCGAGCTCGCGCGCCACGGCGTGCTCGGCCACCATCAGGCGCCGGCTGCGGTCGAAGACGCGGCTGAGCGGCTCGACCGCTTCGAGGTCACGAGCGCCGGGACCCACCGGGGCCGGCGCCTCTCGTGCCGAGACCGACGGGGCCGGACTCGCGGTGACCCGACGGAGTCTCGCTCCAGCGCATGTCAGGGCCGCCCCGGCGAGAGCGATTAGGACCGGCGGACCCGGCTCCGCGACGAGCGTGACGATGTCGATGCTCGACATGACCCGATCGACCGTATCCCTGCATGGGGCCGCAGCCTGTCGGCCCGCGCGCGCCTCGCCGCAGAAGTTGCACTTCGGTCGCGAACAATTTGCGAAGTCGTTGCAGTTCGTCGCACTCTCGTTGCGGGCTTGACGGCGCCCGGGATGGTCCGTGACGTCGGAGTCGCAGGGGTGGATCGCGGAATCGTCAAAACCCGCGCTTACGGTCGGCTGCCATGTCTGGATCCGATCCCCAACCGCAGGCGACGTCGTCACGAGAACGACGCCTGATCGCCGCCGCGCAGGCCGGTGACTCGGCCGCGCAGGCCGAGCTCCTGACGGAGTACGAGCCGATGGTGCGCCACATCGCTCGTCGGTTCTTCCTGCCCGGCGGCGACCGCGAGGATCTCGCTCAGGAAGCTCGGTGGGGCGTCACCGAAGCGATGCGCACCTGGGATGGCACTCGCGGCGTCCCGTTCAGCAGTTTCGCGTGGCTGTGCGCGACCCGCGAGGCTCGGATGGCTGTGAGCGCGGCGACGGCCAGCAAGCACCGCGTGCTCACAGCGGCGCAGTCGCTGGATCGAACCAACGGATCAGAGACTTGGGACGGCGGCTCCCATCAGGTTCTCGTTGCCCTCGAGGCCGAGCGCGATCCGGATACAGACCCGGTGCTCAAGACCCTTGCGCGCGAACGCCTCGGCGAGATCATCGACCGTGCGCGCATCCTGTCGTCTCTGGAGCGGACGGCACTCGGCATGGCCGCTACGGACAACTCCTACCAGGAGATCGCCGCCGCACTCGGTACCCGGCCAAGGGCAGTGAACAACGCCCTCCAGCGCGCACGGCACAAGCTCCGCGACCTCGCGCACACATAGCCTCTGCATCGCGTTCGGAGCGGCGCCGATATCGTGGCGCCGATGCGCTTGAACGCTCACTCAGTTGTCCGGGATGGTGATGCCGAGCGGCATCACCGCGACCTGAGCGACACCCGAGACGGTCGTGGCGTACTCGGGCGTTCAAGGATGCGCGGGGTGTGGTCGCTCAATCAACCGGGCCCGATCGCTAATCCTCAACCCGTCCGGAACGTGGCGAGCTGGTAATGGCTGCTGGACCGCCCATGCCAACCCTCCCGGAGCCCGGACAGGTGGTGGAAGTCCGCGGCTCAACCTGGGCAGTGTCGAACGTGCAGGCGCAGGGTCTTCCGCGAAGCCCAGCAGACGACGGGATCGCGCAACTTAGTCACGTCGTCGACCTGCAGTCTCTCGACGAGGGAAGCTTGGGTGCGCAGCTCAGCGTTGTGTGGGAACTCGAGGTCGGCCACACGGTGACTCCCGCGCAGGGGCTGCCGGACGTGGTGCACCCCGATGGGTTCGACGAGCCTGAGACACTTGCCGGGTTCATCGACGCTATGCGGTGGGGCGCGGTCACGAGCGCGGATCCCAACCGCTACCAAGCCCCCTTCTGGTCCGGGGTCAATGTCGAGGCGTACCAGCTTGAGCCGCTCCGGCGAGCGCTTGGTGCTCCGCGCGCGAACCTGTTGCTCGCTGATGATGTTGGACTCGGCAAAACGATCGAGGCTGGACTGGTGGTCCAGGAACTCTTCTTGCGACACCGTGCGCGCACCGCGATCGTCGTGTGCCCGCCGAGTCTCTCGTTGAAGTGGCAGGACGAAATGCGGGAAAAGTTCGGCCTCGAGTTCGTCATCGTGAACTCTGCGCTGATGGCCGAAGTTCGCCGCAGCCACGGTCTCCACGCCAATCCGTTCCAGCTCTTTCCGCGCGTGATCGTTAGCATGGCTTGGCTACCGCAGGTGCGTGCTCAGCGGCTGTTGCGTGAGGTCTACGGGAGGGTGGCGAATCCGAAGACCGGCAGCCGTCACGCGTTCGACATCGTGGTGGTCGACGAGGCGCACCACGTCGCGCCGTCGAGCCCGTCAGCGGTTGCCGGCGGCCGCGGGTATGCGGTCGACACACAGCGCACAGTCGCCGTCCGGCAGCTGGCGGAGAAGTGCGAGCATCGGCTCTTTCTCAGCGCGACGCCGCACAACGGGCACCCTGAGTCGTTCACCGCACTGATGGAGATGATCGACCCGCGGCGGTTTGCGCGCGGGGCGAACCTGGACTCCACGGCGCTGAAAGAGGTTACGGTCCGGCGGCTCAAGACCGACTTGGCGGGTAAGGGGTTCAAACGCCGGGTCGTGGAGACGATCGGCTTTACGCCGTCGGAATCGGAGGAACAGATGTTCTCCGTGCTCGACGACATCGTCACCAAGAGCGCGAAGCTGAACGGGACCGGGGCCGGCGGTGACATCGTCACGCTGCTGCTCAAGAAGCGGTTCCTCTCGAGCCCATTCGCGTTCGGGATGACGCTCACCAGCTACCTGTCCTCGAGGGCGAGGCACGGCCTCTCCGACGACGAGTACGACGACATCTTCGGGGAAGGCCAGTCCGACGAGGAAGAAGGGCTCTGGGAACAAGACGAAGCGGAGAAGCTGCGTGAGTCCAAGCGCTCCGATCCGCTCGTGGGGGCGGAGCCTGGGCAGCTCGAGGCCTTGGCGAGCTGGGGGCTGGGTTACGAGAGCCGCTCCGACTCTCGGCTTGAGCAGCTCATTACGTTCTTGAAGGCGGTCTGCGGGCCTGAGGACAAGTACTGGACCAACGAGCGCGTGGTCGTCTTCACCGAATACGCCCATACCGTCGACTGGCTCACCCGAGTCCTCCGGCAACGCGGGTTCACCAACGAGCGCCTCGCGGTGATTCAGGGATCGACTCCGCCGGAGGAGCGGGAGTACATCCGCTCCCAGTTCACGGCAGATCCGTCGACGGAGCCCGTTCGCGTGCTGCTCGCCACTGACGCTGCGGGGGAGGGGATCGACCTTCAGACGCATTGCCACCGCCTGGTCAACTTCGACATCCCGTTCAACCCGTCGCGTCTGGAGCAGCGAATCGGTCGCATCGATCGCTATGGCCAGACCGAGGAACCGCACGTCTACCACTTCGTGCCCGTGATGGACTCCTCGACCTACGGCGCTGACCTGCGGTTCATGCAGATCATCGGCCGCAAGATCGCGCAGGTCGAGTACGACCTCGGCTCGGCCAACCAAGTCGTTGGCGACGAGATCCAGCGCCACTTCGGCCGGCGTGCGCGGTCCACCACGAAGGCTCGTGGTGTCGACTCCAACGAGGTCATTAACGCCGCGCTCGCGGGTGGCATCGAGCTCAGCTCCCGCCTGACTCAGCTCGAGCACGGCTATCGAGATTCTCGTACGGAGATGCATCTCGACCCAGCCAACCTCCGACGCGTGGTCGACACCGCCCTGCGGATCAATCATCAGCTGCCGCTTGTCCCGAACGATCAGTTCGCGGAGGACACTGACGCCGAGGTCTTCGACCTACCGCCGCTCAGCTCCGGTTGGCACGACACGCTGCGAGGGCTGGACACTCGACTGAACCCTGGTGTGCTGCGGCCAATCACGTTCGATCCCGACGCCGCCGACGGCCGAGCTGATCTCGTGTACGTCCACCTCGGGCACCCGATCGTGCAGAAGGCGCAGCGCTTGCTGCGGCGATCGTTGTGGAGCGTCGACTCGACCCTCCGTCGCGTGACTGCGGTGATCGTCGACGACCTGGATGAGTCGTTCGTTGCGGCCGTCACCCGCATGGTTCTGGTCGGACGAGGCGGCGTCCGGCTGCACGAGGAGGTGTTTCTCGCTGGCGTCCGGCTCCGCGGCCGACGGGCCATGGCCGAGGAACGTGCCGAGTCGGCCCTCGACAAAGCTCTCGACCAGGCAAACCTCACAGTCGCCGACCGGCCCGTTCGTGATCAGCTCTGCGAGATGTGGAACGTCTCGGACAATCCACTTCGGTTTCGGCTCGAGGAGTCCATGCAGGCGCGAGCTCATCGTCGCCACAACCTCGTCACAGAACAGCTTGGCCGCAGGCAAAGTGCAGACGTCCAGCGTGCGAATGAGATCTTTGCGGCCTTCCGGGCCAATCTGCGCGACTCGCTCGAGCGTGTACGCCTGGAGGAAGCAGAGGCGGCCGGTCAGCTATTCACGGACGCTGATCAGCAGCGGCAGTGGCGACGGGATGTCGAGTCGATGTCTCGCCGGCTTGATGAGCTCGATGACGAGGAGGCGCGCGAGGTTGCCGCGATCAATGATCGCTACGCGGAGGTGAAGCCTCACACGACGGCTGCTGCTGTCGTGTTCGCGCTGACACGCGCCGACACGGACGGGTGGCGGTAGCTATTCCTCGCCGAGTGACCCGCGGCCGCCCGACGCTGAGCGCCACCGACCTGCATCGAGCGTGGCTCGAACTGGTAGATACCGATGGCCCATTTCTTGCCGTACCGGCGTTGAAGCGCGTATGGCCGGAGGGCATGCCCGTGCTGGCAAGTGCCCGTAGGGAGGCGCTGGCTGACGCTCGCAAGAACTTCGAGTCGGCGTGGGAGCTGCTTGATCGCACTTCCGACGTTGAGACGGTCATCGACGCGTACCGCGTAGCCCGCGACGAGTGGGTGAAGACTCTGCTGCGTGACGTCGCCGGGTGGGCGGAGTCATTGGAGTGGGGCGAGCCTGCGGACGTCGAGGCCCACTCGCCGAATCGGGTCGTGACCGTCCGCGCCCAAGCGACGCTGAACGGTGCTGAGGGCACGGGTGCGATCGTCCACGTGATCGATCCCGTCGAGTCGTTGCGGGAAGTACCTGGCGATCTATGGGCGGCCAACCCAATCGACCGCGTTGAAGCGATGCTTCGGGCGAGCTCGATCTCGGTCGGCATCGTCACCGACGGTCGCTGGTGGGGGCTCGTATGCGCACGCGAAGGTGCGATGGTCGCCTCCGGGGTCGTGGACGCGCTCACATGGGTCGAGGAGCCCCGCACTCGAGACGCGTTCCTCGCGCTGATCGGGCGCCAGTACATCATCGGCGGAGACCCTGGCGAGCGTTTGCCGGTGCTCTTCGAGCAGTCGGTGGCCGCCGCGGAAGAAATCACCGAAGCTCTTGGCGCCCAGGTGCGGCGGGCGGTCGAGCTGCTCATTCAATCCTTTTCGGAATCAGCAGCGGACGCTCGGCGACGCAACCAGCCCGATCCCCTTCCCTCACGCTCGCGCGACAGCTACGAAGCCGCCGTCACGGTGATGATGCGCGTTGTCTTCCTGCTCTTCGCCGAGGAGCGCGGGCTGCTGCCGGCGGGCGAGCTGTTCGAGCAGGGGTACGGCATGTCCGGAGAGCTTGAACGGCTCGTCGTGCGAGAGAGTGAGGAAAGTCAGGAGGCTCTCGATTCCACCTCGCTCACCTGGCACCGGTTGCTGGCGACCAGCAATGCGCTTTTCCGCGGGGCGACGTTCGAGAACCTTCGGATGCCGGCGTACGGTGGCTCCCTCTTCGATCCTGGCCGATTCCCATTCATCGCCGCCACGAGCGAACAGGGAGCGCTCGCGATCAGCGTGTCCGATCGAGTGATGCTCCACGTGCTGCGCTCGGTGCAGATAGCCGACATCAAGGGTGAAGCGCGGCGCATCTCATTCCGCGACATCGACGTCGAACAGATCGGCTACATGTACGAAGGGCTTCTCGGCTACACGGTCACGGTGGCCGATGAAGTCACGCTCGGTCTCAAGGGCACTCTTGGGGAAGAGCCCGAGATCCCGCTGACGAAGCTCGAAGCCATGGCGGAGCAACACACGACGCGACCGAAGCTGGCTGCCGCGATCCGCGACTGGGTCAAGGAAGACCAGCCGTCGGCCAAACCGCCGTCGGCAGCAGCGATCGCAAAGTCGATCGACGCTGCCGAGGAACCAGGTGTCGTGAGCGCGCTCACCCAAGCGGTCGGGGACGATCTGGAGCTCCGTGATCGCGTAAAGCCTTGGTTGGGGCTAGTCCGTCTTGATCTTCGCAACCGGCCGGTCATAGTCCTCGAAGGGGCGCTCCTCCTTAAGGAGACTCCGTCACGGAAGAACGCCGGAGCTCACTACACGCCAAAGTCGCTGGCTGAAGAGGTCGTGCTGCACGCCCTCCAGCCTCTTTGCTATTTGCCGGGACCACACCAGACTGCCAATGAGGCTGAGTGGAAGCTAAAGGCGTCCAACGAGATCCTCGATCTCAAGGTTGCCGACATCGCGTGCGGCTCGGGAGCATTCCTCGTCGCAGCCGCCCGATACCTGGCTGAGCGCGTCGTAGAAGCGTGGACCGCAGAGGACCCAGCAAACGTCGCGCGGAAGGATCTGTACTCGCGCGCCATGCGCCAGGTCGTCGCCAACTGCCTGTACGGAGCGGACATCAACGACATGGCGATCGAGATGTGCAAGCTGTCCCTCTGGCTCGTCTCGCTTGACCGTGACCTTCCGTTCTCCTTCGTCGATGACAAGGTCTTCCTCGGGAACTCGCTCCTCGGGCTGACGGACGCGAAGCAGATCCGCGCTCTGCACGTCGACCCGTTGACGGCCCTGACCCAGCAGAAGTTCGACTACTTCGATGTTGACGTTGATTCCATCGTCAATAGGGCCGTCGCGCTGCGCGAGAGCCTTGCGTCGCCCGTAGACGATGCGGACCCCGCTCGTTCCAGCGCCGCCAAGCGTCGGCAGCTCGCCCAGTTGCGAGTCTTGACCGCAGATTGCCGACGCCTCGCGGACGGGGTCGTCGCGGCGGGCCTGCCCTTCGGCGGCAAGCCGGGCAAGGCCTTGGACAGGGCGTACGAGGAGCTGCGCGAGGCGGCGAAGCAAGCGTTCCCGGGCGCTCGTGGCGATAGACCGAACGACGCAGCGCTCCTCGAGCTGGTGGAGCGAGGACTCACGCCCACCGTCGCTACCGACTACGACCGCTGGCAGCCGCTGCATTGGAGCATAGAGGCCGCCGATGTCATGAGCGACAACGGCGGTTTCGACGCCATCATCGGCAACCCGCCGTTCCTGGGTGGCCAGAAACTGACCGGAGCCATGGGCACGCCGGTGCGCGACTGGTTCGTGAACGTTCTGGCTGAGGGCCGTCGCGGTAGCGCCGATCTGGTCGCGTACTTCTTCTTGCGTGCGACGTCGCTCTTGCAGGCGAACGGGACGCTTGGTCTGATCGCAACCAACACGGTCGCTCAGGGCGATAGCCGCGAGGTCGGTTTGGACGCGATGGCCGCCGGTGGGTTCACGATCACGCGTGCGATCCAGTCGCGCTCGTGGCCGGCGGCGAGCGCGAACCTGGAGTACGCGGCGGTGTGGGGCACGCGCGGCCCCGTCGCCGAGGACGTCCCGCGCGTCGCCGATGACGTACCGGTCCGGCGGATCAGCACGCTGCTCGAACCCGGCGGACGAGCAGAGGGCTATCCGGTCCGGCTGCCGGAGAACGCCGGGATCTCCTTTCAGGGATGCATCGTGCTGGGGATGGGATTTGTTCTTGATCCCACTGAAGCGCAGGAGTGGATAGCCGCCGATCCCCGCAACGCCGAGGTCCTATTCCCTTACCTCAACGGTGAAGACCTCAACTCACGCCCGGACAGCTCCGCCAGCCGCTGGGTGATCGACTTCAACGACCGCACCGAAGAACAAGCCGCGACATTCACGAAGCCCTTCGAGCGACTGGAGGCGCGTGTCAAGCCAGAGCGGCAACGACAGAAGCCGGACGGGAGCTACGTCCTGAGGCGACCGCTCCCGCAGCGTTGGTGGCAGTACGGCGAGAGGCGTCCGGCGCTTCGAAGGGCGATCTCAGAACTGCCTGAGGTGTTGGTCATCGCGCTTGTCAGCAAGACAGTGATGCCGATGCGGCTCTCCACGGGACAGGTCTTCAGCCACAAGCTCGGTGTGTTCGCGACCGACTCGTATGCCCACCAGGCCGTCTTGTCATCGAGTCTGCACTATCTGTGGACGATGAAGTACACGTCCACGATGCGGTCGGACACGAACTACTCGCCGTCTGACGCGTTCGAGACGCTCCCTCTGCCGGCGCCGACGGATCAACTTGAGCGCGCAGGCCGGGCGCTCGATGCGGATCGCCGAGAAATCATGATCCGTCGCGGCCTCGGGTTGACACAGCTCTACAACCTTGTAAACGATCCAGGGAGCCTGGGCGATAAGGACGTCGACCGACTGCGTGAACTACACGTGGCCGTTGACGAGGCGGCGACGGACGCTTATGGCTGGGATGGCGTGCTACTCGATCACGGATTCCATTGGTACAGGCAGGTCCAGCGATGGGCGGTCGGCCCGAGTTCCCGCATCGAGCTACTCGATCGACTCCTGCTTCTGAACCATCGCCGAGCAGGGGAGTCGACCAGCGCGATAGCGTCAGCCCATTGACTTGCGCACGCGTCGGTGGTTCTCGTCGAGCAGACGATCGAGCACTTCGACGCGCGCTGTCGCGCTCATCGTCCAGCGCTGCATGGTTCTGAACGTGTGGAATCCGTGGTTCGGCTCAACATCGGCCCAGCCATATGCGTCGAGTACCGCGTGATCAAGCTCCGCGTGAAGCGCTCGTATACGCGCGACATCCCGGTCGACAGCATCAGGAAGCTGAGCGTCGTTAACGAGGTTGTAGAGCCTCGTGATCCCGAGCTCGCGCCGGCGCATGATCTCGCGACGCTCGCCGTCAAGACTGCGGCCGGCTGATTCCAACAAGTCGTTCGACGCTGGACGCGGAAACGTCTCGAACACGTCCGACGGGGTGTAGCGCGGATCGTTGCGCATGCCCGACCCGTAGGTGATCGCCCACATCTGGTGAAGACTCGATGACAAGACTGCCTGGAAGCTGAAGTCGTCAGAGGCAAACACCACACATTGCTCGCTCGGGACCTGTCCTGACCGCACTCGAATCGGCATCACGGTCTTGCTGACACGAGCGATGACCAGAACTTCCGACAAATCGACGATTGCTTTTCGCATCGCTGGGCGCGCCCGCAGAAACAGCCACCATGGAGCATCTCGCACCGCCTTGGGCTTACTGGCCCGCTCCGGTCTGACTAGCTCTGATACGCGAGCGTAGGGCAGTTCGTAGGTTGCCGCCTCGGCTTCGGTGCGGTCGCCGAAATCGATCACCCAGCGGCGTCCCGATGCGTCCGGACGCGAGTTGAGGTCTTCGCCATTGAGGTACGGAAAGAGCACTTCGGCGTTTCGCGGATCCGAGGCTATCCACTCCTGCGCTTCGTCGGGTTCGAGAACGAATCCCATACCGAGAACGATGCAGCCCTGGAATGCGATGCCGGCGTTCGTGGCCAAGCGGGCCGGGTTGCCCTCTGTGCGGCCTTGCGCTTCCAGCAAGGTGCTGACCCTTCGAACTGGGATCTCGTCGGCGACGCGCGGAACCTGATCATCCACTGTGCCGAGCGTGCCCCACACTGCGGCGTACTCGAGGTTCGCGCTCATCGCCGGCCACGAGCGCGACTGGATCGCACGCGTGATCGTGAACCCGTGCGCGACCATCGCGTCCAAACCGACCTCGCGGCTATCGCCCTGCGCGACCGTGTTGGTCGCGATCAGACCAAGCGTCCCGTTCGCCTGCAAGAGCGACGTCGCGTCGATGCGAGCGAACCGATCTGATTACTAGCATGAAGCTCATCGAAGCTCGCCGCTGTGCCCTCTATGCGCGGCTCAGCGTCACGAAGGAAGAATCCGTCTCGATCCACCGTCAGCTCGCATCGTGCCGCGGCTACGCAGAAGCGCGGGGATGGGCGGTGGTAGGGGAGTTCATCGACGACGGCGTCTCCGCGACGGCCAATCGCCCCGAGGACCGCGAGGGCTGGTCCTCGCTTCTCGCCGCGGGGAACTTCGAAGCGGTGGTGATCTGGAAAGTGGACCGGCTCGCCAGGCGAGTCCTGGACTTTCTTCACGCGGACGAAACTCTGCAGCAGCGGGGTGCTGGTCTCGTTGCGGTGGAAGACCCGATCGACATGACTAGTCCCCAGGGCCGCGCTTTCGCGGTGATGCTTGCGGTCTTTGGGGAGATGGAGTCCGAGGCGACGCGCGCCCGGGTCCGGGCCGCACGAACGCACCTACTCAAGGCTGGTCGGTGGCCAGGCGGCGGGGTCCCCTACGGCTACCGCTCGGTCGTCAACCCCGCCGGTCCGGGCCGCGTGCTGAGCAAGGACCCCGAGCGCGTGAACTGGCTGAGTCAGGCCGTCAGGATGGCGCTGAACGGCACAACCGTCAACGCGATCGCTAGCTGGTTGACCGCCAACGGCGCGCCGCTTCCCAACCGACCCTCGTCAGCTGGTGCGACCTGGAACCGTCAGACGGTCGACGGGCTGCTACGCAATCCGGTCCTGGCTGGCATGACTCCGCACAACCCGGGCCGGCCGCGAAGCTCCAAGCGCGCGGACCCGTTCGCGGTGCTCCGCGATGACGATGGCGCTCCGGTAGTGAACGAGTCGCTCGCCGTGACCACCCCGGAGGAGTTCGCTGCGCTGCAGCACATGCTCGACGCGCGGAGTGTCCCGCAAGCTCGCAAACGCGACGAACGGCAAGCCACGAGCCCGTTCCTGTCGCGCGTGGCGCGCTGCGATGCGTGCGACGTCTACATGTGTCGGGGAACAAATCAGCGCCGGCCCGTCTTGTACTGCCCGTCGTGCCGGCAGACGATGGGCCGCACCGCACTCGACCCCTACCTAGTGCGCCGGCTGCTTGCCGAACGGGGCGGCGCGCTGCTCGGAGACGTAACCGTCGAGGTGAACTGGGCCGCCGCGGGTTCCAACGAGCAGGCCCGACGCGCGGTCCTGTTGAGTCAGCTGAAGAGCTTGAAGATCCGTCGCGGTGTCGTTGGGAGATGCTTCGATCAGGAACGCGTGCTCCTGGAGTGGCACCCGCAGGAGCACCTGAGTAGCCGTCTCGACGCGCAGACTGAAGTCGCCAGTCGATCGTCTTCGGCAAACTGAGCGCATGGTCGAGAATCCTGCCGCGGCGGCGCCGGCCGAGACGGACTACCAGCTCAACTACGTGCCCGATGGCACGTCGTTCACCGTCCGCGAGAATCTCGTCGACATTCTGGAGCGGGAGTTGCTCGGGCCGATCCACGGGCCCGAAGAGGTGCTGCCATTCAGTCCGCGCCAGCAGTACCTCGTTGGCCTGATAGCTCCCGTCAAGCTGACAAGTACAGGAGTCTCGGAACTGGGCCAGGACGACGCTGACGACCTGGTCGAGGTACGGCTCGACGACGAGGGGGCGTCCGAGGGGCGCGGAGTACCGACCGTCGCCGCCGACGAGAGCGATGCGGATAGCGAAGACGACGACCCGGAAGATCGCGCGCCCAAGCAGGGTCTGATGATCCCAGCGTCGATGGGGCTGCGCTTTCAAGTGCCGACAGATCTAGCCTCGTTCACGGTCACGAGCTCGTGGGGGACGTACGAGACCGTGCAGACGGACAGAGTCACCAAGGCCGGGCGCCCGATCCGGCACTACCAGCGCGCGCCGGTGGAGGAAGTGCGGGCAATTGAGCTAGCGACGCTGGTACCCGGTCACACCAAGACGGTCAGTCTGCGCGACGCCGTGTGCCTTCGCATCGACCGATACGACGACCCGGAGCTCGGACGGACCCTCATCGAAATTGCGCTGTGCAACGACCGCGAGACGCCCCTGCCGATCCCGTCCCACATGTGGCTGTTTCAGACGAAACTGCGCGTCGAAGCCGGTGGGTCCGAGGCGTTCCTGCCTGTCCGGGACGTGTTGGAGCACATGTGGCTCGAAGACGACGAGGAGGTACGCCGCCTCGATCTCCAATACAGGGATCGACTCGAGTTCGCCGTAGGTCGCACGTGTTCGGTCGACTGGAAGGTCCGAGAGGGAGCGCGCGCCGCGAGCGAAGTCTGGACCACCTGGCTACCGGTCGCCGAGACGCCTCAGACTCGCGCCGGCGAAGTCAAGGGGACGAACCTGTCGATGCAGACGCTGTCCAGGGCCACGCCAGAGCAGTTGCAGCAAGCGCTTCTGCCCCTGGTGGAGGGCTACGGCGCTTGGCTTGACGGTCAGGCATCCGCGGCCGAGGCCCTACCGGACCATCTGCAGGCTACGGCAGGCCACGTTCTGGACGACGCGCGGAGAGCGCAGCAACGGCTCGTCGATGGGCTCAAGTTCGTGACAAGCGACGAGACCGCGGCGCAGTGCTTTCAGTTCATGAACCGGGTCATGCGGGACCAGCGCATCGCCTCGCAAGTAGCCGAGGCACGCAAGACCGATCCCGCGCTTTCGAGCGCCCAGGCGCGGAAGGAACTCGAGGTGCGTGAAGCCGGCGGCGAGCCCGTGGCTTCATGGCGGCCGTTCCAGCTTGCATTCATCCTGATGCAGCTCGACGCGCTCACTCATCCCGGGGCGGAGCTCCGCAGCTCGGACTATCACTCGCGGGTCGAGCTGCTGTTCTTCCCGACCGGCGGCGGCAAGACTGAGGCATATCTTGGCCTGGCGGCGTACACGTTCGCGATCCGTCGTCGCCAGGCGATCGTCCAGTCCGCGGATGGACCGCTGGATGGCGGCGACGGCGTCTCCGTGTTCATGCGGTACACGCTGCGGCTGCTGACGGCCCAGCAGTTCCAACGTGCAACTGCGCTGGTGTGCGCGGCCGAACTGGTGCGTCGTGAGGACGAGAAAACGTGGGGTCCAGAACCCTTCAGGATCGGACTCTGGGTCGGCACGGACGTGAGCCCGAAGCGATTCGAAGAGGCCGACGAGCAACTCAAGAAGGTCAGCGAGGGAGCCTCGCACCGGCTCACCGTCCTCCAGATCCAGCGTTGTCCTTGGTGCGGCACCGAGATCACTCCCGGGAACGTGAAGGGCGACCCAACGACGCGACGCGTGTTCGTCCACTGCGGAGACGAGCTGGCTCGCTGCCCGTTCTCGAAAGGGGGCGGCGTGTCCGAGGGGTTGCCGATCTTGACGGTCGACGAGGAGATCTACCGGCTCACGCCGGCCTTCGTCATCGCCACCGTCGACAAGTTCGCCCGCCTAGCGCGCGAAGGTGAAGCCGCATCCCTGTTCGGATTTGTCGGCAAGCGATGCGGACGCCACGGGTACGTGCACTCCGACTACGCGGGCTGCACGGTGGGGTCACACGCAGCGAGCGGCGTTCATCCGCCCGCGTCAGTCATGCCCGTCGGGCGGCTCCGCCCGCCGGACCTCATCATCCAGGACGAGTTGCACTTGATCACCGGTGCGCTTGGCACCGCGGTCGGGCTCTTCGAGGTTGCGGTAGAGACTTTGTGCTCCTGGGAAACGCCGGATGGCGTTCCTGTCAAGCCCTTGATCGTGGCGTCCACGGCGACGATGCGTAACGCGGGCGAGCAGGTTCGGCAGCTCTACGGGCGAAGAGTCGAGATCTTTCCGCCGCAGGTGCTCGACGTGGCAGACACCTTCTTCTCCCGCGAAGTGCCCGTCTCAGACCGGAACCCCGGGAGGCGCTACGTCGGTGTCTCGGCACAGGGTGTGCGTCTGTCCAGCGCCGAGATCAGAGTCGCCGAAGTGCTTCTGCTCGCGGGCCAAACGCTCTTTGATCGCGCCGGCATCGAAGCCGACCCGTACATGACGCTCGTCGGCTACTTCAACGCGACTCGCGAGCTGGCGGGCATGCGCCGGTACATGGACGACGACATCAGCACGCGGGTCGGCAATCCCCGCCAGGAGTCCGGCTTCCCGCGCCGGTACGGGACCGCCTTTGGAAGCCTGAACATCGCCGAGCTGACGTCGCGAATCGCTGGAGCGGACATCGGCAAGATTCTTGACCGCCTGGGCCTCGAGTTCGATCTGCGATTCGATACGACCGCTGCGGTCCAATGCCGCATCGCCGACATCCGGGCGAAGAGAAAGCCTTCGCAGCGCGATGGTGAGGCGCCGTTCGACGTCGTGCTCGCGACCTCGATGCTTCAGGTCGGCGTCGACGTCCAGCGCCTCGGGCTGATGCTGGTGGTCGGGCAGCCTAAGAACACCGCCGAGTACATCCAGGCTTCCTCTCGCGTGGGCCGCGACGCGGCCCGCCCAGGCCTCGTCGTGGCGCTGGGTAACTGGGCTCGGCCCCGCGACCTTGCGCACTTCGAGCAGTTCCGGCACTACCACGAGACGTTCTACAAGCAGGTCGAGGCGCTGTCCGTGACTCCTTTCTCGCCAACCTCACTTGAGCGCGGCCTGGACGGGTTGCTCATCAGTGCCGCCCGGGTCGCTCAGGCCACGATCGCGGACGGGCTGTCGCCGGAGCGCGACGCCGGCCGGATCGGTTCCCAGCACGACACGGTTGTTGCTTTGATCGGTCGACTCAAGTCGCGCATCCTGGCCGCCTCGCGAGACGAGGAGGTGACCAAGCGCGCAAACGATCTACTCACGAACCGGATCGACCGATGGGCGAGCCGCGCTGGCCTCGCCACGGAGTTGCACAAGACGCTCGTGTATGAGCGGACGGGCGACGGAAACAAGTACCTGCCGCTGATCATCAGCCCCGAGAACCGCGATGCCGGGGTAGGCAGCGAAGAAGCGCCGTTCGTGATTGCGAATTCGATGCGCGAGGTACAGCCCGAGATCAACATTCTCGTCTCCCCGGTGCCTGACCGGCTCTTCGCACGTACTCCAGAAGGCGTCGACGAGTGGGTCCTGCCGGCCGGCGAGGAGGACTCATGACCGATCCTGCAGCAACGGTGTTGCCGGACAACAACGTCGCTCTCGACCCGCTCGGCGACGCCGAGGAGGGGCAGGCAAAGAACCGAGCCAAGGTCGGCTCGGCGCGCCCGTCGTCGTTGCTCTACACGTATGGGCCGGGCGCCATCATGGACCTGCCGGGCTTCTCGGTCATGCCGGCTGGACTGGATGATTGGGAACCGATCTGGAAGCGCCGCGAGAACCTCCGTCCGATCATCGAGCCACGGCTCCTCCGCGTCGTTCGTGTCCATCTCGGAAATCAGGTCGACGCGTTGCGTCCCTTCCCGTGGCAGCCCAAGAGGGGGGCGATTTCCACTGAAGGCTCGGACCTCGGGATGCCGGCGCGGATGTTCCCGCAGTGGTTCCGGTGCACAGGATGCGACTACCTTGGTCCACTCCCTCGATTCACGTATACGAACACCCACCCCTACCGCCCTGACCTAGCCCAGATCACGCACAAACCGTGTCCCGGCCGCGGCGGGCGTGGGCGCAAGAAGGGCAGTCCCGCGGTTCCGGCGCAGCACTTGCTGACGTGTACGAACGGTCACCTCGACGAGTTCCCGTACTCGCTATGGGTACACCGTGGAGCGCCATGCTCCAAGGCCGAGTCGCCCGACCTAAAGATGCGGGACGCGAACGTCGGGAAAAGCGTCGGCTCGACGATCATCTGCCAGGCCTGCGAGGCCTCGCGTGGTATGGCCGAAGCTCAGGGCGCGAAGGGTCGCGAGAAGTTGCCACAAGCGTGCCGTGGCCGCCATCCGCACCTCGGCGCGTTCTTCCCTGGCTGCGACGCAGCTCCGGCGTTGATCATGATGGGCGCCTCGAACCTGTGGTTCCCCTCGACGCAGAGCGTCGTCGTGATGCCCAGGTCAGACGCTGAGGAGAAGCAAGCACTCGCCGACCAGCTCCGAGTCGAACTCGGCGTCGATCAGATCAAGCCGTTCAGCGACCAACTCGGCGTCGTTCGCGCCCTGGCGACAGCTGCCAAGATTGAGGTCGGCGACATCTCGGACGCTGCTCTTGCCGCTGCCGTCGCCGAAGTGCTCGCCGAACCGGAGTCCGACGAGGCGCACGAGCAGCGCCGCGCAAGCTGGGATCCGGTCGAGCTACTTGTTCCTGAATGGCGGTACCTGCAGAAGCCGGCGCTATTCCCGGCACAGCAGAACAACTCCGGTCTGATGGTCACCGAGCGTCAGCGTGGACCGAAGCTCGACGAACGCATCGCACGGGTCGTCGGAGTCAACCGGATGAAGCGTGTGAACGCGGTGCTCGGGTTCACACGGCTCGACGAGCTAGATCGCGTCAACGATGTCGCTTCGCGCCTCGTCGACCTCACGCGTTTTGGCAAGCCGACCTGGGTGCCCGCCACCGAGGACCGCGGCGAGGGCATCTTCCTTCAGCTGGACCTTGACGTAGTCGCCGCGTGGGAGCAGCAAGTCAAGAGCACCCAGCTATGGGGGGCGCACCGCGAAGCACACCGCCGCAACTTCGCTCGCCGCTTCTCCGAGACGGCGAAGATCGACGATCCTGACAACCGACTTCCGGGTACGCGCTACTGGCTCGTCCACACGCTTTCCCACATCCTGATTCGCGAGATGGCGATGTTCTCTGGGTACGGAGCGGCGAGCCTCACCGAGCGCATCTACGCGTGGGAGGAGACACCGCAGCGTGAGGCCGCC
>DATMGH010000006.1:0-93356 GCA_035555675.1 Solirubrobacter sp. | reverse complement strand
CGACATGCTGCGGCGCGCGGTGGACGTCGGCGCGGTCGCGGGCGAGCTGGGCGCGATGGCGGCCGCCGCGCGCGGGGTGGGCGCCGACGTGCTGCTGTTCACGCTGCCCGACCCCGTGCCGGTGAACCCGCTGGCGCGCGCCGCGGCCGCGCGGCTGATTGCGCTCAACGCCGCGATCCGGGAGCTCGCGCGCGAGCCGCGCACGTTCCTGGTCGAGCTCGACGCGCACCCGGTGGCGTCCGACCGCCGGCTCTGGAGCGAGGACCGCCTGCACGCCAACCCGGAAGGCCACCGCCGGATCGCGGCCGCCGCCGCGCACGCGCTCGGGCTCCCGGACGCCGACGCGTCGTGGGCGGCCGCGTTCACCGATCCGCTCGGCCGGCGCTCGCTCGCGTCGCACTCGGTCTGGGTCGCGCGCTACCTCTCGCCGTGGCTGCTGCGGCGCGCGCGCGGGCGCTCATCCGGCGACGGGCGCGTCGCCAAGCGGCCTCAGCTCGGGCCCGTGCGCTGATCCTCCTCGGTCAGGCGCTCGCCGGGGGCCACGCGCGTGCGCACGATCAGCTCGGCGATCACGGTCGCGGCGGCGAGCTCGACCGCGACCAACGTCAGCAGCACCGTGAGCTGGACGCGCGCGGCCTCGGCGGGCGACGCGCCGCCCAGCACGAGGCCGACGAACGTGCCCGGCAGCGTGACCAGGCCGACGTTGCGCGTCTGGTCGATCACGGGGACGACGCCGGTGCGGATCGCGGTCCGGACGGTCGGCGCGAGCGCGGTCCGCAGGCGGTCGCCGAGCGCGAGCCGGGTCTCGATCGCGTCGGCGTCGTCGTGCAGGCCCTCGAGCAGGCGGCGGCCGGTCAGCGTCGTGGCGATCATCGCGCCGCCGGTCAGGATCCCGGCGACCGGGATCACCTCGCGCGGGGTCGGCTCGAACGCGCCGACCGCGATCAGGATCGCCGCGGCGCCGAGCGCGGGGGCGCCGATCGCCGCGCCGGCGCGCCGGCGGGCCTCCGGAACGCCTTTGATGCGGCCGCCGCTGGTCAGCGTCGCGGTGACGACCATCACGGCCACGAACGCGAGCGCCAGCGCGTCGATCTCGAAGACGAGCGCGATCAGCGCGCCGACCGCGGTCAGCTGGACGATCGCGCGCACGGCGGCGATCACGATCTCGCGGCTGAGGCCGAGCTGGAGCCGGTGCGCGAGCAGCGCCGCGCCGGCGACGAACGCGACCGCGCACGCGACCTGCAGGACGGCCGCGCTCATGCGGCGGCTCCGTCGCGCCGTCGCCGCGCGCCGCCCGCGTCTCGCCGTGCGCCCATCACAGCCGCAGCGTCGCGTCGGCGACCGCGCCGGCCAGCTCGCGGTCGTGGGTGGCGACGATCACGGCGAGGTCGCGGCGCGCGAGGGCGACGATCGTGCTCGCGACGTGGCGCGCGGTGTCCGGGTCCAGCGCGGCGGTGGGCTCGTCGAGCAGCAGCGCGTGCGGGCCGCGGGTGAGGGCGCGGGCGAGCGCCACGCGCGCCCGCTCGCCGCCGCTCAGGGCCGTGGCCGGGCGCTCGGCGAACGTCGCGTCCAGCCCGGAGGCCAGCAGCGCCTCGTCGCGCGCCGCCGGGCTCAGCGCGTCGAGCCCGTACGCGAGGTTGTCGGCGACGCTGCCGGGCAGCATCACCGGCAGCTGCGCGACCAGCGCGACGCGCCGGCGCAGCAGCGGCGGCGGGGGATCCCGGATGTCCTCGCCGTCGAGCTCGATCGTCCCCGCGTCCGGCTCGGCCAGCCGGTTCAGACAGCGCAGCAGCGTGCTCTTGCCGGCGCCGGACGGGCCGGTGAGCGCCAGCACCTGGCCGCGCGGCGCGTCGAACGAGAGGTCGCGCAACACCGTCCGCCCGCCGCGTGAGACCGTGAGCCCGCGTACGCGGATGCCGCCGTCCATCCCGGTAGTTTCCCGCGCCGATGACCAACGAGGACGCGCACTGCTACGCGCGCGAGCACGGCACGTCGACGTTCTTCTACGGCGGTGCCCGGATCCTGCTGCGGCCGATCGCCGCCGTCTGGTACCGGATGAGCGTCACGGGCCGCGAGCACATCCCCGCCGAGGGGCCGGTGATCATCGCGCCCAACCACCGCCACATCAGCGACCCGTTCTTCATCGGGCTGGCGACGAAGCGGCGCGTGCACTACATGGCCAAGAGCGAGCTGTTCGACAAGCCGGGCGCGCGCGTGCTCAACCGGCTCGGCGCGTACCCGGTGCGGCGCGGCGAGGCCGACCCGGAGGCGCTGGAGACGTCGCGCGTGCACCTCGAGCGAGGGCGCGTGATCGCGATCTTCCCCGAGGGCACGCGCTCGCGCGACCCGGAGCGGCTGCGGCGGCCGCGCAAGGGCGCGGCGCGGCTCGCGCTGGAAGCGCAGGCGCCGATCGTCCCGTGCGCGATCACCGGGACCGACCGGCTGGCGCGCGGGCCGGTGAAGATCCGCGTGGCGTTCGCCCCGCCGATCCAGCCGGCGCAGCTGGAGGTGACGCCGGACGCCGCCGCGGACCTGATCGCCAACCAGGTCTGGCCGGAGGTCGAGCGCGAGTACGCCCGGCTGCGCGCGCACCCGGGCGTGATCGCCGCGATCCTGGGGGCGCTCGGCGCGGGCGCGGCCGGCGGCGGCGTCGCCTACCGCCGGCAGCAGCGGCGCAAGCGGAAGCGCTCGCGCAACCCGTTCAAGCGCTCCTAGTCCGCGGCCTGGACGACCATCAGCGAGTGGCCGTCGGGGTCGCGGAACCAGAACATCGGCGGCACCGGGCCGCCCATCCGCGAGACCTCGGCGTCGACGTCGACGCCCTTGGCGCGCAGGTCGGCGTGCAGCGCGTCGATGTCGCCCGTCGTGAGCGTGATGCCGGTCTCGCTCGGCGTGACCGGGGTCCCCGGGCGCGGCGGCGCGAGCGCGATGCCCGCGGTGCCGGACGGCGGGTAGACCTCGACCCAGCGGTAGTCGCCGCCGAACGGGACGTCCGTGCGCTTCTCGAACCCGAGCTGCTCGACGTAGAACGCGATCGACCGGTCCTGGTCCGCGGAGCCGATGCAGATCAGGCTGATCGCGCGAACCTGGCCGACGGTGGTGGTGCTCATGTCCTCAGACCTCCGGAGTGGTGCTGTACGACGTATAGACCGTCCGCCGTCCGGAAACTCATCGCCCCGAGCCGCCCGGCTGCGTGGACTCCCGGCGCAACGGGCGTAGACTTCGCCGCAGTCCTACGCAGGAAGGAGCTCCAGATGGACGACAAGCACGTGGGCCGCTTCAGCGAGGGCGAGGAGCAGCTCCCCGACTCGCCGGAGAAGGAACGCGTCGGCCGCTTCAGCGAAGGCGAGGAGCAGCTGCCGGACTCACCCGAGAAGGAGCACGTCGGCCGCTTCAGCGAAGGCGAGGAAGAGCGCCCCGACTCCGAGCAGGACAACCGGATCGGCAGCTTCGGCGACCACGACGAGTAGCGCTCAGCCGTCGACCTCGACCACCAGGGCCGCGCCCGTGTCGCCGGCCGCGCAGCCCGCGAACAGGCCGCGGCCGCCGCCGCGCTCGGCCAGCGCGTGGATCAGCTCGACGACGCCGCGCGCGCCCGTCGGGCCCTGCGGGTGGCCGTAGATCAGGCTGCAGCCGTACGGGTTCAGCGCGTGCGCGTCGACGCCGGTCTCGCGCGCGAACCAGAGGTCGTTGACGACGAACGGGTTGTGCGTCTTGATGACGTCGATCGCGCCGATCTCCAGGCCCGCGGCTGAGAGCGCCGCCGCGCTGGCCGGGACCGGTGCCTTGGGCATCTCGCCGGGCGCGACGCGCGCGAAGCCGGACGCCAGGATGCGCGCGAACGGCCCGCCGGCCCGCTCCGCGGTCGTCACGATCAGCCCGGCCGTGCCGTCGGCCGGGTGCGTCTGCGTGCCGTAGCTGACGACGCCGCCGTCCTGGACCGCGCCGAGCCCGTCCAGGCCCTCGGCGGTGGCGGGCCGGATGCCCTGGTCGGCGTCGATCACCGTGGCGCGGCGCCCGCGGCCGACCTCGATCGGGACCATCCAGCGGCGCTGGAACGCCCGGTCGTTGGCCAGCGCGTCCTCGTACTGCTCGTAGCGGCGCACGGTCAGCGCGTCGAGCTCGGCCTTGCTGAAGCCGCCTTCGGCGGCGACGCGCTCGGCGGTGGTGAGCATCGAGGCGCCGGTCAGCGGGTCGCACTCGAACGAGTCGAGCACCCAGTTCTCGCTGTCGACGGTGCCGCCGGGCGCCGCCGAGCGCGGGTAGACGAGGTGCGGGCCGTTGCTCGTGCGGTCGGTGGTGACGACGAGCCGCGTGCCGTCGCCGTGCGCGGCGGCGGCGTGGATGGCGGCGACCGAGGTCGCGCACGCCTGCGCGATCATCGGGCCGCTGACGCCCGCGAACCCGAGCCGCGCGGCCAGCGTCGGCGCACCGTAGAACGCCTCCTTCTGCGGGATCGTCCAGCCCAGGACGAGCTCCTCGACCGGCCAGTCGGAGCCCTCCAGCGCGCGGGCCGCGACCTGGCGTGCGAGCTCGAGGCTGTTGACGTCCGCGGCCGGTCCCTGCCAGCGGACGAAGGGCGACGACCAGGCGGCGCTGAGCGGGATGACGGCGTTCTCGTATCTCATGACGTGAGACACAGTTGTAACGGACGTGGCAAGTGTGTATAAGTCGCCAGGACGGAGGGAGAGACTGATGTCGGACAACAGACGTCAGAGGAAGGCCTTTGCGCCCGTGCGCACCGGCCGGAGCTTCGAGCTGGTGCTGGACGCGCTGCGGCGCGCGATCGAATCCGGTGAGCTGCGCCCGGGCGACCGGTTGCCGGCCGAGCCCGCGCTCGCCGAGGAGTTCGGCGTCTCGCGCTCGGCGCTGCGCGAAGCGCTGAAGGCGCTCGAGCTGTCCGGCGACGTCGAGGTCCGGCGCGGCTACGGCGGCGGCACGTTCATCGCCCAGCCGAGGACGGTGGAAGAGCACGCGCCGGTCATGAACGCGCTGGCGATCAGCGCGGCGCAGCTGCTCGACGTGCGGCGGGCGCTGGAGCCGGCGGCCGCGCGGCTGGCGGCCGAGAGCGGCAGCCCCGCGGCGCGCGCGCTGCGCGAGGCGGTCAACGACATCGACGTGCTCGACGAGCGGCCCGCGCGCGTGCTCGCCGCCGACATCGACTTCCACGTCGCGGTCGCCGAGGCCACCGGCAACCCGGTCTTCGCGTCCGTGCTCGCGAGCCTGCGCCCGGTCGCGTACCGCGCGCTCAACGAGGCGGCGCAGTCGGCTGCGTGGCGCGAGCAGGCGCGCACCGACCACGAGCGGATCGCGTTCGAGATCGCGCGCCGCAACCACGTCCTGGCGGAGACGCTGATGCGTGAGCACATCGAGCACGAGTGGGAAGTGCGGCGCGCCGAGCGCGAGCGCCGCGGCGTCGAGGCGGCGCGGTGAGCGCGGCGCGGCGTCGGCGTGACCGGGCGGCGCGCCGCGGGCGCGACGGAGCCGCGCGATGACCGACCCCGCGTACTGGCGCCCGGAGATCGAGACGCTGCCCTGGGCCGAGGTGCCGGCGCTGCAGGCGCCGCTGCTGGCGGCGCAGCTCGACCACCTCCTCGCGAGCTCGCCGTTCTACGCGCGGAAGTTCGCCGCCGCCGGCTTCGACCCCGCGCGCCACGCGCTCCAGGACGCGCCGTTCACCACCAAGGACGAGCTGCGCGACAGCCAGGCGTCGCACCCGCCGCTGGGCGCGCACCAGGCCGCGCCGCTGCGCGACGTCATCCGCATCCACTCCTCGTCGGGCACGACCGGGCGGCCGAGCTACGTCGGCGTCACCCGCAACGACGTCGCCGGCTGGACGGAGACCGTCAGCCGCGTCTACTGGTGCGAGGGCGTGCGGCCGGACGACGTCGTCATCCACGGCTTCGGGCTCGGGTTCTTCGTCGGCGGCCTGCCGCTCAAGGACGCGATCGAGAACATCGGCGCGACGTTCGTCCCGATCGGCACCGGCGCCAGCGACCGCATCGTCACGTCGATCCAGAACCTCGGCGCGACCGTGCTGACGTGCACGCCGTCCTACGCCCAGTACCTGGCCGAGTACGTGCGCCAGCGCCACGACCTCGACCCGGCCACGCTGGGCCTCAAGCGGATCATGCTCGGCGCCGAGCCGGGCGGCGGCATCCCCGCCGTGCGCGACCGGATCGCCGCCGACTTCGGCGCGACCGTGACCGAAGGCCTCGGCAACGCCGACCTGATCCCGGTCTACATGGCCGCGTGCGGCCACGGCGACGGCATGCACGCCGTCGCGCCCGACCGGCTGCTGCTGGAGCTGATCGACCCCGAGACGCTGACGCCGATCCCGTGGGAGCCGGGCGCGACCGGCGAGCTGGTCGCCACCCACCTGGACCGCGAGTGCGTGCCGCTGGTGCGCTTCCGGACGCGCGACCGCGTGCTCGTCCACGGCCTCGGCTGCCCGTGCGGGCGCACCGGGCCGCGGATCACGTGCGTCGGCCGCACCGACGACATGCTGATCATCGCCGGCGTCAACGTCTGGCCGAGCGCGATCAGCGACCTGATCTCCGGCCTGCGCCCGTTCACGTCGGGCGCGTTCCAGATCCTGCTCGACGGCCCCGGCCCGAAGGTGCCGCCGCCGCTGCGCCTGCAGGTCGAGTACGGCGACGAGGCGACCGACCTCGACGCCCTGACGAGCCGGATCGAGCAGCTGATCCGGGACAAGCTCGTGGTCCGCGCGCGGGTGGAGCTCGTCCCGCCGTCGACGCTCGAGCGCTACGAGATGAAGGCCCGCTACATCCGCACGGGAGGAGACACATGACGGCGCGCTCGTACACGGTCGACATCGACATCGGCGGGACGCTGACCGACGGGCTGTTCGGCGACGGGACGCAGGTGCACGCGGTCAAGGTGGACACCACGCCGCACGACTTCACCCGCTGCTTCTTCGACTGCCTGCGCGAGGGCGCGCGCCGCATGGGCCACCCGGACCTGGCGTCGTTCCTGGCGCGCGTCGCGGTGCTGCGCTGGTCGGCGACGATCGCCACCAACGTGCTGGCCGAGCGCAAGGGCCCGCGGATCGGCCTGCTCACCAGCCCAGGCCAGCTGGAGGGCAGCGCCGCGGTCGGCACCGTGATCGACCCCGCGAACGTCGTGGAGCTCCCCGACGACGCCACCGACGAGGACCTGCTGGCCGCGATCCGGGCGCTGCTCGAGCAGGGCGTGCGCCGCGTGTGCGTGAGCTTCGACGGCGCGTTCGCCGACCCCGCGCGCGAGCTGCACGTCAAGCGCCTGATCAACGAGGCGTTCCCGGATCACTTCCTCGGCGCCGTGCCCGTCCTGCTCGGCAGCGAGGTCTGCCGGCACCCGGACGACCTGACCCGCACGCACATGGCGCTGATCAACGCGTACGTGCACACGCCGCTGGCGGTCGCGCTGTTCAAGGCCGAGGACGAGCTGCTGGCCGACCACGGCTACCGGCGCCCGGTCTACATCGGCCACGTCAACGGCGGCGTCGCCCGCGTGGCCAAGACCAAGGGGATCGACACGACCGAGTCGAGCCCGTACTTCGGCCTCTCCGCGTGCGCCTACTTCGCCCGCCGCTACGGCCTGGACAGGGTGCTGGCGCTCGACGTCGGCGGGACGACCGCGAAGCTCGGCGTGATCCGCGACGGCCAGCTGGTGACCGCCGACGGCGGCGAGCTGTTCGGCGTCCCGCTGCGCACGCCCTGGCCGCTGCTGCGCAGCGCGGCGGTCGGCGGCGGCTCGATCGCCCGCGCGCAGGACGGCGCGGTCGCGCTCGGCCCGGAGAGCATGGGCGCCTACCCGGGCCCGGCCTGTTACGACCTCGGCTCCGAGCGGGCGACGCTGACCGACGCGTTCCTGGTGCTCGGGCAGCTCGACCCCGAGGGGTTCCTGGGCGGCAAGCGGACGCTGTCGGTCGAGCGCGCCCGCGCGGCGATCGCTCGCGACGTCGGCCAGCCGCTCGGGCTCGACGTCGAGCCGGCGGCCGAGCGGATCGTCGAGCGCGGCGTCGAGCTGGTCGCGGCGGTGGCGGAGGAGCTGCTGCCCGACCGCGACGGCTTCACGCTGTTCTGCTTCGGCGGCAACGGCGGCAACTTCGCCGTGCCGGCGGCCGAGCGGCTCGGGATCGAGCGCGCCGTGGTCTTCCAGCTCGGCCCGGTGCTGAGCGCGTTCGGCTCCTCGGTCGCCGACGTCTGCCACGTGCTCGAGGTGTTCCCGTACGCGCCGCTGGAGGACGGCCTGGTCGAGCAGCTGCGCGAGACCGTGCTGCGCGACCTCGAGGGCGAGGGCTTCTCGACCGCCGACGCGGTGCTGACCACGGAGTACACGGCCGGCGGCCGCACGACGTCCGAGCCGCCCGGGGGCGAGGTCGAGCGCGTCGCGGTGCGCGGCACGGTCGCCGTCCCGCGCTTTGACCCCGCGGTCGCGACCGACGACGGCACGGCGCCCGAGAGCGTCGGCGAGCGCGCCGGCGCGCGGCTGTACCGCTGGGGCGACCTGCGGCCCGGCGTCGTCATCGACGGCCCGGCCGTGCTCGAGTCCGACACCAACACGTGCGCGATCCCCGCCGGCTGGCGGCTGCGCGCGGACGAGTTCACCAACGGCGTGCTGGAGCGGTCATGACCAGGATCCGGATCACCGAGTACATCGACCTCGCGGTCGAGGACGAGCGCTGGCGCTGCCGCGTGTGCGACACCGAGCTCGGCTCCGCGCGCGAGAGCTACAAGCACTTCCTGCGCCTGTACGAGCGCGACCCGCGCGACGTGCACCGGCCCGTGCTCGACGGCGAGTACACGTTCGCGCCCGATCCGGCGTGGGTGCGGATCGTCGAATTCTACTGCCCGAGCTGCTCGACCCAGGTGGACACGGAGTACCTGCCGCCGGGGCATCCGATCACGCACGACATCGAGCTCGACCTCGACTCGCTGCGCGCCCGGCTGGCGAGCGGCGAGCTGACCGTCCGCGACGACCGCGTCTTCGCGTCATGAGCGGTCGCGACACGATCGACGTCGACGTCGGCGGCACGTTCACCGACCTCGTCATGACCGTCGGCGGGGAGACGATCTACCGCAAGGTCCCGACGACGCCCTACGACCTCAGCATCGGCTTCATGCAGGTGGTCGAGGAGGCGGCGTCCGCGCTCGGCGGCACGCTCTCCGAGCGGCTGGCGGGCATCGACACCGTCCGCTACTCGACCACGGTCGCCATGAACCGGCTGCTGGAGCGCAGCGGCCCGCGGATCGGCCTCATCACCACCCAGGGCCACGAGGACGCGATCCTGATCGGCAAGGGCGCGCAGTGGATCGACGGCACGCGGCTGGACGAGCGGCGCTCGCTGCCGCACCAGGACAAGCCACTGCCGCTCGTCCCGCGCGAGCTGATCGTGGGCGTGCGCGAGCGCGTCGACGGGCGCGGCACCGTGATCCGGGCGCTCGACGAGGACGACGTGCGGCGCAAGGTGCGCGTGCTCGTGGACCGCGGCGCGCGGGCGATCGTCGTCTCGCTGCTGTGGTCGTTCGTCAACCCCGAGCACGAGCGGCGCGTGCGCGACATCGTGCGCGAGGAGTACCGCGATTACCACGTCGGCTACCTGCCGGTGATCCTGGCGTCGCAGGTCGTCTCGCGGCTCGGCGAGTACGGGCGGACGATGTCGGCGATCCTCGACGCGTACCTGCAGCGCTCGATGCAGATCGAGCTCTCCGGCACGTGGGACAAGCTGCGCGAGGCCGGCTACCGCGGCCCGTTCTTCATGATCCACAACACGGGCGGCTGCGCGGACCTGTTCAAGACGACCGCGTCGCGCACGTACAACGGCGGGCCGATCGCGGGGCTGGTCGGCGCGCGCGACATCGCCCGCCACCTCGACGCGCCCAACGTCGTCACCGCGGACGTCGGCGGCACCAGCTTCGACATCGGCCTGGTGGTCGGCGAGAGCGTGCGCAACTACGAGTTCAACCCGGTCGTCGACCGCTGGATGGTCGCGACGACGATGCTGCAGTCGCTGAGCATCGGCGCCGGCGGCGGGTCGATCGCGTGGATCAACGAGGCGCTCGGCGGGCGGCTGGAGGTCGGGCCGCAGAGCGCCGGCTCCTACCCCGGGCCGGTCGCGTACGACCTCGGCGGCACCGAGCCGACCGTGACCGACGCCGACCTCGTGCTCGGCTACCTCGATCCGGACAACTACTTCGGCGGCCGCATGCTGCTCAACAAGGATGCGGCCGAGGACGCGATCCGGGAGCGGATCGCCGAGCCGCTGGGACTGGAGACGATCGAGGCGGCGGCGCTGATCAAGCGGCTGATCGACGAGAAGATGGCGTCGGCGATCCGCAAGGAGGTGACGCTGCGCGGCTACCGGCCGAGCGAGTTCGTCGTGTTCGCGATCGGCGGCGCCGGGCCGACGCACGTCGCCGGCTTCATGGGCGAGATCCCGCGCGCGGTGATCTTCCCGTTCAGCCCGGTGTTCTGCGCGTACGGGTCGTCGATCATGGACGTGGTCCACCTGTACGAGCAGTCGCAGCGGATGATGCTGATCGAGCCGGTGACGCAGAAGCCGGCGATCGACTACGACGCGTTCAACGCGGTCGTGTCCGGGCTGATCGAGCAGGCGCGGCGCGAGCTGCAGGCCGAGGGGCTGCCGTGGGAGGACGCGATCTGCTCGCTGGAGCTGGACATGCTCTACGGCGGGCAGATCAACTCCAAGCGGACGTCGACCCCGGGGCTGCAGCTGACCTCGCCGGACGACGTGTGGCGCTTCTACGAGCAGTTCGAGCGGGAGTTCTCAGAGGCGTTCAGCCCGCTCGTGGTGAACCTGGCGGGCGGCGTGTACGTCGACACGTTCGTGCTGCGCGTGACCGTGCCGGGCAAGCGCGTGGAGCTGCCGGAGCTCGAGGTCGTGGGCGCGGACGCGACGCCGGCGCGGACCGGCTCGCGGCGCGCGTACTTCGACGGGTGGCGGGACACGCCGGTCTACGCGCTCGACGCATTGAAGCCGGGCAACGTCCTGGACGGGCCGGCGATCGTCGAGTCCGGCTACACGACGGGGGTCATCCCGCCCGGGCGGCGGTTGAGGATCGAGGACCACGGCCTCGGCGTGATCGAGAACGGGAGCTGAAGCGATGCCGATTCCGACTCCGGACCAGAAGCTCGACATGATCCGGCTCGCGCCCGTGCGCGCTTCCGACGAGGCCGCCGCGCGAGCGCTGAAGCCCGGCGACTACGAGGTGGGCTTCCAGCGCACCAACGACATCCTCGACGAGGCGCTGGAGGTCTTCCAGCGCTCGTCGCGATCCTCGATGGGGATCGCGGGCGACGTGATGATCGCGCTGTTCACCGCGGACGGCGACCTGGTCAACGCCGCTGCGGGGACGTACCTGCACGCGATCATCCAGCCGATCGTCATCAAGTACATCCTGCAGCACTACAGCACCAACCCGGGGATCCGGGACGGCGACATCTTCTACGCCAACGACGCGCTCTACGGCGGCATCCACAACCCGGACCAGGTGGTCGTGCTGCCGATCTTCGCCGACGGCGAGCTGGTGGCCTGGGCGGGCGCGGCGAACCACACGACCGAGACGGGCGCGATCGAGCCGGGCGGCATGCCGGTGTCGGCGACGTCGCGGTTCCACGAGGGCATGAACATGCCGCCGGTCAAGATCGGCGAGAACCATGAGCTGCGCAACGACTGGCTCGAGGTGTTCAACGCGTTCGGCCTGCGGGCGCCGCAGATGATCGTGACCGACCTGAAGGCGCGCTCGACCGCGGCCGACCGCGTGCGCACGCGGGTGCTGGAGGTCGTCGAGAAGGAGGGGCGCGACTTCCTGGTCGGCGTGATGCGGCGGATGCTGGAGGTGGCCGAGCAGGGCGCGCGGCGGCGGATCTCGTCCTGGCTGGACGGGTCCTACCGGTCGGTGAACTTCTCCGACCTGGTGGGCGCGCAGCCGGGGCTGGTGCGGGTCGCGTTGACCGTGCGCAAGCGGGGCGACGAGCTGACGCTCGACTTCACCGGCACGTCGCCGGAGAACATGTCCTCCTATCACGCGCACGTGCAGTCGGTGGTCGGGCACGTCGCGAACTACGTGTACTCGTACCTGTTCTTCGACCTGCCGATCTCCTCGGCCACGTTCGCGCCGCTGCACTTCGAGATCCCGCGCGGGACG
The DNA here is from genome assembly GCA_035555675.1 of Solirubrobacter sp. Classification (GTDB taxonomy): domain Bacteria; phylum Actinomycetota; class Thermoleophilia; order Solirubrobacterales; family Solirubrobacteraceae; genus Solirubrobacter. The sequence continues at coordinate 81,183 of DATMGH010000006.1, read as the reverse complement.
GTGCTGAACCCCGACGACCGGGCGGCCACGTCGTGCTCGGTGATGATCGGCGCGGTGGTCATGAGCGCGTGCGCGGGCGCGTTCGCGAAGCTGATCTTCTCGTCGGGCGACACCTGGGACCGCGTCGCCGCGTCGGCGTCGAACGCCGGCAACGCGATGGTGATCGCCGGGCTCTCGCAGTGGGGGCTGCCGTTCGCGGACATGATCGCCTACTCGATCAACAGCGAGGGGATGGGCGGGCGGCCGCGCAGCGCGGGGATCAACGCGTTCGGGTTCCCGTGGTGCCCGTTCGGGCGCGCGCCGGACGTCGAGCTGATGGAGAACGAGTTCCCGCTGCTGGTGCCGATCTCCCAGCACTGGTCCGACAGCGCGGGCGCCGGCAAGCACCGCGGCGGGGCCGGGACCGTGCAGCTGTGGGTCGCGCACCAGACGCCGATGCTGTTCTTCATGGCGATCGCGGACAACTCGAAGATGCAGACGGCGCAGCCGCTCTTCGGGGGCTACGCGCCGGCGACCTGTCCGGGGATCGCCGTGCGCGGCGCGGACCTGGTCGCGCGGCTGCAGTCCGGCTCCGGGCCGGCGGATCTCGACTTCCGGGCGCTGATCGCCGACCAGGGGATCGAGGGCGCGTGGGAGGTCGAGTTCATGGGGCGTTCGGCGCGACCGTACAGCGAGGGCGACGTGGCGACGTTCGGGTTCAGCGCGGGCGGCGCGGGCTACGGCGACCCGCTCGAGGCCGATCCGTCGGTCGTCGCCCAGGACCTGTTCGAGGGGATCGTGTCGCCCTGGACGGTCGCGCAGGTGTACCGGGTCGCGATCGATCCGGACTCGCCGGTCGGTGAGCCGCTGCTGGACGAGACGGCGGCGCTGCGCTCCGCCGCGCGGGAGGAGCGGGCGGCGCGCGGCGTCTCCTGGGACGAGTTCGCGGACGCGTGGTCCTCGAAGCAGCCGCCGGAGGAGATCCTGTTCGCGTTCGGGTCGTGGCCGGAGGGCGAGGTCGTCCAGCCGGTCATGCGGATGTAGATGGCGCCGCGCATCGCACCGCTGATCGCCGCGCTCGGGGGCGAGGTGTCCGGCCTCGCCCCGCGTGACGTGCTGTCGGACGCGACGAAGCTCGCCGGCTCCGTCCGCGACCTCGCGCGCTCGCTCGGGGTGGACGTGGCGACGGTCGAGTTCGCGAGCCGCTGGGACCTCGGCGCCGCGCTGGACTGGTCCACGTACCCGCCGGCGGTGCGGCCCGGCCAGACGGGCGGCGACGCGAGCGCGGGTCGCGGCGCCGCGACGCTCACCGGCGCCCCGGGCCCGGGCGGCGGCGCCGCGACGCCGGGCGGCGATCTCGCGGGCGTGCTGCTCGACGCGGTCGCGCGCGTGCGCGCCGAGCTCGACGCACGCGTCACGGTCGCCGCGAGCGTCACCGGCCCCATGCTCGCCGCGCGGCTCACCGCGGCCGACCGCGCCACCGACGCCGTCGCCGCGGCCGCCAAGCGTGCGCTCGGCGCCGTGCGGGCGTTGGCCGAGGCCGGCGCGGGGCTCATTTGGCTCGTCGAGGACGCGCAGGCGCCGCCGGACGATCCGCGCGCGTACGCCCGGGCGCTCGCGCCCGTGCTCGGCACCGCGCGGTTCTACCGCGCCGACGTCGCCCTGCACATCGCCGGGGCCGCCGACGGCTGGCTCGACGCCGTCCGCGGGCTGCGCGGCGCGATCGCGTGCTTCGACCCCGCCGCGTCGCCCGCGCTCGCCGCCGAGCCGCGGCCGTTCGGCGTCACCGTCGCCCCGGGCGCCCGCGCCCTCGCGGCCGACGCCGCGCTCGTCACCCACGACGGCGAGCTCGCGGGCCGCGTCCCGGCGCGTGACCTCCGCGCCGCCGTCGACGCCCTGAGACCTTGACCCCGGGGGTGTGGCCGCTGGGTCGCCTGTCAGGCGAGTTTCCGGACACACCCCCCGACCTGCGCCCCCGGGGCGTCGCGCGGCGCCCGAGCCCGCGTAGCCTGAACCACGTGAGCGACTTCGAGCAGCTCGCCGCCGCACTCGACCTGCGCGGCAAGACGATCGTCGACGTGGGCTGCGGCGACGGGGCGTTCGTACGCCGGCTGCGCGCGGCAGGAGCCGACGCCATCGGGATCGAGGTCTCCGCCGACGCGGTCGCCCACGCCCGCGCCGCCGACCTTGACGGCTGCTACCTGCGAGGCACCGCCGAGGCGCTCCCGCTGGAGGACGCCTCGGTCGACATCGCGACGCTGATGCTCAGCCTGCACCACGTCCCGGACCCGCGCGCCGCGTTCCCCGAGCTCGCGCGCGTCGTCCGCGAGCACGTGTGGATCGCCGAGCCCCTCCCCCACGGCGACTTCTTCGAGCTCATGCGCCCCGTCGACGACGAGACGGCGGTCCGCGCGAACGCCCAGCGCGCGCTCGCCGCGCAGACCCACTTCGAGCCCGAAGCGACCACCCACTACGACGTCACGTTCGCGATCGACAGCTTCGACGAGTTCAAGCGCCGCGTGCTCGCCGCGGATCCCGAGCGGACCGCCCGCTTCACACGCCTCGAGGCCGCCCTGCGCCGCGCCTTCACCCCCGGCGACTTCACGGTCCCCATGCGCGCGGACCTCCTGCGCCGCCGCTGACGTGTCACGCGCGCCGGGCGTGTCTCGTCGTAGGGACCATGCTCGAAACGCTCACCCGACAGCGCAACGTCCTCCTCACCACCTACAAGCGCGACGGGACGCCCGTCGGCACCCCCGTGCACATCGCGATCGACGGCGACCGGGCCTACATCCGCACCTACGGCAAGGCCTGGAAGTGGAAGCGCGTCCGCCGCACCCCCGACGCCGAGATCACCCCGAGCACGGTCCGCGGCCGCCCGACCGGCCCCGCGATCGAAGTCCGCGGGCGGATCCTGGAGGGCGAGGAGGCCGCCACCGCCGCGCGCGCCCTGCGGAGCAAGTACCCGATCCTGCACGGCGTCCTGATCCCGTTCTCGCACAAGCTCATGCGGACGCCGACGATCCACATGGCGTTCGTGGAGCGCGGCTCCGGCCGGTGACAGCGCACCGGCCGGAGCCCGCGACCTACGGCGTCGTCGCCGAGAGCGTGAAGACCAGCGTCTTCGAGTAGCCGCCGACGCGCAGCGAGTCCGCCGCCGCGACCGGCTGCTTGAACTCGACCGCCACCGGCCGCGCGCCCACCGGCTCGTTCCAGGCGGTCAGCGTCAGCGCCGCCCCCGTCTCCGACAGCGGCGCGAACGCGCCGCTGTCGGCCCGGACCTGCAGCGCCTGCGGCATCACCACGACGCCGTTGACCAGGTGACCCGTGCCGACCGCGCTCGGGTCACGCACCGTCAGCGCCGCGGCCGTCGCGCTCGACGTCACGGTCGCCGCCAGCGAGCCCGTGTAGTCGCGCGTGACGCCCGGCTGGAACGTGCCCAGCCCGGCGTTGCCGCCCGCGAACGAGAGCGCCAGCACGCCCGGCACGGTGCCGCTGACGCCGACCTCCACGTCACTCCCACCGCCCGCGGACGACACGGTCACCGTGACCGTCCGCGTCGCCGACGCGCCCGTCGGATCGCTCACCTTCACGACCGCCGCGTACGTCCCGGCCGCCGTGTAGGTGAAGGACGGGCTCTGCCCGCTGGTCTCGAACGACCCGTCGCCGTCGAGATCCCACGCGTACGTCAGCGCGTCCCCGTCCTCGTCGGTCGCCGTCGCGCTGAACGCGACCGCCAGCGGCGCGACCCCGGACGGCGGCGTCGCCGTCGCGGCCGTGATCACCGGCGCGTGGTTCTCCGCCGGCGAGACGCCGCAGGCCGCGGACGGCAGCACACCCGCCGCGATCTCGACGCCCGCGCCGATGTGCGACAGGATGCCGGCCTCCGAGAAGGACGACTGCGTGTGCCCGAGGCCCGTGTACCACGAGCGCCCGCCGTCGTAGCGCTGGCACCACGAGATCGGATGGTCGTCGTCGACCCCGTCGGACCCGTCGTCCTCCGCGTAGGTGGACTCGTCCATCGTCAACAGGACGTGCACGCCGGGCGTGTTCCGCGGGCTGTAGTCGTCACCGCTGGAGTTGTCCGGCTTCTTGTAGTTGTACCACTCGTCCACGCGGCTCCAGCGGGCCGGCAGACCCTGCGTGGACGGGTCCGTCGTGTCCTCCACGACGACCGTCGCGGTGGGCGTCCCGGCGGGGTGGTTGCGGAAGTACGCGCCCACCAGGTTGCCGTACCAGTGCCAGTCGTACTCGGCGTCGGCGGACGCGTGGATGCCCACGTAGCCCTTGCCGGAGCGGATGAACCGCTCGAACGCCGCCTGCTGGGCGTCGTTGAGGAAGTCGCCGGTCGTGGAGACGAAGATCGCCACGTCGTAGTGGCTCAGCACCGCGTCCGTGAACAGCGACGCGTCCTCGGTCGCGTCGACCTGCCAGTTCTTCTGCGTCCCCAGGCTCTGGAGCGCCGCGACCCCCTGTGGGATCGAGTCGTGCCGGAAGCCCGCGGTCTTGGAGAACACCAGCGCCCGCAGCTTCGCGGACGGGTTGTCGGCGGCCAGCACCTGCACCGGGATGTCCCGGGTCGCGGACCCGCCGCGGCCGTCGCTGACCGTCAGCTTGACGGTCTTCGTGCCCGCGGTGGTGAACGTGGTGGACGCGGTGGCGCCCGTCGCGTCCGTGCTGCCGTCGCCGTCGAAGTCCCACGCGTACGTGAGCGCGTCGGCGTCGGCGTCGGTGGCGTTGGCCGAGACCGACACCGGCAGCGGCGCGAAGCCCGCCGTCGGCGTCGCCGTGGCGGACGTGATCACCGGGTTGGTGTTCGTCGTGCCGCCCGAGCAGCCGGTCGAGCCGTTGACCTTGAAGTAGTCGAACGTCGCGGTCTGCCCGGAGCCGTCCACGCCGGCCGTGTAGACGCCGAAGCGCGGCGCGGACATCTCGTTGGTGACCGGGTCGCCGACCTTGGTCCAGGCCGTGCCGTCGTAGGAGATCTCGCCCTGGTAGCTGGTCCCGGACTTGGTCAACCGCAGCCAGATCGCGGTGACGCCGGCGGGGACGTTGACCTGCGGCTGCGGGTTGACGATCGTCCCGGCGACCTTGGAGCGGGTCTCCGAGCGGTTGATCCGCGTGTTGTTGTTGTCGGAGATGGCGTTGAACTTGACGTAGTTCTGATCGTCCGCCCAGACGAGGATGCCCGCCTGCTGGAACTGGTTGGACAGCGTCCAGGCGGAGAGCTTGGTCTCCAGGACGTAGTCCGGCGACGTGTGGTCGGCGGTCTGGAGGATGAAGTTCTTGTTCCCTCCATCCACGTCGGCCTTGACCGTCGTCATCGTCAGTGCGCCGTCGGCGACCGTGTAGAGCGAGGTGTCCTCGCGCACGATCCCGTTCCAGCGCGTCTTGTCCAGGCTCGTCCCGTCGAACTCGTCGCCGGCGCCGCCGCTGCCGCCGCCGGGCGTCGTCAGCGTGAACCAGTCGAACTCCGACGTGACCGTGGTCGCCGCCGCGTTGCTGAGCGCGAACACGCCGACGCGGACGTTCCCCGTGGGCAGCGCCGCCGGGCGGCCGGTCAGCGTCCAGTCGGTCCCGTTGGCCGAGTAGTAGCCGCGGATCTGCGTCCCGTCGGACTCGATCTTCATGTAGAAGTCGGACGGGAACCCGGTGCCCGCGAGCTGCGGGCCGGCGTCCGCCGACTCGTTGCGCGGCGTGCCCGCGACCTCGTTGATGAACTCGAAGTGCTCGGTCACCCCCGCGGTCGGCTGGTTGTCGGCCAGGCGGTCGAACTTCGTGTAGTTGTCGTCGTCGCCGTAGACGATCAGGCCCGCCTGGTGGTACTGGCGGTTGCCGGCGTGCTTGACCTTGGTCGTGATCGTCCAGGGCCCGGACGGCGCCTGGCGCAGGACGATGTTCTTGGCGTCGTTGGCGCTGCCGTAGACGTCGCCGGTCTCGGTCGGGATCTTCAGCGTCCCGTCCGAGACGACCAGGTTCTGGTTGCGGCGGACGACCTCCCAGCCGGCGCCGAGGTCGGTGCCGTCGAAGTCGTCGCGGTAGGACGTGCCGCAGCCCGCGGGCGCGGTCACCTTGATCGCGAACGACCGCTCGGTCACGCCGCCCTGCCCGTCGGTGACGGTCAGCTTGGCGTTGTAGTCGCCCTGGTTGGCGTACGTGTAGCTCGGCGACGCCTGCGTGGACGTGTCCGCGTCGGTGCCGGGCACGCCGAAGTCCCACGCGTAGCTGATCGTGCCGCCGTCGGCGTCGGTCGCCGTCGCCGTGAAGTCGACCTTCAACGGCGCGGGGCCGGACAGCGTCGAGGCCGTCGCGGTGACGTCCGGCGCGGCGGTGACCGCGGCGCCCTTGCCGATGAACTCCATCCAGTTGATGTTCAGCAGCCCGCCGGTCTGCGACGGGTTGCGCGTGATGACGAATAGCTCGTGCGTGCCCGCGGGCACGTTCGTGAGCGGCGCGGACACGGTCTTGAACGTCTGCCAGTCACCGGTCGGCATGATCATCTCGGTGGTGCCCAGCAGCGGGCCGGTCGGCGAGTCGTAGCGCAGCTCGATCGTGCCGCCCTGGCCGGCGGAGGCGACGCGGAAGCGGGCCTCGGTGATGTCGGTCAGGTTGAACGGCTTGTAGGACGTGTAGTCGCCGTCCTCGATGAACCCGATGTTCGAGCCGCCGCCCGCGGTGTCGATGGTCGTCTCGACCTGCACGCCCGGGTCGCCGCCCGCGGTGCTGCCGGCGACGCGGCCGGTGGAGGCGAAGAACTCCGCCTGCTTGGTCTTCGGCTGCAGGATCGCTTCGGCGCGGCCGGTCAGCGGGACGATGCCGCCCGGCCCGCCGCGGTCGGTGTAAGCGACGCTGATGACCGTGAACGTGTTGGCCTCCGGCCCGTGGCCGGCGGTGAGCCCGGTCTGCAGCGTGCCCTCGCAGCCGGTCGCGCTCGACAGATCGTGCGCGTGCTCGTCGTGGCCGAGCGAGATCTTGACCTGGACGTCGTCGCAGGAGATGCCCGCGCCGGTCGTCCCGTCCTCGGGGTCGGTGATCGTGACCTTGTACGGGATCTTGTCCGTGAACGAGGCCAGCTTGCCGTTGAGCGGCGTGTCGATCGTGACCGTCGGCGCGCGGTTGCCGACCGAGATCAGCACGTTGGCGACGCCGGTCAGGCCCGTCTGGTCCTTGACCGTCAGCTTCGCCGTGTAGGCGCCGTTGGCGGTGTACGTGTACGCCGGGTTCGGGTCGGTCGAGTCGACGTTGCCGTCGCCGTCGAAGTCCCACGCGTAGGTGAGCGGGCCGCCCTCGGGGTCGGCGGAGCCCGTGCTGGAGAACTGCACGGCCAGCGGCGCGAGCCCGTTGGTGACCGACGCGGCCGCGTGCGCGTCCGGCGCCTTGTCGCCGGCGACGTAGTCGATCCGGTAGACGCCCGAGTCGGCGTTGTCGCCGCCGAAGCCGGAGCCCCACTCGATCACGTACAGCGCGCCGTCCGGACCGAAGTCGAGGTCCATCGGCCGCTTGTAGCCGGTGCCGAGCGCGAACGGGTCGACCTTGGTCATCGAGCCGTCGGAGGCCAGGTTCGCGGTCTTGATCCAGCCGTTGTTCCACTCGGCGATGAACCACTTGTTGTCGTAGTAGGCCGGGAACTTGCGGTCGCTGTCCAGCGACGGGTCGAAGTGGTAGCGCGGGCCGCCCATCGGCGCGCCGCCCGTCCCCAGGTCAGGCCGGAAGCGCGGGTCGGTGTCGCTGAAGCCCATCCACGCCGTCGCCGGCTGGGCGGGCGGCAGGTTGGTCAGGCCCGTGTTGTTCTTGGAGTCGTTGACCGGCGCCGCGCAGTTGAACTTCGCCCCGCTGGTCGCGGTCGCGAAGTTGTAGTCGTTGTACGGCACGTTGTCGCGGATGCAGTAGGGCCAGCCGTAGTTGCCCGACTTCGTGAGCACGTTGTACTCGACGGAGCCCTGCGGGCCGCGGTTGGCGTTGGTCGTGCCGGCGTCCGGGCCGTAGTCGGCGCTCAGGACCCAGCCCGTGGTCTGGTCGACCGTGAAGCGGAACGGATTGCGGAAGCCCATGCCGAAGATCTCCGGGCGCGTCTGCGCCGTGCCCTCGGCGAACAGGTTGCCGGCGGGGATCGTGTAGGTCGTGCCCGGGCCGGGCGCGCCGAGCGGGATCTCCATCGGCTTGATGCGGAGGATCTTGCCGTTGAGGTCGTTCGTGTTGGCCGACGTGCGCTGCGCGTCCCAGTACTCGCGGCCGGCGCGCTCGTCGATCGGGTTGTAGCCGTCGGAGTCGAACGGGTTCGTGTTGTCGCCGGTCGAGATGTAGAGGCTGCCGTCCGGGCCGAAGTACAGCGAGCCGGACGAGTGGCAGCACTGGTCCGTCTGGTGCTGGAACGTGAGGATCTTCTGCTCGGAGCTGAGGTCGAGCGTGTCGCCGTTGACCTTGAAGCGCGAGATCACCTGCGTGAGCGTGTTGTCCGGCAGCTACGAATAGAACAGGTACACCCACTTGCTGAACGCGAAGTCGGGCGCGAGCTGCAGGCCGAGCAGGCCGTTCTCCTGCGACGTCGTGACGGGGACGCGGCCGGCCTGCACCGTCTGGCGCGTGTCTGAGGCTGTCCGACGAACTGTGTGTAGGGGCGTCGTGACTGGTGGTTGGTAGTGGTGGCGTCTAGCCGGGGTAGCGGTCTCCGAAGTGGATCTTCAGCGCGGCTCGTGGCGCGCTCCAGGTGCGCGAGCGTTGCCATTTGGCGTCGGCTCGGATGATGGCGAGGTAGATCAGCTTGGTCGCGGCTTGCTGGTCGGGGAACGCGCCGCGGGTCTTGATCGCCTTGCGGATCTGGCGGTGCAGCCCCTCGATCGTGTTGGTCGTGTAGACGGCCTTGCGCAATTCCTCCGGCAGCGACAGGAACGGTGTGACGTGCTCCCAGGCGTCGCGCCAGGCCTTCACGGTGGCCGGGTAGTGCTGGCCCCACTCTGAGTCGAAGCGATCGAGCTCGATCAGGGCATCGTCGGCGTTGGCGGCGGTGTAGATCGGCCGCAGCGCGGAGGCGACCTTCTTGAGGTCGCGGTAGTTGACGTAGCGAAGGCTCGCGCGGATGAGGTGCACGACGCAGGTCTGCACCCACGTCTGCGGGAACACGGCCTCGATCGCGTCAGGGAACCCGGTGAGGCCGTCGACGCAGGCGATCAGGACGTCCTGGACGCCGCGGCGGTGTAGGTCGTTGAGGACGGCCAGCCAGAACTTCGCGCCCTCGGTCTCCTGCCACCAGATCCCCAGCACCTCGCGCTCGCCATCGACGGTGACGCCCAAGGCGAGGTAGGCGGCGAGGTTCTTGACCGAGCGGTCTTCGCGGACCTTGACGCGCATCGCGTCGAAGTAGACGATCGGATAGACCTGCTCCAACGGCCGGGTCCGCCACGCCTGGACGTCCTCCAGGACGGCGTCGGTGATCCGGCTGATGGTGTCGCGGCCGATCTCGGTGCCGTAGATCTCCGACAGGTGGTGGCTGATGTCGCGGACGGTCATGCCGCCGGCGTAGAGCCCGATGACCTTCTCGTCCAGGCCCGCCAGCCGGGTCTGGCGCTTGGGCACGATCCGGGGCTCGAAGGTCCCCTCCCGGTCCCTGGGGGTCTTGATCTCGATCGGCCCGAGATCGGTCTGCACCGTCTTGGGCGTCGAGCCGTTGCGGACGTTGGCGCCCTGCGGGACGCCGCCCGGCGGGTGGCCCAGGTGCTCGGTCATCTCGGCGTCCATCGCCGCCTCAACGACGCGGCCGGCCAGCTGGGACAGCAGGCCGCCGGGCCCGGAGAGCTCCTCCGGCTTGAGGCCCCGGACGGCGTCATCGAGCGCGCCCTCGGGCAGCAGTTCGGCGAGCCGATCGATCACCTCCGGCGGCGGATCCTGGGCGCCCCTGGCGCGACGCCCCTTGCGATTCATGGTGGCCATGGTGACTGGTGGTCCCTTCTGCGGGCCGCCCGCCGTGCCCGCCCGAGCCGACTCGCCCCTCCGGGGCTCCTCGACTCAGGCGGGCACGGCGACATCAGCGCCGCGTCGTGTCACCACGCACCACACACAGAACATCGGACAGACCCAACACGTACGGGTAGCGGCCCTCCAGCGGCCGAGTGCGGAACGCGTCGACGTGCTCATCCAGCGCCTGGCAGACGCGGCTGACCTCGCTGCGACTGATCCGCAAGCCGAGGCTCTCGACCAGCTGATCCACGCGGCGGGTCGAGACACCGCAGACATAGGCCTGCTGGACGACCGCCAGCAACGCCTGCTCCGAGCGCCGCCGCGGCTCCAGGAAACTCGGGAAGTAGCTGCCCTGCCGGATCTTCGGGATCTGCAGCTCGATCTCCCCGGCGCGCGTGTCCCAGCGCCGTGGCCGATACCCGTTGCGATGCGTCGCGCGGTCCTCGGGACGACGCTCGCCGCGTTCGGCGACGATCAACTCGGAGACCTCGAGCTCCATCATCTCGCCCGCGACAGCCTTGACCGCTTCGCGGATCACGTCAGCGTGCTCATCGAGCAACACACCCTTGACGACCTCCTCGATCGTCATCCTGTCAGCACCGGCCACGCGGCACCTCCTTGAAAGTCGAACCGTGAGAAGTCCGACGATCATCGGTGCCGCGTCGGCCGGAACCACGTTCCGTCCGACTGCGACCTACACCACGCTACGGGACGTGACCTCGGGGTGCTGGGGAACGTGTGCACTGATCGAGCATCCGCTCATCGCGGGCCCGTCGCCAGGACACGTTGTTGACGACATCGGCCATCGGCACGTCGCCAGGTGGGAGACTCCGTGAGAGATGCTCGGACCTGAGATCGTCATCGTCCACGTTCCCGACCGCGCAGATCCTCGACGTCACCGGGCCGCTGAAGGTGTTCTCGAGCGCCTCACGTTTCCTGCCCGCAGCGGGTTATCGCGCCCATGTGATGAGCCGTGCCGGGGATCCGATCCGCGCGAGCTGCGGCCTGCAGTTCGCGACCACATCGATCGCCTAGGTCGCCGGCCCCATCGACACGCTGGTCGTAGCGGGCGGAGCGGACATGGACGGCGCCGCCCGCGATGACGAGTTGGTGCACCACGTGCAACGGCTGCTGCCAACGCACGTCGGGTCACGTCGGTCTGCTCAGGCGCGTTCCTGTTGGCGAGCGCCGGCCTGCTGGCCGGGCGCCGAGCGACCACGCGCTGGTCCGAATGCGATGTGCTGCACCACCGCCACCCGGACGTGACGGTGGACCTCGACGCGATCTACGTGCAGGACGGCAACGTCTGGTCGTCGGCCGGAGTCACGGCCGGGATCGACCTGGCGCTCGCGCTTGTCGCCGACGATCACGGCCGGCAAGCCGCGGCGACTGTGGCGCGCCAGCTCGTCGTCTACCTCCGACGTACCGGCGGTCAGGCACAGTTCTCCGCACTGCTCGCCGCCCAGACTGCAGACACCGAGCCGATTCGCGACCTGCTCTCCTGGCTCCCGGACCATCTCACGAACGATTTGATGATTCCTGCGTTGGCCAGCCACGTCAACCTCTCCGAACGGCAGTTCAGCCGAGTCTTCAAGGCCGAAGTCGGTACCACCCCGGCCGATCATGTCGAGCTCGCACGCCTCGAAGCAGCTCGCCGCCTGTTGGAAAGCACCCACAGATCGATCGAGCTCGTCGCCCAGACCTGCGGCTTCGGAACACCCGAAACCATGAACCGCAGCTTCCAACGCCGACTTCACACAACTCCTGGCGAGCACCGTCGCCACTTCGGCGCACTGCACTGAACGCGCCGCCCGACAGCGCGACGTGTTGGCCAACGAACGTGCCGTGACCGCCGACCGCCGGATCGCGCCTTGGCGCTGGGCGTGCGAACCAGCTACGGCCTTGTATGGCGGATGCGGTCGTAGCGGTCGTGGACGACGACGTCGGGGGTGTCCGTATCACGGGCCACGGTCACGGCCGCGCCTTCGGCCGCCGTCTCGCTGTTGTGCTTGGACAGCGGGCGTTCGGCGCCCTCGCGCTCGACGCGCCAGCCACCGACCCGGTCGGGAATCACGTGGAGCGGCTGAGTGGCGGGCTCGTCCGGTGCCTTGCGGCCTTCGGAGGTCATGGGTCCTTGTCTGTGGCTGGGGCGGGCTCGCGTGGCCGCGAGCCCTTCGGGTGGTCCGTGAGATAGAAGCCGGTGCCCTTGAAGCGCGCACTGAAGGGCTGCAGGACTCGCTCTACGCGCTGCGCGCTGGTAGGGCAGGTGGTCAAGGGCTGCGCGGTGATGCGTTGCTCCAGCTCGAAGGTCGAGCCGTCGCTGCGGCGGTAGACGTAGACCGGCATTTGTCGCGCTTCACGTCGCCGTCGTCTGGAGTTGCTCGCGCCACGAACGCCAGGCTGCCTCGAGCCGACCGCGGAGATCCTCCAGATCGGCGGAAGTGAGCGGTGGGCGTGTGTCACCGTCGATCGGCTCCACGTCCGCGAGCACGCTGTCGGTGAGCTGATGCAGGCATCGGATCGTCTCGAAGCTGGCCGCGGCCTGCGCGACGGCGGACGCGTCGACTCCGGCTGGCGCCAAGCGAGCCACGACATGGGGCGCGGCGACATCCCGCTCGAGTCCTTCGCGAACCAGATCCGGCCCCCAGCCGGTCAACTCGACCAGCCGCTCGAACGGCGCACCAGCGGACGCCGCCCGCTTGAGCGCGAACGATACGAGATGCACAGCGCGGCCGACGACCTTGATCGCCACGTGCTGACCGGCCTCGGGCCGACCCGTCTCGTGCATCGAGCTCACGGCTTCGCGGTGGCGCTCAGCCGCGGCCGCGAGTTGGCGCTCGGCTTCTGCTCGCGGCGCCACATCGGTCAGAGTCGCCATCCCGTCATCCCCTCGCCACGGCCGCGCGGGCTACGACGCTCGCGACCTGTGGTTCGACGCTTTCGGCCGCGAAGAGCGCGCGCGGGTTCCGGCCACCCGCGATTGCCCGGAGCCTCACGGGTTCGGACTCCCACCGGGCACCGCAGCGCCAGCAGACGTTCTCTTGGCGTGCCATCGGTCCGTGGCAGAATCCGCACAGACGTGCAACATGTCGGTCGCGCATGCTTCAGCGCTCTTTCCGCGTGCAGATCGCCGCTCGGGCGTCCGCTGGCTAAGTGAGGACGGCGCTCACGGTCGCTGAAGAGACAGAACTGTCAGTCAAGTCACCACACGGCCCACAGGTCGAGCGGTGCCTGCGCAAGAGTCGGATCGCAGGAGCGAGGGCAAGAACCCTACGCGCCATTGTATCCCTTTCAGGCGCTGTTCACGGACCGTTGCGCAGACGGTCCGCGTCGTGCCTCGGTCGTTGCCGTTCCGCCGGCGCAGCCTCAACATGCTTCGTCGGCGCCCGCGGGCGCGAACGGACCCCCCGAGCAGTACGCGCCGTTGCTGGCAGCAGCAGGCTATGAACGTCTCGGCGAGACGCCGACCGCGACCGGCGCGCGCGGCTTCGAGGCCCGCGCGATCTGAGCACCCGCACCCGTCGGGGTGTGGTCACGGCATCGGCGGGTTCGCCACCGGCCGGTTCACCACACCCACCGAGGTCGCGACACTCGTCGTCATGCTCGGCTCGGCCCGCACCGGCAACATCACCGGCGCCATTACATCATCGACGGCGGCCTGATCAAGACCACCTGAGGCGCGCACGCCCGGAAATACCCGCCGGTGCGTACGTGTCGGCGGGCGCAACCCCACAAGTGGCCTGAGAAGGGATAGTGTTGAACCCGAGCTGGCGCGGTCCGATCTGCGCGGTTCTTCTCTTCCGGCGTTTCCCCACCGTCCCGGTGGCGGCGTCCCTATCTGCTTGGTTTTCCGCAGTCGGAAGGTTCGTATGCCCCTGCTCCTCTCGCGTTTCGCGCGCGCCCTCGCCTCACACTGGAAGCGCAGCCTCGCTGGCGCTGTGGTCGTCTTGGTTCTGCTGGTTCTGGCCGCCGCTGGGGCGGGCGACGCCACGGACGACTACGCGATCCCGGGAACGGAGTCGCAGGCCGCCGTCGACCTCTTCAAGGCGCATTCCCCGGCGTTCGGCGGCGTGGATTCCACGCTCGTGTTCACGGTCTCCCGGGGCAAGGTCTCCGATCCCGGTGCCAGGACCGCGATCGAAGGTGCGCTGGCGAAGGTCGCCGCCCTCAACGGCGTGGCGCTGGTCGCTGATCCGTTCGCGCCCGGTGGGCAGGTGTCCCCGGACGGTCGGCTCGCCGCCGTCGATGTCCGCTACGCACTCGGCGAAGGGGAGATCGCCAAGGCAGACGGCGAGGCGCTGATCGCCGCCGGTGAGACGGCTGAGCCCGACGTTCAGGTGGAAGCCCGCGGGATCCTGGTCGATCTGGCAGCCGAGCAGGACGCGCCGATCGGCGAGCTCGTCGGCATCCTCATCGCGATCGTGCTGCTCACGGTGCTGTTCCGCTCCGGAGCGGCAATGGTCGCAACGCTGATCGGCGCGCTGACGGGCGTCGCGGCGGGGCAGATCCTGCTGGCCGTGGTGTCCGCCCCGCTCGGGTTCCCGACCTTCACGACCGTGCTTGCAGCGATGCTCGGCCTCGGGGCGGGCATCGACTACGCGCTGCTCATCATCGGCCGGTACCGCGAGCAGCGCGCGACCGGCGACAGCCTCCAGGACGCCGCCGCCCGCGCGGCCGCCACGTCTGGCACGACCGTCGTCGCGGCCGGCCTGATCGTGATGGTCGCGCTCGCCGGCCTGCTCGTGGTGGGCGTCCCGTTCATCGGCAAGATGGGTCTCGGATCCGCCGTGGCCATCGCCGCCGTCGTCGTCGCCGCGCTGACGATCCTGCCGATCATGATGGGCGCCTTCGGTCGCCGGCTCGTGCCCAAGCAGGCCGCGCACGCCCACGTCTCTCCGGCGTTCGAGCGCTGGGGCGCGTTCATCACCCGCCGGCCGTGGGCATCCATCGCCGCCGCCGTCGCGGTTCTGCTCGTGTTCGCGTTCCCGGTCACCGGGATGCGCATCGGTCAGCCCGACGACGGCAACCAACCGCGGTCAGCCACACAACGGGTCGCGTACGACCAGCTGAGCGACGCTTTCGGTCCCGGTTCCAGCGGGCCGTTCCTGCTGGCGGTCGACATGCCACGGAACGCTCCAGGGACCGCCGCGCAGCTGACGGCGCTCCAGCAGGCGGTCGCCGACACCCCCGGCATCGCCGCCGTGCCCGCGGCGACGATCAGCGAGGACGGCGAGCTGGCCACGATCTTCGCCGTCCCGGCCACCGCGCCGCAGGACGCCCGGACCTCCGAACTGCTCGACCACCTGCGGGCCGACGTCATCCCGGGCGCCATCGCCAACACGCCGCTCAAGGTCTACGTAGGCGGCAACAACGCCGCCTTCGAGGACATCTCCGACAAGGTCTCCAGTCGGCTGCCGGCCTTCATCGCCATGGTGATCGGCCTGTCGGTGCTGCTGCTCGTCGTCCTGTTCCGCTCGCTGTGGATCCCGCTCGTCTCGGCGCTGTTGAACCTGCTGTCGGTCGCCGCCGCCTATGGTGTCGTCGTCGCGGTCTTCCAAGACGGCATCGGCGCGAGCCTGATCGGCGCCGACTCCGGCGTGCCCATCATCTCGTTCCTGCCCGTCATGCTCTTCGCGATCCTGTTCGGGCTCAGCATGGATTACAACGTCTTCCTGCTCTCGCGCATCCACGAGAAGTACAACGAGGGCGACACCCCACGCGACAGCGTGATCCACGGGATGGGCCGCATCGGCAAGGTCGTCGTGTTCGCCGCGCTGATCATGGCCGGCGTCTTCTTGTCGTTCGTCACCGGCGATGACCTCATCGGAAAGATGTTCGGCATCGGTCTCGGCCTGGCCATCCTCATCGACGTGCTGATCGTGCGCATGGTCATCACGCCCGCGGTCGTCACCCTGCTCGGCGATCGCGCCTGGTGGCTGCCCCCGTGGCTTGACCGCCTGATCCCGAACCTCTCGCTGGAAGGCCCGCGCGATCCCGGCGAGGCCCCACCTTCGCCCGACGAGCTCGAACCCGAACGGGTCAAGGTCCCGGTCTAGGGCTTGGCCCGCCCGCCCCGGCCGACTCCCGCTCGATGACCAGTTCGGCCACGAGCGGCGCCGGGACGGTGGACCCGTGCGGCGCGGCAAGGTGACAGGGCCCGAGGGTGGGTGTAGTGTCGTTGTGCGTCTCGCCGCCGTGTGCGGTGGGCGGTTCTCGCGGTGTCACTCTCGGCCGGCCTTTGGCACGTCGACCCCCAGCGGTCCGCGCCCTCCTCACTTGGAGTCGGCCATGTCGGTGTCGTCATCGAAGCTGTCCCCCGTCGGTAGCCGCCACGACGCCCGAGCGCAAAGCGGTTCCGGTCTGATGGGCGCGCGCACCCAACCCCTCCCGCGCGTCCTCAGCGCGCCCACGTCGGCTCGGCGGCGCTTTCCCGGCTGGCGCTGGGTCATGGTGGCGTTCGCGCTCCCCGTCGCCGGCTACGTCGGCTGGGAGATCGGCGGCCGTGTCGACAGCGTCGCAAACGCGTTGGTTGGCGGCGCGCTGAGCGCGGCCGGGTTCGGCGCCGTCCAGTGGTGGGCGGCCAACGACGCGCTGGGACGCCCAACCCCCTGGATCGTGGCCAGCGCCATCGGCTACGCCGTCGGGTTGGCGGCCGGCGCAGCCATCGTCGGCTACGACACCGAGCTCGGCGACCTCGCGCTGATGGGCCTCATCAGCGGGGCCGTGCTCGGCGTGACGCAAGCGCTCGTCCTCGCCCCGCAGCGACGGGGCAGGCTCGCCGTGCGATGGGCGGCCGCGATGCCGGTCATGTTCGCGCTCGGCTGGTCTGCATCAACGGCCATCGGCGTCGACGTCGACGCCCAGTACACGGTGTTCGGCGCCACGGGCGCGGCGCTGTTCATGGTGCTCAGCGGACTCCTGCTCGCCCGCTTCACCGATCCGGTCTCGAGGAGAAGCTCATGACATCCGTACTCACCCCACCGCCAGACAGCGGCGACACGGCGTCCGAGGTCACCGTCCGTGCCCGCGCCGTCGCGCGCCACTATGGCGCGGGCGAAACCGCGGTGCACGCGCTGCGCGGCATCGACCTCGACGTCGAACGCCGGCGCCTGACCGCGATCATGGGCCCGTCCGGCTCGGGCAAGTCGACGCTGATGCACATCCTGGCCGGCCTGGACGAGCCCTCCTCGGGTGAAGTGGTGGTCGCCGGCATCGACATCGGTGGCCTCCACGACACGGACCTGACGACGTGGCGCCGGAATCACATCGGGTTCATCTTCCAGTTCTTCAACCTGCTGCCGATGCTGACGGCGGCCGAGAACATCGTGCTGCCGCTCAAGCTCGCCGGGGTCAAGCCCGACCGGGTGTGGCTCGATGAGCTCGTCGAGAAGGTCGGTCTCAGCGACCGCCTCAGGCATCGTCCGTCCGAGCTCTCGGGCGGTCAACAGCAACGCGTGGCCGTCGCCCGCGCGCTCATCTCGCGTCCGAGCGTGATGTTCGCCGACGAGCCGACGGGCAACCTGGACTCCCGGACCGGCGGGGAGATCCTGGCGCTGCTGCGCCACTCCGTCGACGCGCTGGGTCAGACCACCGTGATGGTCACCCATGACGCGCACGCCGCGGCGATCGCCGACCGCGTGCTGTTTCTGGCCGACGGCAATATCGTCCGCGACCTTGGACCCTCGAGCGCGCACGAGATCCTCGCGACCCTCGAGGAGATGACCGAGCGATGATCGCCGTCGCGCTGAAGGGACTCCTCGGTCGCAAGGTCCGCGCGCTGCTCACTGCGTTCGCGGTCGTGATCGGCGTCGCGATGGTCAGCGGCACGCTGGTCCTCACCGACACCATCCAGAAGGCGTTCGACGGCATCTTCAACGCGTCCTACGCGCAGACGGACGCGGTCATCTCCGGCAAGGAAATCGTCACGGGCTCCCAGAGCGGCGCCGCGACGATTCCCGCGTCGCTGCTCGCCACGGTCCAGGAGTTGCCCGAGGTCGCAGCCGCCGGCGGCGCGCTCGCGCTGATCGCGTCCAACGAGGCGGAGATCCTCGGCCGTGACGGCAAGGCCCTCGGGACCGACGGCGCGCCGCAGTTCGGAATCGGCAACGACGCGTCCAACCCTCAGTTCAGCCCGCTCCAGCTCAAGACGGGCCAATGGCCGGTAGGGCCGCGGCAGGTGGCGCTCGATGCCGGCACCGCGGCCGGAGAGAACCTCAAGGTCGGCGACACGGTGACCGTCTCCACGCTCGGCGCCAAGCACCGCTACGAAGTGACGGGCATCGCCGGCTTCGGCGGAGTCGACTCACTCGGTGGCGCCACGATCGCGATCTGGGACATGGCCACCGCCCAGACGCTGCTGCACAAGGAAGGCCGCTACGACACGATCTCCATCGCCGCCAAGGACGGCACGTCCTCGGACGAGGTCCTCCGCGCCGTGCAGCCGCTGATCCCCGCGAGCCTGCAGGTCCAGGACTCTGAAGCGCAGGCCGCCGCGGACGCCAAGGAGACCAACGGCATCGTCAACGTCGTCCGCTACTTCCTGCTGGGCTTCGGAGGAATCGCGCTCTTCGTCGGCGCCTTCGTGATCGTCAACACCCTCTCGATCACCGTCGCCCAGCGCACGCGTGAGTTCGCCACCCTGCGAACCCTCGGCGCGTCCCGCAAGCAAGTCATGCAGTCAGTCGTGATCGAGGGCCTGGTCATCGGGCTGCTGGCCTCAGTGGTCGGGCTCTTCGCCGGCGTCGGGCTGGCCAAGCTGTTGACCGCCTTGGGCGGGGACCTGCCGGAAGTTGGGTTGGTGTTCACGCTCCGGACCGTCCTCGTCTCGCTCGCGCTCGGCACCGGGATCACGCTGCTGGCGAGCGTAATGCCTGCCCGGCGCGCCACCCGCGTACCGCCGATCGCGGCGGTCCGCGAAGGCTCGACCCTTCCAACCTCGCGTTTCGCCGCTCACTCGCGGAACACGGCCATCGCCGTGATCGCGGCCGCGATCGCCACCATCTCCGTCGGCATCTTCGCCGGCGGGCTCGGCACCCTCGCCGTCGCCCTGTGCCTCGGCCTCGGCGTCCTCACCCTCTTCTTTGGTGTCGCCCTCGCGGGCCCGCACATGATCAAGCCACTGACCCGGCTGGTCGGCCTCCCGGCTCGCCGCAGCGGCGGTGTCGCCGGCGAGTTGGCCAGCTCGAACTCGGTCCGCCATCCTGCCCGCACCGCCTCGACCGCCGCCGCGCTGATGATCGGCCTCACGCTCGTCACCGTCGTCGCGGTGCTGGGCTCCGGACTGCGCAGCACCGTCGAGTCGGCCGTCACCGACCAAGTCACGGCCGCGTACATCCTCAACGGCAACGACGGGATGCCCTTCGAGGCGGCCGAGGGCGATGCGCTCGCGCGCGTGCCAGGCGTGAACACGCACTCGCACGTCCGCGTCGACAAAGCGCTCGTGGCCGGCGAGGAGAAGGACGTCACCGGGGTCGACCCGGCAAGCATCGAACGCTTCTACCGGTTCACGTGGACCGACGGCTCCGACACGGCCGTCGCCCAACTCGGGACCGCCGGCGCACTCGTCACACAGACCTACGCCTCCGACCAAGAGCTCGCGGTCGGCAAGAAGCTTTCGGTCCAGACCGCGTCCGGCGACCGCCGAGCCCTGATCGTCCGGGGCATCTACGACCCGCCCGAGATCGAGCAGATGCTCGGGCCCATCACCATCAGCCAACAGACCTTCGACGCGGTGTTCCCGCAACCCAAGAACCGCTTCACCTTCCTCGACGCGGGAGCCGGTGCGAGCCCGGCGCTCACCACAGCGGCGGCCGGCTTCAGCGACGCCGCGGTGCACACCGGGGCCGCCTTCGCGAGCGACTACACCGAGGGTTTCGCCAGCTTCCTGAACTTCCTCTACGTGCTGCTGGCGTTCTCGGTCGTCGTGAGCCTGTTCGGAATGGTCAACACGCTCGTGCTGACCGTGTTCGAGCGCACGCGCGAGCTCGGGATGCTGCGCACGATCGGGATGACGCGCCGCCAGGCACGCCGCATGATCCGTCACGAAAGCGTGATCACCGCGCTGATCGGCGCCGCCCTGGGACTTCCGCTCGGCATCTTCCTCGCGCTGCTCGTCACCAGGGCCCTCAACCAATACGACATCGCGATCTCGATCCCGATCCCAGAGCTCGTGGCGTTCACCGTCGTCGCGATCCTGGCCGGGCTCGGGGCAGCGATCATCCCGGCCCGCCGGGCCTCCCGGCTCAACGTGCTCAACGCACTGCACTACGAATGACCCGCGCCGCACACGGCGTGAGGACAGGAGCGAACCGATGACCAGCACGATTCCTGGCGCCTTGCAGGTGCCCGTTCGCACGATGCGCGCCGTCGTGCGCGACCGCTACGGCGCAGCCGACGGGCTCGAGCTCCGCACCGTGGAGGTGCCCGCGGTCGCCGACGACGAGGTGTTGGTACGCGTCCACGCGGCCGGGCTCGACCGCGGCGCCTGGCACATCATGGCCGGCCTGCCCTACCTGATCCGGCTCGCCGGATACGGCCTGCGCGCCCCCAAGACCGCCGGGCTGGGCTCAGAGCTGGCGGGCGTCGTGGAGACCGTCGGCGCCAAGGTGAGCGCGCTCGAACCCGGCGACGCGGTGTACGGGACCAGCCACGCCGCTTTCGCCGAGTACGCCACGGCACGCGTGGACACGCTCGCGCTCGTGCCGGCGAACCTGACCCTCGAACAGGCCTCCGCCGTGCCCGTGTCGGGCGTCACCGCCCTGCAGGCGCTGCGCGACCACGGCCGCCTCAAGGCCCGCCAGCACGTGCTGGTGATCGGCGCCTCCGGAGGCGTCGGGACCTACGCCGTACAGATCGCCAAGGCACTCGAAGCGACCGTCACCGGCGTGTGCAGCACCGCGAAGCTCGACCTGGTCCGCTCTCTCGGTGCCGATCGCGTGATCGACTACACCCAGGCCCGCATCACCGACGACGGCCGGCGGTACGAGCTCGTGCTCGACATCGGCGGCAACCGACCCCTCTCAGAGCTTCGGCGCGTGCTCACGCGCAACGGGACGCTCGTGATCGTCGGCGGCGAGGCCGGCGGCGCCTGGACGGGCGGCATCCATCGCCAGCTCGGGGCCATGGTCCTCTCTCCCCTGGTGCGTCAGCGCCTGGGCACGTTCGTCGCCAAGCCCAACCGCCGCGACCTCAACTCGCTCCGAGGCCTGATCGAGATGGGCGCCGTGACGCCCGCGATCGACCGCGTCATCGGGCTCGACAGCGTCGCGGACGCCATGCGCGACCTCTCCGCCGGAGGGGTGCACGGCAAGATCGTCGTCGGCATCTGACCACGCCCCGGCGGTCTATCGCGTTGCGCTGAGCAAATGCGTCTTGCCACTTGGCGGCGTCTGCACTTCGACCTGCGAGAAGCCGACATCCCTCAGCGCCGCGGCCAGCGCCTCAGCACTCCGGAGCGAGAACAGCGTCGTGTCCAGCCGCTGCATCACCTGCATGTCGCGGATGGCCACCACCAGCCTGCCGCCCGGGGTCAGCACGCGTCGCACACCATCTCCTCCGCACGGTCGATCGCAACGACCGTCGCGCCGCGCTCCCACAACGGCGCGAACGTCAGCCCGCCGCCGAAGCCGAGATCAAGGACCCGGGAGCCCCGCTGGACGTCCAGCCGCGCGATCGCCTGGCCGTTGAGCTTGCGGTTTGCCCCGGTTCATCACACGCGCGACGACCTTGCCGGCCGCCCCGCTCGGTGCGAGAGCTGGCGGGACAGCGCGGCACTTGCCCGGGAGATCATCGGCCGACTCAACGCCGACCTGGGCATAGCGGTCAGGCGTAGTATCGGGCGGTGGAGCCGTCTGAGCTGGCAGTGATGCGGATCGCGCGGGGCTATGAGCTCTCGCAGGCGCTGTACGTCGCGGCAAAGCTGCGTGTGGCCGACGCCCTCGCGGAGGGGCCGCTGGCCGCCGAGGCCATCGCCGACGGCGCGGACGCTCGCGCGCCGGAGCTGCGCCGCGTCCTTCGGGCGCTCGTCGCGGCCGGCGTCTTCAGCGAGCTCGAAGACGGCCGTTTCGCGTCCAATGACGCGGCTGCCGTGCTGCGAGCCAAGGCACCCGGCCGGTTGCGTGACGTCGTGGTGAGCTTCGGGGAGGAGATGTACCGCTCGTTCGGGGAGCTGCTGCACACCGTCCGCAGCGGCGAGACGGCCTTCGACAGCGTCTTCGCCGTCCCGTTGTTCGAGTACTACGCGGCGAACCCGGGGACGCAGGCGAGCGCGGCGGCCCGCATGCTCGCCCGGACGCTGCCGGTGGCTCGGGAGCTCGCGATGTCGGATGCGCTGCGTGGCGCACGGGTCGTCGTCGACATCGGGGGTGGGACCGGAACGGTCCTGGCGCAACTCCTGCGTGAGCGACCGGAGATGACCGGCGTCTTGCTGGAACGGCCCGGGATGCTCGAGCTCGCGCAGGCGTACCTGCGCGAGCAGGGCGTGGCCGATCGGTGCGAGCTCATCGAGGGCGACTTCTTCGCGTCCGCGCCAAAGGGTGGCGACGTCTACGTGCTCAAGAGCGTCCTGCACGACTGGGATGACCAGCAGAGCGTCAGCATCCTGCGCTCGTGCCGCGCGGCGACGAGTGCGTCCGCGCGCCTGCTGATCGTCGAGCTGGTCCTCCCTCAGCGGATGACCGCAAGCGCTCCCATGCTCCATGCGGCCCTGCTGGACCTGATCATG
The DNA here is from genome assembly GCA_035555675.1 of Solirubrobacter sp. Classification (GTDB taxonomy): domain Bacteria; phylum Actinomycetota; class Thermoleophilia; order Solirubrobacterales; family Solirubrobacteraceae; genus Solirubrobacter. Next base: position 58,529 of record DATMGH010000006.1, on the reverse strand, counting down.
CTGGCCTATGCCGGTGGCCGTGAGCGCACCGAGCCCGAGTTCTCGCAGCTGCTCGATCAGGCGGGTCTTCGCCTCAGCGGCACGACCCCGCTCAGATCCGGGCCTCAGGCGCTCGAAGCCGTCCGGGTGTAGGCTCGCCCCATCCACGTTCCCGCGCGCCTGTGCGGCGGCAGACCGGGCCCGGGCGGCGCGTTCGAACCCGACGAGCTCGAGCAGGTCCCGAGAACGCTGCCTTTCACGCCAGATCGGCGGCGCTGCGCGATCGCCGACGTCGACGCGGACGGGACCTCCTCGTGGATCCAGCGGTGACGACCGGCTCAACGGCGACGCGGGCGCGACAAGATCAACGCCCGCAACGGCAACGACAACGATCGACTGGGGCCGGCGTGGGCGACTGCCGACCGCACCGACGCGACCAAGAACCACGAGTACGCCAAACGGGCCAAACCGACGCGGATGACGAGTCTCGATCGCGCGCTAGAGCAGACCGGTCGCCGGTGTGGTGTGCTTCCCGCTCTCGTTCAGCGGCGCTGTCGCGTCACCGTAGTACGGCCCGGCGGCTGAGGGGGTGTCGGAGAACTCGGCCCATACCCGGGTACCCGGTTGCGCTTGACGGTCCACCCCCCAGCGCTCGCTCAAGTACTCCACGAGGTGCAGGCCGAAACCGCCGCCTGCCTGCTCGTCGGGAACGCGTGGGGCAACGATGCCCTCACGGCCCGGGTCCTCGACCTCGAGCCAGAAGCCGCCCTCGAAGTGCCCCACGCGAATCAGCAGCGCCAGACCGGCGGGTGCTCCGCTGTGCTCCACGCTGTTGCTGACCAGCTCGGACATCGCCAGCTTCGCGCCGTCGAGCACCACGGGCGCCACACGGTCCTCAAGGACCTCGGCGACGACGATCCGAGCAGCCGCCGGCGCACTGGCGGCGAGCGGCAAGCGGATCTCGATCCAGCCCTCTGCGTCCGACAGCCCGCTCTCCTCCGCCGGTTGTTCCCACCGCTTTCCGCGCAGCGCGTGCAATGCGGCGATCTCGGCCCTCAGGGCGTCCATGCCCGACCCCAACCCTTCGATGAGACGCGACATGGCCTCTATCGCCTCTGCTTGGCGACGGCATGTCGCTCGCGCCGCCGCGAGATCCCGCACAGCATTCGCATGGCCGGACGCCGGGTCGGACTGGTATTCCTGCATCCGTTCGCCTTCCTCGGAGCCCCCTCGCACTCGGCCGCAAGGCGCGTTGCTCGGAGTCTCCAGCGTGTGGCGAAACGCCACTCAGCGACGCATCTCGCCTTGGCACTGAGGTCCGGGCGAGCCGCGCGAGAACGACGCTCCTTGTGCCGAAGGACACTAGCGCGGCGATGCGGACGGGGTCACGCCTTGGCGTCAGCGTTTATGCGTCGCGCGCGCTGCGTGGTGTCGGCACCCGGTGTTGCGGGGCGTGCCCACTGGTCGCCGAGCTGCGGTACTTCCTCGCGATCTCGCCGTTGGCGTCTGGAGACGCCCTGCGACGGTCGGCTCGTGCCGCGACGTATTCCGTCTCCCTTCTGTCGGCATGAGGCCTCCTTGAGGGGAGACGAGAACGAGGCCGCATGGCCAACTTGCCCGCCGACCGCCCCGAGGGCGGAAAGCTCGACGCCGAGATCTCGCGTGCGGTGGTACGCCTGCTCGCGGACAGCACCGGCCGCGGACCGACGCAGTCCCGCACCACGATCGACCGCGACCTGATCGTCGTCGTCCTGCAGAACACACTCACGCCCGGCGAGCGCTAGCTCGCGGCGACGGGCGCAGCGGGCAGGTCCTCGCCATGCGCGCCGCCTACCAGGAAGCCATGAGCAGCGCCATCAGCGCGATCGAAGCGCTCACCGACCGCACCGTCGCGGCGTTCATGAGCGCCAACCACATCGATCCCGACGTCGCCGCCGAGATCTTCATCCTCGAACCTGAGCGACCGAAAGCGAGCACCTGATGGCCCACGCCAAGTGCGGCCACTGCCGGGCACGGGTGTGGCGGGATACCCCCACGGCCGCGCGCGGGGAGGACCTCTGTCCCGGCTGCGGCGGCGAACTCGAATTGGTCACCGACCTGTCTGAGGTGGTCGGCCTGCGAGCGCTGCCCGTGCGGCCCCGCCGTACGCACCGCGACGACACCGAACGCGCGAAGCCGATCTCTCAGCAGATACGGGACACGATCGCCAGGCATGACGCGGAGGCGGAGCACCGAACCGATTCCGATAGCTCATGAGCCGCTTCGCCCAGCCCAGAGCTGGACGCCGCCGTTCGTCGTGTCGCCGAGCTGGCCGCACCCGCCTGGATACGGCGACATTCATTGCCACCAGTGGCCCGCAGGCGACTACACTGAGGTTTGAACGCGGCTCCGTGTTCGCCGCCGGCGAGCCGTCCGCGACGCAAGCGACCCCGGCCGTGAGTGCGTGGCGTTACCCCGGCCGCTTGCCCGAAGATCCGAGGCACGCATGTCCAAGCCCACCGACGCAGCTGTCGTGAACGGGCGTGCGTCACCCGTTCCGGCGCTCGCTCGCCCTATCGCCGGAGTCTCACGTCGCGGCCATTCGGCCTCCCAATGCGAGGGCGCGGTGCTGATGTACACCCGCCACACGCGCGGCACCATCGAGGCCGAGCGCGAGCGTCGCCTGAAGGCGCACGCCGGGAACAGCGTCCGTCATGTGCGTCGCCCCGGGATGTCGCATCCCAGGCTCGCGGCGGCGCTCACCGCCCGGGAGCGCCTCGAAACCCAAGCCCGGGCCGACGAGAACCGCTGGGTCGACGAAGGCGGCTGGTTTGATCCGGAAACAGTCGGTCGTACACGGATCGGCAACAAGGAGATGAAGCGATGCAGTTCGTGATCTATCGCGACAATGGCGCGCAATACCACTGGCGCCTCATGGCGGACGACGGAAGCAACCTCGCCGTCTCCGCCGTCGCCTTCGGCTCTGCCGAAGACGCCCGCAGCGCGGCCACCGCCTTGCGGGACAGCGCGGTCTCGGACGCCGGCATCGACGGCTGACGAACATGGTTGGCGGCGTCCGCGTCTTCATGCGGGCGCCCGGCCTCGTACCGGCAGAGGAACAGCGCATGCCTCGCGCGAACGCGTCGCTCTGGACCCGCGAACGCGAGGAACTACCCGCAGGCGAACGGGAGGTCGTCGCGGCCGTTGTCACGGCAGTGGCGTGCGCGCGCCGCGAGCTCGCGCGCAACGTGGCCCTGCGAAGGTGGTGCTCGCGTTCTTCGCGGACCAGCGCAGCTCGCGGTTCTCCCGCGCGAGCTCCTGCACGCGCTCGGCCTCGGCCGACGTCATCCGGGCCGGGCGCCGCCGTCGATCTCGGCCTGACGAACCCACTTCCCGAGCGTCTCGTTCGTCATCCCCAGCTTGCCTGCGATCGACGTGATCGCCGCCCACTGCGACACTCGCGCTCGACCACCATCCGCACCGCACACTCGCGGAACCTCGCCGGATACCGCCCTCGTCTCGCCATCCGACCATCCTCTCAAGCCGTCAGGCCTCCAAGATCACCGGGGCGGTTCCACGAGCCGGCCTTGACGCACCGGGGTCCGCCCATCGCCTCGAGCCCGACGTCTATGCTGGAGCTGCGCTCTGGCATGGCCTCTTCTCTCCAGGCAGCGCACCCATCCAAGAGGCCCGAAATGAGGGAACGTCGCGTGAGACGGTCCGCAAAGCAGTTCCTGCACCTTGGCCGTGGTCGGGACGCAGCTCCTCCGCCGCCCGCGCCGCCGCCGCGGCACGACGATGCCGAAACGGTGTCCGAGCCGCCTGTCGCTCGCTATGACCGGTTGTCGGCAGAAGCGGTGCTGGCCCACCTCGACAAGTTGACCGCGAAGGACCTCGCCAGGCTCGGGGATCACGAGCGCAGCCATCGCAACCGAGTGTCCGTACTGGCCGAGATCGACGCGCGGCTTGGCCACGAACCGTGGCCGGGGTACGACGCGCTCGACGTGGACGGCGTGCGGTTTGGTCTCGACGGCGCGCACGAGGACCGGTTCGTCATGGTGCTCGCCTACGAGCGCGCGCATCGCAATCGTGCCGGTGTCGTGCTCGCCGCCCAGCAGAGGACAGCCTGACGCGCCGCCCAGGTCATGGTGGCAACGGAGGCGATCGGGGTAGCTCCGGCAACACAAGGAGCTCCGCCTCGCCGGCTCGTGAAGCGAGCCGTCCGCATCCCTGGCGATCGAGCCTCCCCCTACAGCGGACGACCTTCCGGCAGTACGCCGTGTCGGGACTCCAGGGATGGTGCTCATGCAGCGCGATAGCAAGACCCCGACCTCATCGAGCGATCGGTCCGAGACCGCCGAGCTCGATGCGCTGAGGGGTCTGTGCAGCCAGCAGAGCGTGCGGATCGCGGAGCTCGAGGACGCCGCCACGCGCCAGCGCGCTCAGAGCCAGGAGCTGGCGCGTCAGAACGACCAGTTGTCGCGACGGCTCTCGCCGTCGACCCGGCCCCTCGTGGAGGTCGCGTTCGCGGCCGACCACCACGCGCCTGGCGCGGCCCGCGACGCGGTTGCCCGCGCGCTCGGCGGCGGCGTGGCGCTCGCGGCCGTCAGCGATGCGCAGCTGGTGGTCTCCGAGCTGGTCACGAACCGCGTACACGCGAGCGGCGCGCCGTCGAGCGACTCCATCACCGTGCGGGTGTCACGCAATCTCGCGTCGGCACGGGTCGAAGTCGCGGCTGCCGGTCCCGAAGGTGGGTTGGCCGTCACGCCGACGAATGGACTCGGCCTGCGGCTCGTCGAGGCCGTGAGCGAGTGCTGGGGTGTCGAGTGGGCGAGCTCCAGCGGCACGCAGATGTGGGCGCAGATCGTGATCGTTTGAGCGCGAAGCCAAGACAGGAGGCGACCCCGCTGAGACCGGGAAGCGGCTCGCGCTGTGCAGCCCGCGTTCGCCGGTTCGGTCGCCGGCACCGCGTGCTGATCGCCGTCACCGGCGCCGTGTCGACCGCTGCGCTGTTGGCTCATGCGCTCGCCGGCCGCCGGGACGAGTTCGCCGCGGCCTTGGCGGGCGCGCCGTGGTGGGTGCTGGTGGCGACGGTGGCGTTGCACGTGATCGCGCTGCTCGCCCGGTCGGAGGCCTGGCACGTGACGATCGAGGCGGCGGGCGGGCGCATCGACCGCAGGGTGCTCTTCCGGGCTTCCAGCGTGCAGAGCCTCGGCAGCCTGCTGAATGGCCAGCTGGGCGCGGCGGCGAGAATCGTCGCTCTCCGTCGCTCACAGTCCCGCGCCTGCCCGGCAGTGCCGACACTGATCGCGGCAGAGTTCCCGATCCTCGCCGTGGAGGCGGCGTTGGCGGCGGCGGCCTCGTTCACGTTGATCGGGCCGCTGGGACTGCCGTGGTGGTCGCCGCTGCTGGCGGCATCCGTGATGGCCTCGGCGGGATTAGGACTGCGAAGGCTCGCGTCGTGTGACGGCCGGCAGGTGTGGCGCGGGCTGGCCGTGCTGCGCAGCTCGCGCGGGGGCGGTCGGGTCGTCGCGTGGGTGCTGGTGGCGGTGTTCGCGCAGATCTTCCGCAACTGGATGCTCTTGCACGCCGTCGGCGTGGACGCCTCCTTCTTCGACGCGATCGCGGTGCAGATCGCCGTCGTGACCCTCGGGCAGCTCCCGGTCGGCCCCGCCGTGGGGGCCGCTGCGGCCGTGCTGATCCTGGGCGCCGACGGCATTGCCGCGACCGCGGCCGCCGGTGTCCTCATGACGGCGACCGGCACCGTCGGAGGGCTGCTGTTCATCCTGTGGGCGGTGACGGACCGGCTGTGGACACGGTTCCGCATCCGCCCGCCGGGCATCGCGGAGCCATCCTCGGGATAGCCGCGGCGCAGCGGCGAGAGGCGGTTCGACTGCTAGCGTCCTGAGCTCAAGTCGGACCGTTCGGTCCGGCGACGCCGTGCCGGCGCCCGTAGTCGTTGCCTCTCAAGCTCCTTCGCGTCCGCCCAGCACTCAAGACGTGGAGGTCCGGCATGACGACCGGCACCGTGAAGTGGTTCAGCGACGACAAGGGCTTCGGCTTCATCACCCCGGACGACGGATCCAAGGATCTGTTCGTCCATCACAGCGAGATCACCGGCAGCGGCTTCAAGTCACTCGCAGAAGGCGCGAAGGTCTCCTACGTCGCGCAAGCGGGCCCCAAGGGCCCGAACGCGACCCAGGTCGGCGTCGTCTGACATGCGCTCGCGCAACGGTCGCCTCGACTGCGGGAACGCCGCCGCACCGAGGTGCGGCTGAGGACATCCGCTCCGAGCCGGGTCCCGAGGCATTCGCCGCCGAGGCCGAGCGCCAGCTGTCCGCGGCAGCTGAGCGCCACCGCGAGGTGGTGGCCGCACTGGCGATCGGGGGCCGCCCCGATCAAGGCCGGCATGCCGCGGCCTCGGCCGTGGCCCGAGGCGTGCAGTTGCTGGCCTTCACACTGGGCCGCGCGGCGGCCGCCGGAGTACCGCGCGAGCGGCTCGCCGAGCCGATCGGCGCAGACGCCGCGCTGGTCGACCAGATGCTCGATCGAGGCCCCGAGCCGAGCGTCGTCGCGCTTGGCGCCGGGCGGGATCGAACCACAGGCGGTCGCCCGCGCGGCGGCCAGATTCGAAGCGAGCGTGCGCGTAGGAGCGGTCGTGGAAGCCATCATGGCCGACATCGAAGACCGCTCGTGGTCGCCCGCGTCACCCGAGCTCGACGACCTCGCCGAGCAGCTCAACGACGTCTGGCGCCGATGGCGTCAAGACCTCGGTCGGTGCGAGCGCGTCGATGCGGCATCACGATGCCCGCCGGCGGCGGGCGTCGCTGATGCGGTGGCGAAGGCGTCGCACGCCCACCGAGGCCCCGGCGCTCGCGCCGCCGGCCGCGCCGCGGCCACCGGCAGCGCTCCCCGTCCCCGACCTGACGGAGCTGGCGGACCAGGCGCGCTATCACCGGGATCGGCTCGCGCTGTATCGCGCGAAGATGCACGGGCCGAAGGCCACGAGCGTGGGGCGTCTGGAGGAGCTCGAACGAGCGGCGACGACAGCCGAGGAACGGTTGGCAGCCGCGCGCCGCCGAGCGCGGCGATGAGCACAACCGTGCGCTCGGCGAAACTCCGTCACCGACGCGGGACTCGGTGACGGCGATCAGTTGGCCGCGGCGCCGTGGCACCGGGCAGGAGGCTGACGAGGGCCAGCGTGGCGAGGGAGCACACGAGGCCGAGCACCCACGCTCCGGGGCTCTGCGAGCCCACGAGCGCCGCGAGCGCCACCACCAGGGCGACGATCGCAGCGAGCGTCAGAATGCGCTCGCCGGGTACACGCCGTGGGCGCCGGGCGGGTCGGGCCGCGCTCGCGCGCGTCCCGCGTTGCGCGGCACGAGTCCGCCGGCGTGCGTCCCGTTCAGCCACCGGATCCCAGCGCGGCGGTCCCTCGGTTGCTCCCGAGGCTTCCGGCGACGACGGTTGCGGCGTCCCGGTTGGAGAGTCCGTGTCCATGTCAACGATCTTTCTGAGGGCGTTCATCGCTTCGGCGCGTGCCACTCGTTCGGTTGTGTTCTCAGGCCGCGTGCGTGACTTCGCAGAGCCGCAGGACGACCTCGTCCGCGCCGTAGATCACGACGCGCCCGCAGTGGTTGTGCTGGCGTGGCAACGACGCGCGCACGTGGTGGATGAGCATCGACTCGAGGGCGTCGAGTGGCGGGTGCGGAGCCGCATCGAGGATGTGCACGACGAGCTCGGCCACCGCGCTTCGCCTTACGGCGCTCTGCCTGTCGATCTGGAGGTCCCAGCCGGCGGCCGCGAGCGCCGCCCGAAGCGCCGCTAGGTCCTCGCCGCCCGCAACGTCCGCGGTCGGCAGCCGGACGGCGACAGGTGCCTGTGGGTCGCGCATGAAGCAGCGCTCTTTCCCGAGGGCGGCCGCCCGCAAGGCGTACGCTGGCTCGCTCGTAGGAGATCCTCCGTCGCTGGACGGAGCACCCGCAGGCGACTATATCCCTAGTGCTGTCCACGGAGGTCGCCCGCGTCGTTCACCGCGCGCGCTGAAGACCTCTGCTGCTGCGCAGCCGACGTGGCGCGTTCGCGGTCTCAAGCTGTGCCAACACTCTGCCGATAAGACCCGGTGCGCGCTGAGCAGCCTGCTCAGGCCGGACCCGCTGGGGGATCTCGTGAACGAAGGTGCTCGGCTACGGCAGTTGCGTGCGATGCTCGTGAGACTTGAAAGGACTCCGCCGTCCGTCGAGCGCGACTGGATGCTTGGCGAGGTTCGGGCGCGGGCCGTCGATGTCGACGCCGGCGTGGAGCCGGCCGCGATGCGCGCGAAGCCGGGCGTCGCCGCGAGCCCGGAGACGCTTCCCTCAGCTGCGCGGTCAGGCATCGCGACGGAGAAGACCGTCCCGACGCCCAAGCCCGGGCGCCGTCGGGCGGCCAGACGTCCAGCCGTCCGCGGCGCGTCGCATACGGAAGCTCCGACCTCTTTGTCGAAACCCTCACCGAGCCCAGCGTTCGTGCGTGCCGCTGACCGAAGCGCCATCGACCTGCTCGAAGGAGGCGGTGTGCTCTGCCTCGATAACCAGCCGCCGGTGGCCGACGGGACCAGCCATCCTTGGGCACGCGGGCTGCGCGGATAGATCCGTTTCGACCTGCCCCAAGCCCACCGTCGCGCCGTGCGGTCCATGAACGCGAGCCAGTGGGGGTCTATGCTCGTAACACGCGCAGGCAACGCCCCTTCGCCGTCGCGTCTGTGGTCACTCTGAAGGAGCTCGGATCGGAGCACCGATGCTTGACCGTCACAAAGCGCGCCTGTGCAGCGGATGCAGCGCGCCCATGGCACGGCAGTCCCAGCGATGCTGGCGCTGCCACGCCGACAGCTCGCACGCGACTGCGCCGCCGCGCCGATCGCTGCAGGAGAGCACCACACACGTCCTCAGCGCCCGGGCGCGCAGACACGCCGACAGGCTCCGTCGCAACCGGACGGTCGTCACGCGCGCGCGCCGCTCACCGAAGAGCAAAGCCTGATGCCGCACACCAAGTGCTTGCACTGTCGCGCGCGCGTATGGCGCGACAACTCCGCCGACCAACCGACGGCTGCGGCGGATCTCTGCCCGGGGTGCGGTGGCGAGCTCGAGCCAGTCGCCGACCTCTCCGAGCTCGTCGGCCTACGCGCGCTGCGCGTCCGCCCCCGCCAGACGCATCGCGACAGCGCCGAACGGTTCGAGCGGATCTCCCAGGAGATCCGCGAGGCGTTCGCCGCCCACGACGCGGAACGGCGGCGACAAGCCCCCTCCGACAGCCTGTGAACACGAGTACACCCACAAGGGAGAACGTCTTGGGAGACAAGCAAGCAGCAAAGCTTCGCCGACGCGACAACCGCGAACAGCGCGAACGGGAGAAAGCGGCTCGCACGGGAGACTCTCCGGCGCAGAAGGCCGAGCAGACCCGCAGACGAAAGGAAGCATCCGCCGAGCGGAAGCTGGACGACGGACGGCACGAGCACGGCGCCGACTAGCTGGACTCGCGCCTACCTCACCGGCGTCCTGCGGCGTCTCCGGGAGGCGATCATCGAACGTGGCGAGGGCACGTGCGCGACGATGCCACCGCACCGCTGCTCGAGTGGTGCCGCGGCACTGAGCGGCGTCTGTTGAGCTGATCGTCGCGCCGCGGCGGTTCGCCGGCGTCGCCGTCAGCGGTCCGCCTGCCGGTGCAGGTCGCGCATCTCGCGGCGAGTGCGCTCTGCCGCCTCGCCGACCGCCACGGCTTCCTTCGCGCTGCGCCGACGGATCGCGGCCGCCTGTGCGACCTCGTTGCTCCGAGCGACATCCTTCAAATGGGCCCGGTACGCGGCTTCGCCCCGAAGCGGCTCGCTCTGCGGCTTTTTCATGACAGCGAGCTCAGTGCCGCCGCGGGAAGGACGTACCGGCGTGGCGCCCGCGAGGGCGTGTCGCGCCGGAATCGGTGGACCCCCTGTCCCTCGCGATGAATGTTCACCGTGTCGGGTTGGCCGCCGTTGTCGATGACCCACGCCTCGATCGCGACGGAGATCTTGCCTTCGGCGACAATCGCGGCACGCTCGATGACTGCGCCACCCTGCCCGTCGGGCCTCGACAAGCGCCGCACCGCGGCGCAAATCGCCTCGGACTCGCCGAGCTTGCTGGGACTGCTGGCGGGCATATGCCCTCCCCGATCGGGGCGACGGCCGGCGCCGTGCGTCGCTACGGCTGGGCGAGGGCGTCTGCGTTGTCGCGGAGAGCTCCGCGACAAGATCGAACACTACCGCACCGACTTCAGGCGCCGCGCGCCTCCGTTCTAGAGTCACCCTCTGCCGACGCGACGACGGCGATGTCGATCGGTCTCAGCTGGGGTGGAGTTCGCGCCCGCGCGTCGCGTCGTCCTGCCCGTTCCTGTGGTCGCGCAGCCCGGCGCGCCGACGCCGGATCTCGCCGATGTGGGTTCGTAGACGGCGGGAGGCCTCCAGCAGCTTCCCGGCCCTACATGGTGTCCGCGCCCGTCTCCGAAGCGAGCCGATGTGGGCCACCGCTCGGTGACAATTGGGTGACAGAACCCCCTCGGATCCGCCCAAAATCCGTCGGCATTACGACCATGATGTGAGGCCATAAAAGAGCCAGTTTACAGGGATTTCGTGAACGTGCGAACCGCATCCACTGGCGTCTTGTAAGCGGTAGGTCGTCGGTTCGAATCCGTCCTCCGGCTTTCGCGCGTCCTTGGCGCCACCATGCGGTTTCTGGTCTGGGAGCCCGACCGCGCTGCGGACGCGCGTTCGCGTCTCTGGAAGCGTTTTGGAAGCGGACGCGCCGTGGAAGTGTCGTGCCGGGGTGGTCGACCTTGGGTCGGCAGGGCTTGCCCTGCATCCTTGACCGGCCCATCAGCAGAGGCGGGCGGCGGGGTCAAGCCGGAGTCCGACAGGACCGGCCGAAGGGCCGCCGCGAAGCGGGCCGCTTGACGCCGTCGACCGGCGGAGCTAGCCGTTCGACGACTCGCCGCTCGCTCGCTCAGGGACTTCGCCGCGCGGCCGACAACAAGGCTGTCCGGCGAGGGAATCGCGTCGGAGCCCCGGTAGGTGCCTTCGGGTAGCGCTAAGGGCTTGATCTCTCTTGGCGGTCGCGCCCTCGTCGGACGTCTTAGTGGGCTACGCGAGAGCCCCGCGCTCGGCGCCCTGGTGTTGGCCAGCGAGCACGGGCGTGCGCAGCGAGCCCGTGCGCAGCCGGCCGGCGGCCGAAGGCCACCCTTGACTGCGTGGAGAAGGTGGTTACGCGTCGCCGTCGCCGGTCGCGGGACGCGAAGCTTCTGACTTCAGGTCGGAGAGGACCGAATCCAGCGATCGTCGGGTCGGGTCGTTGACGTCAGCCGCCGCGACGCCAGGTGGGTGTCCCCAGGTGCTGCTGCGCCAGCAGTCCAAGACGGGTTGTACGCGGGCGAGCGCAGTCAGCTTGAGTCCGGACTCTTTGTCGGTCTGGCGTCGTTGGTCCCGATGGACCCAAATCTCGGCGGCCGCGAGGGCGGCCACGAACCGCTGCGCCTCACGCTCTTGGTCGCGATAGGCGTGCAGCGCGCGTTCCTTCGCATGGGCGAGCGCCCGACCGTGGGCTCCCGAGTGAAACTGTGATCCCTGCCCTTCTCCCGGGGCGGCCATCTGGTTCGAGATGCCTCGCATCTCGCGCGTCAATCGCATGTGGTCGTCAGCCACCCACTGAGCGAGATCGTCGTCGCGAGCGCGCGCGAGCCGGTCGTGCTCGTCCACTTCCCCCGGCACGGCACGGAAGCGCTGAACTGCCCCGTAGAGGATTGTCAGGGTCGCCCCCGTCGCCCCGCCCGCGATGCCGATCAGCAATTTGCCAGCGTCGCCGTTCGGATTGGGCGAGTATCGGGAAGCTCATGATGGCTGCCTGCAGCAGGTCCACAGCGGGACATCCCATAGCGTGCGTGACGGCGGAATCGGTCCTGATGCGCGGCTAGTGTTGCGGTTATGGCCGTCCGAAAGAGCGTCCATCCCGCGCCTGAGCATCTCGATGCAGCCGAGCTCGTTGATTGGCAACGCGAGGACGCCCTAGTGCTCCTGCCGGACACGCTTTCGCCCGTTGACGATCAGCTGGTTGCCGGGTTCCGGGACCGGTCACAGGAGCTGCGGGTGCGGGCGAAGCAACAAGGTCTGGCAGTCGAGGTGTATCTGCCCCAGGGCGCACGTGCTGGTTACTACGCCGAGCACGCTGCCGACTGGGTGCTCCCACTGATCCTCGGTGTGCCCGCCGCGACACTCGCGGACTTGCTCGCTGGCGAGATCCGGTTGTGGATCAGCACGTGGCGTGACGAGGGCAGGTCCCGCACGCCGATGCTGCGCTATCGCGAGGTGGTCATCGACGAGAGGACGCAGACGACGAAAGTGCGTGAGGTCGAAGGACCAGCCGACGAGGTTGCTGATTGGATTGCCCGGCGTCCGGCGCTCTCGCCCGGCGGCGAACCGCACGAGGAGGAGGAATGGCGGTGGCCCCACAGCGAGTAGGTGACGATGAGGTCCGCCTCAGGGGCTACTTCGTCTACTACGAACCGCTGCGACCTGCGCCCGTCCTGGCTCGTCACGCGCGGCGCCTGCGTTACGAGGCCGGGATGGCCGAGCGAGGCGATGAACAACGCGCTGAGCCGCTCTACCGCGAGGCGATAGAGCGCTTCGTCGACGCGTTTCTCGTGGACCGAGCTGGGCACTCTGCGTGTTTCAGCGATGCACACGCGCTCGGGCGACACGTCGCGGCGCACTACGGATGCCCTATGAAGGACGAGGGTGACGGGTACTGGACCACTGGGTGCGGCGTGCTCGCACTGCATCGGCGGCTCGGGGCCAGTTGGAGTGGGCCGACGCTGAGCCGCTGCTCCGTTTGCGGTGCGGGCGACTTCGAGTGCGACCACGTGCCCGGGCAGTGGTATGACGAAGTGCATTGCCACCGCATCGTGTACGAGGCCGCAATACGAGAAATCAGTCTTGTGCCGTTTCCCGACGACCCTCGGACCTATCGGATGGAGGTCGCGCGAACTCCCCGCGAGATCCGCGCAGCTCGCGGTCGGCCGCTGCGGCGCGGCGAAGTCCCTATGTGCACGCACTGCACCGAGGGCTGCGACGGGGCCGACCGCGGTCCACGCGAGGAGGACGTCGACCAATCGCTTTGGCCATCGCCGAAACTCGGCAGGGACAGTCGTTCATGAGCCTTGTGCAGGTCGATGAGTCGGGCCAGGTGCTGACACCAGCGTTCCTTCGTCGCCGGGGGCTGCGGGCCGAGCTTGCGGCCGACATCGCCCTGCGCAACGACGATGAGTCCGGGCCCGAGCACGCACGACAGGCGATCGCCGACCTGGTCGAGGCGTTCCTTCACGATCGCCCCGCCAACGCCGACCTGTTCGCCCGAGCGCATCGGCTCGGCGCGCTACTCAGCAACACAGCCGGATGCTTCTGGACCCCAGGACCGGAGGCGTACACGCTGCGTTGCCCGATCTACGCGCTGCACCAACCGTGGGCGACGAGCGTGGCAATGAACGTCACGACGCACTGCTCGGTCTGCGGCGCAGGCCATCTCGAGTGCGACCACCTCCCTGGCGAGACTTACGACGGCGTCGAATGCCGGAGCGTCCCTGAATCGTTCGGGCCGAATGGGCATCTCGCTATCACCGCGAATCCCGACTTCACCTACACGTGGTACCGCGATCAACAAGTGACGACGACGGAGATCATCGCGGACGGGACGATCGCGGCCGCGGGCGACTCCGCGACATGCTCTCATTGCCAGGAATGCCCCGGACTCGACGGGCCGAGCGCTGGCGATGTCGACCCGGTCGGGCGATGGAAGGAAATGGTCGCCGGTGCGCGTGCCGAGGCGCTCACCGAAGGCGAAAAGGCACCATAGCTTCATCCGTCCGCCGTGCGCAGGCTGCCCAGCTGCGCGGTGAATGCATGCTGGGCCGTCGCCGAGTCGCGCCTTCAGGCCTAGCCGATGTATGGCGCCCGGGTGTCGAGGTAGCGCTGCAAACGCAGTCGCGTCGTGAGATGGATGTGCATAGAGCCGAGTTCAGCTAGCGGGATCCAGCGGACGTCGGTCGACTCGTCGCTACGACGGAGCGTCCCAGAGATCAGGTAACCAACGGGAGGTGAGGCGGATGCGTCTGCCGATCGATACGAGCCGACTTCAGTTCCTCGTGGTCGCCGAGGCCGAGCGGCTCCTGAAGTTCGAGAAGGGCAAGCCGCGGGAGGCGTCGGCGCCGCGGGTCGACGAGAACGGCGAGGTCCTGTCACGTGTGCAGGTCGTCGCACTCGGCGACGGCGAGGCCGAGATCATCCGTGTCACGGTCGCGGGCGACCCGGGCGTCAAGCAGGGCGAGATGGTCCGCGTCGAGGGCATGACCGCGCAGGCGTGGGAGATGGACGACCGCAACGGGATGGCCTTCCGCGCGGCGTCGATCCGCTCGGTGAACGCGCGGGAGAAGGCGGCGGCCCTGATGACCGGTGAGCTGACGGTGATGCGGCGGGATCGCTGGGACGAGCAGCTCGGTGCGCTCGTCATCGGGGTCGCGGGCGCGCTGTAGCGTTGCCGCCTGGAGCTGGCCCTGGTCGTGGTGCTCGTCGTCGCGCAGCGCCCTCTCGCCGGTGTGGTCGGCGATGCGGTGGCCGGCGCGCTGGTGATCGTCGTCTGCGCGGGTCTGTTGGCCGTGCCGGTCGTGCGGCACTGGCTGGTGCGGGCGCTGTAGGCGGCGCGGATTCGTCGCGCGTGGTGGCGGGCGTGGACGGATTGCGAGCTGCCCCGTGTCCGCGCGGGCCGGGTGACGCGCACGGCGCGCCATGGGCTCCGACGAGCCCGTTCGCGTGCTGCTCCGCGACGGCATCGCACACACGGGCCGGGTCGCGCAGCTGCACCGCGATGCAACCGAGCGTGACGGCACCGCGCTCGCGCTCGAGCTGGACTCAGGCGACCGCGTGCACCGCGCCGACGTCTCCTCGATCGGCCCGGCCACACGGCCTGCTCGGCCACCCGCCCGTCGCGGCCTGCGGCTCGCCGACTGCGCGCACGCCTTCGGCTACCGCGGTCACTGCCGCACCAAGAGCCGCCGCTACTCCACGACCTTCAAGGCCCTTCGCGCGGCGCGCGAGGCCTTCGTCCACGAACAGATCCTCGCCCGATCGACCGACGCGACCCAACGCGCCATCGCGGCCGCCGAGACGCGAACGGCGACATTCGAATTCGCGGGCTCAGGACATGTAACAGCAGCCGACGCCCTGTTGGCTGCATCTGCGGCCGCGAGAGCGCGTGAGCAGCGCTTCGCGGCGCGACTTGCTCGGGATATGGAGTTCGAGGCGGGAGGTTGAACGTGAGCGAGACGATCACGGCGGTCGGGTCTGCGCGCAGCTCGGGGAAGGCGATCGCGGCGATCATCGCGGGCGACGAGAGCGGGCTGCGGCAGCTCGCCGAGCTGCTCGTGCCGTATCTGCCAGCACCGGAGCCCATGGAGCCGGACCGGTGGATGTGCACGCGCGAGGCCGCCGAGTACGCGGGGACGACGGTCAACGCGCTGCACAGCGCCATGGCGGCGCGGCTGGTCCACTTCGAGCAGGACTGCAAGGGCGGGAGGGCGTGGTTCAAGCGCGCGGACATCGACGCCTGGCGGCGCGGGGAACGCGCGGCATGAGCACGGGTCCGACACCACCGCGGCCGTGGCCGCTCGACAAGAAGGGCAAGCCGAAGCGGCGCGTGGCTTTGCCCGACGACAACGGCATCTATTGGTGCCCGGACGGCACGCTGGAGATCGGCTACCGCGATGCTGACGGTCGTCAGCGCTGGCGCAAGGTCAACGGCGGGATCACCGCCGCCCGTGCACAGCTCCGCGCCACGCAGACCGCCCGCGACAGCGGTGAGCGGGAGAGCGCGAATCCGCGGCTGAAGTTCGGCGAGGCGGCCGATCGGTGGCTCGCCGAGCAGGTAGTCGAGCTGCGCCCGTCGACGCGGGCGAACTACGCGGGTGCCATCAAGCACCATCTGCGCCGCTGGGGAACCGCCGCGTGGACGCGATCGACGTCACCGACGCGGCGCGCCTGGTGCGCGAGCTACGCGCCGCCGGTCTCGCCGAGTGGACGATCACCGGGATCGTGCGGGCCGGCAGCCGCGTGTTCAAGGTTCGCTCGGCGACACTGCCGCTGGCGTGGAGAGAACCCGTTCGAGCTGCTGGACTCCAGCGAGCGGCCGAAGCCCAGCGCTACACCCCAACGGCGCATCTACAGCGCGGACGAGCTGGCGCAGACGATCGCAGCGTCGACGGAGCCGTGGTCGACGCTGTTCCGGCTGGCGAGCATCACCGCGGGCCGCGAAGGCGAGCTGCTCGGGCTCTGGTGGGAGGACCTCGGGCTCGCCGACGTCAACGCCGCCACGATCCGCTTCGCGTACCAGGTCGACCACCAGGGCCAGCGGGTCGCGCTGAAGACCGACGAGAGCAAGGCAGTCCTCCCGCTGCCGCGCGCCGCGGCGCTGATGCTCCAGCAGCACGAGGCGCAGACGAAGGCGCAGACCGGGCCGCGTCGCTAAGTGTTCGCCACCCGCACCGGCCGACCGCTCGGCTACCGCAACGTGATGCGCGCCCTCTACGCAGCGCAACAGCGGGCGCGGACGCCGGAAGGACTCCCGACGTTTCCCGAGCTGTTCGAGCACGACCGCCGCGGCCAGCTCGTCGTCGACGCCCAGGGCGAGTACGTGCCGACGAACGTGAAGCGCCGCGATCTGGACCTGCCCGACTTCCACGCCTTGCGCCACGGCGCCGCCATGGACTGCGACGACGCCGAGGAGGCACGCGACCTGCTGCGGCACAAGAACTCGAACGTCACCCGCGCGGTCTACCGTGCGCACTTCGGCGATCGGCGCCGCGAACAGCTGCGTGCTCGGATGGAAGCGCTCGACGGCGGAAGGGCGCAGTCACCCGAACCTCCGCGATCCGTCGAAGTCGTCGATTTGCAGGCTAAACGCGAGGCGTCATGATCTACCGAGGCGCCCCGCTGGGATCGTGTAAGCGGTACTCGCGGGCGGCCGCTTGCTGAATCTCGTTGAGCTGCTGGATCGTCCAGGTCATCTGTGCAGGCTTCCTGCGAGCTGCCTTCCCATCGTAAAGCGGTACTCGCGGAAGGCGAGGGCTACTCAGCCGCGAGTCCAGCTCCAACGTGTGTACGTCCACCACCCACGGCCACTTGCACAAGACCGGTCGAAATGTCCTATCTTGTGCAGCGTGCCTGGAGCCGGATACAACGCGTTGATGGATGTGGCGGTGGGCCAGTACGGCTACGTGACAGCCGAGGACGCCGCCGCGGTCGACGTGGTCGCGGACCGTCTGCGCAAGATGGCCGAGCGGGGAACGCTCGAACGCGTCGCGTACGGCCTGTACCGCGTTCCGGCGATCCCGGTCACGGGGCTCGATCAGTACATGGAGGCAACGCTGTGGCCACGCGGAGGCGGGGTGATTAGCCACGATACAGCGCTGGACTTGCACGAGTTGTGCGACATCAATCCGGCCAAGGTCCACGTGACGGTCCGCAAGGACTTGCGGATCACGCGCGAGATCCCGCCCGCCTACCGGCTCCATCACCGAGACCTGGACGAGCGCGACGTCACTCGTCATGAGGGAATCCCGATCGTCACGCCGGCGCGCGCGATCCGCGACGGCATCGAGATCCACCTGGGCGCGCATCTCATCAAGCAGGCGATCGTCACCGCTCGCCAGCGCGGCGCGATCAGCAAGACGGAGGAGGCGGAACTCAAACGCCTTGCACGTCCCGAAGGGCGGGCGACCTGATGCCCGTCGAGCGCGGCAAGCCACCGCACAACGTGCAGGTCCTGCAGCGCTGGGTCGGCGAGCACGCAAAGGCGACCGGCGTTGCCCAACAGCGACTCCAGCGCTGGATCTCGTTCATGGTCGTCGCGGCCGCCCTCGAGCGGGTCCGGGACGAGGACGACGATCCCGTGTTCGCGCTCAAGGGCGGTGTGGCGATGGAACTACGACTCGGACTCGAAGCCCGCGCGACGAAGGACTACGACGCCGCGTTTCGCGAGCACAGCGGCGACATGCTCGATCGCGTGGACCAGGCGATCGCCGACGCCTACGGCGACTTCACGATCACCCGCACCCCGTCGCGCGCGATCCGCAACACCACCGCCATCCAGCTCGACCTCAAGCTGGCGTACCGTGGCCGCTCCTGGGGCACCGTCCAGCTCGAAGTCGCGCCGACCGAGGGAGACGTTGGACAGGAGATCGATCGCGTGCCGGCCATTCCACTCGGCCCCTTCGGTATAAGCGGCCCGGAAGACGTCGCCTGCGTAGCTGTCCGCTACCAGGTCGCCCAGAAGTTGCACGCGTGCACCGAGGTCTTCGCCGAGCCGCCACCCAACGACCGCTTTCGCGATCTCAGCGACGTGCTGATGCTTGAAGCCCTGATCGACGACTTGGCCCGGGTGCGCGACGCCTGCGTCGAGATCTTCGACCTGCGCCGCAAGCACTCCTGGCCACCGACCGTCGCGGTCTTCGACGGCTGGCCCGAGCAGTACGCCGCCCTGGCCGCCGAGCTCGACTTCGAACCCTCGGACGTTCACGCTGCAGCCTCAGCCGTCCAAAGGCTGATCGAGGCGATCGACGGCGCTATTGACACGTAAGACGGCTTGCGCCTAGACGCGCCCGATCCAAGTCAGCCGATCGCCAAGCGGGCGGTTGGTCTCGCCGACGGGCAGGCACCTAAACGTGCCCAAACCCCCGTCATTCGAACACGAATCAGCACAATCTCGTGAAGCAACCAAGTCCCAAAATCGGCCTTTCATGGCCGAAAGCGGGACCTCGGGTTACCTCCGAATCGGGCCTTGTAAGCCGTAGGTCACGAGTTCGAATCCCGTGTCCGGCTTGTACCGGCTCCCCGCTTCGCAGGCGGGTTTGCGGGAAAGTCAGCTCGCATGCGCGCGGGGCGAGTAGCCCGTCGACCAGGATGGGCGGCGCCTCGTCGATGTGGAGGCCGCGAAACGAGCGTCGCCGGTACAGGTATTGCGCCGTGCGGCCGATGCAGGGGCTGTCGCACATTGCTGGACAGCCACAGTGGAGGCTCCGTCATGAACATCAGCGCCGTGGGATCCGCGGCCGGCTTCCCGGCCTCGGTCACTCGCCCCAGTTCGTCCTACAACGCCGGATGGCAGCAGTTGACCGCTGGCGACTGGGACCTGCTCTCGGCGCCTGCGGGTAAGGCGGTCGGACCCAAGGCCCCGGGCCTCAAGCCCGGCGAGGCTCCGCTCGTGCCGCTGATCGCCAGCGACATGGTCAACGCTCGCCGAAACGGCACCGTCGCCCCGGGACAGGACTTCTCACCCGAGTTCTTCCACGCTCAACTCGCCGGCCAGCCGGCCGAGCTACGAGAGCAACTTCAACGGGCGATCGCCTACGCCACGCAGCGCGACGCCGCCCAGACCAGCCCGCCCAAGGGACGCTTCGACCTCCTCGTCGACCTCTACGGCTGACACCAGGAACCACGCGCGCACGATCCGCAATCTGCGCACGCAGTTCGGGATACCACGGCCCGCACTGACCTCGCGGATCGCCCAGTCGCTGCGATCATCCAGGTTGACCAGCTGCTGTGGCTACCGCGGCGCCGCAACCGGTCCCGCGGGCACCAACCACGAGGCCGGCCGCGCGATGGACATCGGCGCAGTCGACGGCGAGATCTGCCGCGGCACTCGTCAGGGCGCGTGCGCCGAGCTCGCCGCAGTTCGCCCACGGCGATCACTGCGACCACATCCACTGGGGTATGGACGCGTGACCAGACCTTCGAGGTGGAAGGCAATCACGTCGTGCATCTCGCGCTCGACGGTCTCCCGGTCTTGCCGGCAGCCACGCACCCGGGCAGATCCGGCACATAGGCCGAGAACCCGGCCTCCTGGTTGCCTTCGATCACGATCAGGTACTGGCGTTCGGTCATCGGTCCTCGTCCTGGAGCCCTGCCTGTCTGATGATGCTCGCCCAGGGTCTTCGGATGCAAGGAGTCCGACGGCTTGCCCGCGATCGTCACCAGCCCCGCGCGCTCGGGATGCCGAACTGCCGGTGGCTCCCGCGCGTACGCGAGAGCTCCCACCCCGCGGCCTCGATCTGCCTGATCGCCTCTCGGACCTTGACCGGCATCCGTGCACCGTACGCCACGCCTCCGACCGTCCCCGCCGCCTGAAAGATGAGCCCGTCAGGGCCGAGCGCAGCGAGCTGCGAAGCAGTCGTCTTGACGCCGACGAACGCCGGAGCTAACCGAAGCGCGGAGCCAGTACGCTCGCCGCCGTGCCGATCCCGGACTTCCAGACCTTGATGCGTCCCCTGTTGGTCGCGATGCAGGATGGCCAGGACCATCCGATCAAGCAGGTGCGCGCGCAGCTCGCCGCGGAGTTCAACCTGTCCGATGACGAGCTGGCTGAGCTGCTTCCGAGCGGGCGCGCGAAGACGTTCTCCAACCGGGTCGGTTGGGCGACGACCTACCTCTACCGAACCGGGCTGCTCGAACGTCCGAAGCGGTCGGTCTACCGGATCACCGAGCGCGGCCGCGACGTGCTCAAGTCCAATCCGATCCGGATCGATCTCAAAGTGCTCGCGCAGTTTCCTGAGCTCAAGCAGTTCCAGGAGGCCAAGGGCGATACGAGCGATGCGCCCGCGGCGGCAGCAGCGCCGACGACCGATGCGTTGGATGAGCAGACGCCGGAGGAGCGCGTCGAGTCCGCATATCGAGAGCTGCGCGCTGCGCTCTCTGCTGAGGTCCTCGAGCGCGTTTCCGAGCAGACGCCGGAGTTCTTCGAGCAACTCGTCCTCGACGTGCTCACCGCGATCGGGTACGGGGGCACACGTGAAGGCGCCGCCCAGCGGCTGGGCAAGAGCGGCGACGGTGGCGTCGACGGCGTGATCCGCGAAGATCGCCTCGGCCTGGACCAGATCTACGTTCAAGCCAAGCGCTGGAGGGACGTCGTCGGCCGGCCCGAGATCCAGAAGTTCTTCGGTGCGCTGCACGGTCAGCGGGCCACCAAGGGCGTCTTCATCACCACATCCGGGTTCTCGAAGGAAGCGATCGAGTACGCCGACAACGTGACCCCGCGCGTGATCCTGGTCGACGGCAAGGAGCTGGCCGAGCTCATGATCGATCACGACGTCGGCGTCTCGGTGGCGCGGACGTTCCGGCTCAAGCGCTTGGACCTCGACTACTTCGCGTCCGACGACGCTGACGGCGCCGCGGCCGGCGACTGACTCACTCGGCCGCCCTTGATCCCGTCGAGACGCTCGTCACGCTCCATGTGGAGGGCCCGCGAAACGGGCGTCGCCAGTACAGCTATTGCGCCGCGCGGCCGATACGGCTAACGGCCCGGCGCGATGGTCGCGACCACGCAAGCCCGGCGAAGCACCGTGAGGGTCGGATGTTTCGCGCCGATCACAAGCTTGACTGCCGACAGGCATCGATGCTTCGTGACGCCTGAACGTTCGGTGAGTACGCAGAGCGCGCCGCGGAGTTAGGTTCGCTGATCATGCACCGCGCACTCATCGTCTTGCTCGCCTGTTTCGCCCTCGTCCCGGTCCCGGTCGCGACCGCGGGCACCGCCACGGCGCACGCGGCGTGCAAGCGCTCGACGGTGCTCGGCAAGAGCAAGTGCCTGCAGCGCGGGCAGTACTGCACGCATACGTCGCAGGCCGAACGCGACTACCGGCGTGCCGGGTTCAGCTGCTCCAAGCGCGACCGCAACGGTCGCTACCACCTGCAGTAGCGCGGCGAATCAGGACGCGAGGACTCGCAGCACGGTCGGTGCGACGTACAGCTGCGCGCCGCTCGCGCCGCGAAGCTCCGTCGGCTGTAGAAGGCCGAGGTCCACGAGCGTCCGCACCGCGTTCATCGCGCCCTGGCCCGAGAGCCCGTACCGACGCGCGAGCTCGGGAGCGTTGACGAACGGGAGCCCGACGAGGTCGGCGGCCAGCCGTTCCGCGGCGCCGCGCTTGCCGGCGCGCTGCACGCGTTCACGCAACTCGTTCTGCAGGCCGACCAGTGCCTCCACCTTGCGCTGGGATTCGGTGGCGGCCGCGGCGACACCCTCGGCGAAGAACCCGATCCAGGCGTCCCAGTCACCGTCGCAGCTGAGCCGGAGCAAGCCGTCTTGATACCGGTCGCGACGCGCTTCGAACCATGGCGACACGACGAGCAGCGGCTCGCGGATCAGCGCGCCGCGCAAGAGCTGCACGATCACGAGCAGCCGTCCGAGGCGACCGTTCCCGTCCGAGAAGGGGTGCAGCGTCTCGAACTGGTAGTGCGTCATTGCCGCCTGGACCACGGTCGGCAGCGGCGGCGGCTCCTGCATCCAGGCCAGGAGATCCTCGACCCCGGCGCGCAGTTGATCTCCGGGAGGGGGCGGCACGAACCGCGCGTCGTCGAACCCTCGCCCGCGCGCGCCGATCACGACGATCCGATCCCGGATGCCGCCGGCATCGCTCAGCTCCGCGGCGGTCCCTTCCACGAGCGTTCGCTGGAGCTGGCCGAGAAGCCCGATGGTGAGCGGGCGATCCTCCGGCCACGAGAACGCGAGCTCGGCCATCCGCTCGAAGTTCAGGACCTCGCGGAGCTCGGCGCTCAGGTTCGCGCGGTCCTCCTCGTCGGCGGCCAGCACGTCGGCGAACGGCGCGTAGGTACCCTCGAGCGCGCTCGTACTCTGCGCCTCACGCCGGAGCGCCGGCCGTCTCAGTAGAGCCGGGCTCGGGATCAGACGCGCGGCACCGTCCAGCCGAGCGAGCGCGGCGGTCGCCGCGTTCACGGTCGTCCACGTCGACGTCGACAACGTGAGCGCGTGGGGAAGCGGGCTCGGCAGGAACGCCTGACCCGCGACGATCTCATGGGTGACCGGATCCGGTCCTACCACCGGCACGAGACGTCCGAGCCGGCTTTCGGAGAGGCGCCCGACGTCCACGGACCCAAATATATCGACGAATACTTGGGTCACACTCCGGAGCGCCCAACTTCTCTTGGGTGCGGTGGGTCAGGCGCCGCGCGCGGCCACCCGGGCGCGGGCGCGGTCCCCGCGCGGGCCCGCCATCCGCACCAGCAGCTCCGCTGTGGAGACCTCCTCGGCCCCCTGCGCCACGGCGCGCACCCGCAGCCACGGTGGCAGGTCGTAGTGGTCACCTTGGAAGCGGTGGCGCGGGATGCCCAACGCGGCGGCGAACGCGTGCAGCTC
Source organism: Solirubrobacter sp. (assembly GCA_035555675.1). Taxonomy (GTDB): domain Bacteria; phylum Actinomycetota; class Thermoleophilia; order Solirubrobacterales; family Solirubrobacteraceae; genus Solirubrobacter. Next base: position 35,322 of record DATMGH010000006.1, on the reverse strand, counting down.
CTCGAAGGACGCACCGTCCACCGCCATGTGGCACCACCGCTTGACCGCGAACGGGACGTGGTCGTAGACGCGCAGGGGATCGACGAGGACGGGCATGGGCCGGGGGACCCATCTTGGCGGCTGGGTCTTGACGCTGACGCGCCGTTCGTCAGGATCTTTGGAAAACGTCTGCCGATCGCACCGCTCCGACCGGAGCCTCCGTGTGTTGCGAACAGGCGGACAGCGCCGAGCAAGGGCAGCGGGCGGGGGATCGTCGCGCACCGGACAACGGCGTCCAGACGGAACCCCTCAGGAGGACAAGCAGTGAAAGCAGGCTTCAAGCTCGCCGCGACGCTGGCCGGCGCAGCGCTCACCGTCGCCGTGCCGGCGACGGCGGGCGCCGCCGTGACGGCGACCGTCACCGGCGACGACGGCAACCCGCTCCCGCTCACGGCGGGGGTGCCGGCGCCGATCCGCAACATGGACGTCCAGGCCACCGGCCACGTCGACCCCGCCGACGCGGGCAGCTACATCCTGCACGTGACCGGACCGGACGGCGTCGCCGCCTCGACCGACAGCCCGTGCTGGGACCCGCGCTACACGAACGAGAACCGCCGCTTCGTCGACTACCGCGGCAACGGCGCGTACACGTTCACCGTCAGCCTGTTCACGGACCGCAACTGCGCGACGGCGAAGAGCAACGTGACGTTCGGCTGGAACGTCGGTGCGTTCGTCTCGATCGCCCCGCCGGCCGCGACCATGTTCACGCGCGGGCCGAACTCGTTCAGCACGATCACGCAGCAGTTCAACTTCGCCGGCAACCCGGGCGCGCCGCGTTACGAGATCAAGTACGCCAAGGGCGCGGCGGTGCTCCCGGACGGCAGCCTCTCCTCCCCGGCGCTCAAGGACGGCTACCTCGACCCGGCGACCGGCAAGGTCGCGATCTCCTCGTCCGAGCCCGGCACCTACACGGTCGTCGCGCGCGCGGTCAAGGGCCAGTACGGCACGCTGTGGACGCCGCCCGTGACCTTCAAGCTGATCGCCCCGTTCGACATCTCCTCGCGCTCGTTCCCGGACTCCCGCGGCCCGAGCTACCAGGTGCGCGGCATCGTCGGCGAGAAGACCGCGCGCGGCAAGGTGACCGTCGCGATCGCCAAGGGCAAGAAGGGCAAGAAGTTCCGCACGCTCGGCAAGGCCAAGATCAACAGCAAGGGCGTCTTCAAGCTGCGCTTCCGGGTCACCAAGCGCGGCACCTACCGCCTCCGGTACTCGTTCAAGGGCTCGGCCAACGTGGCCCGCGGCACCGTCTACGAGTCGATCCGGATCCGCCGCATCCTCATCTGAGCAGCGCTGCCCGCGGGCTCAACCGCCCGCGGGCACCCCTCAGGACTTCGGCAGCGGCCGCCCGAGCGCGGCCGGCGGGATCGAGCGGCCGATCAGCCCGGTCACCGCGATCAGCGTGAGCACGTACGGCAGCGCCTGGAAGAGCACGGCACCGGACGGCGAGAACACCGGCAGCCGCTGCGCGAGCGCGCTCCCGAACCCGAACAGCAGTGTCGCGGCCAGCGCCGTGCCCGGCCGCCAGCGCCCGAAGATCAGCGCCGCGAGCGCGATGAATCCGCGCCCCGCGGTCATGTTCTGCGAGAACGTGTGCACGAACCCGATCGAGAGGAACGCGCCGCCGAGCGCCGCCAGCGCACCGGACGTCATCACCGCCAGGTAGCGCGTCCGGACCACCGACAGGCCGGCGGTCTCCGCCGCCAGCGGGTTCTCCCCCGCGCTGCGCAGCCGCAGGCCGCCCGGCGTCCGGAACACGATCACCCACGTGACGAGCACCATCGCCAGCGCGACCCACACGAGCAGGTTGAGCTGCCCGAACACGTCGCCCAGCAGCGGCACGGACTTGATCGGCAGCGAGACGTCCGGCACGGCGGGGAGGTCATCGGGCGTGCCCTGGTCGCCGTAGATCGCGACGTACATGTAGCCCGTGATCCCGACCGCGAGCAGGTTCAGCGCCGTGCCGGACACGATCTGGTCGGCCCGGAACGTGATCGCGAACAGCGCGTGCAGCCCGGCGAAGAGCGCGCCGGCCACGAGCGCGACCGCGATCCCGCCGACCCAGGAGCCCGTCACGTCCGCCCCCCAGGCGCCGAAGAACGCGCCCATCAGCATCATGCCCTCGAGCGCGATGTTGATGACGCCCGAGCGCTCCGAGAACAGGCCGCCGAGCGCGCCGAGCGTCAGCGGCGTCGCGTAGCGCAGCGTCGACGCCAGCAGCGCGCCCCAGACGACGACCTGCTCCAGGTTCGCCTCGCCCGACCGCGTCGCCGCGTACCCGCCGCCGAGTCCGAGCACGCCCGCGACGATCGCCCCGTAGCCGAGCCGCCGCTCGCCCCCGCGCACCGCGAGGACGCCGACGACGACGCCCGCCGCGGCGACCACGACGATCGGCACGATCGACCGCAGCATGATCGGCGGGACGGCGATGAAGAACGCCAGGAACCCGAGCGCGATGCCCGCCCAGCCGAGCCGCTTCGGCGTCATGCCGGCACCGTCCGCCGCCGGCGCCGCAGCTGCCACAGCCAGATCACCAGCACGTCGGTCGACACCAGCAGCACGACCAGGCCCTGGATGATGTAGGTGAGGTTGGTCGCCAGCGCCGGCTCGAACACGTTCGGATCGAGGTTGCGGACCGAGGTCCCCGTGATCAGCCCGCCGAACAGCAGCGCGCTGAAGAACGTGCCGACCGCGGTGTTGCGCCCGAGCAGCGCGACCGCGATCCCGAAGAACCCGAGCTGGTTGATCTGGATGTCGTTGACCGCGATCCGGAACTGCCAGCCGAGCACGTCCAGCGTCCCGGCCAGCCCGGCGAACGCGCCGCAGATCGCCATCACCACGATGTAGTTGCGCGCCACCGAGATCCCCGACGACGCGGCCGCGTCCGGGTTGAAGCCGACCGCGCGCACCTCGAAGCCGAGCGTCGTCCGGTTCAACAGCACCCAGAAGACGAGCAGCGCGGCGAGCGCGATGAACAGGCCGATGTGCAGGCCCTGCAGCTGCGGGTCGCCCCAGAAGACCGGCAGCTTCGCGCTCGCGGCGACGTCGTTGGAGACCGGCACGTCCTTCTGCGCCGGGTTCGTGTTCTGCAGCGGGCCGCCGAGGTTGAACAGGTAGGACCCGGTCCAGATCGCGATCCAGTTGAGCATGATCGTCGAGATCACCTCGTTGGTCCCCGCCAACGCCTTCAGCAGGCCCGCGATCCCGGCCCAGATCGCGCCGAAGACCACGCCGGTGAGGATCGCCAGCGTGATGTGCAGCACGCTCGGCATGCCCGCGAACGCCTGCCCGACCCAGACCGCGCCGATCCCGCCGACCACGTACTGCCCCTGGCCGCCGATGTTGAACAGCCCGCAGCGGAACGCGAACGCGACCGCCAGGCCGGTGAGGATCAGCGGCGTGGTGACGATCAGCGTCTGTTGCAGGTTGAGCGCCGCGATCGTGCGGTCCTGCGCGCTGGTCCACGGGAACAGCCAATTCAGGCCCGTGCCGTTGAAGATCGCCTTGTAGGTCGCGATCGGGTCGTGGCCGGTGATCAGCACCGCCAGCCCGCCGATCAGGAACGCCACCAGCAGCGTGATCAGCGGGGTGATGACGCCGCCCGCGCGGACGTAGGTCGCGAGCTTCGCCGCGACGGTCGCGTCGGGCGGGAGCTCGTCGCTCAAGCGGCCGCCCCGGTCATGGCCATCCCGAAGTCCTCCTCGGAGGCCTCCGGCGGCAGCTCGGCCACGATCTGGCCCTCGTACATCACCAGCACGCGGTCGCTCAAGGACCGGATCTCCTCCAGCTCGAGCGAGACGAGCAGGACGGCGCGGCCGGCGTCGCGGGCCTCGACCAGGCGCCGGTGGACGAACTCGATCGCGCCGACGTCGAGTCCGCGCGTCGGCTGCGCGGCGATGATCACCTGCGGGTCGGCGTCCAGCTCGCGCGCGATCACGACCTTCTGCTGGTTGCCGCCGGACAGCGAGCCGGCGCGCGTCTCCGGCTCGCCGCCGCGCACGTCGAACTCGTCGATCAGCCGCCGCGCGCCCGCGACCATCGCGCGCGGATGCAGGAACCCGTGCCGGGAGTACGGCGGCGCGCGGTACTCGCGCAGCGCCAGGTTCTCGGCGAGGTCGAACTCGAGCACCAGCCCGCGCCGGTGCCGGTCCTCGGCGATGTGGCCGACGCCCGCCTCCAGCGTCCGCCGCGGGCCGGCGCCGGTGACGTCGCGGCCGGCGACCGTGACCGTGCCCGCGTCCGGCCTGCGCAGGCCCATGATCGCCTCGATCAGCTCGCTCTGGCCGTTCGCGTCGATGCCCGCGAGCCCGACGATCTCCCCCGCGCGTACCTCGAAGTCGACGTCGCGCACGGCGGGCAGCCCGCGGTCGTCGCGCGCCGACAGCCCGCGCACCGACAGCAGCGGCTCGCCGGGCGGATGCTCGTCCTTCTCGACGCGCAGCAGCACGTCGCGGCCGACCATCAGCCGCGCCAGCGAACGCTCGGTCGCGCCCTCCGCCGGCACGGTGTCGATCTTCTCGCCGCGGCGCAGGACCGTGATCCGGTCGGCGACGTCGAGCACCTCGTTGAGCTTGTGCGAGATGAAGACGATCCCGGTGCCCTCGGCCTTCAGCGTGCGCAGGACCCCGAACAGGTCCTGCGCCTCCTGCGCGGTCAGCACCGCGGTCGGCTCGTCGAGCACCAGCACCTTCGCGTCGTGAAAGAGCGCGCGCAGGATCTCGACGCGCTGCTGCGCGCCCACGCCCAGATCCTGCACGCGCGCCTCCGGGTCCACGGCCAGGCCGAAGCGCTCCGACAGCTCGCGCGTCCGCCGGGCGGCCGCGCGGTAGTCGAGCAGCGGCCCGGCCCGCGGCTCGTCGCCGAGCACCAGGTTCTCGGCGACGGTCATCACCGGCACGAGCATGAAGTGCTGGTGCACCATGCCGATCCCGAGCCGGATCGCGGTCCGCGAGGACTCGATCTCGACCGGGACGCCGTCCATGCGGATCTCGCCCTCGTCCGGGCGGTGCAGCCCGTAGAGGACGTTCATGAGCGTCGACTTGCCGGCCCCGTTCTCCCCCAGCAGCGCGTGGATCTCACCCGCGCGCACCTCGAAGTCCACCGCGCGGTTCGCCACCAGGGTGCCGAACCGCTTGGTGATCTGCTTGAGCTCGAGGAGCGGGGGCCCGCTCACCTACTTCACCGTGTCGGGAATGTCGGTCAGCTCGCCGCTGGCGATCTTGTCCTGGACCGCCTTGACCTGGTCGACGTACTTGGCGCCGACGGCGTTGGTCTTGCCGAACCCGACGCCGCCCGACTTGACGTCGAACACCGTGTTGTCGCCGCCCTTGAACGTGCCGCCCTGGACGGCCTTGACCTCGTCGATCACCGCCACGTCGACCTTCTTGAGCGCCGAGGTCATGATGAAGCTTCCGAGGTACGCCTGGTCGGCATCGACGCCGATCGCCTGCACGCCCTTCTCCTTGGCCGCGTCGAGCGCGCCGAGCCCGCAGCCGCCGGCGACCTGGAAGACGACCTTCGCGCCCTGGGCGATCTGGTTGAGCGCGAGCTCCTTGCAGGGCGCCGGATCGTCGAACTTCTGCGAGTAGCCGTTGGTGACCTTCGCGTCCGGGTTGGCCGCCTTCACGCCCGCCTGGTAGCCGGCGATGTAGTGGTCGACCGGCGGGATCTTCTGCCCGCCCACCGACGAGGCGGTGCCGCCGCCCTGGTCCTTGAGGTACAGGCCGGCCATGTAGCCGACCAGATAGCCGGCCTCCTGCTCTTTGAACAGCGCGCCGGAGACGTTCTGCGGCTTGTTCTTGAGCGTGGTCGCGTCGACGTCGATGATCGCGAACTTCGTGTCCGGGAACTTGGACGCGACCGTGTCCATCGCGTCGGCCATCAGGAACCCGACGCCGATCACGAGGTCGTACTTCTGCTGGGCCAACGTGGACAGGTTGGGCACGTAGTCCGAGTTGGCCTTGGACACCAGCACGCGCGTGTCGACGCCCAGCTCGGACTTGGCGCGTTCGAGTCCTTCGTTGGCCAGCTGGTTGAACGAGCGGTCGTTGAGACCGCCGATGTCGGTGACCAGGCCGACCTTGATCGACTTGGGCGCGGGGGTCGACTGCGAGGAGGTGCTCCCGCCGCCGGAGGACGAGTCGTCGTCGCTGCCACAGGCGGTCACGACGGTGCAGGTCGCCGCGAGCAACAGCGCGGCGAGTAAGTGAAGAGGTCGGCGCACGGCCGGAACTCCTTTGTGTCGGGAAGGCGACCGGCGCGAGACTAATGGGTGTCGCCGTCGCGTGATGCAGTAATGCGATTGAGCAGGGCGCGCTTGATCGCCGCGTCCGCGAAGGACCCCTGGACCGCCGTCCGCGTGATCGCCGTCAACTCGCTCTCCTCGAAGCCGAAGCGCTCCCGTGCCACGGCGTACTCGCCGCCGATCGTAGCGCCGAAATAGGGTGGATCGTCGGACCCCAACGTGAGCTTCACACCGGCTTCGTAGAGCGTCCGCAACGGGTGTCGCTCGTAGGAGTCGAAGACCCTCGTGGCGACGTTGGACGTCGGGCAGACCTCGAGCACGATGCCGCGCTCGGCGAGCTCTGCGACCAGCGGCGGGTCCTCGATCGCGCGCACGCCGTGGGAGATCCGCGTGATGCCGGGCAGGCTCAGCGCCTGGCGCACGGACTCGGCGCCGGCGTGCTCGCCGGCGTGACAGGTGCACCCGAGGCCGCGCTCGCTGGCGATCGCGTACGCCTCGGCGAACAGCGACGCCGGGTAGCCCGCCTCGTCCCCCGCCAGGTTGAAGCCGACGACGTACGGGTGGTGCTCACCGCGCGCGATGGCGACCGCCGCCTCGACGCCGAAGTTGCGGATCGCGGTGACCAGGATGCGTGCCTCGATGCCGGTCGCGGCGCGCGCGTCGTCGATGCCGGCCGCGATGCCCGCGTAGTGGTCGGCGTCGCTGAGCCCCACCGACGCGGCGTGGTCGGGGGACGCGATCAGCTCGACGTAGATCGCGCCCTGGCGCGCGCACGCCACCAGGTACTCGTACGTGATGTCGCGGTAGTCCTGGGCGGTGCGGATGACGCTGGCGGCCAGGTCGTACGTGCGCAGGAAGTCGAGGAAGTCGACCCAGCGGAAGCGGTCAGGCGTCGCGAACACGCCCTCGGGGACCTTCAGGCCGTTGCGCTCGGCCAGGCGCCGGATCAGGTCGGGCGGCGCCGTGCCCTCCAGGTGCACGTGCAGCTCGGCGAGCGCGGTCACAGGATCACCGGCCTCAGCGTCGGCGGCTCGGGGCCGACGGTGATCGCCGCGCGCAGCGCCGCGACGGCGGCGCCGGCGCTGCCGTTGCTGCGCGCGTGGACGATCGCGAGCGGGCGGTCCGGCCCGACCTCGGCGCCGATCGGCGCCACCGCGGAGAGCCCGACCGCGTGGTCGATCACGTCGTCCTCGCGGCCGCGGTTGCCGCCGAGCCCCGTGACCACCAGGCCGACCGCGCGCACGTCCATGTGCTCGACGTACCCGGGGCGGGCGGGCACGACCGGCCGCGTGACCGGCGCGCTCGGCAACCGCGGCCGTTCGACGAAGTCGACCGGGCCGCCGAGCGCCGCCACCATGCGGCCGAAGCGCTCGGCCGCCTTGCCGTTGTCGAGGACGCGCTCCACGGCGATGCGGGCGGCGTCCTCGCTGCGGTACAGGCGGGCCTTCGTGAGCACGGCGGTGGCGAGCGCCAGCGTCACCTCGTGCAGGCGCGGCTCGCGCACCGCGCCGGTCAGGTGGTCCACGCTCTCGCGCACCTCCAGCGCGTTGCCCGCGGTCGTGCCCAGCACCTCGTTCATGTCGGTGACCAGCGCGACGGTGTCGACGCCGGCGCCGGTGGCGACCTCGACCAGCTCGTCCGCCAGCGCCCGCGCGTCCGCGACGAACGCGCCGCTGCCGGACTTGACGTCGAGCACCAGCGTGTCGAGGCCCTCGGCGAGCTTCTTGGACAGGATCGAGGCGACGATCAGCGGGATCGACTCGACCGTGCCGGTCGCGTCGCGGATCGCGTACAGCCGGCGGTCGGCCGGCGCGAGGTCCGCGGTCTGACCGACGATCGCGCAACCCGCCTCGCGCACGACGCGCCGGATCGCGTCGGTCGCGGGCGTCGTCACGTAGCCGGGGATCGAGTCGAGCTTGTCCAGCGTCCCGCCCGTGTGCCCGAGGCCGCGGCCGGAGATCATCGGCACGGCCGCGCCGCACGCGGCCAGGATCGGCGCCAGGATCAGCGAGACCTTGTCGCCGACGCCGCCGGTCGAGTGCTTGTCGACGACGGGCTTGCCCAGGTGCCATTGGAGCCGGCGGCCGGAGTCGCACATGGCGGTGGTGAGCGCCACCGTCTCCGTCCGGTTGAGGCCGTTCAGGAACAGCGCCATCGCGAGCGCGCCGACCTGCGCGTCCGAGAGCGCGCCCTCGGTGATGCCGGCGACGAGCGTGGCGATCTGCTCGGCGCTGAGCGCGTGGCCGTCGCGCTTGCGGCGGATCACCTCACTCGCGAGCATGCGCCTCCGCGAACCGCTGGACGAGCCGGGTCAGGTCGCGGGCGGCGCCCTCGGCGTGGCGCAGCGTCTGCTCGTGGGACAGCTCCTCGCCGCCCATGCCCTCGGCCAGGTTGGTGATCGCCGAGACGGCGACGACGCGCAGGCCGGCGTGGCGGGCCAGGATCGTCTCGGGCACGGTCGACATGCCGACGGCGTCGGCGCCGAGCGTGCGGAACGCGCGGATCTCCGCCGGGGTCTCGAAGCTCGGGCCGGCGGTGGCCAAATAGACGCCGTCGGCGAGGTCGATGCCCAGCGCGTCGGCGGCGGCGTGCAGCCGCACGCGCAGCTGCGGGTCGTAGGCGTCGCGCAGGCTCGGGAAGCGCGGGCCGACGGTGTCATCGTTCGGCCCGGTCAGCGGGTTGACGCCGAGCAGGTTGATGTGATCGCTGATCGCCATCAGGCGGCCCGGGCCGACGTCGGCGCGCAGGCTGCCGGCGGCGTTGGTCAACAGGAGCGTCTCGGCGCCGAGCTGCTTGAGCTTCCGGATCGGCCCGCGCATCGCGCCCGGGTCGCCGCCCTCGTAGACGTGGCGGCGGCCCTGGAGGATCGCGACTGGAAGGCCGCCGAGGTCGCCGAAGTGCAGCGTGCCGCCGTGGCCGGCGACGGTCGGGCGCGCGAAGCCCTCGAGGTCCTCGTAGGCGAAGGCCTCGGCGTTCTCGAGCGCATCCGCGAGCGCGCCCAGCCCGGAGCCGAGCACGATCGCGAGCCGCGGCGAGAACCCGTCGATCACCCGGGCAGGAACTCCGGTCCGAACGAGCGCGGCAGCAGCGCCTCGAGCGTTGTCGTCTGGCGGGCGCCGTTGGCCGCGCACAGGTGGACCTCGGCGCCGGGCACGATGAACTCGCGCAGCCGCTGGCGGCAGCCGCCGCACGGGACGCAGAAGCTCTCCCCGTCGGAGATCACCGCCGCCTCGGTGATCTTCGTGCGGCCGGCGGCGATCAGCGCGCCGATCGCGGACGCCTCCGCGCACTGGCCCTCCGGGAAGGACGCGTTCTCGACATTGGCGCCGACGTGGATCGACCCGTCCTCGGCGCGCAGCGCGGCGCCGACCCGGAAACGGCTGTACGGCGCGTACGCGCGCTCCAGCGCGGCCTTCGCCGCCTCGACCAGCGCGGAGGAGCCGACCACCTGGTCGCTGTAGGAGTTGCGCAGGATGCGCTCGGGCGCGATCTCCAGCGCCTCGGTCAGGCGCGTCACGCTCTCGAGCTCGTCGGCCAGGTCGGAGTCCGGCGTCGCGACGCCTTCGAGCTCGACGAAGTTGCCGAGGTCGAGCACGCGGTCGAGGTGGATGCGGACGTTCTGCCACAGCAGCAGGTGGCGTTCCTTCTCGACGACGGCGAGCGTGCCGAGGCTGGACTGCAGCGCGGCCTTCAGCGTCGCCGGGTCCTCGACGGGCACGAGCCGGTAGCGGCTCTCGCGCGCCTCGTCGGCGTCGACGCGGTCGTACTGCACGAGCATCGCGCCGCCGGGGTCCTCCTCGCGCAGCTTGAGGCGGCCGTTGGTGACGCGGAAGTAGGTGTCCCGCTGGCGCAGGAGGCCACGGTCACGCGCTCCCAGGCCGAGGACGACGGTCAGCGAGCGCTCCGGGTCCGGGTCCGACGCCTTGAGCTCGATGTTGCGGCGCGGCGCAGCCATAGAGCGACACTAGTACGTTGCCCCCATGGATGGGGTCACGGTCGTCGATCACGTGCTGCTGCGGCGGCTGCTCTCGATCCTGCGCGACCGCGACACCTCGCACCGCGTGTTCCGCGAGACGCTCACGGACGCGGCGCTGATCCTCGGCTATGAGGCCATGCGGGGACTGCGCGCGGCCGACGTCGTGGTGGAGACGCCGCTCGAGCAGACGGCGGGCGTCCGGCTGGCCGACGAAGTGTTCGTGGTGGCGATCCTGCGCGCCGGGCTCGGGCTCGTCGACGGGTTCCTGCGGCTGGTGCCGGAGGCGCGCGTCGGGCACCTCGGGATGTACCGCGACGAGGAGGCGCTGCGGCCGGTCGGCTACTACGAGAACGTGCCGTCGGGGATCGAGGACGCCGAGGTCTTCGTGGTCGACCCGATGCTCGCGACCGGCGGCTCGGGCGTCCAGGCCGTGGCGCGGCTCAAGCGCGCCGGCGCGCGGCGGCTGCACTTCGTCTGCCTGGTGGCGGCGCCGGAGGGCGTGGCCGCGCTGCGCGCCGCGCACCCCGACGTGCCGATCACGACCGCGGCGATCGACCGGCAACTGGACGCCAACGGGTACATCCGGCCCGGGCTGGGGGATGCGGGCGACCGCATCTTCGGCACCGACCGCTGAGGTTTGTACACGGGCGACAAACTCGGTAGGGTGGCGGCACCTCAACACGGAGGACGTCTCGCATGGCCTACATGCAGTGCCCCGAGTGCAAGCTGACCGTGCCCGCCACGGCGACGTATCTGCGCGGCGACCAGTGTCCGCGCTGCCTGACGACGATGGAGCCGCGGGACCGCTTCCGCTCCGCCGCGCTCGTCGGCGCGATCCCGGAACGACCCGCGCCGCCCGCCGCCGCGCCGCGGGCCTGAGCGTCCGCGACACAGCTCTTACGTCGGCTTTCGTCGCGCACGGCTACCCTTGCCGACCGCCATGCGCCGACACCGTTACCTGCTCTTCCCCATGCTGCTGGCCGCGCTCGCGTTCGCGTTCGCCGCCTGCGGCGACGACTCCTCGTCCAGCGACGAGACCGCCGCCGCGCCCACCGAGACCGCGACCGAGGCGGCGACCGAGGCCCCCACCGAGGAGGCCGCGCCCACCGGCCTGACCGAGGGCGACTCGGGCGTCAAGGTCTCCGGCAAGCTCGGCGCCGCGCCGAAGGTCGAGGTCCCGGAGGGCAAGGACCCGCCGGCCGGCCTCGTCTACAAGGACCTCAAGGTGGGCAGCGGCCCGGCGGCCGCGGCCGGCCAGACCGTCAGCGTCCAGTACTTCGGCGCGCTCTTCAGCGACGGCTCCAAGTTCGACGCGTCGTGGGACCGCGGCGGCGAGCCGTTCGAGTTCTCGCTCGGCTCCGGCCAGGTCATCCAGGGCTGGGACGAGGGCCTGGTCGGGATGAAGAAGGGCGGCCGGCGCGTGCTGACGATCCCGCCGTCGATGGCCTACGGCGAGCAGGGCTCGGGGCCGATCGGCCCGAACGAGACGCTCGTCTTCGTGGTCGACCTGGAGGACATCAAGTCGCCGTAGCGGCTTCGACGGCGCTGAGGAGCGTCGCGAGCAGCAGGCCGTGGAGCGCCTGCCGGTCGAGGTCGCGGTGCGCGATCCAGTCCAGGCAGGCGCCGTCCATGAACCCCAGCCACCCGCGCACGGCGATCCGCAGCGCGGGCGGCGCGGGCTGGTTGCCCCGGAGGCCGTCGACGATCCGCTGCGCGGTCTCCGAGCGGACGCGGTCGACCATCGCCCGCACCTCGGGCACCACGCTCGCCGAGCGGATCATCTTGTCGTAGCTGTCCGCGTTCTCGTCGACCCAGGCGAGGTAGTTCGCCAGCGACGTGGAGAGCTGCTCCAGCGGCGACTGCGCCGGGTCCGGCGTCGTGCGCTCCTGCAGCTCGGCGGCCTTCTCCTCCAGCGTGGCGACGAAGTACGCCTCCTTGGAGGGGAAGTAGTGGTACAGCAGCGCTTTCGAGATCCCGGCCTGCTTGGCGATCGCGGCCATCGAGAGCTCGTCGTACGCGTGGTGGGTGAACAGCTCGGCGCCGAGCGTGAGCAGGCGGCGCCGCCGCTCGTCGGTGTCCAAGCGGGTGTACGCGGGCTCCGCCATCTGGTCTGACCCTACCCTGGAGGGGCCGATGCCGACGCCGCGCCATCCCACCTCCCACGACGAGGAGCTGCTCGAGGCCGAGACGACCGCCGTCCTGTCCGAGTACACGGACGCACAGCGGCTGCTGCGCATCCAGGACGAGCTGCGGGCCGGGTTCGCGGCGCTGGCGCACATCGGCAAGGCGGTCTCGTTCTTCGGGTCCGCGCGGACGGACGCCGGCCACCCGCGCTACGAGGCGGCGCGCCGGCTCGCGCGGGAGCTCGGCGAGGCCGGCTACGCGATCATCACCGGCGGCGGGCCCGGGATCATGGAGGCCGCCAACCGGGGTGCGCGCGAGGCGGGCGCGGTCAGCGTCGGGCTCGGGGTCGAGCTGCCGCACGAGCAGGCCCTCAACGCGTACGTGGACGTGGCGGTCACGTGCCACTACTTCTTCACGCGCAAGGTCATGTTCGTCCGCTACGCGAGCGGGTTCGTGGCCTTCCCGGGCGGGTTCGGGACGCTCGACGAGGCGTTCGAGGCCGCAACGCTGCGGCAGACGTCGAAGATCCGCCACTTCCCGATCGTGCTGTTCGACGGCGCCTATTGGGGCGGCCTGGTCTCCTGGCTGCAGGAGACCGTGCGGGCGGACGGCAACATCGGCGAAGCGGACGTCGCGTCGCTGGTGGTGACGGACTCCTTCGCCGACGTGCGGGCGGCGCTCGACGCGGTCGAGCACCGGCGGCCGCGGCGCTCGGCGCGCCGCGCGGCCTGACGGGGCCTTACGGGGCGGCGATCCAGTCGCCGTCGCGGCGGCCGAGCACGACACGGTGCCGGTGACCGCCCGCGTGGACCTGGAAGACCGCCTGGTCGGAGTCGGTGCCCGGGCGGTCCACCACTTCGATCAGCGTGAGCTCCTCCAGCTCTGCCCCGAGGCGCTCGGCGCAGATCCGGCGCGCGGCGGCCTCGAGGTGCTCGCGGTCCCAGCCACGGTCGCTCGCGGCGGCGGCCGCCAGGTCGTGGTCGACCTGCGCCAGGGCGCGCTCGAACGCGGGACGCGTGCGCGCGAGCTGGCGGTTGCGGGCGTAGATGCCGCCGACGATCAGGACGGCGAGGACGACGAGCACGATGATGAGCCAGATGGGCATGGGAGAAGTATGAGAGGCTAGTTGAGGATCGCGCGCGAGCGCAGGTGCGCGCCCACCTTGCGCTTCACGCGCTGCAGCGCGTTGTCCACCGTCTTGCAGTCGCAGCCGAGGCGCTCGCCGATCGCGGTGTAGGAGTGGCCGTCGAGGTAGAGGCTCAGCACGCGCGACTCGAGCTCTGAGAGCACGGTCGACAGGCAGGCGACGAGCGAGCGCAGCTCCTCGGAGGAGATCACCTGGTTGACCGGGTCGTGAACGGTCGAGCCGGGGAGCATCTCGTCGAGGCTCGGCTCGGAGTCCGACGAGCCCGCGGGGGTCGCGCTGAAGGACACGTAGCCGTTGAGCGGCGTGTGCTTGTTGCGGGTCGCGGTCTTGACCGCGGTGATGATCTGCCGGGTGATGCAGAGCTCGGCGAAGTTGCGGAAGGAGGACTCGCGGTCGGGCCGGAAGTCGCGGATCGCCTTGTAGAGGCCGACCAGCCCTTCCTGCACCAGGTCCTCCCCGTCGCCGCCGACGAGGAAGTACGAGGACGCCTTAAGGCGCACGAAGGACGCATAACGCCGCACGAGGCGGTCGTACGCGTCATCGCTGCCCTGTCTAGCCAGCGCGAGGAGATATCCGTCATCAAGCTGAAGTTGAGCTTGAGACTTTGTTGGAGATAGACGTGCCACGAGCGCATGCCCCTTCCAGCCCGTTTGCAGGGCTGAATCGCTTGTGGCGCACACCTCCCGCGGCGCCCCGGTAATGACCGAGCTTGAGGGTCATCGCTTACCCTCAAGCTCACGTTTATGTGGGCGTAGGGTGGCAGGCTTATGTCGAGGCGTCAAGGCGTTGCTGCAACATCTCGTACAGCAGCACCGCCGCGGTCGCGCTCACGTTGAGCGATTCGATGCGGCCGCGGAGCGGGAGCGCGACGAGGTCGTCGCAGGTGGCGGCGACGCGCTGGCGCAGGCCCTTGCCCTCGGCGCCGAGGACGGCGACGACGCCGCCGGTGTAGTCCGGCTGGTCGTAGCGGGTGGACGCTCCGGCGGCGGCGCCGTAGATCCAGCAGCCGCGCTCTTTCGCCTCGATCAGGAAGTCGGCGAGGTTGCGGACCTGGGCCACCGGCAGGTGCTCGACGGCGCCCGCCGACGCCTTGCAGACCGCGGGCGTGACCTCGGCGCTGCGGCGCTCGGGGACGATCACGCCGGTCGCGCCGGCGGCTTCGGCCGTGCGGCAGATCGCGCCGAGGTTCTGCGGGTCGGTGATCTCGTCGAGCGCGACCAGGAGCGGGTTGGGCGTGGCGAGCAGCTCGGTCGCGTCCGCGTACGGGTACGGGTCGACGAGGGCGCAGACGCCCTGATGCGCGTCCGAGCCGGCGCGCTCCTCGATCTCCTCCGCGCTCGCGGCCGTGGCCCGCGGCCACTCCTCGGGCGCGGTCGCCCAGACCTTGTGGACCTTGCGCCACCCGCGCAGGGCCTCCCGGACGGGGTTGCGCCCGTAGATGACCATCCGCCGCGGCGCGGGCGGGGGTGCGGCCGCGGAGCCGCCGCGCTCGGAGAACGCGGGCCCACCGAGGCGCGGCGCGGCGTCGCGAGCGGGCGAGGCGCCGCGGGCCGCCGAGGGGCCGCGCGACGAATCGCGGCCGGACGGGCCGCCGCCGCGAGACGAGCCGCCGCCCGACGAACCGCCGCCGCGCGACCAATCGCGGCCCGGCGACGCGCCGCCGCCGCGCGAAGACGCGCCGCGGGCGGGGCCGCGGAACGAATCGCGGCCGGACGCCGCGCCGCCGCGCGCCGGTCCGCGCGAGGAGGCGCCGCCGCCGGGCGCGCCGCCGCGGGACGAGTCGCGGCCCGACGCGGGGCCGCGGGACGAGCCGCGCGAAGGGGCGCCGCGACGCGCGTCTCGGCTCGCGCCGCCGCGACCGCCGCCACCGGCGCCGCTGCCACCGTACGCGCCGCCGCGACTCCCGCCACCGCTGCCACCGTGCGCGCCGCCGCGACTTCCGCCACCGCCACCGCGCGCGCCGCCGCCGCTACCGCCGGCTCCGCCACCGCCACCGCGCGCGCCGCCGCCGCTGCCGCCGCTGCCGCCGCGACCGCCACCGCCACCGCCACCGCGCGCGCCGCCGCTCCCGCCGCGGCCTCCGCCCTCGCCGCGCCCACTCATGACGCGGGCACCAGTTCGGGGCCGTCGGCGCCGTCGCGGACTTCCCAGCCCAGCGCGCGCAGCTCGTCGCGCAGGCGGTCCGCTTCGGCCCAGTCGCGCGCCGCGCGCGCGGCTTCGCGGCGATCGGCCAACGACCGTGCCTCCTCGGGCGGGCCCTCCTCGCGCGCCAAGAGGCCCGTCAGCCCGAGCACGTCGAGCATCTCGACCAGGTGTGCGTTCCCGACCGCCTCTTCGGAGCGGTTCGCCTCCCGGATCCACCCGTACAGCGACGCCAGCGCCGAGGCCGTGTTGAAGTCCTCCCGCAGCGCGTCGAAGAACGCGTCGCGGTAGTGGGCCAGCCCCTCCGGCGACGGGCCGGACAGCAGCCGCCGCCCGGCGTCGCGGATCCGCGACGCCGCGCGCCGCGCGTCCGCCAGCGCCTCGTCGGAGAACGCCAGCGGCTGCCGGTAGTGCCCGGTCGACATGAACAGCACGAGCACCTCGGGCCCGACGTCGTCGAGCACCTCGTGCAGTGCGCGGATGTTCCCGACCGACTTGGCCATCTTCTCGGAGCCCAGCTCGAGCATCCCGTTGTGCATCCAGATCCGGGCCAGGGGCGAGCCGTGCGCCGCGAACGTCTGCGCCGCCTCGTTCTCGTGGTGCGGGAACACCAGGTCGATCCCGCCGCCGTGGATGTCGAACGACACCCCCAGCAGCGCCTCAGCCATCGCCGAGCACTCGATGTGCCAGCCCGGCCGCCCGCGTCCCCAGGGGGCGTCCCAGAAGGTGTCCTCCCCCTCCTTCCACGCCTTCCAGAGCGCGAAGTCGAGCGGGTCCTCCTTCAGCGCCGCGCCCTCGACGCCCTCGCCCTGGTCCATCGCGTCCAGATCGCGCCGCGACAGCTCTCCATAAGACTCCACCGAGCGCACCCGGAAGTAGACGTCCCCGGACGCCACGTACGCCGCCCCGCCCTCGAGCAGCCGCGCGATCAGCGCGATGATCTGGTCGATGTACTCGCTGGCGTAGGGCTCGGCGTCCGGCCGCCCCAGCCCGAGCCGGTCGGTGTCGCGCACGTACCAGTCGGCCATCTCGGCCGCCAGGCCCGCGGAGTCGCGCCCCAGCGCCCGCGCCCGGTCGTAGATCTTGTCGTTGATGTCGGTGACGTTGGACACGAACGCCACCGAGTGGCCCTCGTGCTCGAGGAACCGCTTCAGCTGCGAGAAGACGATGAACGGCCGCGCGTTGCCGACGTGCACCCGCGCGTAGACGGTCGGCCCGCACGCGTAGATCCCCACCCGCCCCGGATCGCGGGGAACGAGCGGCTGGAGGGATCGGGTTCTGGTGTCATAAAGCGTGACGTCGGGCACGCACGGCAGCGTATCCGCCCGCCCCGCTACTCGAGCTTGAAATCCTTGCCGATCGTCCCGTGGACGCGCGCGCTGCCGCTGGAGACGCCGGCGTCCAGCAGCTGCCCGGTGGCGACCTCGGTCAGGACCCACGCGATCGACGCCACCGCGAGCACCTCGACCGGGTCGTTGCCGAACGCGCGGTCGCTGACCACCTGCAGCGCGGACGCCGGCTGGGCCTTGACCAGCAGCGCGTGCGTGAACGTTCCGTCGTGCAGGCCCTCGCGCAGCGCGGCCGCGGCCAGCGGCGACGCCGCCGCGTCCTTCGCGACCGCGGTACCGGCGGTCAGGAACGCGTCGATGCCGTCCATCAGCCCCTTCACCTCGGCGACCGCCGCCTTGAGCCGCTCCGCGGCCTCCCCCTCCGGCACCTTCAGCTGCTCGAGCGAGCGCCTGCGGTCGCCGAGCTGCCGCCGCAGCTCCAGCAGCGCGTCCACCTGCCCGGCCAGCTCGCCCCGCGGCAGCGCCCGGAACGTGTCGTGGTAGACGGTCCGCTGCGGGTTCTCCCCCTTGACCACGCCGGCGACCGCGGCCACCGCGGCGAGGTCGTCGATCGTGACCGCGCCGCTCGTGACCGTGCGGTCGGTGCGCAGCAGCGACACGAGGCCCGGCACCGCGCCGGCGAGCGCCCCGAGCACGGGGATGATCGGGAACGCCTCCGGCCGCGTCTCGCCGCCCTCCGGCTGCGTGCTGGTGGCGTCGAGCGCCTCGCGCGCGAGCTCGGCCAGCCGCTCGAGCGCCGTCCGCGCGTTCCAGTACGCCGCGTCGGAGGCGGCGAGGTTCGCGTCGCTGGTGATCAGCACCTTCCAGCCGTCCTGGAAGCGCCCGACCATGTCGTCCTTGACCTGCTGCGCCGCCGCTTTGAGCGCCCGGCCGACGACGCCGCTGCCCGCCTCGGGCGCGCCGTCCTTGGGCAGCGTCAGCGCGCCGCGCTCGACGGCCCCGAAGTCCGGGATCAGCGCCGCGAGCTTCGCCTGCGCCGCGTCCGCCTGGGACTTCTCGAAGTCGGCCTTGGCCTTCTCGAGCTCGACGCGCGCCTTCTCCAGCTCGAGCTGCTCCTTCTCGGTCACGGCTCCTCCTTGCGTTCAACGCCGTGCGCGGCCAGGCCGGCGACGACGCGCGGGATGCGTACGCCTTCGTTCTTGGACAGCGGCGGCTTGCCGACCACGGCCTGCGGCGACCCGCCGGCGCGGTGCAGGCCGATCAGCCGCCCGTCCGCGTCGAACACGGGCGAGCCGGACGAGCCGTAGTCGGTGTCCGTCAGGTAGTGCAGGACGCGGTCGTCGAACGCCGAGATCTGGTTGCGGACGTACCCGAGCCGCTTCCGGTCGCCCGCCGGGTGCTGGACGATGTACGCCGGCCCGCCGAGCACCGGCTCGGCCGCCTCGGAGAGCTTCAGCACCGGCCACGCGGGCTCCAGCGGCGCGGCGATCACCGCCCAGTCGTCGTCCTCCTCGGTCACGATCGACGCGACGTCGCACGGCACGACGGTCGCCGCCAGCGCCCCGCCCCGCCCGTCGTCCTCGTAGCCGAACTCGGCCGTCACCGCGCTCGCCAGCGCCCCGGTCTGCGGGTGGTGCAGCACGTGCCAGTTGGTCAGCAGGAGATCCTGAGAGATCCGGAACGCGGTGCCGTACGTGCCGAGCCCCTGGAAGTCGACCGCCAGGCGGCAGACCGCGGGCGCGAGCACCAGCAGCCGCCCGAGCGTCTCGATCAGCGCCGGCACGCGGCCGATCTGCAGCGTGAGGTCGTCGTGGTAGAGCAGCGCCTCGGGCTCGGCGACGCTGTCGTCGCCGGACAGGAACGCCGCGCTGCCGTCCGGCCGGCGCGGCTCGGCGGCGATCGGCGCCGGCGCGTCCGCGAGCAGCGCGTCCAGGAACGGCCGCCGCGGCGCGGCGGCGTTGAGCAGGTCGCGGACGGTCGTCACCAGCGCCCGCAGCAGCCCGGCGCCCGCGGCCTGCTCGAGCACGTCGTGCCAGAACAGGACGGGCGCCTGCTGCGGGTTCAGGAACGTGGTGTCCAGGCCGGCGCGCTGGACGACGGCCAGCGCCATTGGCACGCTCGGGTGCAGCTGCGTGAGGGTCGTGTGCAGCTCCTGCCCGTGCGGGTCCGCGAACGGGTACGGGAACGTGTCGAGCAGCGGGGTCACGGGTCGGGCACTCCGAGGACGCGGCGGACGAGGACGGCGAGCGGGTCGGGCGCCGACCGGACGATCGAGAGCGCGCCCTCGAACGGCGGCGGCCGCAGCTGGTTCTCGGCGCCCGCCAGCTCGCCGGCGAACAGCAGGCCGCGCCGCACCAGCGCGAACGTCCCGCGCTCGTGGCCGACGACCGCCGCCAGCGCGCCCCGGAGCGCGCGGAACTGATCGTCCGTGCCGCTGATGAGCAGGCTCGCCTCCAGCAGGATCGGCGCGGCCAGGCGCAGGCGCAGCCAGCCGGCGCGGGCGAGCGGGTCGTCCGGCCCGGCCGGGTCCGCGAGCGGGCACGCGCGGCCGTTGGAGACGCGCAGCCGGATCTCGTCGAGCCGGCGCACCAGCGCGTCGCCGGGGCCGACCTCCACCGGGGCCGACGCGACCTCGCGCTCGTCGCCGAGCGCCGCCGCCAGCGCGGGGTGCACGACGTCGGTCGGCGGGACCACCTCGCGCGCCCGCGCCAGAAGGTCCGGCTGCGTGAGCACGCGCAGCTCGGCGTCGAGGTCCACCGTGCGCCGGATCCGCGCGGCGCGCACGGTCAGCACCTCGAGGCCGGGGAGCGACCGGTCGCGCCAGTGCTCCCGGCCGTCGTAGCGCTCCAGCACCGCGTCCGCGCGGGCCGGATCGAGCAGCGCGGCCAGCAGCTCGCGGTCGCGTGCGACCGGCCAGCCGGCGTCGGGCAGGCTGTCCAGCAGCGCCAGCGCGCCCGCCGCGTCGCCCTGCTGTGCCCGCCACCACGCGTCGTAGACGCACAGCGGGCTCGCCCCCGTACGCGCCGGCTGCTCGTCGAGCACCGCCGCCATGCGCTCCACCAGCCCGCGCGAGAGCAGGTTCCGGATGCGCTCGTACGCGTCGTGCTCCCAGTCGGTCAGCGACCGCGGCACCGCCGGACCCGCGTCCGTGCGCCGCACGAGCCAGGCGGCGGCCTCGGACGGCAGCTCGACCGCCGGCTCGACGCCGGCCAGCAGCGAGGCGACGCCCGGCCGCCACGCCGCCTCCGCGCCGGGCACGTCCCCGAGCCGCAGGCGGTGGTAGACGAGCTCGGCGGCGACGACCGGATCGCCGGTCTCGCGCTCCGCGTACCAGGCGGCCGCGCGCGCGTCGATCTCCGCCGCCCGCGCCGCGTCCAGCAGCGGCAGCGTCGCCGCGCGCAGCTCCGGGCGCAGCTTCAGCACGCGCTCGCCGGGCAGCACCAGCCCCGGCCCGGCGACCGCGTCCTCGCCGACCAGCGCCAGCTCGCGCGCCAGCCGCGCGAGCACGTCCGCGACGTCGCCGCCGGGCAGCGAGTCGGCCAGCACGCCGGTCAGCAGCTCCTCGGTCACCCGCCGCAGCACCAGCGCGTCGCGGGCCAGCGGCTTGAGCTCCGGGTCCAGCACGCGGTCGAGGATGCGCGAGTACAGGTACCCCTCGACCAGCGTGTCCGGCAGCTCGGCGACGTCCCCGCCGCCCTGCAGCCAGACGACCGCCAGCCGCAGGATCAGCGGCACGCCGCGGGTCAGCGCCAGCACATGCTCGTCGTGGATGCCCGCGTCCGCCAGCCACGCGCGCGCCGCCGCCTCGTCGAGCCCCTCCAGCGCGACCGGCGTCGCGGCCCGCCCGCGCAGCACCAGCCCTTCGACCGGCGCGCGGCCGGACACCAGCACGTGCAGGCCGGGCATGCGGTCGAGCAGCCGCTCCAGCAGCTGCCAGATCTCGCGGTGATCGCGCGCGTACTGGGCGACCTCGAACCCGTCGAGCACCAGCAGCGCCCGCGGGACGGCCGCGAACGCCGGCAGCGCGGCCTCCCAGTCGGCGGCGTCGAGCGCGGGCGCGGCGAAGCCCTCGAGCTGCACGCTCAGCTGCTCGAACAGCAGCCGCAGCACGGACACCGGGTCGTCGGGCGCGAGGTCGGCGCGGTCGAAGTCCAGCCACAGCAGCACCGTGGCGTCCGGCAGCGAGCGGGCGAACCGCGCCACCAGCGCCGACTTGCCGACGCCGCCGATCCCGGTCACCACCAGCGGCCCCGCGCCGTCGGTGGCGAACCACTCGCGCAGCGTCTGCAGCTCGGCCGCGCGCCCGCGGAACGGGTCGCCCGCGATCGCGTCCAGCCGCCCGCGGACGCGGCGGCGCTCGAGCTCGCGCGCGATCTCCGCCGCGCCCGGCAGGCCGTCCACGGCGAACCACCGCACGACCTGCAGCCAGTACGGCAGGTCGGCGTCGGCGATCTCCGCCAGCGGGTACGGCGGCCCCGCCAGCACGCGGTCGATCACGCGCTGCCCGGGCTCCTGCGCGGGCGCGTCGCCGCGCGCGGCGCGCAGCGCCTCCAGCGAGCCGGCCGCGGCCAGGCGGGCCGTGCGCTCGGCGGGCGGGAGGATCCAGCGCGGCGCGTCCGGGTCGACCACCAGCGGCCGCAGGCGCGCCGCGTCCTCCGGCGTCAGCGCGGCCGGGTCGACGCTCCAGTGCACGGCGGCGTACAGCGGCGCCTCGGCGCCGCCGGACCGTTCGAGGACGCGGCGTACCGCGGCCACGTCGGTCAGCCGGTGGCGCTCGGCGATCGCCGGCCACTGGGGCGCGGCGCGCAGCCATTCGACCAGCTCGGCCAGCGCGATCCCCTGGTTGTACGGCTCGTCGCCGCCCGAGTGCGTGTGCATGGCGACCACGCCCCACCCGGAGTCGAGCACGGGCGCGCCCGCCGACCCGACCTCGGTGTCGGCGTCGTAGCGCACCCACGCCGGGTCGGTCGCCAGCACGCGGCCGATGCTGAACCGCAGCCGGTCGGCGCCGCCGTTGTGCTGGAGGACGAAGACCGCGTCGCCGAGCGTGGGCGCGCCCGGGGCGAGCCGCAGCAGCGGCCCGCTCAGCGGACGCTCGAGCCGCAGCAGCGCCGGACCTGGATGGCCCCAGTCGCCCAGCTCGGGCCGGGCGGCGACGCGCTCGTCGCCGCGCTCGCAGACCACCGCCTCGGCGGGGTCGAGCGCGAACGCCGGGACCATGACCAGGTCGTCGGTCAGCAGCCAGCCGGTCGAGCGCAGCGAGTGCTCGCTGCCGCCGACGGTGGTCACGCGCACGACGCCGCGTTCGACCTCCGCCAGCCGCGTGCGGAAGCGCTCGACGTCGTAGATCGAGTGGCGGCCGATGATCACGTGCGCTCCAGCTCCCGCAGCGCGGCGGTCAGCGCCTCGTCGAGCCGCCGCAGGCGCGGCGCCGGGCCGTCCGCGTCGGCGGCGGCGATCACGTCCCGGGCCAGCGTGACGATCTCGCCGTCCAGCAGCGTTCGCCGGCGCGCGGTCGCCCACGCGCGCAGGAACGCCTCCACGTGCGGCTGCTGGACGTCCGCGTGGTCGGTCCGGTCCTCGCGCCAGAACTCGGGCTCCCAGCGCGTCGGCACCGCGCCGTCGGGATAGTGGATGAGCATCAGGCGAACCCACGCGGCGAAGAACGGGTTGCGCGTGTTGAGCGCGACGTGCTCGCAGAAGCGGCGGATCTCGGGATCGAGCAGCGGAGCGCCGTCGTCGTCGGTGCCGAGATCGTCGATCGCGACCCACAGCGGCTGCCCGCGCTCGGCGGCGACGGTCTGCAGCTGCAGGCACACGGCCTGATACCAGGCGTCGTCGGTGGTCGTGCCGCGGGCCGGGATGCGATCGAGTGCAGAGAGCGCGCTGAAGAGCTGCGCGACCACGTCGTCGACGGTCGTGATGATCCCGGCGAACAGGTACAGCGACCGCGCGCCGCGCTGGCGGGCGGCCCGGTCGAACAGGTAGCGCCCGCGGCTCTTCCCGGTCTTGGTTCGACCTCTGACAATCAGGACCCGGACGGGCGAGTCGGCGGCGTCCAGCAGCGCCAGGCAGGAGCGCAGGTTCGTGCGGTCGAGCACCAGCACGTCGTTGTCCAGCAGCGACAGCTCGACGTCCGACGTGGCGGTGAAGACCGCGTCGATCGCGCCGCGGACGGCGGCGAACCGCTGGTCGGCGCGGACGAGCTCGCAGAGCCGGCGCAGGCCGGCGGCGCGGCTGAGCGCGTCGAGCGCGTCGCGCCAGACGTCCGCGGGCGCCTGCGCGGTGTTGAGGTGCTCGATCGCGCCGCCCGCCTGCTGGTAGAGCAGCGCGGCCTGGCCGGCGTCCGGGACGGCCTGCGCGAGCGCGTGGTGGAGCGCCACCGCGTCCTCCCGTCCCCAGGGGTACCCGGCGGCGCTGAAGAACGGGTTCGCCATCGTGCTGGAGCGACCCTAGTCGGCCCGCTCCAGCGTCGCCACCGCGAGCGCCGCCACCCCTTCCTCGCGGCCGACGAACCCCATCCGCTCGCCGGTCGTCGCCTTCACGTGCACGGAGCCCCCGACCGCGTCGCTCAGCCGCGCCATCATCGCCTCGCGGTGGGGAGCGAGCTTCGGGCGCTCGAGCATCACGGTCGCGTCCACGTGCTCGACGCGCCAGCCGTGCTTGGCGGCGAGCGCCGTCGCCGCGCGCAGCAGCGCGATCGAGTCGGCGCCCCGGTACGCCGGATCGGTGTCCGGGAAGTGCGTGCCGATGTCGCCCAGCGACGCGGCGCCGAGGATCGCGTCCGTGATCGCGTGCGCCAGCACGTCCGCGTCCGAATGGCCGTCGAGCCCGCGCGTGTGCGGGATCTCGACGCCGCCCAGGATCAGCTTGCGGCCGTCGGCGAACCGGTGCGAGTCGATCCCGAGCCCGGTCCTCACCCGATCGGCTCCAGCCGCCGCTCGCGCCGCTCGAAGACCGCGATCTCGGTCACGCCGCAGTCGGCCAGCAGCTTGACCGCCTCGTCGTAGCCGAACGCGAGGTGCTCGGGCGTGTGTGCGTCCGAGGACAGCGCGATCGGGACGCCGGCGTCGACCGCCATCTCGAGCATCGCGCGCGCCGGGTAGATCTCCCCGACCGGCTTGCGCAGCCCCGCGGTCGAGAGCTCCATCGCCACGTTGGCCTCCAGCATCGCCTCGATCGCCGGCTCGTAGTAGAAGCGCGGGTCCCGGCTGGGCGCGGGGCGCGCGGAGCCCCAGATCTTGACCAGGTCCGGGTGGGCGATGATGTCGAACAGGCCGCTGCGGGCGGACGCGGCGACCGCGTCGAAGTAGCGCGCCCAGATCCGCTCGGGCGTGGTCTCGTGCTTCCAGACGTCGGTCTCGTCGTCGAAGTCGACCGCGTAGTCGCCGAGGAAGTGCACGGAGCCGACCACGTAGTCCCACTCGTGGGCGTCGAGCAGGTTCCCCATCCGGTCCTCGCGGCCGTGGATGTGGTCGGCCTCGATGCCGAGCCGCAGGTCGGTCTCCTCGCGCACGAAGCCCACGTAGCGGTCGAGGTCGTCCTTCGCGCTGGAGCGCCAGAACGGGTGCTGCCAGACGTCGAGCGCGGCGGTGAAGCGGTGGACGTGCTCGGACACGCCGAGCTCCGTGACGCCGCGCTCGGCCGCGGTCTCGCGGTAGCGCTCGGCGTTGGCGGCGGTGAAGTAGGTGGCGGCGTCGGTGCCCGGGTCGTCCGGGCGCAGGTGGACGTGGTAGTCGGTCAGCATTCGCGCCGACGAGGCTAGCCCAGCAGCAGCGCGGCGACCTGCAGGTCGTG
The DNA here is from genome assembly GCA_035555675.1 of Solirubrobacter sp. GTDB lineage: Bacteria > Actinomycetota > Thermoleophilia > Solirubrobacterales > Solirubrobacteraceae > Solirubrobacter. The sequence continues at coordinate 10,567 of DATMGH010000006.1, read as the reverse complement.
CGGGGTGGTGACCTTGAAGTTCGCGGGCGTGGACTCGACGATGCGCACGGTGCCCCCGGCGCGCTCGACCAGCCAGGCGTCGTCGGTCGCGCTCGCCAGCAGGCCGGCGTCGACGGCGAGCGCGGCTCGCAGCGCGGCGCGGCGGAAGGCCTGCGGGGTCTGCACCGCCCACAGCCTCGAGCGGTCGAGCGTGCCGACCACGATCCCTCCCTCGACCTCCTTGACCGTGTCGGTCACCGGTGCGGCGGCGATCGCGCAGTCGGCGTGCTCGAGCGCGGCCAGCGCGCGCGTGAACAGCTCAGGGTCGACGAGCGGGCGTGCCGCGTCGTGGACGACGATCGGCCCGGTGCCGGGCGCGGCGTCCAGCGCCGCCCGCACGGACTCCGAGCGCGTCGCTCCTCCGCGCACGCCGGTGCACCCGGCGGGCGCGCGCACGCCCTCGGGCAGCGCGACCACGATCTCCTCGATCCCGGCCGCGCGCAGCGCGTCCAGCGACCATTCGAGCAGGGGTCGCCCCGCGACCTCGACGAACGCCTTCGGCACCGACGCGCCGAGCCGCGTGCCGCTGCCCGCGGCGACCAACAGTGCTACTGGCCCCGACAAAGACGCGGTATGCCGGGGCCGAATCGTTCAGTCCGAGGCTGCGGCCGCAGCCAGCTGCTCGGCGGTCCGGAGAAGGATCTCGTCGAGGTAGGCCTCGGCCTCTTCCTCGGTCTTCTCCAGCGCGTACATCATCTCCGAGGCCAGGATCTTCTTGGCCCGCGTGTACATCTGCTTCTCGCCGGTCGAGAGGCCCTTGTCCTGCTCGCGGACGGCCAGGTTGCGGACGACCTCGGCGAGCTCATAGATGTCGCCGGTCTTGATCTTGTCTCGATTGTGCTTGAAACGCCGGTTCCAGTTCTTCGGCATCTCCGAGACGTCGTCGGCCAGCACGGCCAGGACCTTCTGCACCGTCTCTTCATCGATCACGCGGCGCAGGCCGGCCTTGCCGGCGTTCGCGCACGGGACCATGACCGTCATGTCGTTGTGGAGGATCTTGATCGTGAGGTACTCGCGCACCTCGCCGAGGATGTTCTTCTCCTCCTTCTTCACGACCTGTCCCGCCCCATGATGGGGATAGACAACGTTGTCACCGATCTCGAACTCGATGTTGACGATTTCGCGTTCGATCTCGAGATCTTCGATCTCAGCAGCCGTGTCGGGAATCGTGTCCTCCTTCGTCGTGGTCCGGGTGCCGGACCGCACTGCGTGGTTCACGTTTGCAAGTACCGGTCCACGAGGTTGATCTCCTGTAGGCGGCGAAGGCCCTCGCGGATGTCCTTCGCCCGGATCTCGCCGACGCCCTCTACCGACTCCAGCTCCGGATCGGTGGCGGCGAGGATCTCGTCCAACCCGCGGAACTCGCGAACGATGTTCTGCACCACCAGCTTCGGAAGCCGGGGGATGCGGCCGAGAATGCGGTAGCCGCGGGGCGAGACGGGATAGTCCAGCGTGTTCACCTTGCGGTCGTAGCCGAGCAGCTCGGCGAGGCGACCGAAGTCCAAAAGGTCCTGGTGGGGAAGCCGGGAGATGCCGTCGAGCGCGGTGGCGAACGCGTCGTCGACGGGATCGGCGAGGTAGTCGTGCAGCAGCGCGGCCTTGTCGCCGGCGACGCCGACCATCGTCTCCTCGAGCTGCATCTCGATCAGCCGGCCCTCGGTGCCGAGCTCGACGATGTAGCGCTCGATCTCGACCGCCATGCGCGTCACCAGCTCGGCGCGCTGCAGGACGGTGAGCACGTCGTGGAGCGTCACGCCGCCCTCGAACTCGAGCGCAGTCAGCCGCGTGCTGACCTGGTCCAGGCGCGTGCGGTACTTGTCGAGCGTGGCCAGGGCCTGGTTGGCCTTGGCCAGCACGGCCGGGATCTCCTCGAGGATGTACTTCGCGCCGTCCACATAGAGCGACACGACCTCGCGCCGCTGGGAGACCGCGATCACCAGCGCGTCCGTCTGCTTGGAGATGCGCTCCGCCGTGCGGTGGCGGGTGCCGGTCTCCGAGGTCAGGATCGTCGGGTCCGGCATCAGCTGGACGTTGCACCAGGCGATCTTCGTCGCGTTGGCGTTGAGCGCGATCGCGCCGTCCATCTTGGCCAGCTGGTAGACGAGCGCCGGCGTGTAGTCGATGTCGAGCCGGATGCCGCCGCTGAAGAGGAACGCGAGCTCGTCCGAGTCGCCGATGACGATCAGGCCGCCGGTGCGGGCGTGGACGATGTTGTCGATCCCCTCGCGGACCGCGGTCCCCGGCGCGACCATCTCCAGCGCCTTGACCAAACGGGGCTCTTGCCGCGCTTCGAGCTCATTGAGCTCTTCCCCTGATCGCGGCTGCATCACGCTTGGATTCTAGCAGTTGGCTTAACCGCTATTTAGCCGGAAATCCCCCGCAATAGAGCGAAAAACGGCGCTTGACGAAACGCTCATCGGCTGCTAGCACGCGGGTCGGACGTCGTGCCCAGGGCGGCGCGGACGGCGGCCCGCAGCGTGGGCGTCCGCTCGCCCGGTGAGAGGACCGGGTCCAGGCCGAACTTGCGCGCCTCGGCGAGCCGGCGGTCCGGGTGGCCGACCGAGCGCAGCTCCCCGGTCAGCCCGACCTCGCCGAAGCAGGCCAGCGGCGTGCTCTCCGAGCCCAGGGTGACGCCCTTGACGGCGCTCGCGACCGCCAGCGCGACGGCGAGGTCCGCGCCCGGCTCGTCCACGCGCACCCCGCCCGCGACGTTGACGAACACGTCCGCGCTGCCGGCGCCGATCCCCGCGTGGCGGCCGAGGACGGCCAGCACGAGCGCGAGCCGGTTGCGGTCGATGCCGTTGGTCACCCGCCGGGGCGGGACGAGCTCCGAGGGGCTGACGAGCGCCTGGACCTCGACCAGCAGCGGCCGGCTGCCCTCCATCGCCGCCAGCACCACGCTGCCGGGCGCGCGCGTGGCCTCCCCGACGAAGCGCGCGCTGGCGTCCTGGACCTCGACCAGGCCGTCCTGGTGCATCTCGAAGACGCCGACGTCGTTGGTCGAGCCGAACCGGTTCTTGAGCGCCCGCAGCGTCCGGTAGGTGCGCTCGCGCTCGCCCTCGAACTGGAGCACGCAGTCGACCAGGTGCTCGAGCACCCGCGGGCCCGCGAGGGCGCCCTCCTTGGTGACGTGGCCGACGAGCAGGACGGCGATGTTGCGGGCCTTGGCGAGCCGCGTGATGCGGTCGGCGACTTCGCGCACCTGGCCGACGGACCCCGACGCGCCCGTGAGGTCCTGCGCGTGCAGCGTCTGGACGCTGTCGATGACGCAGACTTCGGGGCGCTCGGCCTCGAGCGTCGCCAGCACCGTGTCCAGGTCGGTCTCGGCCAGCACCGGGACGTCGAGCGCGCCGGTGGGCAGCCGCTCGGCCCGCAGGCGGATCTGCGCCGCCGACTCCTCGCCGGACACGTAGAGCGTCCGGTGCCCCGCCGCCTGGAGGTTGCCGAGCGCCATCGACGTGAGCGTGGACTTGCCGATGCCGGGCGAGCCGCCGATCAGCACCAGCGACCCGGGGACGACGCCGCCGCCGAGGATCCGGTCCAGCTCGCCGATGTGGGTGGCGAGCCGCTCGTAGCGCTCGGCCTGGACGTCCGCGAGGCGCTGGGGCCTGCCGGCCCGTGCGCCGCTGGCGGCGCGTCCGTTCGTGGCCGGCGCCTGCTTGCTCCGCACCTCTTCGGCGAGCGTGTTCCAGGCGCCGCAGCCCGGGCACTGGCCCATCCAGCGCGGGGTCTCCGCGGCGCAGGCGGAGCAGACGAAGACGGTCGTGGCGCGGGCCATGTCATTGACCGTAGGTGGCGGGGCGGACGCGTTCGCCCCCTTCAACCGCGCGGCTTGTCCGGCCGCGCCGGAAACAGCAGCGATAAGGGGGGCGAGTGCCGCGGAGCCGCGCGATCTCCCGTCCACCGGGCGGGTTGGCCGGGGGGTGTGTCCGCTAGGTCGCCTGTCAGGCGAGTTTCCGGACACACCCCCCCGGCCGGACGACTGTCAACCGGGCGGTGGACGGAAGATCGCGCGGCCTGCCGTTCGGCGCCCCCCTCGATGCGCCGTTCCAGCGCGCAAGGCGCACGAGACCCGGTCGGCGCCCAGCACGCCGCCGGGCGACCCAAAGACCCCCTACGCCGCCGGGCGACCCAAGACCCCCTACGCCTGCGCCCGCGCCGGCACCAACCGCCGGGCGCGCTCGGCGAGCACGACCATGCCGAGCGCGTCGGCGACCAGGATCGCGTCGGCCAGCAGCTGCGTCGCCCGCTCGACGTCCCCCGGGCCGCGGCGGGCCAGGAGCATCTCCGCGGAGTCGACCTGCGTCCGCGCGTACCAGGGCTTGGTGCCCATGACCACGTGCATCTCCTGCGCCGCCGCGAAGTGCTTCTCGGCGACCGAGTACTGGCCCTGGACGGCCGCCAGGACGCCCAGCAGCCGCGACGCGCTCCCGTTGCACGTCGCGTTGCGCCCGACGACCACGTTGCGCCCCGCGTAGGGCTCCAGCAGCGCGTACAGCTCCCCCGCCCGCCCCGCGTCGCCCAGCGCGCCGCAGACCTCGGCCACCAGCGTGATCGCGATCAGCCAGTTGGCGTCCCGCGGGAACGCCGCGAAGCCGTCCCCCGCGACCGCCTCGAACGCCGCGCGCGCCTCGTCCGGCCGCCCCAGCTCGACCAGCAGCAGCGCCAGCGCCGCGCGCCACGCGGGGATCGCCGGATAGAGGTCGATGAACCCGCGCACCGCGCCCTCGACCTCCGCCAGCCGCCCCTGCTCGCGCCGGATGCTGAACATCGCCTGCGCGTAGTAGTGCAGCGCGTTCTCGGCCTGCCCGCGCTGCCCGATCGCCAGCGTCTCCTGGGCCAGCCGCTCGGCCTCGTCGAACTGCCCCGCGAGCTGCGCCCGGGCGCCCCGGAACAGCGACGCCCACCACAGCCAGATCGGCCGGTGCAGCGCCTCCGCCAGCTTCGAGACCGCCGCGATCTGGATGTCGACACCCTCGATGTCGCCGAGCTCCATCAGATCGATGATCGTCCACCCCGCGCCCTGCAGCTCGAGCTCCGGGTCGCCGGTCTGCTCGGCCACGCGCCGCAGCTCCGCGGCCACCTCGAGCCGCTCCTCGACGTTCTCCGGCAGCCACAGCGCGTAGTGGCGCGCGTCCAGGCAGGACGCCAGCGTGCGCAGGTCGCCCGTGCGGCGGGCGATCGCCACCGCCTCGTCGGCCAGCGCCACCCGCAGCTCCGGCTCGCCCGCGTAGTAGAGCTCCAGCGACATGCGCGCGAGCAGCCGTGCGCGCAGCGGGGAGTCGTCCTCGGGCAGGACCTCCATCGCCTCGTCGAGCAGTGCCACCCGCTCGGGGTCCGACCGCGAGAGCGCCGACCACGGCCCGGCCACGCCCAGCGCCGCGCGCGTCAAGAGCACCGCGTCACCGAGCTGGCGCGCCGTGCGGATCGCGGCCTGGAACGTCGTCCGCGCCTCCTGCTCGAGCCCCGCCCGGTCCTCGGACGCGCCCAGGGCGAGCAGCAGCTCCCCGCGCACCTGGTCGTCGACCGCGCCCGCCAGCTCGCGCGCCCGCAGCGCCGCCCGGTAGTGCTGCGCGGCCTCCTCCCAGGCCAGCATCCGGTCCGCGCGCCGGGCGGCGGCCAGCGCGAAGTCGATCGCCCGGTCCGGCCGCTCGACCGGCGCCGCCTGGGCGAAGTGGTGCGCCAGCATCGCCAGGTGCGGGTCGAGGTCCCCGCCGCGAAGCGCCACCAGCGCCTCGCCGACGCGCCCGTGCAGCCGCGCACGCCGCAGCTGGCTGATGCTGTCGTACAGCGTCGCCCGCACCAGCGTGTGCGTGAACGCGTAGCGCCCGACGTGCCCCGCCTCGCGCAGCACGCGCGCCTCGACGCCCTCCTCGAGCGCCTCCACCAGCGCGTCCCCGCTGGTCTCGGCGACGTTGGACAGCACGTCGTAGTCGAACTCGCGCCCGATCACCGACGCCACCAGCAGCACCGCGCGCGTCGGCTCCGAGAGCCGCCGCAGGCGCCGCGCGGTGACTTCCCGCACCCCGTCGGGCACCCCGGCCTGCTCGAGCGTGACCTCCTCGGTCAGCGCCCCGGCGGTCTCGCGGATGTGCCGCACGACCTCCTCGATGAAGAACGGGTTGCCCTCCGTCTCCCCCGCCAGCGCGTGCACGAACGCCTCCGTGGCCGGCGCCGCCGCCAGCTCCGTGACCAGCTCGCCGACCTCGGCCTCCGACAGGCCGGACAGCTCGAGCCGCCGCAGCGTCCCCTCGCGCCGCAGGTCCCCGACCAGCTCGTGCAGCGGATGCCGGTCGGAGATCTCGCTCTCCCGGTAGCTCCCCAGGAACAGCGCGCGCCGCGGCGCCGGCGCGCGCACCAGGTGGCGCAGCAGCTGCAGCGTCGGCCGGTCGGCCCAGTGCAGGTCGTCGAAGACGAGCACGACCGGCGCCTCGACGCCGATCTCCCCGATCAGCGCCGCCACCGCGTCGAAGAAGCGGTAGCGCTGCGCGTCGGCCTCCGAGCCGGTGATCGTGCCCGTGGCCAGGTGGTCGGCCGGCGGCGGACCGAACTCCGGCAGCAGGATCGCCAGCTCGGCGGCGCGGGCGCCGAGCCGCTCGCGCAGCGAGTCCAGCGGCGCGCCCGCCGACCACCCGCGCAGCATCTCCACGATCGCCTGGTAGGGCGTCAGCGTCTCCTCGTCGAAGCGCCCGTAGAGCACCACCGCGCCGTCGCCGTGGGCCTGCGCGGCCAGCTCGGCCGCGAGCCGCGTCTTGCCCGCGCCCGCGTCGCCGGTCAGCAGGACGAGCGCCCGCTGCCCCTCGACGGCCTCGCGCCAGCAGCGCTCCAGGAACGCCAGCTCGACGCCGCGGCCGACCAGCGCGCGCCGGTCCACCGCCGCGGCCAGCGGCGCCGGCCACGTCGCCGCCTCCCACGCGACCTCGACCGCCCGCGGCACGGGCGGCGGCTCGCCGCGCAGGACGCGCTCGAACACGGCCATCGCGGCCGGCCCCGGCGTCGTGCCGAGCTCCTCGCGCAGCAGCGACCGCAGCTCCTCGAACGCGCGCAGCGCCTCCGCCGGGTTGCCCGCCGCCTCGTGGACCTCCATCAGCAGCCGGTGCGAGGACTCGCGGAACGGCGCCGCCGCGATCGCCGCTCGCGCGGCCTGCTCGGCCGCGCCCAGCTCGCGCCCGCCCTGGCGCAGCCCGGCCTCGGCGAGCAGCTCCAGCCCGCGCAGCCGGATCGTCTCCAGCTCGCGCCGCTGCTCGGCCGCCCAGCCGCCTTCGGTGTCGGGCAGGAACGTCTGCAGATCGGTGGAGAGCGCGCTCCGTGCACGTTCCGTTGCACGCGGGTGGTCGCCGCTCTCCATCGCCGCCTCGGCCTCGACGATCGCCGCCGCCGACGTCTCGATGTCGACGCGCACGGGCTCCAGGTGCAGGCGCAGCTCGCTGCGGCCGCTCAGCACGCCCGGGCCGAGCGCCCGGCGCAGCTTCGACAGCAGCGCGCTGAGCGCCGAGTCCGCCGCCGCGGGCGGGCCCTCGGGCCACAGCACGTCGATGAGCTCGTCGCGCGGGCAGCCGCGTGTACGATTCAGCACCAGATAGGCGAAGAGCAGGCGGCCCTGCCGCCCCGGGAGCCCGGCGTCCAGACGACGCCCCGAGACGTCGACCATGACCGGGCCGCACAACCGGATTTCCCAGCCCTCGCCCACCTTCAGCGCAGGACGCTAGCGGAGCGCCAAGGTTTCTCCAAGGTTTAAGCAACGCAAGAGGCGCATCATGGTGTCTGCGGCGTACGGAACGGACCAATCCGACCGCCGCATCGGACGACACGGACGTCGATTTCCACATCGCGGAACGCCGCACTGGCTCGGCGATGTTCCGACACCCAAAGAGATCGTCTGACCAGCGATCTCCTCCTCCACAGGCCCGGAGTCACCCTCCTTCCGGTGCCCACGAGGCGGCCGCCGATTGACCCCCGGCCACCCGCCTCCCTCAACTTGAGAGGCCCGCCCGGCGGCGGGCCTCTCAGGCGTTCGCGATCGGCCGCATCTTCGCTTCAGCTCGCGGGTTTCGGGGAACGCAGGGAACGCGTCAACCGATTCAACCCACAGGGAGGGTTCACATGAAACGCTGGAAGCCATCACCGTCGATGGTGGTTGCGGGCATCGCGTTGTTCGTGTCGCTGGGCGGCACCTCGATGGCGGCGATGAGCTACGCCGAGCGCGCCGGCTCGGTCGACGGCAAGAGCGCCGTCTACAGCGGCGCGACGCTTCGGCAGGCGGCGGGCAAGCTGGTCGCGACCAACCGCTCCGGCCCGAACAAGGGCCGGCTGCCGGGTAAGTTCGTGGCCGACGTCGGCAAGACGTCGACCATCAGCAAGGTCTTCGAAGTCGCAGATAACGCGCCCGGCGCGCCGCAGACCGTCTGGTCGCAGAGCGGGCTCGGCACGCTGACCGCGACCTGCAACGACCAGAACAACACCGTCGGCATCGAGGACCCGATCTCCGTGATCACGTTCCTCAACCAGTCCGGCGAGGCGGTCAACCTCGCCCGCCGCGTCGGCAACGGCGACGGCTCGCTGTCGGTCGCCGCCAACCAGACGGCGGCCTCGCTCAGCATCGGCGGCTCGAACACGTTCACGTTCCACGTCGAGAAGCGCGGCCAGAACGCGATCATCACCGGCGGCGTGCGGCAGGACGGCCGCGGCACGCCCGCGGCCACCTGCGTCGTCTTCGGCGTCGTCACCCAGGTCCTGCCGTAGCCCCGGGCCATCGCCCGCGCCCGCGAGGGCGCGGGCGGCCTACGGGCGATGTCCGTTGAACGAGATCACCTGCTGGATGCCGGTCGGGCGGTTCGTGTAGCGCAGCGTGGTCGGCAGCAGGCCGGGACGGAAGGAGATCCGCTCGGCGTTCGCGTTCGCCCGCAGCGCGTCCGGGTCGCCCGGGACCGCGTCCAGCGCCTTCCAGACCGCGGCCGCGCACCGCTTCCGGCTCCCGCCGCCGCAGTAGCGCTCGTTGAAGCGCCGCTTGACCTGGCCGCCCGCGATCGTCCGCAGGTCCTTGTCGAGGTACCAGAAGCCGCCGTCGGTGAAGTCGCTGCCGGTGCCCGAGTCGTGCCCGACCAGCGCGTCGAGCCCGCGCACCGGCATCGCCGCCCGCCACAGCCGCCGGTAGAACGCGTCCCAGATCGCCGGGCCGGGCCCGGCGTCGATCACCCCGTCGAGGTTGCGGTCCAGCCGCGAGGAGCCGCCGGCGCGCCACGCCTCCAGCAGCGCCAGCATCCGCGCCGCTCGCGCGCTCGGCGCCGGCGCGGCCTTCAGGAGCCGCTCCAGGACCGGCGTCAGCGCGACGCTGCGCAGATCCTGCGTGGCGGCCGCGTTCATCGCCGACGTGACCGTGGCCAGCGTGTGCTTGGGCGTCTTGGCCAGGTTGGCCTCGAGCATCTGGACGCGCTGCACGGCGCCGTAGGACCAGTTGTCGTCGGCCGCGCCCCAGTGCGGCGCCGGGCGGTTGTTCCAGTTGACCAGCGTGCCGGACGGCGGGTTGACCTGGTACGGGTGCTGGGACGTCTTCAGGAACCCCTTCCACTCGTAGGCGCCCGTGCCCTTGGTCGGCAACCGCGGGTCGACGCGCCGGTCGCGCACCGGCAGCTTGCCGGCCGAGAACATCGCGATGTCGCGGTCGTCCGCGTAGCCGACGTTGAACGTGAACGGCGAGGTCGCGAGCGCGGCGCGCAGCGTCGCCGCCGAGCGCACCTTCCCGGTCGTCAGGTCACGGAACCCCAGCTGCCACAGCACGTCCTGCCCGTAGCTGGCACGCTTGCGCGACACCGCGACCGTCTTCCCGCCTACCTTGCCGTAACCCGTCACCGGGCCGTGGACGGTCGTGCGGTACTTCACGCGGCCGGCGCCCTTGATCGTGCCCGCGTCGACCGTGCCCATCGCACGGCACCGGCCCTTGAAGACGTACCTGGTCCTCGACCCGCCGCACAGCGTCTCGACGTAGTCGTCGATCAGGTCGCTGCCGGCCGACGTCAGCGTCCACGCGTAGTCCGGCCCGCGCCCGATCAGGATGTTGCCCGCGAACGCGACCGAGGTCGCGCCGCGCGCCTGCACGCCCGGGTAGCTGATGTCGGCCTCGAGCGTCAGGCCCGGGTACGTGTAGCCGATCTGCGGCCCGCCGACGAACAGCGGGTGCCCGGTGGCCGAGCGCGACGCGCCGACCAGCAGGAAGTTGCTCGTCCAGCGCGGGTGCGCGCTGGCCGCCCGCGCCAGGCCGCGCGGGCCGGCCGGCCGGTAGGAGCCCGCGTCGAGCACCGCGTTGCCCTTGCCGATCCCGATCGTCCGGCCGTAGCGGAACGTCTTGCTGAGCGTCGCCGGCGAGTCCGGGTCGTCGAACTCGGAGAAGTCGTCGAACCGCTTCAGGCCCCCGGACTTGCCGTAGCGCTTGCGCAGCGCCGACAGGAACGCCGAGCGGCGCGCCTCGTCACCGCCGCCCTGGCCGAAGATCTGGCCCGTGATCGCGTTCGCGGCGTAGACGTCGACGCGC
>DATMGH010000005.1:0-23764 GCA_035555675.1 Solirubrobacter sp. | reverse complement strand
CATGCCGGGTGGCGGGCCCGTACGGACGTCGAGCTGCTCGCGCAGCGCCCGGTCGACCTCCCCGCGCAGCGCGCCGCGCACGGCCACGTAGCCGACGACGACCGCCAGCGCGACGGCCGCGGCCACCGCCACCGCCACCGCCACCGTCATCCGCCGGCGCAGCGGCACCTCAGTCCCTCAGCACGTACCCCACGCCGCGGACCGTGTGCAGCAGGCGCGGCTCGCCGCCCTCCTCGGTCTTGCGGCGCAGGTAGCCCATGTAGACGCCCAGCGAGTTCGAGCTCGAGCCGAAGTCGTAGCCCCACACGCGCTCGAAGATCTGCGAGCGCGTCAGCACCTGGCGCGGATGGTCCAGGAACAGGGCCAGCAGCTGGAACTCGGTGCGCGACAGCTCGAGCTTGCGGTCGCCGCGCGACGCCTCCCAGGCGCCGCGGTCGAGCGTCAGGTCGGCGAAGCGCAGCACGTCCCCGTTCTCCTCCCCCGGCGCCTCCGCGCGGCGCAGCAGCGCGCGCAGCCGCGCCTTGAGCTCCTTGAGCGCGAACGGCTTGACGAGGTAGTCGTCGGCGCCGGCGTCCAGCCCCGCCACGCGGTCATCGACGGCGTCACGCGCGGTCAGCATCAGCACCGGGGTCCGGTCGCCGGCCGAGCGCAGGCGGCGGCAGACCTCCAGGCCGTCCACGCCGGGCATCATCACGTCGAGGATCACCGCGTCATGATGGGTGTCCGCCAACTGGTCGAGCGCTTCGCCGCCGTCGGCCGCGAGCCCCACCTCGTAGCCGTCCAAGCGCAGTGCACGGTCGAGCGCAGCCCGCACCGCGGGCTCGTCGTCAACGATCAGTACGCGCGTCATTTCCAGGTCGTCAGCATCGGTTTCGTACCGAAGAATCACAGAAGCTTTAAGGAAGGATCACCGTGCCGCGCTCTCATGCGTCCGCTATGCGCTCACTCGTCTCCTTCTTCGGCGGCGCCGTCGCGATGGCGCTCGTGGTCGGCGCGCTCGCCGTTGCGGGTGTGATCGACGACGACGCGGCGCCGACGAGCTCGGCCCCGCCGCCATCGCCGACCGTGACCGCGCCGGGTAAAGGCGAGTCGAAGCCCTCCGGGGCGCCGGAGTCGGTCAGCGACATCTACAAGCGCGTCTCCCCCGGCGTCGTCTTCATCCAGGCCGGCCAGAACGCGACCGGCTCGGGCTTCGTCTACGACGACCAGGGCCACATCGTCACCAACGACCACGTGGTCGAGGAGGCGAACACGTTCGACGTCCGCATCGGGATCGACACCAAGCCGATCCCGGCGCAGCTGGTGGGCAAGGACCCGTCCTCGGACTTGGCCGTGCTCAAGGTCGACCCGAACGCGGTCAAGGGCGGCCTGCAGCCGCTCGAGCTGGGCGACTCGACCGCGCTCGAGCCGGGCGACCAGGCGATCGCGATCGGCTCGCCGTTCGGCCTCGAGGGCACGGTCACGACCGGCATCGTCTCCTCGCTCGGGCGCACGATCACGGCGCCGAACGACTTCCCGATCGCCGACGCGATCCAGACCGACGCGGCGATCAACCCCGGCAACTCCGGCGGCCCGCTGCTGGACGGCAACGGGCGCGTGATCGGCGTCAACTCGCAGATCAAGTCCGGCAGCGGCTCGAACTCGGGCGTCGGCTTCGCGGTCCCGGTCTCGACCGTCAAGTTCGTCGTGCCGCAGATCGAGAACGGCGGCAAGGTCGAGCGCGCCTACCTGGGCGTGCGCAACGGCGACACGCAGGACCTCTCGGGCGCGATCATCGGCGCCGTCGTGGCCCAGGGCCCGGCCGCGAAGGCGGGCCTGCAGGCGGGCGACAAGATCACGAAGATCGACAACCGGCCGATCACCTCGTCCAACGACGTCTCGGCCGCGGTCGCGGCCCGCAAGCCCGGCGAGCAGGCCAAGATCACGGTCGTCCGCGGCGGGCAGCCCCGTACCCTGACCGTTGACCTCGGCACCCGGCCGGACACGGCCGGCGGATGAGCCACATGACCCCAGGAGACATTCAGTGACCCCAGACGAGCGGCGCCTCCACGCGCTCGATCGGACGCCGGAGCCGACGCCGTCCCGGGCGGCGCACGACGACCTGGAGAACGCGCTGTTCGAGATCAAGCGCGTCATCGTCGGCCAGGAGGCGATGCTGGAGCGCGTGCTGGTCGCGCTGCTCGCCGGCGGCCACGTCCTGCTGGAGGGCGTTCCCGGCCTGGCCAAGACGCTGACGGTCAAGACCGTCGCCGATGTGCTCGGCGGCTCGTTCAAGCGCCTGCAGTTCACGCCCGATTTGGTGCCCGCGGACCTGGTCGGCACGCGGATCTTCCGGCCGGACACGGGCGGGTTCGACACCGAGCTCGGCCCGGTCTTCTGCAACTTCCTGCTGGCCGACGAGATCAACCGCGCGCCCGCCAAGGTGCAGTCCGCGCTGCTGGAGGTCATGCAGGAGCGCCAGGTGACGATCGGGCACGACACGCACCGCGTGCCGGCGCCGTTCCTGGTGCTGGCGACCCAGAACCCGATCGAGTCCGAGGGCACGTACCCGCTCCCGGAGGCCCAGGTCGACCGCTTCATGTTCAAGCTCGTGGTCGACTACCCGTCGCACCGCGACGAGGTGGCGGTCGTCGAGCGTTCGCTGGACGGCGGCGACCGCGCCCGCGAAGTGCTCTCGCCCGAGCACCTGCTGGCCCACCAGCGCGCCGCGGGCAGCGTCTACGTGGACCGGCGCGTGATGGAGTACGCGGTCGCGCTGACCACGGCCACCCGGGATAGGAACCCCGCCCACCCCGACGAGGGCTGGGTCGAGTTCGGCGCCTCCCCGCGCGGGTCGATCAACCTGATCCACGCCGGCCGCGCGCTGGCGCTGCTGCGCGGGCGCGACTACATGCTCCCGGTCGACGTGCGCGACCTCGCGCGCGACGTGCTGCGCCACCGGATCGTGCTCACGTACGAGGCGCTGGCGGCCGGCGTCGACGCCGACCGCGTGCTCGACGGCGTGCTCGAGCGCGTGCCGATGCCGCGGATCGAGCTCGCGCAGGAGCGCCCCTACGGCACGTCGTGACGTTCCAGGCGCCGCTCCTGCTCGGCCTGCTGGCGGTCGTCCCGCTGGTGGCGGCGGCGTACGTGCTCCTGCAGCGGCGGCCGCGCAAGTTCGCGGTCCGCTACACGAACGTCGACGTGCTGGCCGCGGTCGCGGGCCGCTCCTGGGCGCGCCACGTGCCGGCCGCGCTGGCGCTGCTCGCGCTGGCGGCGCTGCTGATCGCGCTCGCGCGGCCGCAGCGGACGGTCGCCGCCGAACGCCGTGAGGCGACGGTCATGCTCGTCTTCGACACGTCGGGGTCGATGCTGGCCACCGACGTCCAGCCGTCGCGGCTGGCCGCCGCGCAGGCGGCCGGGAAGACGTTCGTGGACGCGGTGCCGGACGAGTTCCGGATCGGCGTGATCGGGTTCGGGACGAGCGCGCAGCAGCTCTCGGATCCGACGACCGACCACGCGCGCGTGAAGACGACCATCGAGGGCCTGCAGGTGGCGGGCGCGACCGCGATGGGCGACGCGCTCAAGCTCGCGATCGACTCCGCGCGCGTGCCGGTGCCGGACGGGCTCGGCGGCGAGCGGCGGCTGCCGGCGGCGGTCATCCTGCTCAGCGACGGCGCGTCGACGCGCGGCGCGGACCCGATCACGGTCGTCCAGCAGACCAAGAAGTACAAGATCCCGATCTACACGGTCGCGCTCGGGTCCCAGAACGGCGTGCTCACGCACACCAACCCGGCCACCGGCGCGGTCACGACCGAGCGCGTCCCGCCGGACCTGCTGACGCTGCAGGACATCGCGCGCGACACCGGCGGCCAGTTCTTCGCGACCGCCGACGCGCAGCGGCTGTCCGCGGTCTACCGCAACCTGGGGACGCGGCTGACCAAGACCAAGGAGAAGCGCCAGGTGACGTCGGCGTTCGCGGGCGGCGCGATCGTGCTGCTGCTGGCCGGCGCCGGCCTCGGCCTGGTGCGCGGCGGGAGGCTGCCGTGAGGCTCGTCCCGCCCGCCCCCGAGCGCTCGCCGGACAAGCCCGGCCCCGGCGAGGTCCCGCCGCAGGTCCTGCGGTCGCTGGACCTGGCGGTGATGAAGCGCATCGAGTCGCTGGTGCCGGGCGAGCACCTGACGCCGCAGACCGGCTCGGGCACCGAGCTGGCGATGATCCGGCCGTACTTCCCGGGCGACGACGTGCGCCACATCGACTGGAACGCGACCGCGCGGCTGCAGGAGCCGCACGTGCGCGTGCACGTCGGCGAGCGGGCGCTGACCACGTGGCTGGTGCTCGACGTGTCGGCCTCGATGGCGTTCGGCACCGCGGACCGCCGCAAGACGGACGTGGCCGAGGGCGTCGCGCTCGCGGTCGGCCACGTGGCGACGCGGCGCGGCAACCGGCTCGGCGTGCTGGCGTACGGCGGCGGCGAGCCGCGGATCCTGCGGCCCCGGCAGGGCCGCCTCGGGCTGCTCGCGCTGCTGGCCGAGCTGCGCCGCGAAGGCGAGAGCGAGGGCGCGGGCGCGACGACGCTCGGCGCCGCGCTGAGCAGCGCCGCCTCCCTCGGCCGCCAGCGCGGGCTGGTCGTGATCGTCTCCGACTTCCGCGGGGAGCGCGACTGGGAAGGGCCGCTGCAGGCGCTGCGCGCGCGCCACGGCGTGCTGGCGGTGGAGATCGTCGACCCGCGCGAGCAGGAGCTGGTGCCGGCCGGGGACCTCTGGCTGGTCGACCCGGAGACCGGCCGCCAGATCCGCGTGGACACGCGCCGGCGGCGCGTGCGCGACCGGTTCGCGGCCGCCGCGGCGGCGGAGCGCGAGGACGTGCGCGCGGCGCTGCGGCGCGCCGGCGCCGACCACGTCGTGCTGTCGACCGCGGGCGACTGGCTGCGGGCCTTCGCGTCGCACCTGCGCCGCGGCGAGGCCGCGCTGCGCTCCGGCGCTCCGGCGCGTGCCGCGGTCAGCAACCGGATGCGGGCGGCCCGCCCATGAGCTTCGCGGAGCCGATCCTGCTCGCCGGCTTCATCCTCGTCCCGCTCGCGCTGCTCGCGTACGGGGCGCTGCAGCGGCGCGGCCGGCGCGAGTCGTCGGCGTGGGCCAACCCGGCACTGGCGCCCAGCCTGGCCACGGCCCGGCCCGGCTGGCGCCGCCACGTCCCGCCGCTGCTGCTCCTGCTCGCGCTCTGCGCGCTGGTCGCGGCGCTCGCGCGCCCGCAGCGCACGGTCGCCGCCCCCCAGCGCGCCGCGAACGTGATCATGGTCACGGACATCAGCGGCTCGATGAACGCCACCGACGTCAAGCCGGACCGGCTGAGCGCCGCGATCGCCGCCGCCAAGACGCTGACCGACAAGGTGCCGGACACGTTCCGGCTCGGGCTGGTGACGTTCTCGGACTTCGCCGAGCAGCGCGTCGCCCCAACCACCGACCGCGCGCAGATCAAGGGCGCGCTCGGGCAGCTCGTGGCCGAGGGCGGGACGGCGATGGGCGACGGGCTCGAGCGCGGGCTGTTCGCCGCGCGCACGCCGGTCCCGAACGCCGACGGCAGCGGCGTCCGCCGCCTCCCGTCGGTGATCGTGCTGCTGTCGGACGGCAAGAACACGTCCGGCACGCGCGACCCGGTCGACGTCGCCCGCGAGGCCGGCAGCGTGCACGTCCCGATCTACGCGATCGCGCTCGGCACGCCCGGCGGCGAGGTCGAGCTGCGCGACGCGTTCGGCTTCATGCAGCGCGTCCAGGTCCCGCCGGACATCGAGACGCTCAAGCAGATCGCGCAGCTCAGCGGCGGGCGGTCCTATACGGCGACGGAGACCGACAAGCTCAAGGAGATCTACGCCACGCTCGGCACGCGCCTGTCCTCGCGCAGCGAGAAGCACGAGGTGACGGCGGCGTTCGCGGGCGGCGCGCTGGTCCTGCTGGTCGCCGCCGGCAGCCTGTCGCTGCGCTGGTTCGGCAAGCTCATTTAGGCCACTCCGCGGCCACAACGGCCCGTAACGTCTCACGTTCCCGTGAGACGAGGTTGGGTATGGTGAAACCAGTGGTGGCTGAGCTGCACGCGGTGATGGGCGCCGTGCGGGAGCGAACCTTCGACCTCGTCGCCCATCTCGACGACGCCCGGCTGAACACCCCGCTGGCGCCGATCATGAGCCCCCTGGCCTGGGATCTGGGCCACATGGCGGCTTACGAGGACCTGTGGCTCAACCACCGGCTCGCGGGACGCGAACTGCTGCGCGAGGACCTGGCCGCGCTCTATGACGCGTTCGAGACGCCGCGGACGGTGCGCGGCGACCTCGAGTTCCTGCGCGGCGACGAGCTGCAGGCGTACATGGCCGCGGTGCGCGAGCGCGCGCTCGCGGCGCCGGTCGACAGCGGGCTGCACGAGCTGGTGATCCGCCACGAGCTCCAGCACACGGAGACGATGCTGCAGGCGATGCGGCTCGCCGGCATCCTGCCGCCCAGCTTCAAGGGCCCGCAGCCGGTCGCGGGCAGCGGGCTGGAGCTGCTCGAGGTCGAAGCGGGCGCGTTCGAGCTCGGCTCCGGCCCGGACGGCTTCGCCTACGACAACGAGCGCCCGCGCCACACCGCGCACACCGGCGCGTACGCGATCGGCCGCACCCCGGTCACGAACGCCGCCTGGGCCGAGTTCGTCGCCCGCGGCGGCTACACGACCCGCGCGCACTGGTCGGACGCGGGCTGGGCCTGGCGGACCGAGAACGGCATCGACGGGCACGAGCCGGGGCACCCGGACGCGCCGGTCGTGCACGTCAGCTTCTACGAGGCGGAGGCGTTCGCCCGCGCGGTCGACGCGCGCCTGCCCACCGAGGCCGAGTGGGAGAAGGCCGCGCCGCGGCTGGAGGGCGCCGGCGAGGTCTGGGAGTGGACCGCGAGCCCGTTCCGCGGCTACCCCGGCTTCAAGCCCCACCCGTACCGCGAGTACTCGGGAGTGTTCTTCGGCGACGCCTACCGGGTGCTGCGCGGCGGCTCGTGCGCCACCCACGCCCGCGTCGCCTCCCCGCAGTTCCGCAACTGGGATCTCCCCCAACGCCGGCAGCTCTTCGCCGGAGTGAGGATCGCGCGATGAAGACCGCACTCGGCGACATCGAGATCGTCTCGCGCCTCGGCGCCGACGAGCGCACGCTCGCGTTCGACGTGCTCGACGGGCTCACCAAGCCGTTCAAGGAGCTTCCGCCCAAGCACTTCTACGACACCGAGGGCTCGCGCCTGTTTGAGGCGATCACCCATCTGCCCGAGTACTACCCGACCCGCACCGAGCGCGCGCTCCTGACCGCCAACGCGGACGCGATCGTGGAGAGCACGCACGCGGCCGAGCTGGTCGAGCTGGGCAGCGGCGTGCCGACCAAGACGCTGCTGCTGCTGGACGCGATGCGCGACGCCGGGACGCTCGACCGCTACGTGCCGTTCGACGTCTCCGAGGTCGTGCTGACCGAGAGCGCGAAGATGCTGGTCGAGCGCTACCCGGGCCTGCGCGTGTACGGCGTGGTCGGGGACTTCGAGCGCCACCTGGACGCGTTCCCGCCCGCCGAGGGCCCACGCGTGATCGCGTTCCTGGGCGGGACGATCGGCAACTTCCCGCCGGGCTCGCGGCGCCGCTTCCTCGCGTCGCTGGCGCGCCGGCTGCGCCCGCAGGACCGGCTGCTGCTCGGCACCGACCTGGTCAAGGACCCGGCGATCCTGGAAGCCGCCTACAACGACGCCCAGGGCGTGACCGCGGCGTTCAACCGCAACATCCTGGCCGTCGTCAACCGCGAGCTGGGCGCGAACTTCGACCTCGCCGCCTTCGAGCACGACGCGTTCTTCGACCGCGAGCGCGAGTGGATCGAGATGCGCCTGCGCGCGCTGGAGCCGATGGTGGTCCGCATCGAGCAGCTCAACCTCGACGTGCACTTCGCCAACCGCGAGGAGCTGCGCACCGAGATCAGCGCCAAGTTCACGCGCCGGCGGCTGGAAGCCGACCTGCGCGCCGCCGGCCTGGTCCTGCACGAGCTCCTGACCGACCCGGAGGACCTGTTCGCGCTGTCGCTCAGCGGCGCTGCGCGAGCTCGCTGATCACCGCTTCGTAGAGCAGCTCGCCGCCGTCCTCGGCCACGCGCACGTTCGGCCCGCGGATCTCCAGGTCCAGCGGGCTGACCCAGATCGTGCCGACGGGCGCGGCGGCGAGCGCCGCGCCGACCCCGATGCACTGCTCGGGCGCGAGCGCCAGCGCGCGCATCACGAACCCGATGCCGCGCGCCTCGCCCTCGAACTCGACCGCGTCCTCGGTCAGCGCGAACACCGCGACCTCGGCGCGCGCGCACGCTTCCAGCGCCCGTTCGGACAGACGACTTTCCGCAGCGACCGCATCCGGGTCGTAAAAGACGCAGCGCAGCCGAGCCATCGCGTCATCCTAAGCGGATGGCGATCGTGCGCGAGATCGAGCCGTGGGACGAGCTGCTGGCCGCGGGGCGCGCCGACGAGCGGCTGGTGCGCCAGGCGATGCAGCACGAGCGGTTCCCGCGCCAGGTCGAGCTCCCGGCCGAGCTGCACCCGGACGTGCGCGCGGCGCTGCTCGCGCGCGGCGTCGACGCGCTCTACAGCCACCAGGCGGAGGCGTACGAGTCCGCGTTCGAGCAGACCACGATCGTCACCACGGGCACCGCGTCCGGCAAGTCGCTGTGCTTCCAGCTGCCGACGCTCGACATCCTGTCGCGCGACGCACACGCCCGCGCGCTGTTCCTGTACCCGGCCAAGGCGCTCGCGCAGGACCAGGCGCGCTCGCTGCACGCGCTGCGGGTCAAGCGCGCGCGGCCGGCGATCTACGACGGGGACACGCCGCGCGAGCAGCGCGCCGACCTGCGCCGGCGGGCGAACCTCGTCCTCACCAACCCGGACATGCTGCACCTGGCGATCCTGCCCAACCACGCGGCGTGGGGGACGTTCTTCGCCAACCTGGCCGTGGTGGTGGTCGACGAGGCGCACGTGTACCGCGGCGTGTTCGGCTCGCACGTCGCCAACGTGCTGCGGCGGCTGCGGCGGATCTGCGAGATCCACGGCACCGCGCCGCGGTTCCTGCTGGCGAGCGCCACGGTCGCCAACCCGGGCGAGCTGGCGCAGCGGCTGACCGGGCTCGACGACGTCGCGGTGATCGACCGCGACGGCTCGCCCGGCACCAAGCGCACGATCGCGATGTGGAACCCGCCCGTGACCGACGAGACCACGCAGGCGCGCCGCTCGGCGCTGACCGAGGCGGCGGACCTGCTCGCGTCGCTGGTGATCGACGGCGCGCGCACGATCGTGTTCATGAAGTCGCGCAAGGCGGTCGAGCTGATGGCGCGGTTCGCGACGCTCGAGCTGCAGCGGCGGGGCCACCCGGGGCTGGCGGACCGCATCGCGCCCTACCGCGCCGGCTACACCGCCCAGCAGCGGCGCGAGCTGGAGGACCGGCTGATCTCGGGCGAGCTGCTCGGCGTGGTCGCGACGGACGCGCTGGAGCTCGGCATCGACATCGGCTCGCTGGACGCCGCGATCTGCGTCACATTCCCGGGCACGGTCGCGTCGCTGCGCCAGATGTGGGGCCGCGCCGGCCGCCGCGGGCGCGGGCTGGCGGTCTACGTGGCGGGCGAGGACGCGCTCGACCAGTTCTTCTGCCGGCACCCGGACGAGTTCCTGGAGCGGCCGGTCGAGGCGGCGATCCTCGACCACGAGAACGAGCAGCTCTACGCCGCGCACCTGCTGTGCGCGGCGCACGAAGCGCCGCTGGAGGCCGCCGACGCCGCCGTCCTCGGCCCGTGCTGGAAGGAGATCGCGACCGTGCTGGTCGGCGAGGGCGAGCTGCGCGAGCGGCCGGACGGCACGTTCGTCCCGCGTCACGCCGAGGGGTACCCGGCCGGGGACGTCTCGCTGCGCAGCGCGTCCCGCGACGGGGTCGCGATCGTCGACCTCGAAGGCGGTGAGCTGCTCGGCGACATCGACGCCGGCCGCGCGCCCTCGACCGTCCATCCCGGCGCCGTCTACCTGCACGGCGGGCGCCAATACGAGGTCGCCGCGCTCGACCTGCACGACCGCCGCGCGCTCGTGCGCCCGTTCGACGGCGACTACTACACGCAGGCCAAGCGCGAGACGGACACGCGGATCGAGCGCGTGCTGGCCCAGCGCACGGCGCTCGGCGTCGAGCTCTACTGGGGCGTGGTCGTGGTCAGCGAGCAGGTGCTGGCGTTCCAGCGCCGGCGGATGGCCGACAACGAGGCGATCGACCTGATCGAGCTCGACCTCCCGCGCTCCTCGTTCGCGACCCAGGCGCTCTGGTACGTGCTGCCGGACGAGCCGTCGCTGGGCACGCTGCACGCCGCCGAGCACGCGCAGATCGCCGTCCTGCCGCTGCTGGCGATGTGCGACCGCTGGGACATCGGCGGGCTGTCGACCAACTTCCACCCCCAGACCGGCACGGCCACGATCTTCATCTACGACGGGCACCCGGGCGGGATCGGGATCTCCCGCCGCGGCTACGAGGCGTTCGAGCGCCTGGTGGACGACGCGCACCGGCTCGTGTCCGAGTGCCCGTGCGAGAGCGGCTGCCCGTCCTGCGTGCAGTCGCCCAAGTGCGGCAACCTGAACGAGCCGCTCGACAAGGCCGGCTGCATCGAGCTACTGGGCGGCCCAGGCCTGCAGATCGGCTAGCGGATCGATCGGCGTGGACGCCTTCGTCGCCCACCAGCCGTCGACCCAGATCTCGAAGTGCAGGTGCGGGCCGGTGGAGTCGCCGGTGCTGCCGACGCTCGCCAGCCGCTGCCCGGGCGTGACGGCGGCGTTCTTGGCCACGGCGACCGAGTCGGCCTGGAGGTGCATGAACACGTAGTGGCGGCCGTCCGCGCCGGCGATCACGACGTAGTGGCCGGCGCCCTTGGCCTGGTAGGCGATCCAGAACACGGTGCCGGCGACAGGCGAGACGACCGGTGTCCCTTCGGCGGCGGCGATGTCCTGGCCCTGGTGGACGTGGCCGTCGCGGGCGGCGCCGAAGCCGTCGCCGAACGTGTACGGGCCCTGGACGGGGAAGACGCCGGCCGTGGCGAGCTTGGCCGGGGCGGAGACGATCAGCGGCACGCGCAGGTAGCGCGTGACGCCGGCGCCGCTGACCACCAGGCGCGCCGTGTAGGTGCCGCCGGGGACGTTCGCCTTCCACGCGACCCGGACCCGGCCGGAGCCGCCGACCCTGCCGAGCCTGACGCGGGCGACCGCGCGGCCGGGTGCGAGCAGGTCGACGCGCACGCGCGCTCCCGGCGTCGCCTTGAAGGCGAACGTGACGCGCGCGCCGGGCGCGACCGTGCCCGGCGTGGCCGTGAATCCGCTCGTGGCCGGACCGGCGGGCGCGCCGCCGCTGCCGTGGGCTTTGGCGGCCGCGGGGAGCAGCAGAACGGCGAGGACGGCGAGAACGGCGGTGCGGACCACACCCCTAATCTCGGGAAATCGGGCGCTCCTGTAAATCGTTGCAGGAGATCCTGCGGCGACCGCGACGGCGCTAGCGCGCGAGGCCGTGCACGACGCGCAGCGCCGGCGGCGCGCCCCGCTCGCGGCCGGTGCCGCGCTCGCGGATCAGGCGCGTGGCGGCGTCCGTGGGCAGCGGGCGCGACAGGTAGTAGCCCTGGGCGAAGTCGCAGCCGAACGCCTCCAGGCTGCGCCACGCGTCCTCGGACTCGACGCCCTCGGCCACCACGCGCAGGCCGAGGTTGTGGGCGAGGTCGATCGTCGAGCGCACGATCGCCTCGTCGGACGAGTCGACCGCCATCTCCATCACGAACGACTTGTCGATCTTGATCACGTCGACCGGCAGGCGCTTGAGGTTCGCCAGCGACGAGTAGCCGGTGCCGAAGTCGTCGACCGAGAGCGTCAGGCCGATCTGGCTCAGGCGCATCAGCGTCGCCTCCGCGCGCGCCGGGTCGGTCATCAGCATGCTCTCGGTGATCTCGAGCTCCAGCAGCTCGGCGTCCACGTCCCACTTGGCCAGCAGGCGCGGGATCTCGACGGCGAGCTGCGTGTCCAGGAACGAGCGCGCGGAGAGGTTGACCGCGACGCTCAGCTCCAGGCCCGTGTCCTTCCAGCAGCGGACCTGCTGGATCGCCGCGTCGAGCACGAACGACGTCAGCGGCGTGATCAGCCCGGTCTGCTCGGCGATCGGGACGAACTCGCTCGGGCCGACGATCCCGAACTCCGGATGGTCCCAGCGCGCGAGCGCCTCGACGCCCATGATGCGGCCCGTGCGCAGGTCCGCCTTGGGCTGGTAGTAGAGCTGGACCTGGCCTTCGTTGATCGCGTGGCGCATCCCGCCGGCGAGCGCGAGGCGGCGCGGCGAGTGGCGGTCCAGCTCGGGCTCGAAGACGGCGTGGCCGCGGCCGGACTGCTTGGCCGAGTACATCGCGATGTCGGCGCGCTGCTGCAGCGTCTCGTTGTGCTCGCCGTGGATCGGGTACTGGGCGATGCCGATGCTGGCGTCGATCTCCAGCCGCATCCCGTCGAGCCCGAACGGCTCGCGCAGGTGCGCGAGCAGGTTCAGGGCGACCCGCGTGGCGTCGTCGGCGGTCTCGACGTGCGGCAGCAGCACGCCGAACTCGTCGCCGCCGAGGCGGGCAACCGTGTCCGAGTCGCGCAGCGCGCGCTGCAGACGACGCGAGACCTCCTGTAGCAGGAGGTCTCCCATGTGGTGCCCGAGCGTGTCGTTGATCTCTTTGAAGTGATCGAGGTCCATCAACATCACGACCGCGCCGTGCTCGTTGCGCTCGCCGACGCGGATCGCCTGGTCGATGCGGTCGCGGAACAGCTCGCGGTTCGGTAGGCCCGTGAGCGCGTCGTGCAGCGCCTGGTGCTCCTTGGCGATCGCTTCCCGGCCGCCGCGGTGGACGGCGAAGATCGGCAGGAACAGCAGCACGATCGCGGGCAGCGTGAAGTCCGCGGCCAGGACGACGATCGGCGCCAGCCCGAGCATCAGGCCGTTGATCGAGGCCTGGAAGAGCAGGTCGCGCGCCATGTACTTGAACACGCTCACGCGCTGCGCGAGCGCGATCACGGTCGAGACCAGCGCGGTGTTGAAGACGAAGAACGTGACCGCGGCGAGCAGGACGCCCGGGAGGTCGGAGGGCACGAGGTGCGGCTCGTGCATGCGCGGGACGCCCGTGGTCGCGTGCAGGACGAGGCCCGTGGCGCCGACGGTGACGGCGTACTGGGCGACGTTGAACAGGACCTTCTGGAACGCCTTGCGGGCGAGCGTGTCAGCGATCAGGTTCGCCAGGCCGAGCGCCGCGAGCGCGGCGATCGGCCCGGCCACCAGCATCGTCGCGATCGCGAAGGTCGTCGAGGTCGTGACCTCGCCCTCCGCGCCGCGGGTGAACACCTTCAGCGGGACGAACTCGCCGCCGAAGGCGAACAGGAAGAACATCACCGCTTCCGGGGTGATGAGGGACGGCAAGTCGCCCGCGCCGTCGATGGCCATCCAAACCGTCATGGCTGCGCCAACCGCGATCACCGCGGTGACGTAGACGTCGAGTGATGCCAATCGGCTGACGCGGGCGAACATTGCGTACCAGAGCTCGTGAAATGACGCGAGGGTGCCGTTTACGGCACCCTCGGCACTACCACTTGCGACCGTTGCGGGCCTTCATGGGGCTAGCCCCACTTCATCCCGGCGCCGAGCCCCTCCAGGAACACGGCCACCACACCGGCGACGAGCGCGAGGCGGTACAGGCGTGCCTTCATCATTTGAGTGACCTCCGTGTCTTTGGCGGCTCCCCCCTTGAGAGCCTTTCCAGTCAGAGTTGTCGGTGCTGGTCAGGGCGGCATTGAGCGATTCGACATTTGTTGGAGCGGGGGGTGCGCGCGGCCGGCCGATCCATAAGAGGGCCATGATCATCGGACTCGCCTATCTCCTGGTCCTGCTGAGCGTGCCGCTGTTGGGCGGGCGCCTGGGGGCCCTCGCCGACCTGCCGCTGCGCCGGCCCTCGCTCGCGCTCGCGGCGATCGCGATCCAGATCCTCGTGATCTCGATCCTGCCGTCCGGCGACCACACGTTCCATACGACCGCGCACCTCGCGTCGTACGTGCTCCTGGGCGCGTTCGCGTGGGCGAACCGGGGGATCTTCGGCGTGCCGATCGTCGCCTTCGGCGGGCTGCTGAACTTCATCGCGATCGCCGCCAACGGGGGCGTCATGCCGACGTCCCCGAGCGCGATGGCCTCGCTCGCGCGCACGCTCCCGGAGGGCGAGTTCGCGAACTCGCAGGTGATCGAGAACGCGCGCGTGCAGTTCCTGGGCGACGTCTTCGCCACGCCCGCGAGCTGGCCGCTGCACAACGTCTTCAGCGTCGGTGACGGGATCGCGCTGCTCGGGGTCTTCGTGCTCGTGCACGTCGCGTGCGGCTCGCGGCTCGTCCCGCGCCGGTTCGCGGCTGCGCAGGCGTCGCGGCGTCGCGAGGCCGCGGTCGTGGCCTGATGTTCCGGGCGGCGCTGTCGGGAGCGCCCGCGCGGCGCTTCTTCGCGGCGCACGCCCAGTCCTGCGTCGGCACCGGCCTCGCCTACGTGGCGCTGCCGCTGCTGGCCTACGAGCGGTTCGGCTCCGCCTGGGCGGTCGCTCTGGTGCTGCTGCCGGACCTGCTGCCGGCGATCGTGCTCGGCCCGCTGCTGGGCGCGCTCGTCGACCGGGTCGGCTGGCGGCTGTGCGCGGTGGTCGCCGACGTGCTGCGCTGCGGAGCGTTCGTGGCGGTGACGGTGGCCGGCTCGCTGCCGGTGATGATCGCGTGCGCCGGGGTCGCCGGGCTCGGCACGGCGCTGTTCGTCCCCTCGGCGCTGGCCGGGCTGCCGCGGCTGTTGCGCGGCGAGCGGGTGCGGGCGGCCGGGATGGGGCTCTACAGCGTCTTCGACGACCTCGGGATGATCGCGGGGCCGGCGGTGGCGGCGGGGCTGCTGGCGGTGCTGTCGCCGTCGGCGCTGCTGGGGCTCAACGCGCTGACGTTCGCGGTGTCGGCCGGCGTCTTGGCGTCGATCCCCGCCGCGCGCAGGTCGCGCCCCGCCTCCGCCTCGCCGGCGGCGCGGACGTCCCTCTTCGCGGACGCGCGCGCCGGCGTGCGCGCGCTCGGCGCTCGGCCCGAGATCCGCGTGCTGCTGACGTCCTCGACAGCCGTCGTGCTGTGCATCGGCGTGACGAACGTCGGCGAGGTCGTGCTCGCGCGCGAAGTGCTCGGCGTCGGCGGTACCGGCCTCGCCGTGCTCGTGACCGCGGGCGGCGTCGGCACGATCCTCGGTTCCTTGTGCGCGCGGATCACCGGCGCCGGCGCGTGGGCCTGGCGGCGGGCCTACGTGTTGGGGATCGCGGCGATGTCCGCGGAGCTGATCGCGTGCGGCGTGACCCGCTCCTTCTGGCTCGTCGTCCCCGCGCTCGCGGTCGGCGGCTTCGGCAACGGGCTCGCCCTGGTCCACGACCGCCTGCTGCTCACGCGCTCGACGCCGCCGTCGCTGCACGGGCGGCTGTTCGGGCTGCAGAAGACGTGCACGGCGTCCGCGTTCGCGCTCTCGATCATCGCGAGCGGGGCGCTGATCGCGGAACTGGGCGTCCACGCCGCGTTCCTGCTCTCCGGCGTCGCGCTCGCGGGCGTGCTCGCGTCGGTGACCGGGCGGCTGCGGGCGGCGTGGCCGTCCCCGGCGCCGGGGGCCGCGGGCGCCGGGCCCCGCGGGCTCGGCGACGCGCTAGCCTAAGCGGCCGCGGCGAGATAGCTCAGTTGGTAGAGCACACGACTGAAAATCGTGGTGTCCCCGGTTCGAGTCCGGGTCTCGCCACTCGAAAGGCCCGCATTCTGGGCCTTTCTGCGGTATCCGGGAAGGCGCGCCGCAGCGTTGACTACCCGGTCTCCGTCACTTCCACGGGCACCTCCTGCTCGGGCGACGGCTGGGGATCGTCGAAGAGCGCCAGGTACGGCTCATAGACGAAGACGCGCGATCGACGCTGTCCAGTGGTCTCGCGCAGGAGGCCGAGGTCCTCAAACCGGGAGATCAGCCGGTTGGCCGTCGGAAAGGTGGTGTCGAGCGACGTCGCGGCGGCCGTGACATTGATGATCGGCTGATCGAACAGCCGTGAGAGAAGATGCAGCCCGTTCGAGCCGAGGTTCTCGGCTAGCACCGCGTTGCGGTGGCGTTCCCGCAGCTCGAAGATCCGCTCGGCCGTCTGCGTCGCTTCCTCGGCAGTCGTGGCGACGCCCCGGAGGAAGAACTTCAGCCAGCCCTCCCAATCTCCGCCCCGGCGGATCGCCATCAGGCGGTCGTAGTACTCCGCGCGGTGCAGCTTGAAGAAGTGGCTCAAGTACAGGAGCGGCTTGCGCAGGGTGCCGCTGTGCACCAGCAGGAACGTGATCAGCAGTCGTCCGACGCGGCCGTTGCCGTCGAGGAATGGATGGATCGTCTCGAACTGCGCATGCGCCAGCCCGACGTCGAGGAGCACCGGCCGCCCTGCGTCAGAGTGCAGGAACTTCTCGAGGCCGTCGAGGGCGGCGTGCATGTCGGGAACCGGCGGAGGCACGAACGTGGCCTGCTGGAGCGTGCCGCCGGGCGGGCCGATCCAGTTCTGCGTCTTGCGGAACTCGCCAGGCGTCGCGTGCGCGCCGCGTCCGTCACGCAGAAGCTCCCCGTGTATCTCACGAATCAAGCGCAGCGAGAGCGGAAGCTGATGCAGCCGCTCCAACCCGTAATTCATCGCCGAGACGTAGTTGACGATGTCGCCTACGTCCGCGTACCGATCTCGCCGACTGGGCTCGAGCTCGACCTCGAGCAGGTTCTGGAGCGTGCTCTGGGTCCCTTCGATCTGAGAGCTCAACACGGCTTCTCGACGTACGTACATGCCAACGAAGAAGTCCGGATCCGGGACGACCTTGACGATCCCGTCGAGCCGGCCGACGGCTTGATCCGCACGGGAGAGCAGCGCGAGCATCTCAACGTCGATCTCCAGCGGCGGCTCCGGGGGCAGGCTGGCCGGGACGAACGCCTGATAGCCGCTTGGCTGCGCGACGAAGCGGCCAGCGCGCGCTCCCTTCGGTGGCAGAGGATGCTCCATACGAACCCGACCAGTTATTTTAGCTTTGGAGCCCGAACGTAAATAAGGGGAGTTCTGTCCGGTCCGTTATTTGCGTGGGCGTTCGCTGCGCGCAGCGAACGACAGCCTTATTCACGTTCGCGCTCCCCGGCACGTCGGGCCCCGGCACGCTCCCCACGTCCACCGGCGCGCCGTACGGCGCGGTGAGCCGTTCGCTCTCCGCGACCTCGCCGCGAGCCACGTGCACAGACACGACTCAGGTAAAGAACGCGCCGAGGCGCGAGAGCCCCGCCGGCGCGGCGACCAGCGTCGAGACCGGCTCGAGCTCGACCGTGCCGCCCCGCCGCGTCAACGGCGCCGTCCCCAGAACGGCCGCCGTCTCCTCCACCGGCACGCACGCACTCGCGCTCGGCGAGCAGTTGACCGCGACGAGCACCCCCGCGATGCGCGCGCTGACCACCAGCCCGTCCTGCGCCACGCCGGTGATCGTCGCCGGCGCGCCGCCGGCGGTCCCGAGCGCGGCCCGCAACGCCAGCAGATCCCGCCAGAACGCCGTGAACCGCGTGAGCGCCGCGACGTCCACCGCGACCGCGGACTGGCTGAACAGCAGCAGCTCGGACTCCGGCGGATGCGGCTGCCCGCCGAGGTCGCCGAACTCGAGGTTGGTCGGCGCCTCGCTCGCCATCTCCGTCCCGCTGTAGACGAACGGGACCGAGCGCGGCAGCAGGCAGAAGAGCGTCAGCAGCGCCCGCGTCCAGCGCTCCGGGCACGGGACGGAGTCGTGGTTCGCGGCGCCCGCGAAGAACCAGCGCGCGTCATCGGACTCGGCGAGCAGCGAGAGGTGGTGGGCGAGCGACCGCGCGAGCACCGCCGGCGCGCGCGTGTGCGCCGCCACGCACGGCACGAGCGGCCCGGTGACGAACTCGAACGGCGCCCGCTCGCGGTAGCTCCACAGCTGCTCGGCGACCAGCATCGTCTCCGGGTAGGGCGGGACGCAGCCCGCGAGCACCGTCGCCGGCAGCGCTGAGCTCACGTCCGCCAGCAGCGCCCCGCCGTCCGCGCTCACGCGGTGCGCCAGCACCGCCCGGATGAACGCGGACGCGGCCGGGTTCTCACCGCCCCGCACCGGCCCCCGGTGCGGCGCGGGCGCGACGTCGCGCGTGAAGCGGATGGCCGCGACGTCCCGCCAGGTGTAGGTCGCGGCGTCCGCCGCGACCGGGTCCGGGTACGCGTTCGCGACCGTCACCGGCCGCCCGTGCGCGTCCGCCGCGACGAACAGCCCGTCGACCGCGCGGAGCGCATCCGGCTCCGGCGCGGCGACGAAGCGCTCCAGCGCGGCGGGCGCCGGCGTGGCCTCGACCTGCCACGGCGCCCCGGCCGCCGCCTCGCCGGCCAGCGTCTCCTCCGGCCCGGCCTGCCACCAGTGCACGAGCTCGGGCGCCGCGGCGATCCGCGGCGCGTCGATCGCGATCGTCGCCAGCGGCAGGATCATCCCGAGCCGCACGCCGATCCGCCGGCACGCGGCGACCAGCGCCGCCCACACCACCTCCACGTCCGCGTCGAAGCCGTTCAGCGCCGGGTCCAGCCGGCGGTGGTCGGCGACCGCGAACGGCGACCCGGTCGTGCCCTTCGCACGCGCCGCGCCCCGCTGCAGCAGCGGCAGCAGCAGCACCGTCGTCGCGCCGAGGTCCTCGACCAGGAACGGCAGGTGGCAGACGAGGCTGCACAGCGTCCCGGTCTCCCCCGCGAAGCCCAGGAACGGCCCGAGGAACGCCTGGTAGACGACCTCGTCCTCGGGGGACGAGCACCACGCCCGCGCCGGGCGCGCCGCGAGCCAGTCCGTCGCGGCCCCCACGTACGTGCGCGCCGACGCGGCGCCCGGCAGCCCGAGCCGGCGCGCCACGGGAGCCGGGAGCGCCGCGTCGCGCTCCGGCGCGCGCAGCTCCCGCAGCTGGGTCACGCTCGGCTCAGCGCCAGCTCGACGTCGGCCGCGATCCCGTCCGGCAGCGACGCGATCGGCGCGAAGACCGCGAGCGGCCGGGCCAGCAGCAGCACCGTGTCCGCCTCACCGTCGCCGGCCTCGGCGCGCTCGCTCGCGAGCAGCCCGGACGGCAGCGCGGCGAGCGCCTCCGCGGCACCGACCGCACCGGTCACGACGTCGTGCAGCAGCAGGTCGATCGCCAGCCGCTGGGCGTAGAGCGCGTACCCGGCGTCCGTGAGCGACCGCTGCGCGCGCACGACCAGCGCGCGCGACTCGGCGCGCACCGCGGACCGCCGCCGCTCGACGTGCAGCCGCACCGCCGGCAGGAGCCCGAGCACGCGCAGGTTGCTCGACGCGCGGGCGAGCTCAGCCGCGCGCTCCGCGAGCGTCAGCGCCGTGTCGTAGCACCCGCGGTCGGACTCGATCGACGCCAGCGCCGCGGTCGCCGCCGCCGTCCCCCACACGTCGCCGATCTCGTCGTACGTGGCGAGCGCGAGCTCCAGCGCGGTCCGCGCGTCGTCGAGCGCGAAGTTGTCCGAGTCGAGCGCCGCGCGCAGCGACTGCCGGTACGCGAGCCCGCCGAAGTCCTCGGCCGCCTCCGACACGGCGACCGACCGCGTGAGGAACGCGAGCGCCTCGGCCTGGCGCCGGCGGAAACGCGCGACCAGCGCGCGCTGGTGCAGCGCGAGCGCTTCGGTCTGCCGGTCCGCGAACGCCGGCGCGCCCACCAGCGCGAGCGCCTCGTCCAGCCACGCCTCACACGTGTCGAGATCGCCCGCGCGCCGCGCGATCTGCGCCGCCGCGGTCAACGCGCGCGCCCGCACGGACGGCGACGCGGCGCCGTCCGCGGTGCGCCGCAGCCGCGCCCGCGCCGCCTCGGGCTTCCCGCAGTCGCGCTCGACCGTCCCGACCTCGACGTCCCAGGCCGCGGCCAGCGCCGCGTCCGCGCGGACCGCCGCGTCGGAGCGCTCGATCAGCTCGTGCGCGCCGCGGAAGTCGCCCTGCAGCGTCAGCAGCCGCAGCAGCGAGACGCGGTTGGACAGCGGCTCGCCCGGCCGCTCGAGCAGGTCCCGCCGCAGGCGGACGAGCTGGTCGTAGATCCCGCGCTGCTCCAGGAAGCCGGCCTGGAAGCGGTCCAGCGCCAGCGCCGCGTCCGCCGGCGCCCCCGCAGCGAGGAAGTGGTCCACGACCGCGATCGCCCAGGTGTCCGCCTCCGACCCGACCAGCGTGGCGTCCTCGAGCGCGCCCGCCGCCGCGACCGCGATCCGGCGGTGCAGGCCGGCCAGCTCTTCCGGAGCGACGACGTGGCGCGTGACGTAGCGGGCGTCGAACGGGTCCAGCCGCACGCGCCGGGCCACGCGGTCGTAGCGGACGATCTCGCTCCCCGCCAGCTCCCGCATCCGCTCGACGAACCCGTCCGGCTCCGCGACGGCCGCGCGCAGCACGTCCACCGGCATCACGCCGTGCGCGACGCCGAGCAGGCCGACGATCTCGCGCGCGAAGCCGTCGAGCGCGTCGTACGCGCCGCCCAGCAGCTGCTCGGCGAAGTCGGCGTCGCTCGCCAGCGCGTCGGCGAACGGCCCGGGCTCGAGCAGCGGGTCGGCCGCCAGCGCGCCGACGATCAGCTCCAGCGCGCGCGGGTTGCCGTCCGCCTGCGCGACCAGCGAGTCGAGCGCCTCGGGCGCATCGCGCAGCCCGAGCGCGCCGTCCGCGTCGGCGTCGAGCAGCAGCTGCCGGGCGTGCTCGGGCGGCAGCCCGTTGCCGAGCGTGATGCGCAGCGGCGACAGCGCGTTGAGCGCGGCGGCGCACGGCGTGCGGCGCGACACGATCACGACGTGCGTGGACGGGCGGGCGGCGAGCTCGGCCAGCACCGCGCCGACGGCCGCGGACCTCCACGCGCCCGCGGCGTCCAGCAGCGTCTCCGCCTGGTCGACCACCAGGATCGCGTCGCCGGCGGTGCGCACGTGCGCGCGGAGCAGGTCCGCGCTGAGCGGCGCCGAGCCCGCCGCGGACACGTACGCGAACGTCAGCGCCTGCTCGCGCGTCTCGAGGAACTGCAGCAGGCGCGCGATCAGCGCCGTCTTCCCGCTCCCCGTGCGGCCCGTGACCAGCACGCAGCCCGCGTCGCGGCTGAGCACGGCGTCGCGCAGCTGGCGCGTCTCCCGCTCGCGGTCGACGAAGCGCGCCGTCACGAACGGCGGGCGCGACTCGACCCGGAGCGCCTCCGAGCTCGGCAGCACCCGCATGCTCCCGAGCGGCGGCGCGCCGCGCGCCTGGCCGGTGATGCGGCGGTAGAGCTGGTGGTAGTAGTCGAACAGCAGGTAGCCGGTGCGGCCGGCGCCCAGGAGCACCTTCGGCACTTCGGTCAGATCACGGGCGTCGAACGCGACCGCGATGAACTTGCGGTGCGCGTCCGGGAGGTCGGCGTAGCTCGCCTCGGTGACCGCCGCGGCCTCCCAGCTCACCCCGCGCCCGGTCGACAGGCGCTCGCGGGCCTCGAAGCGCTCGCGGTAGGTCGCGGACACCACGCACAGGACGAAGTCGGCCTGCTCGATCTGCTCGCGCGTCCAGGTCGGCCAGTACGGCGGGTCGTCCTCGACGAACTGGTCGATCCAGGCGTCGACGCCCTCCTCGCGCAGCTGCTTGGCCAGCTTCGCGACGCGCTCGCGCTGCTCCGCGGACTCGTGCGCGTAGCTGATGAAGACGCGGACCGGGGTCGTCACAGGCCGAGCGCGCGCACGATCTCCAGGGCCACGACCGGGTAGCGGCGCGACCCCGTGTGGTCCGGCAGCTGGGCGGCGGCGCCGCCCGGGCCGGCGAGCGCGAACCGGTGCGCGTGCGGGTGCAGCTCCCCGAACAGCTCGTACTCGTCGACGATGCCCTCCATGCCGCCGATGAACACCGCACCGCGGTAGTCGGCGGACGTCAGCGCCTCGCGGCGCATCCGCTCGAGATCGTCGGCGAGCGCGCCGACGCTGGGCGTGAAGCGCAGGTCGCCGTACCCCTCGCGGCCGAGCCGCCAGGTCTCCTCGGGCACGACGGCGCGGAAGCGCTCGGACTGGTAGACGACCAGCCGCTCGCGCCAGCCGAACTCGGCGGCGACGTAGAGCAGCAGCGGCGTGATCGTCGGATGGCCGCAGGAGACCAGCTGCGCGTCGCGGCCCAGGACGCCGCGGGCGACGGCCGTGACCGCGTCCGCCAGCGCCGCCGGGTCGCTCGGCGGGAACGCCGCGGCGCGCTCCGGCTGCGGGAAGCTGGCCGACAGGAAGACGGCGCTCACGGCATCAGCTCCTCGCCGACGTCGGTCAGCGCTTCGACCGACAGGCGCCGGCCGTCGGCGATCCAGGCGAGCAGCTCCGCGTGGTCGGCGTCGCGGTCGGCGACGTCGTGGACGACCGCGGCCGCGCAGTCGACGATCCGCGTCTCCTCGCGCAGCCGGTCGACCGTCCGCAGGTCGAGCGCGCTCGGCGCGCGCGGCGTCACCAGGTAGACCTTCGGCCGCGCGCCGGCGTGCTCGGCCAGCAGCGCCCAGCCGCCCAGCGGCGAGCGGCGCGCGCCGGCCCGGAACAGGAAGTCGCCGAGCGAGCCGAGCAGCTGCTCGCGGCGCCGGCGCAGCTGCCGCGCGGTCTGGAGCTCGACCACGTCCAGCACGTGCGCGAACGCGGCGTCGCGCAGCGTCCGCCCCGCGCCGGCGCCGGCCAGGTCGCCGGCGTCCACGGGGAGCCGGAACGCGTCGTCGATCACGCCGAAGCGGCCGTCCGGGTCGGCGTCGGGCAGCGAGAGGGCGAGCACCGCGATCTGGTGGCTGAGCGCGTAGCTGACCTCGTGCTGGACCCAGTCCGAGCCGACCGCCGACGCGCTCTCGAGCAGCAGGACGAACGCCTTGTCGGCCAACTCGGCGTCGAGCCGGCGCTGGAAGTCGACGGCCGGCGGCACGCTGAAGCGGTCGAGGAACACGTCGTACCCGCGCTCGGACAGCGCGCGGCGCAGCTGCAGCGCGAGGCTCTCGGACTCGGTGCGGCGGTAGGACAGAAAGAGCTTGCGCTCGGACTCGACGAGGCCGAGCAGGCGGGCGATCTTCAGCGCCGGCTCGCCGCTGCCGTCCCAGATCACCGCGTTGAGCCGGCGGATGCCCGCCGGCAGCAGCAGGTGCAGCCCGGTTTCCTCGCGCGCGACGGGCAGGACCGGGAAGGACGCCGCCCGCGCGGCCTCGAGCGCGGCGGTGACGTCCGCGTCGACCGCCGCGTCCGCGGACGCGAGGTAGATCACCACGGCGGGGCTCTCGCGGTCCGCCTCGGCCTCCGCCAGGGTCGACCGCACGATCACGTCGTCGCGGAGCAGCGTCGAGCGCGCGACGCCGCGGACCGCGGCGTCGACCTCGTCAGCCCAGGTGTCATCGCCTCGGTGGAGGAAGACCAGGCGGTACACGGGGCGAGAGGCTATCCGAGGCCCGCGGCCACGGATAGGCCTGCTCGTCAGACTTCGACGGCGTGCGCGTCGTGGTTGCGGCCGCCCGCGCGCCAGGGCGCCGAGAAGCGGTCCGCGCGCAGCGGCGCGACGTCGCACTCGGGCGCCGTGCCCAGCGCGATCGACGCCGCCAGCCGCGCCGTCAGCGGCGCCAGCTGCAGCCCCCACATGCCGTGCCCGGTCGCCAGCGTCAGGTTGTCCAGCGCGGGCGCGCGGCCGATGATCGGCAGGCCGTCCGGCGT
>DATMGH010000004.1:0-127800 GCA_035555675.1 Solirubrobacter sp. | reverse complement strand
CGGAGGCCAGCAGGCCGCGCTCGTGGCGCTTGAACGTCGTCAGGTCCCAGAAGGCGACGAGCACCTGGCGCGCCCCCAGCGGCGTGATCAGCGCGCGCCACCACGTGTCGTCGGCGGCGGGCAGCTCGAGCGTCGCCGGCGTCTGTGTCAGGCACGTCTCCCGCAGCGTCGCCAGCCACCCCTCGCCGTCGGGCAGCGCGTGCCGGCGCGCTTCGTCGTTGCAGTAGCGCAGGCCGACGGCCGCGCCCTCGGCCTCCCACACCTGCAGGCCGACCGGCACGACGTCGAGGACATGACGGTCGGTCGGACTCACACCGGTACGACGCCGTGCCTCCGCCAGGGACGTTCGATGCGCTTGCCCTCGGCGAGCGCGAGCGCGCGCACGATGGTCGGCCGCGTCTCTCGAGGGTCGATCACGTCGTCGATCATGCCATTCCCGGCGGCGACATACACGTCGATCAGCCCGCGGTAGGCCTCGATCAGCTTCGCTTTCTCGGCCGCGGGGTCCTCCGCGGCCTCGACCTGCTTGCGGAAGACGATCTCGACGGCGCCCTCGGCACCCATCACGGAGATCTCCGCGCTCGGCCACGCGACGATCAGATCCGGCTCGTACGCGCGCCCGTTCATGACGTAGTAGCCGGCGCCGTAGGCCTTGCGCAGCACGACCGTGACCTTCGGCACCGTGGCGGCGGCGACCGCGTGCAGCAGCTTCGCGCCGTGGCGGATGATCCCGGCCGCCTCGACCTTGGTGCCGACCATGAAGCCGGGCACGTCGACGAGGAACACCAGCGGGATCCCGAACGCGTCGCACAGGTTCACGAACCGCGCCGCCTTGTCGGCCGAGTCGTTGTCCAGGATGCCGCCAAGGTGGCGCGGCTGCGAGGCGACGATCCCGACCGGCCGCCCGCCCATCCGTGCCAGGCACGTGATGATCGTGCGCGCCCACTTGGGCTTGAGGTCGAACCACTCTCCGTGGTCGACGATCAGCCGGATCACGTCGTACATGTCGTACGGCTTGCGGTTGGAGTCCGGCAGGACGTCGAGCAGCGCGTCCTCGCGCCGGTCCACCGGATCGGTCACTTCCAGCACCGGCGGCGGCTGCTCGCAATGCGAAGGGAAGTACGAGAGGTACTCGCGGATCCGGGCGATGCAGGCCTCGTCGTCGGCGACCTCCAGGTCCCCGACCCCCGACTTCCGGCAGTGCACGCGCGCGCCGCCGAGCTCCTCCTGCGTGACGTCCTCGCCGATCGCCGCCCGCACCAGGTGCGGCCCGGCGAGCGCGGTCGACCCGCGGCCGCTCACCATCGGCACGAAGTCGGCCAGGCCCGGGATGTACGCGGTGCCGGCCGCGCACGGCCCCATCAGCGCCGCGACCTGCGGCACGACGCCGCTCATCACGACCTGCTCGCGGAACAGGTCGCCGGTGCCGGCGAACAGCGAGCCGACCGCTTCCTGCACGCGCGCGCCGGCCGAGTCCAGCAGCCACACGATCGGGATCCGCTTGGTCAGCGCCAGCTCGCGCAGGCGCGCGACCTTGATCTCCCCGGTCATCCCCATCGACCCCGCCATCACGGTGAAGTCGTAGGCGGCGACCGCGACGTGACGCCCGTCGACGAGGCCGTAGCCGGTGATGACGCCGTCCGCCGGCGCCTCGCGGCCCGCCATCGCGCGCTGCGAGAAGTGCGGGCGCCCGTGCAGGCCGAGCTCGGTGAACTCGTCCATCAGCAGCGCGATCCGCTCGCGCGCGGTCAGCTTCCCCGCCGCGTGCTGGCGAGCGATCTTCTCCTCGCCGCCGCCGCGCCGGGCGGCGGCCCGGCGCGCCTCGAGATCAGCCGCCAGTGGTCGCAACATGCTCGTAGCGTGCCAGCCGGGCGTCCGCGAGCCGCAGCGCCTCCGCGACGCAGCCCGCTTCGCGCGGCAGCTCCACCGTGGCCGCGCTGACGGGCTGGTCCGCGCTCAGGGACGCGCACGCCGCCGCCACGCTGACGGCCGCGGGCGCGCCGGTCTCGGCCAGCAGCGCGCACAGCTGCACGCCGCCGAGCCGGTACACGTGGCCGTCCATCAGCGCGCACTCCAGCCGCCGCGACTGGCGCGTCAGCAGCTCGTCGCCGGCGGCGAGCCCGTGCGCGTCGTTGATCGCGCGCATCCCGTGCAGGTCGAGCAGCGCGAACGTCGCCGGCCGCGCGTCGGCCAGCACCTGGGCGAGGTCCTCGACCAGCGCGCGCCGGTTGCGCAGCTTGGTCAGCGAGTCGTGCGTCGCGGCGAAGTGCAGCTCGGCCGCCGCCGCGGCGACCTTGCGGTTGGCCCGGCGCAGCTCGACCTCGGCCATCGCCGCGCCCGCGAGGTCCTCGAGCACGCCGTGATCGCGCCCGGTCCACTGGCGCGGCTCGTGGTCGATCGCGCACAGCGCGCCCAGCCGCACGCCGTCGGACGTGGTCAGCGGCACGCCCAGGTAGGAGACGATCCCGTGCGCTTCGATCGCCGGATTGTCGCGCACTTTCGGGTGCTCGCGCGCGTCGACGACCTCCAGCGGTCCGCCGGAGTCGACCACGTGGCGGCAGAACGAGTGCGACAGCGGCGTCTCGCGCAGCTCGCCGACGCCGACCGTGGACTTGAACACCTGCCGGTCGCCGGTCACCAGCGTGAACAGCGCGACCGGCACCTGCAGCACTTCCGCGACCAGCCGGGTGACGCGGTCGAAGGCGCCGTCCGGCGGCGCGTCCAGCAACCCGCTCTCGGCCAGCGCGGCCAGCCGGTGCGGGTCTTCTATCAAGGCAGCACCGCCTGCACGATCGACGCCGCCAGCGCCGTGCGGCGGATCCGCTCGTCTTCGTCCTCGGGCGCCTCGAACGCGGTCACTTCCACGCCGACCACGTCGCAGGCGCTGGCGACCTCGCCCAGCAGCGTCCGCAAGCCGGTGTCGCTGAGCCCGTGCGGGACCGCGAACTGGGCGGGCAGGACGTCCGGGTCGAGCACGTCGAGGTCGAGGTGCACGTAGACGCGCCGGCCGCGCAGGAAGCCCGCGACCTCCGACGGCCGCGCGCGCGTCACGCCCGCGGTCTCCACCAGCACGCGCTCGCCGGCGTCGAGATCGCGCACGCCGCACATCACGACCCGCCCGGGGTCGACGGACGGCTCGAAGCCCGCGTTCCAGCGCCCGCACGCGGCCGCCAGGCACATGCCGCCGAGGAAGCCGGACGGCGTCGTCTCGGGCGTGTTGAAGTCCCCGTGCGCGTCCAGCCACAGCACGTGCGCGTCGGGCGCGTGGCGCATGACCGCCTGGAACGTCGTCATGCAGATCGAGCAGTCCGACGCGGTCACGACCGGGAAGCGCCCGGCGGTCAGCATGTCGTCGACCTGGCCGCCGGCCTCGAGCAGGCAGCCGTGCGAGCTGCGCAGGTCCTCGTCGTAGCGGGCCGCGCGCGGCTCGCCCGGTGTCCCGATCAGCCGCGCCTCGGGGTCCAGCGCGAGCGCCAGGGCCTCGGCGCCGCGTGCGCCGCCCGCCGTGCGGTCGGACGTGCGGCAGCGCAGCGCGGCGACGCTCAGCGCCCGCTCCACACCGGCTCCCGTTTCTCGAAGAACGCGCGCACGCCCTCCTGGATGTCCTCGGTGGACAGCGCGATCGTGAAGCGCCCGTGCAGGTACTCGACCGCCTCGGCGAGCGCCAGGTCCTGCTGGCGGTCCATCGCCTCCTTGCCGAGCCGCATCAGCAGCGGCGACTTGGCGGCCAGGCGCGCCGCCCAGTCGGCGACCGCGGCGTCGAACTCCGCCGCCGGGACGACCCGGTTGACGATCCCGATCCGCTCCGCCTCGTGCGCGTCGATCTGCTCGCCGAGCAGCAGCAGCTCGTTGGTCTTCTTGCGCCCGACGTTGCGGTAGATCAGCGCCATGATCATGAACGGGAAGATCCCGACGTTGATCTCGGGCGTGCCGAACCGCGCGCCCTCCTTGGCCACCACCAGATCGCACGCCAGCGCGACCCCGAGCGCGCCCGCGAGCACGTGGCCGTTAGCGGCGCACAGCGTCGGCTTGGGGAACCCGGTGATCAGGCGGAACAGGCGCGGGAAGCGGTCGGTCGCGAAGAACTTCTCGATCAGCGGCGCCGGCGCGGAGAAGCCGGCCAGGTCGCCGCCGGCCGAGAAGACCTTCTCGTGCGTCGAGGTGAGCACCACGCAGCGGACGGCGGCGTCGTCGCGGGCACGCTCGAACGCCGCGAGCAGCGCGTCCAGCAGCGCGTCGGAGAGCGCGTTGCGGCGCTCGGGCTGGTCGAGCGCGATCGTGGCGACGCCCTCGGAGACCTCGTAACGGACCATCGGTGCCCACACTAACCGCAGCGCGTAGATTCACGCTATGGCCGCCAGCGAAGTCCTCCGCCCCGACCACGGCGCCCCGCGGCGCCACTTCATCTTCACCGAGGAGCACGAGGCGCTGCGCGAGTCGATCCACGCGTACGTCATGCGCGAGCTCGCCCCGCACGCCGACGAGTGGGAACAGACGACGTTCCCGGACTCGGTGTTCCGGCGGATGGGCGAGCTGGGCTTCCTCGGCCTCTCGATGCCCGAGGCCTACGGCGGCCAGGGCGGCGACTACTTCTCCAACCTGGTGCTGGCCGAGGAGCTCTCGCACTCCGGCTCGGGCGGGCTGGCGATGGGTATCGCGGTGCACACGGACATGGCGACGCCGCCGATCCTGCAGTTCGGCAGCGACGACCTCAAGCAGCGCTACCTGGCGCCGGCGATCCGCGGCGAGAAGATCGCCTGCCTGGGCATCACCGAGCCGGACGCCGGGTCAGACGTCGCCGGCATCCGCACGCGCGCGGTCCGCGACGGCGACGAGTGGGTGATCAACGGGTCCAAGACGTACATCACGAATGGTCATCGCGCCGACTTCATCGTGCTCGTCACCAAGACCGACCCGGACGCGGGCTACGACGGCTTCAGCCTCTTCGTCGTCGACATGGACCTGCCGGGCGTGGTGCGCGAGCGGCGGCTGGAGAAGCTCGGCATGCACGCGTCCGACACGGCGCTGCTGGCGTTCCAGGACGTGCGGGTGCCGGACTCGGCGCTGCTCGGCCAGCTCGGCAAGGGCTTCTACCACATCATGTGGGAGCTGCAGGGCGAGCGGCTGATCGGCGCCGCGGGCTGCGTCGCGGGCGCCCAGCACGCGTTCGAGCGCACGCTCGACTACGCGCTCCAGCGGCGCGCGTTCGGGCGCGAGATCGGCCACTTCCAGGTGATCCGTCACAAGCTGGCCGCGATCGCCACCAAGATCGAGGCGTCGCGCTCGCTCGTCTACGCGACCGCGTGGCGGTTCGCCAACGGCGAGTACCCGGTGCGGGAGATCTCGATGGCCAAGCTGCACGCCGCGCAGATGGCCTGCGAAGTCGCCGACGACTGCCTGCAGATCTTCGGCGGCGCGGGCTACATGCGCGAGTTCGGGATCGAGCGCGCGTGGCGCGATCTGCGGCTCAATCGCATCGGCGCCGGAACCGACGAGATCATGCTCGATGTGATTGGACGATCGTACGGTTTGTAGATCGTCGCCGCGTCTGTAGGGTCGCGCGATGCGGAGGGTCTACCTCGGCGCCATCGGCGCCTTGGCTTCGCTTGCTCTCGCCGCCCCAGCCGGGGCGCAGGAGCGAGTCGAACCACTCAATCAATACATCGTCAAGGGCACGGACGCCGAGCTGGGGTCGCTCGCGAAGCGTGGCTTTGACGTAACCGAGGGCGCCGATGCGCCCGGACGGACCGGCATCGTCGCGACCCCGTCGGAGGCCGAGGACCTGCGTGACGACGGCTTCGACGTCACGGCGGTCGGCAAGGAGAACCGCGCCAGCGTGGCGGCGGCGGCGATCCCGCTCGCCGATCCCACCTGGGGCTACGACGTCTTCCGGCCGTACGCGCTCAAGCCCGCGCCGTGCCAGACGACGTGCTCGGGCGCCGTGGACGCGAACGGCAACCCCGTGAACCTGATGACGTACTACGACCAGCTGGCCGCGGCCAACCCGGCGCTGGTCAAGCGCGAGGTCTACGGGCAGTCGCTCAACGGCGTCGACCTCGTCGCCTACAAGGTCACGCGCAACGCCGCCACGACGGCGGACGGCGCCAAGCCGGGCGTGCTGTTCAACGCCGCCCAGCACGCGCGCGAGTGGATCTCCGCCGAGGTCGTGCGGCGCGGCTACGAGTACTTCCTGGCGCACGCGAACGACGAGGCGTCCGGGATCCCGGCGATCCTCGAGGCGACCGAGGTGTGGTTCGTCCCGGTCGTCAACCCGGACGGCTACGACTACACCTTCACGACGCGCGCCGCGCGCCTGTGGCGCAAGAACCTCCGCGACAACAACAACAACGGCACGATCCAGAGCGGCGACGGCATCGACACCAACCGCAACTTCTCCGAGAAGTGGCGCTACGACAACGAGGGCGCGTCGGACTCGCAGTCCAGCGAGACGTACCGCGGCCCGTCGCCGGAGTCCGAGCCCGAGGTGTCGAGCTTCCACGCGCTGGTGCACCGCATCAAGCCCGAGTTCTTCATCGACTACCACTCCTACGCGAAGCTGGTCCTGTACCCGGTCGGCTGGCAGGTCGAGACGTACGGCGCCGACAACGCGCTGATGGTGCCGCTGGCCGGCGACGATCAGCACCCCGCCGTCCAGGGCTATGACCCCGACGTCGGCGGCGAGCTCTACACGACCAACGGCGAGATCACCGACACGATGTACCTGCAGGAGGGCGTGCTCGGCTACACGGTCGAGCTCGACGGCGGCTCCGGCTCGCCGGTCGGCGGCACGACCACCGCGGGCAACAGCGTCGGCTCGAACCCGAGCGGCTTCGTCTTCCAGGACCGCGAGTCCGACGTGCAGGACGTCTTCGCCCGCAACCTGCCGTTCATGCTCGACCTGGCGCAGTCGGCCCCGACGCCGGACCAGCCGACGTCGCACCTGGGCGCGACCGCGCCGGACTTCACGCCGTCCGCGTTCCCGATCGCCTACGGCTCGCCGCAGACGGTCGAAGTCGACGTGCGGCGCGCGCTCGGCGACGTGACCGTCAACTGGCAGATCGAGGGCTCCTCGACCGTCCACCAGGCGTCGACCGCCGAGTTCGAGGGCGGCGCGCGCTACGGCGGCCCGGGCCGCTATTACCACCGCGTGCGCGGCGACGTCGTCGGCTTCGCGGCCGGCGACAAGGTCAAGGTGTGGTTCACCGCCGGCGGCAAGACGTCGGACTCGTTCACGTTCACGGCCTCGCCGAACGCGCACAACAACCGCGTGCTCGTGCTCTCGGCCGAGGACTACACGGGGCTGTCGCCGAACGCGTCGCCGTTCGCCGGTCCGCAGTTCCTGAACACGTACACGAGCGCGCTGGCCGACGCCGGCATCCCGGCCGACGTCTATGACGTCGACGCCAACGGCCGCAACCACGCGGACCTGCTCGGCGTGCTCAAGCACTACCAGGCGGTCGTCTGGTACACGGGCCTGGACGACTACGTGCGCGATCCGGGGCAGACGGTCGGCGTCTCGAAGATGTTCGACGACCAGATGAACGCGATCCGCGACTACGTCAACGAGGGCGGCAAGGTGCTCGCGCTCGGTCAGCGGGCGCTGCAGAGCGCGTGGTCGGAGTACGCGTACAACCCGCTCGGGCGCTACCCGGACAAGCCGCAGTGCCGCTCCAACACGTCCTCGACCGGGCCGGTCGGCCAGCTCGAGAACTGCGTGAACGTCTCCAACGACTTCCTGCAGTACTGGATGGGCGCGTACTCGCGGGCCAACCAGGCGACGAACGAGGCGGCCGTGTCGGCGCTGACGATCGCCGGCCAGGCGCCGTTCACGTCGTCGTTCAAGCTCACCGGCCAGGCCTACCTGCCGCGCTTCACGCCGACGTCGAACTCGCTCCCGGTGGCGAACTTCCCGCAGTTCGCGTCGCGGCCCACGCACGTCGTGTCGGGGTCCTCGAACGCGGTCGGCGTGGCGACGGCCGACACGCTGCTGTGGGGCTTCGGCCTGGAGAACATCGCCGACGCGGCGACGCGGGCGACGGTGATCCGCGAGGGTCTCGGGTACCTGGGCGTCGACCCGTACACGCAGACCACGGGCAGCGCGGCCGGGACGGTCCCGGCGACGCTCTCGCTGACGCTGGGCGCGCCGGCGACGTTCGGCTCGTTCCAGCCGGGCGCGTCGCGCACGTACACCGCGTCGACGACGGCGAACGTGATCTCGACCGCGGGCGATGCGGCGCTGTCGATCACCGACCCGAGCACCACCTCGCCCGGGCGGCTGGTCAACGGCACGTTCGCGCTGCGGCTCGGCGTGCAGGCGCAGGCGACCTCGCCGGCCGGCACCAGCGCGGGCTTCGCCTCGGTCAGCGGCTCGCCGCGGACGCTGCTGACGTACGGCGGCCCGGTCGCGAACGACAGCGTCGCGCTGGCGTTCCGGCAGTCGATCGGTGACACCGATCCGCTGCGCACGGGGACGTACGGCAAGACGCTGACGTTCACGCTCTCCACGACAACCCCCTAGACGCCACCTAAAGGACCCCTAAAGGGGCCTGGCCCCTTTAGGGGTCCTTTAATTTTCGATTCTCGGTGGTCTGCCTTCCGATAGGCGGACCACCGACTATCGTCACCGCCCATGGGAGTCCTCGACGACAAGGTGGCGATCGTGACCGGCTCCGCCCGCGGCATCGGCCGCGCGACGGCGGAGCTGTTGTCAGCGCACGGCGCCAGGGTGGTCATCAACGATCTCGATGCCGATCTCGCCGAGCAGGCGGCGTCGGAGATCGCGGGCGAGACGGCGGTGTTCGGCGGTGACCTGACCGCGGGCGACGCCCCGGAGGCGCTGATCGGCACGGCGATCGACGCGTGGGGCCGGATCGACATCATCGTCAACAACGCCGGGTACACGATCGACGCGCCGATCCACAAGATGTCCGACGACGCGTACCAGCGGATGCTCGACATCCACACGGTCGTGCCGTTCCGGGTCCTGCGCGCGGCCGCTCCGCACCTGCGCGAGCCGGCCAAGGCCGAGCGCGAGCAGGGCGTCGAGGTCTTCCGCAAGATCGTCAACGTGTCCTCGATCTCGGGCACGATGGGCAACGCCGGCCAGGCCAACTACGCGTCCGGCAAGGCCGCGGTGGTCGGCCTGACGAAGACGCTGGCCAAGGAGTGGGGTCAGTTCAAGATCAACGTCAACGCCGTCGCGTTCGGCTGGATCGAGACGCGGCTGACCGCGTCCAAGGACGCGTCGAACACGATGGAGATCGGCGGCGAGACGGTGCAGCTCGGGATTCCGGACGCGATGCGCTCGATGGCGCCCGCGCTGATCCCGCTCGGACGGCCCGGGACGCCGGAGGAGGCCGCCGGCGGCGTCTTCTTCCTGTGCTCGCCGTGGTCGAACTTCGTCCATGGCCAGGTGCTCAACATCACCGGCGGCCAGTTCACGGGGATGACGTCATGAAGCTCGTCAAGCAGTCCGGCGAAGAGCGGGACGTCCCGCGGGGGGTGGTCGGCGGCGCCGAGATCTCCCAGGCGACGACCGGCGCGCACAACCTCTACATGGGCATCTTCCGCGTGCCCGCGGGCTCGCGCGGGCGCCCCCATTACCACGACAACTGCGAGAGCGCCCTCTACATGCTCTCGGGGTCGATCGAGATCCGCTTCGGCGACCAGCTGCAGGAGTCGCTGATCGTCGAGACCGGCGACATGCTCTACGTGCCGCCGCGGGAGACGCACACGGTCGAGAACCGGTCGGCGACCGAGCCGGCCGAGTACGTCGTCGCGCGCGACTCGCCGACCGAGGACTCGGTCGAGGTGCCGTGGGCGGACCGCTCGGCTTTGTGAGTCACCACTAACTTGGCGCGTTCGCACTCTTGACGCAGCATGGAAGTGAGTAGACACTCACTTCCATGTCCTTGTCTCGCACCCGCCCGCTGTGGACGTTCGCGATCGTCTCGGTCGCGCTGTTCATGGTCGTTCTCGACAACCTGGTGGTCACCACGGCGCTGCCGTCGATCCGCGCCGACCTCGGCGGCGGGCTGTCCGCGCTCGAGTGGACGGTCAACGCCTACACGCTGTCCTTCGCCGTCCTGCTGCTGACCGGCGCCGCGCTCGGCGACCGCTTCGGGCGCCGGCGCATGTTCGTGCTCGGCCTCGGGCTCTTCACGCTCGCCTCCGCGGGGGCGGCATTGGCGCCCTCGACCGGGGCGCTGATCGTCGCGCGCGCCGTGCAGGGCGCGGGCGCCGCGA
Source organism: Solirubrobacter sp. (assembly GCA_035555675.1). GTDB lineage: Bacteria > Actinomycetota > Thermoleophilia > Solirubrobacterales > Solirubrobacteraceae > Solirubrobacter. The sequence goes on along the minus strand of DATMGH010000004.1, from coordinate 117,555 downwards.
TCGTCACGCCGCTCACGCTGACGCTGCTCTCGACCGCGTTCCCGCCCGAGCGGCGCGGCGTCGCGCTCGGCGCCTGGTCGGGCATCTCGGGGCTCGGCGTCGCGCTCGGGCCGCTGGTCGGCGGCGCGGTCGTCGACGGGATCTCCTGGCACTGGATCTTCTGGCTCAACGTGCCGATCGGGCTGGCGCTCGCGCCGCTCGCGTACCGCCGCCTGGCGGAGTCCTACGGGCCGGCCGGCCGGCTGGACCTGGGCGGGCTCGCGCTCGGCGGGCTAGGGCTGATGGGCGTCGTCTACGGCATCGTGCGCGGCGCCGAGCTCGGCTGGACGTCATCGACCGTCCTCGCCTCCCTGACCGCGGGCGCCGTGCTGCTGGCCGGCTTCGTGGCCTGGGAGCTGCGCACGCGGGCGCCGATGCTGCCGATGCGGTTCTTCCGCTCGCGGGCGTTCAGCGCGTCCAACGGCGTGTCGTTCGCGATGTACTTCGGCGTGTTCGGGTCGATCTTCCTGCTCGCCCAGTTCTTCCAGGTCACGCAGGAGCTGTCGCCGCTGCAGGCCGGCCTGCGCACGCTGCCGTGGACGGCGATGCCGATGTTCGTCGCGCCGCTCGCGGGCCTGCTGTCGGACCGGATCGGCTCGCGGCCGCTGATGGCGACCGGGCTTGCGCTGCAGTCGATCGCGATCGCGTGGCTGGCGACCGTGATCTCGCCGACCGTCCCGTACGGCGAGCTCGTCGTCCCGTTCATGCTGGCCGGCGCCGGCATGGCGCTGGTGTTCGCGCCGACCGCCAACGCGGTGCTGAACGCGGTCCGCCCCCAGGAGGCCGGCCAGGCGTCGGGCGCGACCAACGCGATCCGCGAGGTCGGCGGCACGCTCGGCGTCGCCGTGCTGGCGTCGGTGTTCGCCGCGCACGGGTCCTACGCGTCGCCCGCCGCGTTCACGGACGGGCTGACGAGCGCGATCTGGGTCGGCGCGGCGGTGCTCGCGGTCGGCGCGGTGCTGGCGCTGCTGGTGCCGGGGCGCGGGCGCGCGGCGGAGGCTCAGGCCGCCGAGCCGGCCGTGGCCTTGTCGTAGAGCGCGCGGACCTCGGCGAAGATAGCGTCGGCGGCGGCCTGCTCCTGGTCGCGCGTCGGCGCCTCGACGCGCTCGTACGCGAACGGCTCGCCGTAGTAGACGGTGATCTTCGGGAAGTGCAGGCGCTTCCAGTTGCGCACGTGGCTGGAGCCGACGATCGCGACAGGGACGATCGGGGCGCCGCTCAGCAGCGCCAGGCGGCCGATTCCGCGCCGCGGCCGAGCGGCCAGCTCGCCGGTGCGGGAACGGCCGCCTTCGGCGTACATGGCCATCGCGTCGCCGCGGTCGAGCACGGTCACCGCGGTCACGAACGCCTCGTCGTCGGAGTAGCCGCGGCGGACCGGGAAGACGCCACCGGGCGAGTAGACGTACTGGAGCGGCTTCTTGAACAGCTGCGACTTGGCCATGAAGTGGACCTTGCGCCGCAACGCCACGCCGAGGAAGAAGTGATCGAGGAAACTGAAGTGATTGGGCGCGAGGATCACGGGGCCGACCGCGGGGACGCGCTCCGGGTGGACGTGGCCGGCGCGGAAGAAGACCCAGGCGATCAGGCTCATCACGATCCGGACCAGCTCGTACATGACGTTCGGCCGGTGCGTACGCGTGCGCGTGTGAAACGGGGCGAAGTGCTCCGGGGGGCGCGGGTCCTTGTAGACCTGCTCCTTGAGTTCGGCCAGCTCGCTCATGTCGTGCGTTGAGGCTAGCCGTGCCGGCGGGCAGCGGCGGGCGGGCCGTCCAGGAACCCGCCCGCCGCCTGTATCGCCGGTTTGCCGTGCGCCGCGGGAGGAGAGGTCGCGACGTCCAGCGCTGTCCATGGTGCCGGGCGGGGGCGGTGCGACCTATCGACGGTGGGTACGCAATCGGGGGCGCTCGGGTCGACCGGCGGTCTATATCGTGCGGGATGTGGCACACCAGGTCGAGGCCAGCATCGCCGGCACCGTGTGGAAGGTCGAGGTCGCGGTGGGCGACGCGATCGCGGAGGGGGACACGGTCGTGATCCTCGAGTCGATGAAGATGGAGATGCCGATCGAGGCCGAGGACGACGGGGTCGTGGCCGAGATCCGGGTCGTGGAGGGGCAGGCCGTGCAGGAGGGCGACGTCCTGGTCGTGCTGGCGTAGTGGCCGGTTCGCTGGCGGTCGACCGTCCCGCGCCCGGCGTGGTGCGGGTGACGATCGAGCACGAGGCCAAGCGCAACGCACTCGACCGGGCGGTGCTCGACGGGCTGGCGACGGTGTTCGCCGGGCTGGACGCGCGCTGCGTGATCCTGACCGGCGCGGGGTCCGTGTTCTCCGCGGGCTACGACATCTCCAACCTGGCCGTCGAAGAGGCGGCCGAGCTGCTGACGCAGCCGTTCGAGGTCGCGCTGGCGGCGCTGGACGCGGTGCCGGTGCCGGTCGTGGCGGCCATGAACGGGTCGGCGTTCGGGGGCGGGTTGGAGCTGGCCTTGGCGTGCGATCTGCGCGTGTGCGCCGCGGGGGCCGCCGTGGCGATGCCGCCCGGGCGGCTCGGGGTCGTGTACTCGGCGGCGGGGCTGCGGCGGTTCGTGGACGCGATCGGGGCGGCGCGGACGCGCGAGCTGTTTCTGACGGCGCGGGTGGTGGACGCCGCCGAAGCGCTGCGCTGGGGGCTCGTGAACTCGGTCGTGCCGGCTGGCGAGGTCGCGGAGCGGGCGGTCGCGCTGGCGTCGGAGATCGCGTCGCTGGCGCCGCTGTCGCTGCGCGGCAACAAGCGGGTGCTGCGGGCGCTCGACGCGCCGCTCGATCCGGCGCTGGCCGCAGAGCTCGACGCGCTGCGCGAGGCGGCGTTCCGGTCCGAGGACTTCGCCGAGGGCGTCCGGGCGTTCATCGAGAAGCGCGCGCCGGAGTGGCGCGGGCGCTGACGCGCCGCCCGCTCCACGCCTCGCCGCTCCACCCCTCGCCGTCCCACCCCTCGCCGCCCGACGCCTCGCCGCGGAGTCGTCCGGCCCGGGCCGTACCTTCCGGCAAACCCCGACACGAGGATCTTGGATGCTGGATCTCGAGGACCGCCTGGACGAGCTCAACCAGCTCGGGCTGCACCAGCGCATGCGGATGGTCTCCGGACCGCAGGGGCCGCGCGTGGTGCTGGACGGGCGGCCGGTGCTGCTGCTGTGCTCGGGCAACGCGCTCGGGCTCGCCGATCATCCGAAGGTCCGCCAGGCGGCGGCCGACGCGTCCATGCGCTGGGGCGTCGGCGCGGGCGCCGCGCGCGTGTCGTGCGGGACGATGACGCTGCACCGCCGGCTCGAGGAGCGGCTCGCGGCGTTCACCGGCCAGCGGGCCGCGTTGCTGTTCGGCTCGGGCGCGCTGGCCAACATGGGCGCGATCTCGGCGCTCGCCCGGCGCGGCGAGGTCGTCCTGCACGACGAGCTCAGCCACTGCTCGATCGTCGACGGGTGCCGGCTCTCCGGGGCGGACGTGATCGCGTACCGCCACGCCGATCCGGACCATCTGCTGTGGGCGCTGCGCCAGTGCGACGGGCGCGCGACGCTGATCGCCACCGACGGCATGTTCGGCATGGACGGGGACGTCGCGCCGCTCGAGGAGATCGTCGACCTGGCGCACCGGTTCGATGTGCGCGTGCTGGTCGACGAGGCGCACGCCCTGGGGGCGCTCGGCCCCGGCGGTCGCGGCGCCGTCGCCGAGGCCAGCCTGGAGGACGAGGTCGACGTGATCACCGGGACGCTCGGCAAGGCGCTCGGGTCCTACGGCGGCTTCGTCGCGTGCGACCACGTCACGGCGCGGTTTCTGGTGCACAGCGCGCGGACGCTGCTGCACTCGACCGCGCTGCCGCCGGTCGCGGCCGCGGCGGCGATGGCGGCGCTCGACCTGCTGGAGGAGCAGCCGCGACGCGTCGACAAGCTGCGCGCGAACGCCGAGGCCCTGCGCGACGGCCTCGCCCGCGAAGGGTTCGAGGTGAGCGGCGCCGCGGCGCACGTCGTGCCGCTCGTCGTCGGCGACGCGGAGGTCGCGAGCCGGATCGTCGACCACGCGCTCGAGCTCGGCGTGTTCGCGGAAGCCGTCCGCCCGCCGGCCGTCCCCTCCGGCACCGCCCGCGTGCGCCTCTCGGCGATGGCGTCCCACACCCGTGCGGAGCTCCGCGGCGCCGCGACCACACTCGGCCGCGCGGCCCTGCGCGCCGGCTTCCGCCCGGCCGCCGGCCTCCCCGTCGCCGCCGCCCAAGGTCTCCCCCGCGCCGCCTGACGAAGTGCCGCGGGACGAGCCGCGTCGCCGCGCCCGCGGCGCGCGCCCGCCGCGTACCGCGCGCCCGCCGCGTACCCCCGGCCGCGGCCTGCCGCGCGCCCGAGGCGCGGCGCGGCGCGCGACCGCCGCGCATTGCGCGGGGCGCGGCGATGCGCGGCGAGTGGTCACTTTCCGGCGCCATCCGCCACAACCCGACCCCTCACCGCACCCACCCCACGACGCCGGCACCCACCGCTCCGGCGACCGCGGCGTGACGCGCGACAATGCGGGGCGACGACGCGCGCACGGCGCGACGAGGCACGCGGGCGCGACGATGCGCGCCGAGTGGTCACTTTCCGGCGCCATCCACCACAACGCGACCCCTCACCGCACCCACCCCACGACACCGGCACCCACCGCTCCGGCGACCGCGGCGTGACGCGCGACGACGCGCGCACGGCACGGCGCGCGACCGCCGTGCATTGCGCGGGCGCGACGATGCGCGCCGAGCGGTCACTTTCCGGCGCCATCCGCCGCAACCCGACCCCTCGCCACGCCCACCCCACGACGCCGGCACCGACCACTCCGGCGACCGCGGCGTGACGCGCGACAACGCGGGGCCACGACGCGCGCACGGCGCGACGAGGCACGCGGGCGCGACGATGCGCGCCGAGCGGTCACTTTCCGGCGCCATCCGCCGCAACGCGACCGCTCGCCGCACCCGCGCCCGTGCCGTCCGCGCCCGCGCCACCCACGCCCGCGTCGCCCGCCCGGACCGCGTGGACAATCACCGCCCGCGAATCTCGGCCCGGCGGCCCAACCCATCGCCGCGCCCGCACGCTGGAATGTCGTCCCATGGCAGTGCAGATCGCGGAAGTGCACGTGCTCCCCCACGCCACCACCGGCGGATGGACGCTCGACGCGGCGGACGCCGTGTCGACCTGGTTCGCGACCCTCGCCGAAGCCGAGCAGGCCGCTCGGCGCCAGGCGGGCGCTCAAGACGCGGCCGCCTACGTGCACGACCGCTATCACCGCGTGCGCCCGCTCCGGCGCCCCGGTCAGGCGTAGCGCAGCACGGTCTCCACGACGAGCGCCGCGTTGTCCGGCGCGCGGCGTCCGTCGGGGAGCGTGAGCACGTCCTCCAACCCGATACGGATCTGATGCCCGAGCGTCACCGCCCGGTCGAGGATCGCCCACGTCGCGTCCCCCACGCCGTGGTGCAGCCGCGGCGCGTCGAGCCCCACGGCGTCCAACGTGAGGTCGATGTCGCGCGCCATCGCCACCGCCTCGGCGGGATTCTCGCTGCGCGGCTCGACCAGCACACGCCGCACGTGGACGCCGCTGGCCGCGAGCACCTCGGCGTCCCGCGGCGTCCAGAGCCCCGCCTCGATCCCGATCCCGCGGCTTCGCACGAGCTCGGCCAGATCGCGCCAGCCCTCCTCGCACAGGTTCACCGACACGACGTCGGGCACCGCCGCGGTCCACGACGAGATCGCCCGCAGCCGGGCGTCGACGTCGCCGCTCGGGATCCAGAGCCCGGTCGAGAACGAGATCTCGGCCTCCGGCACCGCTGCCCGCAGCGCCGCCAACGCGGCCGCGACGTCGTCACCCGCCAGCGACTCGCCCCCGTCCGCGTCCCGCGGATGCGCGTGCACCGAGACCGCGCCGGCGGCCACGCAGGCCCGCGCGGCCTCCGCCAGCTCCGCCGGCGAACGCGGGACGCCCGCCTCGCGGTCGCCGTTCAGGCAGGCCTGGAGGAAGTCCATGCCACCGGAGCGGACACCGCGGCCAGCAGTGCCGCGAACAACAGGAACGTCCAGCGCGTCCCGACCAGCGGGATCAGCGCCAGCGCGGCCGCGAAGTTGCCGACCAGACCCCCCGCGGTCGACAGCGCGTACAGCCGTCCGGTGACGTCGCCCGCCCCGCGCACGGAGCGCACGCGCAGGCGAATCGCCCACGGCGACAGCGACCCGAGCACCAGCACCGGCGGCGCCACCAGCACGGCCAGCACCAGCAACGAGCCGGGCAGCTCGCCCAGCGCGTCCTCGGTCGCCCCCAGCAGCGGGATCGCGGCGAGCGGGATCAGCGCCACCAGCACCGCGCCGCACAGCGCGGCCAGCGCCAGCGCGCGGCGGTGCGGGTGCCGGTCCGCGAGCCGCCCGCCGAGCCAGTACCCGCCGGCCAGCGCGACGAGCACGACCGCGATCGTGTTCGCCCACACCACGGTCGACGCGCCGAACGCGGGCGCGACCAGCCGCGCCGCCGCGATCTCCGCGCCCAGGGTCGAGATGCCGGCGATGAACACCACGAGCTCGGCGTACCCCCAACGCCTCATTTCTCCTCCCCCGCGGCGTACGAGACGATCGACGCGTCGATCAGCCACTCGACCGGCGCCCGGTCGTCGGTGAAGACCGTCCCGCCGCGCAGCGCCGGCTCCAGCCGTCCCGCGCTCTCCCCCGCCAGGCTGCGCAACGCCGCCGGCGCCTCGTCGAGCCCCGCCGCGCTCAGCGGCGCGTCCGACGCGATCACGAGCGTGTTCAGCGTCTGGACCGGGTCCCGCGCGACGTGCTTGAACACCGTCCCGAGCGTCGCGCTGAGCGCCTTCTCGAGCGTCTGCGAGTCGCGCGGATGGCCGACGTTGATGATCACCGACCCGCCCGGCGCCAGCCGCGACCGCGCCAGCGAGAAGAACTCGCGCGTGGTCAGGTAGAACGGGATGTACGGCTGCCGGTAGGCGTCGACGAAGATCGCGTCGTAGCGCTCGTCCGTCGAGCGCAGGAACGGCCGCGCGTCCTGGGCGAACTCGCGCAGCTGCGGCCGCGCCTCCAAGCCGAACCAGCGGCGCCCGATCTTGAACAGCTCGCCGTCGATGTCCACCGCGTCCACCCGCGTGGACGGGAAGTAGTGCGCGTACGCGCGCGGGACCGTCCCCCCGGCCGTGCCGAGCGCAGCGATCCGGGCCGGCGGCCGCCCGGAGCCGGTCGCGAACGGCAGCACCAGGAACCCGTCCCAGTAGCCGCCGGTGAGGACCGTGCCGGGCCGCCACAGCGAGTGGATCGCCTGACCCTCGTTGAGCTCCAGCTTGCGCGTGCCGTCCGGGTCCTGCACCACCCGCGCGTACTGGTACGCCGTCTCGGTTTCATAGAGCACGTTCCCGGGCTTGGTCGTGCCGACCGGCAGCGCGAGCGCGACGACCAACGCGCCCGGGACCACGAGCCAGCGCGGCCCGAGCTGGGCGGCGGCGACCAGCGCCGGCACCGCCGCCAGCACGAGGAACGTGCGCTGCGTCCCGATCGCCTCGATCGCCCACAGCGCCACGAAGAACACGCCGACCAGCGAGCCGACCGTCGAGATCGCGTACAGCCGCCCGGCGGTCACGCCCGCCTGCGTCACGTCGGCCAGCTTCAGCCGCGTCGCCCACGGCGACACCGCCCCGAGCAGCAGCAGCGGCACCGCCACCAGCACGAGCGTCCCGAACAGCGACGCCAGGAACGCGCCCACCGACAGCTCGTCGAACGCGCTCACGCTCAGCGACAGGAACGGGTGCGCGATGAACGGGACGATCGCCAGCAGCCCGCTGCCGAGCAGCACCAGCGCCGCCAGCGCGCTCCGCTCCGGCCGCCGGTCCGCCAGCCGGCCGCCCAGCCAGTACCCGATCGACAGCGCCAGCAGCACGACCGCGATCGTGTTCGCCCAGATCACGGTCGAGGACCCGAAGAACGGCGCCATCAGCCGCTGGGCGGCGATCTCCGCCCCCAGCGTGCTCAGGCCGACCGCGAACACAAGCGCCTCCAGCGGCGGCGCCAACCCGCGTGCCGGGCTAGACCGAAGCGCCGTCACGCGGTGAAAGGCTAACCCTCGTAAGGCGAGAAGTCCGCCTTACGCGCGCCGCACACCGGGCAGTACCAGTCCGCGGGGATGTCCTCGAACGCCGTCCCGGCCGGGATGCCCCCGTCGGGATCACCCTCCGCGGGGTCGTAGATGAAACCGCAGGACTCGCAAATCCATTGCCGGGCCGTCTCCGTAGTCATGCGCGCCCATATTAGGCTGACCTGATGACGCACGGTCCGGAGCCCGGCACGATCCTCAACGAAAGCGGCGAGCCCACCGAGCCGCGGCAGGCGGCAACGGTGGTCGTGGTGCGAGGCGGTGGCACGCGGCTGGAAGTGCTGATGGTCCAGCGCACGCCGAAGGCGCGCTTCATGGGCGGCGCCTGGGTCTTCCCGGGCGGAGCGGTCGACGCGGGCGAGGACCACCGCGCCGCGGGCGTCCGCGAAGTACACGAGGAGACCGAGCTCACGCTCACCGCCGACGCGCTCGTCCCGTTCGCACGCTGGATCACGCCGCCCGAGGTGACGATCCGCTTCGACACGTACTTCTTCCTCGCCCACGCGCCGGACGGCGCCGAGGCCGTCCCGGACGGGGCGGAGATCGTGGACGCGCGCTGGTTCGCCCCGGACCGCGCGCTCCAGGGCGCCGACGCCGGCGAGCTGCTGATGGTGTTCCCGACGATCAAGAACCTCGAGGTGCTCACCCGCTTCGACACGGCCGACGCGCTGCTCGCGTGGGCGTCGACGCACGAGGTCCGCCCGGTCCAGCCGCGCGTCGAGGGCCACGGCGAAGCGGCCCGGATCGTGCTCGACTAGCGGCGCGAGTCGCAGACGTAGAGCAGGTTGCGCAGCCCGTTGTAAGCGCCGAGCACGACCAGCGTGATCGCGGCGATCACGACCATGACCGTGATGTTCGCCGCGATGCCGCCGCCGAGCAGGCCGGCGGCGAAGACGGTGATGAGCGCGAGCGCCACGGTCGGGAAGGTACCGCGATCAGGCCAGGAGGTCGAGCGCCGCGCCGACGATCGACTCCGGGTCGATCTCGTGGTGCTCGTAGAGGTCGGTGATGTCGCCCGCCTGACCGAACCGGCTCACGCCCAGGCACGCGATCGGCGAGCCGAGGAACGCGAGCGTGTGCGGATGCCCGTCGAGCACGCTGACGATCGGGACGCCCGGCCGGAACAGCCGGTCGAGCGTGCGCGGATCGCCGTCCCCGAACCCGGAACCTGCCTGCATGGAGCGGAAGAGCAGATCGGCACTGGTGATGCAGACGACCTCGATCCGGATTCCCGCCGCGGTCAGCGTGTCCGCGGCGGCGAGCGCCTCCGGCACCAATGCGCCCATCACCGCGATGCTCACGTCCGGCGCGTCGTGCGGCCGCAGCTTGTAGCCGCCGGCGATCGCCTCCTCGCGGGTGCCGGTGTGCAAAGACTGGTCGATCGGCCGGGTCGACAGCCGGAAGTACGCGGACGTCCCACCCGGCTTGCCGAGCTGGCCGAGCGCGTGCAGGAAGCACCACTCGAAGTCCTGCCCGAACGCGGGCTCGTAGGAGACGCAGCCCGGCTGCTCGATCCCGATGCTGGGCGTGATCACCGACTGGTGCGCGCCGCCCTCCGGGCCCAGCGTGACGCCGGACGGAGTGCCGACGAGGATCGACTGCCCGCCGGCGTAGATCCCGAACGACCACGGCTCCAGGGCGCGGGCCACGAACGGGTCGTAGATCGTGCCGACCGGCAGCAGCGGCTGGCCGTCGCGCGACCAGGTCGCGCCCAGCTCGCCGAGCAGGCCGACGAGGTTGACCTCGGCGATCCCGAGCTCCAGGTGACGCCCGTGGTCGTGCTCGCGCCAGCGCACCAGCGTGTCCGTGTCGTCGGCGAACCAGTCGATGCGGTCCCCCACCGACCAGATCCCGGCCTTGTTGATCCAGCCGCCGAGGTTCGTGCTCGTCCCCACGTCCGGGCTGACCGTGACCACGCGCGCGGCGACGTCCGGCGCCTCCCGGACGAGGTCGACGAAGAAGCGCCCGAACGCCTGCTGGGTGGACGCGCGGCCCGTGTGCTCGCGGCCCAGGTCCCCCGGGACCTTCGGGGCCGGGACGGCGCGCATCGCGCCACGCTTGAGGCGCCGGCCGGTCGCCTCGCACAGCGCCGCCTCCGGGCTGCCGGGATCGAACGGCCGGAACGGGTCCTCGGCGTCCTCCCCCAGCTGTGCGGCCAGCTCGCGGTACTGCGCGTGGTTGAGCAGCGCGGAGTGGTTGGCGGGATGACCCTCGGTCGGCAGCGACCAGCCCTTGATCGTGTACGCGAAGACGACGCTCGGGCGGTCCTTGACCGCGTCCGCCTGGCGGTAGCCGTCGAGCAGGCTCGCGAGGTCGTGGCCGCCGAGGTCGCGGAACGTCGCCAGCAGGTCGGCGTCGTCGAGGTCTGAGACGTCGACCTCGATGCGCTCACGCAGCTCGCGGGCGTCCGCGCGCAGCAGCCGCTGGTACTCTTCGTTGGGCATCGCGTCGATGCGGGCGCGCAGCTCCGGCCGGCTCGCCAGCCGCGGCCCGTACTTGACCATCACCGTGTGCCAGCCCGCGGCCTCGAACATCGCGGCCAGGCGGCCGGCGGCGATGTCCGGGACGACGCGGTCCAGCGACTGGCGGTTGAGGTCCACCACCCACATCACTTCGCCGAGGCGCGCGACCATCGGGTCGGCGATCGCCTCCCAGCAGGCGCCCTCGTCGAGCTCCGCGTCGCCGATCAGCGCGATCTGGCGGCCGCCGCGCGGGACGTCGAAGTGGCCGGCGACGTAGCGGTGCGCGATCGCGCCCCAGATCGGGGCGGTGGCGCCGAGGCCGACCGACCCCGTCGAGTAGTCGACCGGGTCCGGGTCCTTGGTCCGGCTCGGGTAGGACTGCAGGCCGCCGTACTCGCGCAGCGTCGTGAGGTACTTCGCGTCCAGCCGGCCGAGCAGGTGGTTGAGCGCGTGCAGGACCGGGCTCGCGTGCGGCTTCACGCTCACCCGGTCCGGCGCCTCCAGCACGCCGAACCAGAGGGCGGTCATCAGGCTCACCATGCTCGCGCTGGACGCCTGATGGCCGCCGACCTTCACGCCGGAGCGGTTCTCCCGCACGCGGTTCGCGTGGTGGACGACGCTCGTCGCCAGCCACAGGACGCGCTGCTCCACGCGCTTGAGCGTTTCCAGGTCCACCTCGGTCGCTACCGCCATGGCGGGCAGGTTATTCGTCGAAGCAGTACTTGACCGTCTGGAAGCCCGCGCGCAGCTCGACCGCCTCGGTGCGGACGTGCTCGGGATCGCGCCCCTCGACGAGCACGCCGGCGATCATGTCCGCGATCGCCCGCATCTCGACGTCGCCCATGCCGAGGCGGGTGACCTCGGTGGTGCCGATGCGCAGGCCGGACGGGCGGTCCCAGTCCTCCGGGGTGTCGTTGGGCAGCAGGTTCTTGTTGGTGATCAGGTTCGCCTTGGCGAGCGTGTGGGCGACATCGAGGCCGCCGCCGAACTCGCGCACGTCGGCGATCACCTGGTGCGTGGTCGTGTAGCCCTTGTGGGCGCCGAGGACCGGCACGCCGCGCGTCTGCAGCGCGTGGGCGAGCGTCTGGGCGTTCTCGACGACGTGGCGCATGTAGGTCGGGCCGAACGCGAGCAGCTCCGCGGCCGCGGCGGCCAGGGCGGCGACGCGGTTGACCTGGTGGGTCGCGGCCAGGGCGGGGAACACGGCGTCCAGCAGCGGCTTGGTCAGCTCGGGGTCGTTCCAGACCATCACGCCCGACTGCGGGCCGGAGAACGTCTTGCCGGCGCTGCCGGTCAGCACGTCCGCGCCCTCGGCCAGCGGGTCCTGGAACTGGCCGCCGGCGATCAGGCCGAGCTGGTGGGCGCCGTCGAAGAACACCTTCGCGCCGATCTCCTTCGCGATCGCCGCGATCTCCGTGACCGGGAGCGGGAACAGGGTCATGCTCGCGCCAAGCGCGATCAGCTTCGGGCGCGCCGCCTTCGCCTCGCGCTCGAACGCGTCGAGGTCGACCGTCAGCTCGGTGGCGTCGTACGGGACGTCGACGATGTTCAGGCCGCGGATGCCCGCGGGGCCGTCGTAGCGGTTGGAGCTGTGGCCGCCGACCGGCTGCGGGATCGTCATCACCGTGTCGCCGGGCTGCGTGAGCGCGGCGTACACGGCCATGTTGCCGATCATGCTGGCGACCAGGCGGTGCTCGGCGTAGTTGGCCTTGAACAGGCGCTTGAGCAGCTCGACGCACAGCGCCTCGACCTCGTCGATGTGCTTGGTGCCCGCGAACCAGCGGTTGACGGGGCCGATGTGGCCCTCGGCCGCGCGCTGGCCGATCTCGGCGGAGAGCAGCATCTGCACGGTCGGGCTGACCAGCGCCTCGGGGGCGAGCAGGTTGATGCACTGCGAGCCGCGCCAGTCCGCGTTGCGCTGGACGGCGGCGATCACCTCGCGCTGCATCTGCGCCGGGTCGCTCGCTTGGTCGAGGAGCCGGCGGGCGGCGGCGAGCGTCGCGGCGTCGTGGATGTCGGGCAGCGGGGCGATGGCGGTCATTCGAAGCTCCGGTCGATCAGGGTCCCGAGCGAGAGCCAGTTGGTCTTGACCAGCTCGGCGGTTCGGTTGGGGTCTTTGGCCGCGGCGGCGGCGACGATCTCGTTGTGCTGCTTGACGGACGCGCGGCCGGGAAGCGAGCCGAAGCGCAGGCGCTCGAGGCGGCGGATCCGGCCCGTCAGGCGGTCCAGCGCGGGCTGGAGCTGGCCGTTCCCGGACGCGCGCAGCAGCACGTCGTGGAACGCGTCGTCGGCCTGCAGCGCCGCGTCGACGTCGTTGGCCTGCAGCGCGCGCTCGAAGCGCGCGTTCGCCTCGCGCATCACTTCGACGTGGGCCCCGCTCAGGTGCGGGGTGCCGAGCTCGGCCGCGAGCGCGTGGAGCGCGGCCACGATCGGGAACGTGTCGCGGATCGCGCGCCGGTCGAGCGGGGTGACGCGCGTGAACCGCTGCGGCGCGGTCTCCACCAGCCCGTCCTGCTCGAGCCGGGCCAGCGCGTCGCGCACCGGCGTCCGGCTCAGCCCCAGCCACGCGCACAGCTCCTGATCCCGGATCCGCTCGCCCGGCTCCAGCGTGCCCTCCACGATCGCGTCCCGGATCGCTCCGTACGCCTTGTCGCGCAGCAGGTCCCGCTCCCAAGGGTGCTTCATCTCCGGAACTGGCATCTGATATTTCAGCGTACTACATATCAGGGGTCAGACCCCTCAACGTTTTTCTTGGCCCTGCAACGCGGCTCGTTTTGTTGAGGGGTCTGACCCCCTCATAATTCGGGGCATGCGCGGAGTTGACATGCATGTGCACCTGCCGACGGGGGACTGGGTCTGCGGGTGCGTGGGGCACTACGCGGACTCGATCGAGCGGTACTTCGGGACGCGGCCGCAGCCGCACTCGATCGAGGAGTTGGTGGCGCTGTACGAGCGGCTCGACCTGCGCGGCGTGCTGCTCGGGTGGGACGCGCAGGGCAAGGAGCTCGACAACGCCGAGATCGCACGGATCTGCGACGACAGCGACGGGCGGTTCGTCGGCTTCGGGTCGGTCGACCCGAACCGGCCGGACGCGCTCGAGCGGCTCGCGCGCTTCCCCTCGCTCGGCCTGCGCGGGCTCAAGCTGCACCCGACGCTGCAGGACTTCGACCCGGGCGACGACCGCCACCTGCCGTTCTTCGACGCTGCCGCCGAGCTCGGCCTGATCCTGCTCACGCACGCGGGGACGAGCGGGCTCGGCGCGGGCGAGCCGGGCGGCCAGGGCCTGCGCATCGACCTCGCGCGGCCGCTGCTGCTGGACCGGATCGCGGCGCGCCACCCGAACCTGCCGATCGTGCTCGCCCACGTCGGCTGGCCGTGGCATCTGGAAGCGATCGCCATGGCGCTGCACAAGTCCAACGTCTACCTCGACATCTCCGGCTGGAAGTACCGCTACCTGCCGGAGGAGGTCCAGCGGGAGATCCCGCGCCGGCTGCGCGGGCAGTTCGTGTTCGGGACCGACTACCCGATGTTCGACCCGGAGGCCTGCCTCGCCGAGCTCGACCGGCTCGCGCTCGCGCCCGACGTCGCGAGCGCGCTCCTGCGCGACAACGCCGCCACCCTGCTCGGCCTCCCGTAGGACGAGCTCACCAGACCGGCCGCAGCTCCCCGCCGTAGAGCGCGTCGAGCCGCCCCAGCGCCGCGACCGCGCCGTCGACGTCGGCCCCCGTCGCCCGCCACTCGGCCAGCAGCTCACCGAAGATCGCCGCCGACGCCCGCAGACAGTCCACCCCGCGCGGCGTCAGCCGCACCAGCCGCCGCCGCCCGTCGGCCGGATCGGCGGCCCGCACGACGTACCCGAGCCGCTCCAGCTCGTCGACCATCTGCCCCGCCGCCTGCTTGGTGACCCCGAGCCGGCGCCCCAGCTCGGTCGCGGTGGCCCCCGACGCGCCGATCGCCTGGAACGCGTACCCGTGCGCCGGCCGTACGCCCGGGTGCCCGCGCTCCGCCAGCCGCCGGTTCAGCTCGCCCACGGCGCCCTGCCCCGCGCGCAGGATCACCTCGAACGGGCCGGTTGACAAATTAGACAAGCGACTTTACCTTTCCCATCACCATGATCGACAAGCAGCTTTACCAAACCCACCGGACGCCGAACGCCGTCATGCACACGCTCGCCGCCCCCAGCACCGGCACGGCGGAGCTCTCCGTGTGGACCGTGGACATGGAGCCCGGCCAGGCCGGGCCGACGCACACCGTCGACCACGAGCAGGTGTGGGTGATCCTCACCGGGGCCCTCAGGATCAACGGCGCCGCGCACACCGGCACGGTCACGATCCCGGCCGGAACCGAGCGCCGGATCGAAGCCCCCGAGGCCGCCACCGCGCTCGTCTGCAGCCGCGCGGGCGCCACCGTCACGACCCCCGACGCGCATTCGCGCCCGCTGCCCTGGGCGGAGTAGTAGCGTGGCGCGCAGTTCGACCAGGAGGAGCGCACGATGGCCGCGACCGAAACCGGGACGTTCAACAACTTCATCGACGGCGAGTCGGTCCCCGCGGCCGAGGGCCGGACCGCCGATGTGGTCAACCCCGCCACGGGCGAGGTGATGGCGCAGGCGCCGGACTCGACCGCTCAGGACGTCGACCGCGCGGTCGGCGCCGCCCGCGCGGCGTTCGACGGCTGGGCGAACACCACCCCGGGCGAACGCTCGCTCGCGCTGCTCAAGCTCGCCGACGCGCTCGAGGCCAACGGCGACGCGCTCGCCGAGCTGGAAGCCCGCAACGCCGGCAAGCCGCTGCAGGCGGTCAAGGACGACGAGATCGGCGCGCTGGTGGACAACCTGCGCTACTTCGCCGGCGCCGCGCGCAACCTCGAAGGCAAGGCCGCGGGCGAGTACCTGGACGGCTACACGTCCTGGATCCGGCGCGAGGCGGTCGGCGTCGTCGGCCAGATCGCGCCCTGGAACTACCCGCTGATGATGGCGATCTGGAAGATCGGCCCGGCGCTCGCGGCCGGCAACACGATCGTCCTCAAGCCCGCCCCCACCACGCCCCTGACCTCGCTCAAGCTGGCCGAGCTGGCCGCGGAGTTCCTGCCCAAGGGCGTGCTGAACGTCGTCGCCGGCGGCAACGAGACCGGCCAGGCGCTCGTCACCCACGACGACGTCGACATGATCTCGCTCACCGGCAGCGTCGACACCGGCAAGTGGATCGCCCGCGCCGCCGCGGACTCGCTCAAGCGCGTGCACCTCGAGCTCGGCGGCAAGGCGCCGGTCGTGGTCTTCGACGACGCCGACATGGAGGCGATGGCCGAGACGATCGCCGGCACCGGCTGGTACAACGCCGGCCAGGACTGCACGGCGGCCACGCGCGTGCTCGCGGGGTCGAAGGTCTACGACGACGTCCTCCAGGGCCTCGCCGACCAGGCGCCGGCGTACAAGACCGGCGACACGCTGGACCCGGAGACGACGCTCGGCCCGCTCAACTCGGCCCGTCAGCGCGAGCGCGTCGAAGGCTTCCTGTCGCGCAAGCCCGCACACGCCGAGATCGTCGCCGGCGGCCGGGAGCCGGACCTGCCGGGCTTCTTCCTGGAGCCGACCGTGGTCGGCGGCCTGCGCCAGGACGACGAGATGATCCAGCGCGAGATCTTCGGCCCGGTGATCACGGTCCAGCCGTTCACCGACGAGGCCGAGGCGATCGCGTGGGCGAACGGGACGCCGTACGGCCTCGCGTCGAGCGTCTGGACGCGCGACGTCGGCCGCGCGCTGCGCGTGAGCAAGGCGCTGCGCTTCGGGTGCGTGTGGATCAACGACCACATCCCGCTCGCGTCGGAGATGCCGCACGGCGGCTTCAAGCAGTCCGGCTACGGCAAGGACCTCTCGATGTACTCCGTCGAGGACTACACCGTGGTCAAGCACGTCATGGCGAGTCTGAGCTAGGCGGCCGGCGCGCCTGCTTGACGCCGGCGCGCCGCCGCTTGTCGTCCAGGCGACGCCGCTTGGACGCCGCGGTCGGCCGCGTGGCCGTCCGCGGCCGCGGCACGTGCAGCGCGTCGCGCAGCCGCGCCGCCAGCCGCGCCAGCGCCAGCTCGCGGTTGCGCGCCTGCGACCGCGAGTCCTGCGCGACCGCGCTCACCCGCGGCCCCAGCTTCGCGCACACGCGCGCCTTCTGCGCCTCGGTCAACGCGCTCGAGGCGCGCACGTCGAAGCTGGCCTCGATCCGCGACGCGGTCACGTTCGCGTGCTGTCCGCCGGGACCGGACGAGCGCGCCGCCCGTATCTCGATCTCAGAGAGGGGAACGGAAAGACCGTCACGAATGTGCAGGGAATCGGTCACAAGAGGTGGGGGAAGACGTACACCTATAGAGCGGAACTTCCCTGACCCCGTAGAGTTACAGTCGCCGGGACGGCACAGGCAGGAGCCCACCTACATGGAAGCCTCAGCATTCCACGCCCCAGCAGCAATCGGTCGCTTCCCCCGCGGAGGCGGCCTGCTCCGCCTCCGTTCGGACGAGCAGCTGATCGCCGCGTTCCGGGCCGGTAACGACGAGGCGTTCCGGGTCCTGCACGACCGCTACCGGCAGCGCCTGTTCGCCTACGTGCGCCAGATGCTGTCCTCCTGCTCGCGCCAGGACGCCGAGGACGTGCTGCAGGACGTGTTCGTCCGCGCGTACGGCGCGCTGCGCAACGACAACCGCGACATGAACGTGCGCGCCTGGCTGTACCGCGTCGCGCACAACCGCTGCATCGACCACCTGCGCCGCCCGATCCCGCCCGCCGCGGAGATCTTCGAGGTCTCGCGCAAGCCGCTGCACGACCCGGTCGAGGAGGCCCAGCGCCGCGACGACCTGCGCCGCCTGGTGGCCGACGTCGCCCAGCTGCCCGAGCAGCAGCGCTCGGCGCTGCTGATGCGCGAGATCGACGGCATGACCTACGCCGACCTGGCCGCCGCGCTGGACGTCACCGTCCCCGCGGTCAAGTCCCTGCTGGTGCGCGCGCGGATCGGGCTCGTGGAAGCGGCCGAGGCGCGCGACGCCGACTGCGCCGAGATCCAGGCCGACCTGCTGCGCGCGTACGACCGCGGCGTGAAGGCCTCCGGCCGCGCGCGCCGGCACATGCGCTCCTGCGAAGGCTGCACCGAGTACCGCGCCGCGCTGCGCGGGATCCGCCGCTCGTTCGCCGCGCTCTCGCCGGCCGGGTTCGCGCCGCTGGCGTTCGCGGCCAAGCTGATCGGCGTCGGCGGCTCCGCGGCCGCGGGTGGCGGCGGAGCGGCGGTCGCGGGCAGCGGCGCCGCGGCGACGCTCACGGCGTGCAAGGTCGCGGCGGTCGTGTGCACGGCCGCGCTGGCCACCGGCGGCGCCGTCGAGGTCAATCACAAGATCGGCCAGCGCGCGCCCGCGCCGCATCCGGCCAAGCGCACGGCGCGCACCGCGCCGGCGCCCGCGCCGATCGCGGTCAAGGTCCCCGCCGGCCACCCGCAGGTCGCGGTGCCGACGGCCGCCGCGCCGCGCGCGCACGCCGCGAGCGCCGCCGCCCCCGCCAAGCCGAAGAAGCAGACGGTGAAGAAGACCGCGCCGGCCGCGGCCGCCGCGCCCACCGCCGTGCTCGCCGTCCCGACCGTGGAAGCGACGGCGGACCCGCAGGTGCAGACCGGCGGCGCCCGCGCGCCGGACGCGCCCGCCCCGTCGCCCACGCCGATCCCGCCGGCCGCGACGCCGACGCCGGAGGCACCCGCGGCGCCGGTCCCGACCGAGTCCGCCGACCCCGCGCCGAGCAGCGGCGCCGTCGAAGCGCCCGCGCCCGGGACGGAGATGCCGCCCCCGCCGCCCGTCGGCTAGTCTCGCCGCCATCGACTACCCGGAACCCCTCGCCCACGAGACCCTGCTGGTCCGCCGCGGACGCCGCTCGGGCCTGTTCACCATGGTCGCGGTGCACTCCACCGCGCGCGGCCCCGCCCTGGGCGGCTGCCGGATGTGGACCTACGACGACGCGCGCGCCGCGGTCCGCGACGTCCTGCGCCTGTCGCGGGCGATGACGTTCAAGGCCGCCGTCGCGGGGCTCCCGCTGGGCGGCGGCAAGGGCGTGATCATGCTGCGGCCGGACGAGGCGTCGCTGACGCCGGAGCGCCGCGAGGCCGTGCTGCAGGACTTCGGAGACACCGTCGAGGCGCTCGACGGCGCGTACGTGACCGCCGAGGACGTCGGCACGAGCGAGCCCGACATGGCGGTGATCGCGACCCGCACCAGCCACGTCAGCGGCCTCGCGTCGGGCTCCGGCGACCCGAGCCCCTGGACCGCGATCGGCTGCGAGGTCGCCGTGCGCGCGACCTGCGAGCGCGCTTTCGGGACCACCGACCTCAGCGGCCGCCGGATCGCGGTCGTCGGCCTCGGCCACGTCGGCGGCCGCCTGGCCGAGCTGCTGCACGCCGGCGGCGCGGAGCTGATCGTGGCCGACGTCGACCAGTCCAAGCGCGAGCTGGCCGAGCGGCTCGGCGCGACCTGGACCGACCCGCTGTCGGCGCTGACGGCCGAGGTCGACCTCGTCGCCCCCTGCGCGCTCGGCGGCGTCCTCAACGACGACACCGTCCCGGCGCTGCGCTGCCGGGCGATCGCAGGCGCGGCCAACAACCAGCTGGCCGACGACTCGCTGGACGCCGAGCTGAGCGCTCGCGGCATCCTCTGGGCGCCGGACTTCGTCTGCAACGCCGGCGGCATCATCAACATCGCCGTCGAGCTCGAGCCCGCAGGCTACGACGCCAAGCGCGCCGACGTGCGCGTGCACGAGGTCGGCGACACGCTGCGCACGATCTTCGACTCCGCCGCCAGCGCAGGCACGACGCCGCTGCGGGCCGCGCTCGCGCTCGGCGAAGAGCGCCTACGCGGGTAGCCGGCCCTCTTCGCGCAGCTTCTCGAGGTGTGCGCGCAGCGAGAGCGCGGCGAACTGCCGCACGCTCGCGGGCGCGTCCGCCCAGGCGGCGTCGAGCAGCTCGTCCTCGCCGCGCGCGCCGGCGTCGAGCGCGGCCAGCAGCCGCCGCTCGCGGTCGGCGCGGTGGGCGAGGTACTGATCGAGCTTCGCCGCCGGGTCGGTGACCTCGTCGCCGTGGCCGGGGTAGAGCGCGTCGAGCTCGAGCGCCCGCAGCCGGCGCAGCCCGTCGAGGTACTCCCGCAGCCGCCCGCTCACGAACACGCTGCCCTCCCCGAGCACCGCGTCGCCGGTGAACGCGGCGCGGCCGGCCACGAACACCAGGTGGTCGTCGGTGTGGCCGGGCACGTGCAGGACCGCGAACGGGCCGAACGCGTCCCCCACGTCCCCGAACGCGCCCACCGGCGCGTCCCCGAGCCGGGCCCGCAGGGCCGGGATCGCCTCCGCGTGGTCGGCGTGCCCGTGCGTGAGCGCGATCCCGCCGAGCCCGCCGCGCTCCCGCACCGCGGCCGCGACGGCGTCCACGTGCGCGCCGATGTCCGGCCCCGGGTCGACGACCCAGGCCGGGTCGCGCCCCACCACCCACGTGTTGGTCCCGCTCAGCGTCAGCGGGCTCGGGTTCGGCGCGCGGACGCGCAGGATCACTGCACGAACCGGTAGACGGGGCCGTCGAGCGAGACCGCGTAGACGCGCCCGCGGGCATCCTCGCCGAAGGAGGACAGCTGCGGCACCCGCAGCGATCGGTCGGTCAGGTTGCGAGCGCGTCCCGGCGACAGGATCGCGGTCTGGATCACGCCGCGGCAGAAGTCCCCGAACACGTAGCGGCCGCGCCAGGCGCGCAACGCCGGGTCGCGGATCACGACGCCGCCGGTGATCGAGCAGTTGCCGGCCGAGTGGCGCTCGGTGATCACCGGCTTGACCGCGCCGGGCGCGCGCTCACGCGGCGTGTAGCGCGCGTTGCCCTCGTACACGCGCCAGCCGAAGTTCGCGCCCCGGCCCTGGCCGCGGCGCACGAAGTCGATCTCCTCGATCTCGTTCTGGCCGACGTCGCCGATCGACAGGTCCCCGGTCCGGCGGTCGAACGAGAACCGCCACGGGTTGCGCAGGCCGTAGCTGTAGATCTCCGGCCGCGCGCCGGAGCGGCGCACGAACGGGTTGTCCGAGGGGATGCCGTAGGGCTTGCCGCCGGACGGGCGCGGGTCGATCCGCAGGATCTTGCCCAGCAGTGTGCCGAGCGACTGCCCGTTGCCGTGCGCGCCGTGCTGGTCGCCCCCGCCGCCGCCGTCCCCGAGCCCGATGTACAGGCGCTTGTCCGGCCCGAACAGCAGCAGCCCGCCGTTGTGGTTGGACTCCGGCTGGGCCTGCGTGAGCACCACGCGCGCCGAGCCGGGGTCCGCGACGTCCGCGCTGCGGCGCTTGTACTCGACCACGCGCGTGTTGCCGTCGGTGTCCGTGTAGTCGACGTAGAACAGGCCGGACTTCGCGTAGTCGGGCGCGAACGCCAGCGACAGCAGGCCCTGCTCGGAGCCGGTCGTGACCTGTCCGCGCAGGTCCAGGAACGGCGTGCCGAGCTTGCGCCCGTCGCGCACCACCCGCACCGTGCCGCCCTTCTCGACCACGAACAGCCGCGAGCGGTCGCCGGGCGGTGCGGTGACGTAGACCGGCGCGTCGAACGTCCCGACGCGCTGCAGCCGCACCGCGCCCTTCGCCTCCGCGGGGCGGTCGACGGTCTGCGATCCGCAGCCGGCCAGTGCCAGCGCGACGAGCAGCCAGCGCTTCATAGCAGCGGCCGCAGGCTCTCCGCGACGCCCTGCAGGAACTGGACGTCGGCCGCGCCCAGCCGCGGCCGCGCTTCGCGGGCCAGGCAGCAGAGCACGTAGGCGCGCGCGTCGACGGTCCGGAACGGGACGCCGATGTAGGCGCGATAGGTGCCGTCGACGATGCGCTCGAGCGCCGGCTCGAGCGTCATGTCGGCCACGACGTTGCCGATCCGCCCGTCCAGCAGCCGTGCGCACACCGTGTCCTCGAGCGGGACCGTCAGGCCGACGTACCGGGTCTCCCCCACGCCCCAGCGCACGTGCTCCTGGCCGCCCTGGATCTCCGACAGCAGCGCGGCGTCGACCTCCAGCTCACGGCACGCGAGCGCGAGCTGCGCGCGCAGCGGATCGGCCGCCGCGGGCCGCGGGCCGGCGGGCGGACCCGGGCGGCGCAGGCGCGCGCCGCATCCCGGGCACATCCCCTCGCTGACCGCGTAGGTACGCACACCGCAACTCGAGCACGTCAAGTAAGGCATCCCGCGCGTTCGAGTCTACGGGGTGGGGCGGTCGGCTGGACGCGGTCCGCGTGATAGCTTCGCGCGCTCATCTTGCGCTCATCGCCGGTGAGCGCCACTCCACGGAGGGAGCGTCGATGCGACGTTGGTCATTGCTGGCGATGGCTCTGCTGGGCCTGTGCGCGCCGGGCGCCGCGCAGGCCGCACCGCGGGGCGACCTGACGGTCGGCGCGGTCGCACCGCGCGTGACGACGATCGGCGCCGGCCAGCCGTTCACGGTGACCGTCACCGTGCGCAACCGCGGCGCCGGCGCCGTCGCCCGCACGCGCACCCGCCTGTACCTCTCCCGCGACGCCAAGCTCGACGCGCGCGACGTGACCCTGCACACGCTGGCGACGCCGGCCCTGCGGCGCGGGCGCTCGTCCCGCCGCACGGTCCGCGTGCGCACGGCGGCGAGCGTGGCGGCCGGCCAGTACCGGCTGATCGCCTGTGCCGACCAGGCGCGCCGCGTGCGCGAGCGCTCGGAGCGCAACAACTGCCGCGTCGCCGCCCGCCGGCTCCGCGTCCTCGCCGCCGCGCAGGCGCCGCCCGCCCCCGCGCCGGCGCCCGCCCCGGTCCCAACCGCCGCTCCGGCGCCGCTCCCGGCCGCGGCGTCCCCGGCGCCGACGCCGGCGGCCACGCCGCCCGCGGCCGGGACGCCGGTTCCGACGCCCGCGCCGGCGACCGCCACGACGCTGCGGCTCCACGTCGGCGCCTGCCGTGCGCGGCTCGCCGTCGCGGTCGACCCCGGTCCCGCGTCGGTCGTCGAGGGCGACACGATCAGCTACACGGCGACGGTCCGCAACGAGCCCGACGGGCCCTGCCTCACCGACGAGAACGAGCGCACGGTCGCCGGCCGGATCGACGTCGTCGCGGCGTATCCGGCGGGCGAGGCCGTCGCGGACGTCGCCGTCTGGCTGGAGCGCGTCGACGGCGGGCGCCGCACCGTCCTGCCGGCCGCGGCCGGGATCGAGCTGACCGGCGACCGGTGCCCGGCGCCCGACTGCGGCAGCGAGGCCGTCCAGCCGATCGCGGGCAACGTCAACCTGGGCGCGGGCGGTGAGCTGGAGCTGGCCGGCGGCGACGCCGCGGCGCTGCCGTTCGAGCTCTTCCCGGCGCTCGGCGACGAGGACGTCGCCGCGCTCGCCGGCGGCACCGTCGAGCTGGTCGCGGCCGTCACGCTCGCCGACGGCGCCGTCGTCCTCCGCCGCGCACCCGTCACGTTCGCCGACGCCCCCGCGCTGGACGACATCACGCTGAGCGCGCGGATCGCGGGCGGCGAGCCCACCGAGATCGCCGTCGGACCGCTGGTCGCGAACGACGAGATCGAGCTGCCCGCCGGCGAGCACCGCACCACCGAGGACGATCCGAACGTCGTCGTGAGCCGCTTCGGCGCACGCGCGGCGGGCGGCGTCACGGCGGAAGCGGCCGTGGTCAGCACGATCGTCACGCACGACCCCGCCGCGGTCCCGGACGTGTCCGTCACCGCCTGGCCGGACGCGATCCAGGCCGGGACGGCGCCGGAGATCCTGGTCAGCGCGTCCCTGCGCGGCGCCATCACCGGGCAGCCGACGGTCAGCGCCGGCGGCGCGATCCTCGGCACGCTGTCCGACGACGGCACGGGCGGTGACCTGGTGGCCGGGGACGGCCTCTGGTCGGCGGTCGTCACGAGCGCGGGCGCGCTGCGCGTGGACGCCACCGTGGACGGCGCCGAGCGGTCGGGCACGGTCACCGTCGACGTCCTGCCCGCCGGCGCGCCCACCGGGCCGGCGAGCGCGTCGGAGGCCGAGCCGCTGGCCGGCGGCGCCGCGCCGATCGTCCCTGACCGCATCACGGTCTGGACGACCGCCGGCAGCGGCTACGCCGCGGCCGCCGCGGCGGCGATGCGCGTGTCGGGGACGGTCGTCGGGCGCATCGGCCCGACGAGCTGGGAGATCGCGATCGCACCGGTCGGCTCGCGCGCGGCGCTCGACGCGATCCTCGCCGCCGTCGCCGAGGCCGAGGACGTCGTTGACGCCGAGGCGATCCACACCGGCGAGCCCGCGGGGGTCGTGCCGAACGACCCGCAGTACTCCCGGCAGGCGCATCTGCCGCAGATCGGCGCGGAGAGCGCCTGGATCGTCAACCGAGGGCAGGCCCGCACGGTCATCATCGCCGTGCTCGACACCGGGGTCGACGCCGACCATCCCGACCTGTTCACGCGGCTGCTGCGCGGCACGGACATCGCCGACCGCGACGACGATCCCAACGACCTGTGCATGGGCTCCGCCGGGCACGGCACCCACGTGGCCGGGATCGCCGCCGCCGCGACCAACAACGGCGTCGGCGTCGCCGGCGTCAACTGGAGCGCGGCGGTGCTGCCCGTCAAGGTCTTCCCGACCAAAGGCGAGTGCTTGACCTCGGGCACCAGCGTGGCCGCCGGCATCCGGTACGCCGTCGCGCACCAGGCGCGCGTGATCAATATGAGCCTGGCGGGCGGCGCGCGCGAGCGCGTGGTCATCGAGGCGCTCGACGAGGCGCGACGCAACGGCGTCGTCGTCGTCGCGGCCGCCGGCAACGACAACGTGTCGACCGAGTACTACCCGGCCGCCTATCAGCGCACCGAGTACTACGGGGCCGCGATCTACCGGCCGGACGTGATCGCGGTCGGGAACGTCACGCCCGGCGACGTGCGCTACGTCCACCCGAACCGCGACGACGACGGTTCGAACTACGGCCCGTGGGTCGATCTCGCCGCCCCGGGGACGAACGTCCGCTCAACGTTCGCGGGCGGGGCCTACACGGAACGCGGGGGCACGTCGATGGCCGCGCCCGTGGTCGCCGGCGTCGTCTCGCTGCTGCTCAGCCAGGAGCGGTTGACGCCCGCCGAGGTGCGCGCGCGGCTGCTCGCGACGGGCGTGCCGCTCGACCAGGACGTCGGCCCGCGCGTCGACGCCTTCGAGGCGCTCTTCAACGGCGGCTTCGAGGCCGGCCTCGACACGTGGGAGAACGGCGGCAAGGCCCGCGTGATCGGCCGCTTCGGACCGATCCGCCCGATCCACGGCAAGCGCATGCTCGCGCTGCCGACCGTCTACCTGCCGACGTCGCAGCCGCTGGATCAGGCGGCGGTGACCAAGACGATCCGGGTCCCGGCCGGTCTGCTCGAGAACGACCGGATCACGATCTCGGCCGCCTACAACTTCCTCACCGAGGAGTACCCCGAGTACATCCGGCCGATCGGCTTCCCCTACACGATCGAGGACAACGACCGGTTCGAGATCGCCGTGCGCCCGGTCGGCGGACAGCGGCGGGTGCTCAGGTCGATCAAGGTCAACGACCTCTTCACCCGCGTCACCGGCATCTTCTCGCTGGGGACCGCGATCAACGACGGCGATGCGGTCGTGGGCCAGTCCGGGTGGAAGCGCATGAGCACGACGGTTCCCGCCGCGACGCTGGGCCGGGAGTTCACGCTCGAGCTCTCCGTCGAGGAGGTGATCCCGCAACGGACCACCGCCGCGGCGCTGCACTTCTTCGAGAGCCTGGCGCTGGTCGACGACGTGCGGCTGCGGTAGCCCGCGCCTCAGCGCGTCACCAGCCGCGTGAACAGGTTGTCGAGCTCGCCGGCCGGGTCCGTGGTCAGGCCCGTGTGCACCGGGCCGGCCTGCACGATCGTGCTCGCGGGCGCGACCAGCCAGTGGAAGCGGTCGGACTGCGGGAGCGCCGCGATCGCCCCGCCGTCCGGCTCGCCGCGCGCGATGCGCTCGATCGTCGCGAGCTGCGCGCGCACCTCGCGCGGGTCGCAGCCGGGGGCGAGCGCGGCCAGCAGCGCGTCGTCGAGCTGCGTACGGGCACCGAGGAACCGCAGCGGGCGGCAGAACAGCACGACGCCGGCGTTGACCGCCTCGCCGCGCTCCACGCGCGGGACGACGCGCAGCGCCGCGTACTGGAACGGGCTACGCCGTGCGGACACGCTCGGCCTCCTCCGCGAACGCGCGCGGCGCGGTCAACCGCTCCGACAGGAACTCGGCGTACGGGCCGCCGTCCGCCCACTCGGGCGGGACGAGCGCGGCCGCCTTCGCCGGGTCGGCGCGCGGCGCGAGGCGCGCGTCGGCGTCCTCGATCGACCCGGCGTCGCCCAGCAGCACGTGGTCGGCGATCGCGGCGAACGGCGTCCGCGCGCGCTGCAGCGGGTCCGGGCCGTGGAACGCGTACAGCGCCGCGCCGTGGTCGATCAGGTAGAGGTCGTGGTGCCAGCGCAGCAGGTTCGGGTTGCGCGGCGTGCGGTCGACGTTGGTGATCAGCGCATCGAGCCACACCACGTCGGCGGCCAGCTCCGGGTCCGGCGGCAGCGCCGGGTTGTACGGAAGCGAGCCAGGCAGGAAGTCGACGCCGAGGTTGATCCCGCCCGACGCCGCGATCAGCTCCTGGATCTCCGGGTCGGGCTCGGCGTTGCCCAGCGCCGGGTCGAGCTCGATCAGCACCAGCTCCGGCACCGGCAGGCCGAGGTCGCGGGCCAGCTCGCCGCCCACGATCTCGGCCGCGAGCGCCTTCGGGCCCTGGCCCGCGCCGTGGAACTTGAGCACGTACAGGCCGTCGTCGTCGGCCTCGACGATGCCCGGGAGCGAGCCGCCCTCGCGCAGGGGCGTCACGTAGCGGGTGGCGGTCACGGTGCGCAGCACGCGTGGCATGATGGCGGACCGATGACGCCGCCGATCCTCTGGACGCCGCCGGAATCGCTGCTCTCGCGTGCGGCGATGGGCGAGTACATGCGCTCGCGCGGGTTCGGCACCTACGCGGACCTGTGGCGCTGGTCGGTGACCGACCTGGACGGGTTCTGGGGCTCGATCTGGGATCGCTTCGAGGTCGGCGAGCGCGGCTCGGCGGTGCTGGCGGCGCGGGACATGCCGGGCGCGGTCTGGTTCCCGGGGACGACCGTCAACTACGCCGAGCACGCGCTGCGGGGCCGCGACGAGGACGTCCTGGCGCTGATCGCGGGCGGCGAGGAGGGCGTCGACGTCCCCTGGACGTGGGGCGAGCTGGCGGCGCTGACGCGGCGGATCGCGGCCGGGCTGCGGGCCGCGGGCGTCGAGCGCGGCGACCGCGTCGCCGCCTACCTGCCGAACATCCCGGAGACGGTCGCGGCGTTCCTCGCGTGCGCCTCCCTGGGCGCGGTCTGGTCGAGCTGCTCGCCGGACTTCGGCGCGCGCAGCGTGATCGACCGCTTCGCGCAGATCGAGCCGAAGGTCCTGCTGGCCGTGCGCCGCTACCGCTACAACGGCCGCGAGTTCGACCGCTCCGCCGAGCTCGACGCGATCGTCGCCGCGATGCCCGGCCTGCGCGCCACCGCGGTGCTGGGCGACGCGAGCTGGGACGCGCTGGTGGCCGCCGACGAGCCGCTGGCGTACGAGCGGGTGCCGTTCGACCACCCGCTGTGGGTGCTCTACTCATCCGGCACCACCGGGCTGCCGAAGGCGATCGTGCAATCGCAGGGCGGGATCCTCCTCGAGCACCTGAAGATGCTCCACCTGCACCTCGACGCGCAGGCCGGCGACCGCCTCTTCTGGTTCACCACCACCGGGTGGATGATGTGGAACTTCATCGTGTCCGGGCTGCTCACGGACGCGACGATCCTGCTGTTCGACGGCTCCCCCGGCTACCCGGACATGAACGTGCTGTGGGACTTCGCGGCGCGGACGGGCATGACCACGTTCGGGACCAGCGCGTCCTACATCGGGGCGTGCATGAAGGCGGGCGTGGAGCCGGCCGCGGGGCGCGACCTCTCGGCGCTGCGGGCCGTCGGGTCGACCGGGTCGCCGCTGGCGCCCGAGGGGTTCCGCTGGGTCTACGACCACGTCGGGACGGACACGTGGCTGTTCTCCACCTCGGGCGGCACCGACCTGTGCACGGCGTTCGTGGGCGGCGTGCCGCTGGAGCCCGTCTACGAGGGCGAGCTGCAGGCGCGCGCGCTGGGCGCGGCCGTCGAGTCCTGGGACGAGGACGGCCGGCCGCTGATCGGCGAAGTCGGCGAGCTGGTGATCACGGCGCCGATGCCGTCGATGCCGATCTCCTTCTGGGGCGACGAGGACGGCTCGCGCTACCGCGACGCGTACTTCTCGACGTACCCGGGCGTCTGGCGGCACGGGGACTGGATCGAGATCACCGACCGTGGGACCGCGATCATCAGCGGGCGCTCGGACGCGACGATCAACCGTGGCGGGATCCGCATGGGGACGGCGGAGATCTACCGCGCCGTGCTGGCGATCGACGACGTGGTCGACGCGCTCGTGGTGGACGTGCCCGTGCCGGGGGCGGACGCCTGGATGCCGCTGTTCGTGGTGCTGCGCGAGGGCGTGTCGCTGACCGACGAGCTGGTCGCGGAGATCCGGTCGCGCGTGCGGTCGGACTGCTCGCCGCGGCACGTGCCCAGCGACGTGATCGCGGTGCGCGAGGTGCCGCGGACGCTCTCGGGCAAGGTGCTCGAGCTGCCGGTCAAGCGGATCCTGATGGGGACGCCGCCGGAGCGCGCGGCGGCGCGGGACTCGCTGGCCAACCCGGCGGCGCTGGACCCGTTCGTCGAGCTCGCCGCCGAGCGCGCTACGTCCTGAACGCCGCCCGCCGGGCCTTCGAGCGCTTCAGCGCCGCGCGCGCCTCCTCGCCCGTGACCGGGCGCGGGAACGCCGGGCCCGCGATCTCCGCCGACCGCACGACCGCCGACCGTTCCCGGATGCCCTTGCGGGAGTCCGGCTCACGGCGGAAGAGACGGGGAACGGAAGCCATGTCAACGGTCCTGGGCGGCCGCGGGCGCACGTGCGGCCTCAACGGTCAGGATACCGGCCGACAGGACGGCGACGAGCGCGCCGAGGCCCCACGTCCAGCGCAGCAGCGCCTCCGTGCCGTGGAACGCCAGCGCGCCGCCGGCGACCACCACGGCCGCCGTCGCCGCCGCCAGGCAGAGCCGGTACGGCGCCAGCACGAGCCGGACCAGCGCGTGCTCGCCGCTGCGCAGCACGAGGCCGCTGAACACGGCCGAGGACGAGAGCAGGATCGTGATCGCCGGGCCGCCGGACGCCGCCAGCGCGGGCAGGTCGGCGAACAGCCACGGCAGCGCGAGGCCGAGCGCCATCACCCAGGCCACCAGCGCGGCCGGCACGAGAAAGCGGCCGCGTTCGGTGCCGTAGCGCACGCTCAGGCCCGGCTCGACGCGCAGGCCCACGTCGGCGACGAAGTGGATCGCGGGGCGGTCCGCGTCGCGCCGGCCGGTCGCGAGCACGGCGCCGGTGACGTTGTCGATCAGCTCGGTCGAGCGCGCGCGCATCTCGTCCGGGACGGCGACCTCGGCGTGGTAGCTGGCCGCCTCCGTGCACCCGGGCGCGTCGTAGAAGTGCACGGACCGGCCGGGGCGCCCGAGCGGCTCGTCGTAGGCGAACTTGATCACGCGGCGGCGCGCGGTGTCGTCCACGACGGCGCAGAGCAGGAACCCGCGCGTGAGCTGCTGCGCGAGCGCGGCGAAGCCCGGCAGCGGGCCGTGCGCGTCCTCGAGCTCCGCGACCGCTTCGTCGAGCGCGGCCGCCTCGTCGGCGGTCGCCGCGAGGATCCACTCGATCAGCGGCGCGACGTCCTCCTGCACGTCGGCTTCGAGGTCGAGCATCAGGTACAGCAGCTCGCGCGCGATCAGCTGCGACTCCTCGGAGCGCAGGAGCGGGATCGCGGCCTCGTCCTCGGCCAGCAGGTCGAAGTTGACCAGCGGGCGCTTGGCCAGGAACGCGAGCGGCACGATCCACTCGCGCTCGGAGAGCCGCAGGCCGTCGCGGTGCTCGAGCGGCACGGTGAAGTCGACCGACACGCTGCGGCGCACCTGCTCGTGGGAGAGCACGGTGATCGTCTCCACGCGCCGGTGGCGCCAGGCGGCGTGGCGCGTGAGCAGCGCCGCGAAGCCGACGGCGATCTCGCCCGCCCGCTCCTCGAGCACCTCGGTCGGCCAGGGCTGCACTAGAGCCCGTCGGCCGCCTCGGAGATCAGCGGCTCGACCCGGTAGGGGATCTGGCGGGTCATCGAGATCGCGCTCGTCGACCGCCGCACCGCGCCGGAGCGCAGCATGCCGTTGATGACGTCCTGCAGGTGCGTGTTGTCGCGGGCCACGACGCGGCACAGCAGGTCGCGGTCCCCCGTGACGCCGTGGACCTCGAGCACCTCCGGCACCCGCTTGAGCCCCTCGACCGCCTCGTCCAGGCGCCCCTGCACGATCTCCAGCGAGACGAACGCGAGCACGGGGTAGCCCATGTGCGCGGGCTCGACCGCCGGGCCGAAGTCCGTGATCACGCCGCGCTGGGCGAGCTTCTCCATCCGCGACTGCACGGTTCCGCGGGCGACGCCGAGCCGGCGCGCGATCTCGACCACGCCGACCCGGGGGTGCGCGCGCAGCATCAGCAGCAGGCGGGCGTCGAGCTGGTCGATCTCCACGGGGCGCAGACTAGACCGCGAGTTGGACGAATTCCGCCGCTCGCCGCGTATCATCGGGCGCAGGAGAGCGATATGAGCAGCGTCTACCGGAACATCCTGGTGGCGGTCGACGGTTCGC
Source organism: Solirubrobacter sp. (assembly GCA_035555675.1). Taxonomy (GTDB): domain Bacteria; phylum Actinomycetota; class Thermoleophilia; order Solirubrobacterales; family Solirubrobacteraceae; genus Solirubrobacter. The sequence continues at coordinate 87,149 of DATMGH010000004.1, read as the reverse complement.
CGGATGCCGATGCGGCGCTTCGCCACGCGGCCGAGCTGGCGCGCGACCAGCGGGCCCGGCTCACGCTGGTGACCGCGATCCCGCAGCTGCCGGCGACGGCGATGCTGGCCTCGGGTGCCGCGCCGCCGCGCACCGAGGTGATCCGGCACTACTCGGAGATGCTGCGCGTGGCGACGGCGACGCTGCCCGAGGACGTCGGCGTGACCACGCTGCTGGTCGAGGGGCCGCCGGCGCGAGCGCTGATCGAGCGCGCGAAGTCGGGCGCGTTCGACCTGATCGTGATGGGCTCGCACGGGCACGGGCGGCTGCACCAGTCGCTGCTCGGGTGCGTGTCGCAGAAGGTGCTGAGCTGCAGCCCGGTGCCGGTGCTGCTGATCCGGGCGCCGGAGGAGGAGCGCGCCGCCGCGCCCGCGCCGGCGGCGCTGGAGGGCACGCTCGACATCTGGCCCATGACGAGCTAGAACGCGGAAGCCCCGCGGTCGCGGGGCTTCGAAGTGGTTCCTCGCCTGGTGTCGAGGAGGATGCTCATCGGGGCGCCCGGATTTGAACCGGGGACCTCACCGACCCGAACGGTGCGCGCTACCAGGCTGCGCCACGCCCCGAGGCGGAGAGCAGTGTAGTGGGTCAGCCGCCGAGGATTCCCGTGACCTGCTTCGCGACCCCGTCCACGGCCTCCCCGGCGCCCGCCACGGCGCGGTCCGCGCGGTCGGTCACGTGGTCGACGGTGTCGGCCAGCGGACCGCCGGCGGTGACCGTGCGGACGGTCCCGGTCGTCTGCTGCGTCGTGGCCTGGACGGTGCCCGTGGTCTGCTCGACGGTGGTCTGCACCGTCTGCGGGAGCGCGGCCGCCGGGTTCGAGCCGCCGCCCGTGACCTTCGAGATCGTGCCTCCCACCGCCGTGCCCGCGGCTCCCACGGCCCCGGTCGCGGCGCTCACCGCCGCGTTCACGGCGCCCGCCACCTCGGTCGTGACCCGCGCCGCCGCGCCCGCGGCCACACCGGTCGCGGTCTTCGCCGCCCCGCCTGCGGGTCTTGCCGTGCCGGTCGCGGTCTTCCCCGCGCCGCCTGCGGTGCTCGCCGCCCTGTCTGCGGTGCTCGCCGCTCCGGTCGCGGTGCTCGCCGCGCCGCCTGCACTCCCGCCCGCTCCGCCGCCGCCCGCGGCTCCGGCTTCCCCGCCCGCGACGCCCGTCCCGCCGGCGGGGTGTTCCGCCCCGCCGCCGCGCGCGCTCGCCACGGGCCGCACCGGACCGCCGCGGACCGACGTGGCGCGGTCGGCGGCGTTCGATGGGCGTGACCCGCCGTGGCGGCGCGCGGGGTGGGCGGCGGAGCGGGGGCGCGCGGCGACCCCGGCGCCGCTCGCGCGCTGCGCGGCATCCGCGGCCGCGCTGGAGCTCGTGGTGGTGGCGGCCGTGACCGCGGCGGGCTTCGCCGGCGGCGCCACGTGCCGCACCCCCGTCCCGGCCCCGACGCCGGCGAGCAGGACGGCGACCCCGGCCGCCGCCTTGCCCCAGCCTCCCCCGCTGACCTGATCGGCGAGCAGCGGCAGGTGGGCCGTCCAGCGCCCGCTCGGCGCCGCGGCGCTCGCGACCTCGTCGGCCCCGCGCCGCACGCGCAGCCAGACCGGGAAGCCGAGCAGCGCCGCGACCCGCTCGCGCACGCTCGGCCGCGTGAACAGCCCGCGGTCGAGCCCGGCGGCGATCGCTTCCCGACGGCAGCTCTGGCAGTGCGCGAGGTGGCGCGCGAGCCGGCGCCCGTCACGCGCGCCCAGCGACGCGGCGCCGCCCTGTGGCGCGCCGCTCCGCCCGGCGACGCCGGCGCGCGACTCGACGACGCGCGGCTCAGCGACGCCGCCCTGTGGCGCGCCGCTCCGCCCGGCGACGCCGCCGCCCGCCGCGCCGGCCCGCGTCCCCGCGGCCGCCGGCGCCAGCGCCGCGATCATGCCCCGGACCCGCGCGCAGCGGGCGCCGGAGACGATGTCGTCGTACTCCTCGCTCAGGCGGCGGCGCGCGCGGAACAGGGTCGACTCGACGGCCGGCCGGCTCATCCCCAGCTGCGCGCCGATCTCCGCGTACGAGCGCCCCTCGAGCTCGCGCAGCACCAGGATCTCGTGGTGCGTCTCCGACAGCCCGCCGAACGCGCCGCACAGGTCGTCCAGGTCCTGCTTGACCGCGACGGCGGCGTCCGGCGACGGCCCGCGGCCCACGAGCCGCGAGTGGTCCGCCGGCGCCAGCCGCTCCGCGTCGTCGTAGGACACCTCCTCCGCCCGCCGCGAGCGCCGGAACGCGTCGATGCACGCGTTCTTGGCGATCTGGAAGAGCCAGGGCTTGAACGCCAGCGGCTGCTCGGTCGCGCGCATCCGCCGCAGCGCGGAGACGAAGACCTCCTGCGTGACGTCCTCGGCGCGCCCGTGGTCGCCGACCAGCCCGAGCACGTACGCGTGGATGCGCCGCTGGTAACGGCGATAGAGCGCCTCGAAGGCGCGGTCGTCGCCGCGCCGGACCGCGGCGACCAGCGCCGCGTCGTCGCCCGTCGCCTCCAGCGACGCGGACGCCATCATCGTTCCCCTACCCACTGTTCGGCACGATCCCCGATCTCGGTCTCGCCGCGGCCCCTGAAACCGCAGCGCTATCCAAGATCGCCCAAACTGTCCGCGCCCAAACCTGACATGGCCTCCACCACCGACATCATCCGCACGCTCGACGAGCTGCTCGAGCCCGCCCGCTTCCAGGACCTCGGCCCGAACGGCCTCCAGGTCCCGGGCGCCCCCGAGGTCACGCGCGTCGTGACCGGCGTGTCCGCCACCCGCGCGCTGATCGAGCACGCGGTCGAGCAGCGGGCCCAGCTGGTGCTCGTCCACCACGGCCTGTTCTGGAGCTTCCAGCCCGCCGGGCTCTCCGCGATCACCGCCGAGCGCCTGCGCCCCCTGTTCAAGCACGACATCAACCTCGCCGGCTACCACCTGCCGCTCGACGCGCATCCCACCGTCGGCAACAACGCGCTGCTCGCGCGCGCGCTCGGCTGCACGCAGATCGAGCCGTTCGGCACCTACAAGGGCACGCCGATCGGCGCCCGCGGGCGCCTGCCCGGCATCACCACGCAGGAGCTCGTCACCCGCGTGCGCGACGCGACGAGCCGCGAGCCGCTGCTGCTCGGCTCAGGCCCCGAGCGGATCGCGAGCATCGGCATCGTCTCCGGCTCGGCGGCGGACACCCTCACCGAAGCGGTCGAGCACGGCCTTGACGCATTCCTGACCGGCGAGCCGCGCGAGCACATCACCGCCGAGGCGGCGGAACACGGCGTCCACTTCGTCGCCGCCGGCCACCACGCGACCGAGACGTTCGGCGTCAGGGCGCTGGGCGAGCTGCTGCAGGACCGGTTCGGGATCGAGCACGTCTTCTTCGACGACCGCAACCCGGTTTAGGCCAGCTTGAGGAGGTCGCCATTGTGGACATCCGGTGAAGTCGCTACCGTGCCATCTCACGTGGCAAACCTCACCAGGAGGACTCGCACTGATGGCAATCCATCTCACGCCCACGGAACTCGCTCGCGAAGCCGGCATGGAACGTCGCGAGGTCATCGAGAACTGCATGAGGCTGGGCGTGCCGATCTTCCAGGGACGAATCGACAAGACGCTCTTCCTCGCCAACGTCGAGGAGCAACCCCAGCCGGTAGCGGCGGCGTGAGTTGCGGCGCTTAGCGCGCCGCCGAGAGTAGGATCGCCTCCTCGGCACCACGAGGAGGAGTGAGGATGCAGGAGACGGCAGGGCCGGCCCGCGGAGGCACGGGCTCGGCCACGATCGCGGACATCGTGGGCCTGGCCGCCGAGCGCTACGGAGAGCAGCCGGCGGCTCGGTTCAAGCGCGACGGCGAATGGCGTGATGTCACGTACACGCAGCTCGCCGCGATCGTCTTCGAGATCGCCGGCGGGCTCGTGGACCTGGGCCTCGAGCCCGGCGACCGCGTCGCCCTCCTGTGCACCACGCGCGTCGAGTGGACCTACGTGGACTTCGCGATCACGTGCGCCGGCGGCGTCGTCGTGCCGATCTACCCCACGAACTCCCCCGAGGAGTGCGCGTGGGTGGTGGCGGACTCGGAGTCGCGCTTCATCGTCTGCGAGGACGCCGGCCAGGCGGCGAAGATCGCCGCCGTCCGCGACCAGCTGCCGCGGCTGGAGGCGGTGATCGCGATCGAGCCCGCCGAGGGCGCGATCGGCCTCGACGAGCTGCGGGCGCGCCGGCGCGACCCCACCGAGGTCGAGGCGCGGGTGAAGGCCGTGCGGCCGGAGGACCCGTACACGATCATCTACACGTCCGGGACCACCGGGCCGCCCAAGGGCTGCGTGCTCAGCCACGGCAACTACCGCCAGGTCACGCGCATGTGCGCGCAGATCAACGTGATCGAGGCCGGCGCGATCGTCTACCTCTACCTGCCGCTCGCGCACTCCTACGCGCTGCTGATCCAGCTGCTGGCGGTCGACCTCGGCGCCCCGCTGGCCTACTGGAGCGGTGACCCGCAGCAGATCGTCCCGGACCTGATGGCCACCAAGCCCGCCTACCTGCCGTCGGTCCCGCGGATCTTCGAGAAGATCTACACGCTGGTCACCTCCAATAACGACCCGGAGAAGATCCAGGCGGCGACCGCGCTGGGCCTCGAGGTCCGCCGCCTGCGCGCGGCCGGCCAGGAGGTCCCGGCCGAGCTGCAGGCCGCGTTCGACCAGGCCGACGCGGAGCTCTACGCCAACGTCCGCGGGATCTTCGGCGGCCGGCTCAAGCAGGCGACGTCCGGCGCGGCGCCGATCGGCAAGGAGATCCTCGAGTTCTTCTCCGCCTGCGGCGCGCCGGTGCTCGAGGGCTACGGGATGACCGAGACGTCGACGGTCACGACCACGTCGACGGTCGCCGACCACCGGCTGGGCACGGTGGGGCGGGCGATCCCGGGCGCCGAGCTGCGGATCGCGCCCGACGGCGAGGTGCTCGTGCGCGGCCCGCACGTCTTCCAGGGCTACTACGGCCACGGGGACACGACCGGGTTCGGCGCCGTCGACGAGGACGGCTGGCTGCACACCGGCGACCTCGGCTCGCTCGACGACGACGGCTACCTGACGATCACGGGGCGCAAGAAGGACATCATGATCACGGCGGGCGGCAAGAACCTGACGCCCGCGAACCTCGAGAACGACCTCAAGCGCTCGCGCTGGATCTCGCAGGCGGTCATGCACGCCGACCGGCGCCCGTACCCGGTCGCGCTGATCACGCTCGACCCCGAGGAGATCGTCCACTTCGCGCGCGAGCACGGGCTGCCCGAGGACCTCGCGGCGCTGCACGCCGATCCCGCGGTCGTCGAGCTGATCCAGGGCGAGCTCGACCGCGTCAACGCGAACTACGCGCGCGTCGAGCAGATCAAGCGGTTCTTCATCCTCGACCACGACCTCTCCCAGGAGACCGGCGAGCTGACGCCGACCCTGAAAGTCAAGCGCAACGTGGTCAACGAGCTCTACGCGGCGGAGTTCGAACGGCTGTACACGTGAGCGCGGACGGCTTCGGGCCGGTACCGCACGTCCTCGTCGCTGAAGCGCAGGACGGTCCATCCGGCGGCGCGCAGCACGCGGTCGCGCCGCGCGTCGTCGGCGCGCGTGGCGGGCCGGCCGTGCCCGGACCCGTCGACCTCGACCACGAGGCGCCGGGCGGGCCAGTGGAAGTCGACCTCCTGCCCCTCGACGGCCATGTTCACGCCCGGCTCGTCGTCCGGGTACAGGGCGAGGAACGCGTCCTCCCCGCCGCTGCGCGTGCCGGCGCTCCCGGCCCGGTGAAGCGCGATCGCGCGCTCGAGCACGGCGAGCCGGTGGCGGCCGTTCGCGCGGGCCATCGCGTCGCGCACCGCGGCCTCGACGAACCGCCCGCGAAACGCGGCCTCGTGGATCACGTTCGCGATCTGGTGCGCGGTGAGCGACTCCGTGAGGTCGACGAACAGGCGGTGGACGGTGGTCACCGGGATCCCGCGGTGCGTCGTGACGTCGCGCACGTCGAGGCGCCGGGCGATATGGATCCGCACCCCGTCGATCCGTCGCTCACCGCGCGCGATGACGTCGATCACCGGGGCGGCAAAACGCGAGACCCCGAAGAGCTTCCCGGCGCAGCGGTGGCCGAGCACCGCACCAGGTCCCGCGGCGAGCACCGCCGCCAACCACTCGCCCTCACCGGATAGCGCCGGCTGGCCGACGACGTACACGCCACGATGGCGACGGTGCAGCACGCCCCGGCGCACACGCCGGCTCACGCCGCTCTCCCCCAACCCGACGGCCCGCAACTGCGCGATCGTGATCAGACCATGCTGGCGGGCGGAGACGGCGGCGATCCGTGCGTCAATCGTCGGGGGTGTTCCGATTGACTTGCCTGAGGCGACAGGAGATCGGAGCACCCCCCAAGGCTCGCCCATCGTCCCGTGACGGATCTACACGCGATTGCGACTTAATTGCGACAATTTCGCGCGATGTTGAAGGTCCTCCTCACCAACGACGACGGGATCGACGCCGAGGGCCTGCAGGCCCTGCGCCGGGCGCTGCACGCGCTGGACGACGTCCAGCTCGCCGTCATCGCCCCCGACGGCAACCGTTCGGCGACCGCGCGCTCGATCACGTTCCGCCGCCCCCTGTGGGTGGAGGAGATCCCGTTCGACGACGGCTCCGTCGGCTACGCGTGCGACGGGACGCCCGTGGACTGCGTGCGGCTCGCGTCGCTCGGCCTGATCGGCGGCTTCGAGCCGGACGTGATCGTCTCCGGCATCAACCACGGCGCCAACCTGGGCGACGACATCACCTACTCGGGCACGGTCGCCGCCGCGCTGGAGGGCGTGCTGCTCGGCATCCCGGGCATCGCGGTCTCCCAGCAGTCGACCCGGCGCGAGACCGACTTCCGGCTCGGCCACATGTTCGACTTCGCCCACGCCGCCGCGTTCACCGCGCGCGTGGTCGACCGGCTCGACGACGTCCCGCTGCCGGCGGGCACGCTGCTGAACATCAACGTGCCGGCGGGGGACATCGCCGGCGTCGAGGTCTCCCGGCTCGGCAAGCGCGTCTATCACGACCGGCTCGACCTGATCGAGGAGGACACCGGCCGCAAGCTCTACCGCGTGTACGGCGACTCGCCGGTGCACGACGACGAGCCGGGCACGGATCTGGCCGCGGTCAGCGCCGGCCGCGTCGCGGTCACCCCGCTGCACTTCGACCTCAACGCCGCCCACGGGATGGAGGAGCTGCGGGCGTATGACCTCGCGCGGCTCCTGGCCTGAGCGAGCCGCCGAGCTCCGGCAGCAGCTCTCCTACCACGCGCGCCGCTACTACGTCCTCGACGACCCGGAGATCGGCGACGACGCCTACGACGCGCTGCTGGACGAGCTGCGCGCGCTCGAAGCCGCGCACCCCGAGCTGCGCACGCCGGACTCCCCGACCCAGCGCGTCGGCGGCGAGCCGGTCTCCAAGCTGGCCAAGGTCCGTCACCCGCAGCCGATGCTCTCGCTCGCCAACGCCCGCAGCGAAGCCGAGCTGCGGGCCTGGGTCGACCGCATGCGCAACCACCTGGCGCGCGAGGGGATCACCGACCCGGACTTCACGTTCGTGGCCGAGCCGAAGATCGACGGCCTGGCGATCTCGCTCCTCTACCGCGACGGGGTCTTCGAGCGCGGGGCGACGCGCGGCAACGGCGAGGTCGGCGAGGACGTCACGCACAACCTCAGGACGATCGGCGCGATCCCGCTGCGCGTCGAGGGCGCGCCGCCGCTGCTCGAGGTCCGCGGCGAGGTCTACATGTCGCTGCCGGACTTCACCGCGCTCAACCAGCGCCGCGCCGAGGCGGGGCAGAGCACGTTCATGAACCCCCGCAACAGCGCGGCGGGGACGATCCGCCAGCTCGACCCCGCGCTCGCCGCCGAGCGCCCGCTGTCGATGTTCTGCTACCAGGTCGGCGTCACCGACGGCCTGAGCTTCGCGCGCCACTCGGACGCGCTGGCCTGGCTGAAGGATCACGGCTTCCGCGTGAACGCCGACATCCAGCTGCTCGGCTCCGAGGACGCGGTCGTCGCCCAGTGCCTGCAGTGGCAGGAGCGCCGCGGCGCGCTCGACTTCGAGATCGACGGCGTCGTGGTCAAGGTGGACGACATCGAGCTCCAGCGCCGCCTGGGCTCCGTGGGCCGCGACCCGCGCTGGGCGATCGCGTGGAAGTTCCCGCCCACGACCGCGGTCACGAAGCTGCTGGCGATCGAGTGGAACGTGGGCAAGTTCGGCGACCTGCACCCGTTCGCGGCGCTCGAGCCCGTCCACGTCGGCGGCGTCACGGTCAAGGCGGCGACGCTGCACAACGAGGAGGACCTCGCGCGCAAGGACCTGCGGCCCGGCGACGACGTGATCGTCCTGCGCGCCGGCGACGTGATCCCGCAGGTCGTCTCGCCCGCGCCGCACGCCGCCGAGCGGCCGAACCGCCAGCCGCCGCCCGAGCCTCCGAAGCGCTGCCCGTTCTGCGACACGCCGACGGTCAAGACCGCGGTGTTCACCCGCTGCCCGAACCGCGACTGCCCGGAGCGCCGCTGGCAGCTGCTGACCGCGTTCGCGCACATCATGGACATCGACGGGCTCGGGGAGAAGCAGGTCGCGCTCTTCCAGCGGCTCGGGCTGGTCCGCACGGCCGCGGACTTCTACCGGCTGGACCCGGAGCGGCTGCTGGAGCTCGACGGCTTCGGCGAGGTCAGCGTCCGCAACCTGCTGGCGAGCGTCGAGGCGAGCCGCGCGCGCCCGTTCGGCATCGTCCTGTTCGCGCTCGGGATCGAGGGCGTCGGCTACGTCACCGGGCGCGCGCTGGCCGCCCACTTCCGGACCGTCGACGCGCTGCTGGACGCCACGCCCGAGCAGATCGCCGAGACGCCCGGCATCGGCCCGATCGTCGCCGAGCTGATCCACGCCCAGCTCCCGGAGCTGCGCCCGCTGATCGACGCTCTGCGGCCGTTCCTGCGCTTCGAGCAGGAAGGTCCGCCGCCCGGCGAGGGGCCGCTCGCCGGCAAGACGTTCGTGCTCACCGGCACGCTACCGGACCTCACGCGCGAGCAGGCGCAGGAGCGGATCACGGCCGCGGGCGGCCGCGTCACGTCCAGCGTGTCCAAGAAGACGGACTACGTCGTCGCCGGCGCCTCGCCGGGCTCGAAGCTTCAGAAGGCCGAGCGGCTCGGCGTCGCCGTGCTCGACGAGGCCGCCCTGCGCGAGCTGCTGGACGCGTAGCGGGCCAGCGCGGCCGTCATCCGGTCCTGCAGGACGCGGGCCGTGCCGGGGTTGATGCGGTTCATCAGGAACGCGAACGCGACCCGGCGCCCGACCGTGGTCGTGCAGTAGCCGGCCAGGGCCGAGACGTCGTGCAGCGTGCCGGTCTTGGCGTGGCAGCGATCCTGCGCCGCGGTGCCGCGCAGGCGGTACGCCAGCGTCCCGTTGCGCCCGGCGACCGGCAGCGACGCGTCGAACGCGCTGGCCACGTCGGAGGCGTCCATATGCTCGAGCAGCTCGACGACCTGACGCGGCGTCGTGCGGTTGGTGCGGCTCAGGCCCGAGCCGTCGGCGATCGTCGGGGCGATCCCGAACGGCTCCAGCGCCGCGCGGATCACGCCCGCGCCGGCCGCGGTGCTGCCCGTGGCGCCGAACTGCGCGCCGAGGCCCTTGATCAGCGTCTCGGCGATGAAGTTGTCCGACGGCTGGTTCATCTGCCGCACGATCGTCGACACGGGCGGCGAGGACAGCTCGGTCAGCGGCGTCATCGTCACCGCCGCGAGGCCCGCGCGAGCGGTGTGCTTGATCTGCACGCCCTGGCGCTTGAGCGCCTTGGCGAACGCGTCGGCGGCGAAGCGGGCCGGGCTGGCCTGGAAGTACGGGGCGCGCAGGCCGGTGCGCCCGTGGTTGAACGCGAGCGCGCTCAGCGGACCGACGTCGCCGCTGAGCTTGAAGCCGGACGCGGGGACGCCGCGCAGCACGTCGAACGCCGACTCGTCCCCGACCACCCGCCCGGTGACGCGCTTGACCCCGGCGAGCTTGACCTGGCGGGCGAGCGCGGCCGCGCCGGTGGAGCCGAACGTCGGATCGCCCCCGCCGCGCAGGACGAGGTCGCCGGTGACGGTCCCGCTTGCGTCCGGCGCGCCGGCGGCCAGGACGCTGGTGGTGAGCTCGCCGCCCGGGCCGTAGCGCAGCAGCGTCCCGGCGGTCGTGTAGAGCTTGTTGACCGACGCGGGCATGCGCGCCACGTCCGGCTTGCGCGCGTAGACCTGGGTGCCGGAGCCGAGATCGAGCACGTAGGCGCCCGAGGACGTGCCGGCGCGGGCCATCTCGCGCGCCAGGGCGCGCTGGGTCTGCGCCGGCGTGGCGGCGGTGGCGGTGGGCGCTGTGAGCAGGCCAAACAGCGCGGCGGTGACCAGGATGCGGCGCAAAAGCATGTCGAGCCTATGCAACCCGCCGGTCGGACGGAAGTCGCGGCCTCTACCCTGCTCGTGTGAGCAACGTGGTCGAGATGACCGGCCCGGCGCGGCGCAGGCGCCGCACGTCGCGCACTGCGCTGGTCCTCGGCGGCGGCGGCTTCACCGGCGGCGTGTACCAGATCGGGGCGCTGCGGGCGCTCGACCTGCTCTCGTCCAACCGGTCGGTCAACCAGTTCGACGTGTACGTCGGCACCAGCGCCGGCTCGCTGATCGCGTCGCTGGCGGCCAACGGCGTCACGCCCGAGCAGATGATGCGCACGGTCAACGACCAGCTGCCGTCGGCGCTGCCTCCGCTCGGGCGCGAGACGCTGCTGCGGCTCAACAAGACCGAGTTCGCGCTCAAGGCGCTCAAGCTGCCGCTGCACGCGGTCACCGTGGCCCGCAACCTGGTCACCTCGCTCGGATCGCTGTCGGCGGTCGACTTCGTGCTCGCGCTGGGGGACGCGCTGCCGTCCGGGATCTACACCGGCGAGGGCCTCGAGGACTACCTGCGCAAGACGCTCTCCGAGGACGGGCGGACCGACGACTTCCGGATGCTCGACCGCGAGCTCTACATCGCGGCGACCGACCTGGACACGTGCGAGCGGATCGTGCTCGGCGCCGAGGGATGGGACGACATCCCGATCAGCTCCGCCGTCCGCGCGTCGACCGCGCTGCCGATGATCTACGCGCCGGTGCGGCTGCGCGAGCGCGAGCTGATCGACGGCGGGATCGTCTCCACCACCAACCTCGACATCGCGGTCGAGGCGGGCGCGAAGTTCATCGTGGTGGTCAACCCGCTCGTCCCGTACGTCAACGACTTCCAGACCACGATCCCCACGCTGTTCGGCACGCGCGTGCGCCGGGTCTCGGACATGGGCTTCCCGAAGATCGGCTACCAGACGTTCAAGCTGCTCGCCTACCAGCGGCTGCACGAGATGGCCGGGCACTGGAAGGAGCGCTATCCGGGCGTGGACATCGTGCTCATCGAGCCGGACCCGGACGACGAGCTGATGTTCCAGACCAACATCCTGAACTTCGCCTCGCGGGTGGAGGTCGCCCGGCACGGGTTCGAGTCGGTGACGTTGAAGCTGGCCAAGGACTACGACGAGATCCGCGAGGTCTGCCGCCGGCACGGGATCGACATCTCCGCCACGCGGGTGCGCAAGGTCGTGCGGCACTTCTCCGCCGAGCGCGAGAAGACGCGGGCCTGGCGGCGGATCCTGGAGCAGACGACCGGCGCGCTGTTGCGGCAAAGTCAGGACGCCTGACCGCCGCCTCGGCGGCTCAGCGCGGCGCGTAGCTGACCGACGTCAGGTAGAGGCCGTGGGGCGGGGCGGTCGGGCCGGCGGCGGAGCGCGGCGCGCCCTCCAGCAGCCGCGCGAAGTCGTCGCGCCGGCCGCCGGCGACCTCGAGCATCGTCCCGACCAGGACGCGGTTCATGTTGCGCATGAACGCGTCGGCCTCGATCTCGAAGGTGAGGATGTCCCCCACCCGCGTCCAGGACGCGCGGAAGACGTCGCGGGTGAAGCGCTGGTGGTACGTGTCCGTGGGCGTGAACGCGGTGAAGTCGTGCGTCCCGGCCAATGCGTCGGCGCAGGCGCGGAGCGCGTCCAGGTCGACCGGGTGCGGCCACCAGAGCGCGCGGCCACGCTCGAACGCGCTCGGCGTCCGCCGCGTGAGCACGCGGTAGCGGTACGTGCGCGAGACCGCGTCGTGGCGGGCCGAGAACCCCGCGGGCGCCTCGTCCGCGCGGAGCACCACGATCTCGCGCGGCAGCACCGCGTTGACCGACCGCAGCCGCGGCAGCTCGCCCTCGTAGGACACGACCTGGCCGAGCGCGTGCACGCCCCGGTCGGTCCGCCCCGCGACGGTGATCTCCACCGGCGCGCGCAGGACGGTGCGCAGCGCCTTAACGACTTCGGCGGCCACGGTCCGCTGGCCGGGCTGCTCAGCCCAGCCGGCGAACGGGCCGCCGTCGTACTCGAGAGTGAGCTTGGTGCCCAGTGCCTTAAGCCCGGATGATCGGGGCGGGGCGGCGGGGCTGCTCGCCTTTACACCAGCTCGAGGTAGACCATTTCCGTCGCATCGCTCGGGCGCGGGCCGAGCTTGAGGATGCGGGTGTAGCCGCCCGGACGCTCGGTGTAGCGCGGGGCGATCTCCTCGAAGAGCTTGTAGATCACGCCCTTGTCGGGGTGCTGGAGGATCGAGGTCGCCTGGCGGCGCGCGTGCAGGTCACCCTTGCGCGCGAGCGTGATCAGCTTCTCGATCTCCGGCTTGACCGCCTTGGCCTTGGCCTCGGTGGTCTTGATCCGCTCGTGGTCGATGACCTCGATGCAGAGGTTGGCCAGCAGCGCCTTGCGATGCGCGGCGTCGCGGGACAGCTTGTGGCGGGTCTTCTGATGGCGCATTAATCCGTGCGCAGCGTCAGGCCCCGCTGCGAGAGGGTCTCGATCACTTCGTCGATCGACTTCTTGCCGAAGTTCGGGATGGCGGCGAGCTCGCCCTCCGACTTCGACACGAGGTCGCCGACCGTCTGGATGCCCGCACGCTTGAGGCAGTTGTACGAGCGCACGCCGAGCTCGAGCTCCTCGATGAGGATGTCGTCCATCGGCCCACCACCGCGCTGGCCGCCCTGCGGCAGCATGCCGCCGGCCGTGCCCGCGCCGTTGTCGAGCTGCAGGCCCGGGGGCTGGCGCAGATCCTCGATGCGATCCTCGTCGGTGAAGATCGACAGGCTCGAGATCAGGATCTCGGCGGCCTCGCGGAGCGCGGCCTGCGGGTCGATCGAGCCGTCGGTCTCGATGTCGAGCGTCAGCTTGTCGAAGTCCGTGCGCTGGCCGACACGCGCCTGCTCGACGCTGTAGGCGACACGACGGACGGGCGAGAAGATCGAGTCGATCGGGATCACGCCGATCGGCTGGTCCGGCGACTTGTTCTCCTCAGCCGGGCGGTACCCGCGGCCGCGGCCGATCGTCAGGTACAGCTCGAGCTTCGTCTTCTTGTCCAGCGTCGCGATGTGCGCGTCGGGGTTGAGGATCTCAACGCCCGATGGGAGATCGATGTCCCGCGCGGTGATCTCCCCCGGCCCGGTCACGACCAGCGGTGCCTCCACCTCGGTCGCGTCCGAGTGCATCCGGCACACGATGCCCTTCAGGTTCAGGACGATGTCCGTGACGTCCTCGGAGACGCCCTTGATCGTCGAGAACTCGTGCGCGACCCCCTCGATCCGGACGGAGGTCACCGCGGCGCCCGCGAGGCTGGCGAGCAGCACGCGGCGCAGCGAGTTCCCGAACGTGTAGCCGAAGCCGCGATCGAGCGGCTCAACCACGAACTGCCCGCGGTTTTCTTCAACCGATTCGGACGTGATCCGGGGGATCTGGAAGTCGAGCATCAGGGTCCTAACGTCGTTCTCGTGTGGGGAGGCAGGCCCCGGCGGCGCTGTCTGCGCGCGGCCGGAGGGCAGGGAAGGCTATGGCGCTTACTTCGAGTAGAGCTCCACGATGAGCTGCTCCTGCACCGGCGCGGCGATCTCCGCGCGCTCGGGTCGGCGCAGCACCTTCGCGGTGAGCTGGTCGTGATCGGCCTGCAGCCAGGCGGGGACCTGGGCGACGAGCTCGGTCGCATCGCGGATCGTGTTCTCGGCGTCCGAGCCGGTCTTGAACGTGATCACGTCGTTCTCGCGCACCTGATAGCTCGGGATGTCGACGCGGCGCCCGTTGATCGCCCAGTGGCCGTGGCGGATCAGCTGGCGCGCCTGGCGGCGCGACGCGGCGAACCCGAGGCGCACGAGCACGTTGTCGAAGCGGCACTCGAGCATCCGCAGGAGGTTCTCGCCGGTGATGCCCGGCTGGCGCGAAGCCTTGTCGTAGTAGATGCGGAACTGCTTCTCGAGGACGCCGTAGTAGCGGCGCGCCTTCTGCTTCTCACGCAGCTGCACGCGGTACTCGGACTGCTTCTGGCGCCCGCGCCCGTGGTCGCCCGGCGGGTAGGACCGCCGCTCGACGCCGCACTTGTCGGTCAAGCACCGCTCGCCCTTGAGGAACAGCTTCTGCCCCTCACGACGGCACTGCTTGCACTGGGGGGAGGTATCGCGAGCCATGTATTAAACCCTGCGCCGCTTCCGGGGGCGGCAGCCGTTGTGTGCCTGCGGGGTGACGTCCTTGACGCCGGTGACCTCGAGGCCCGCGGCCTGCAGGCTGCGGATCGCGGTCTCACGGCCCGAGCCCGGGCCCTTGACGAAGACTTCGACCTTCTGCATGCCCTGCTCGATGCCCTTGCGCGCGGCCGCGTCGGCGGTGACCTGGGCGGCGAACGGGGTCGACTTGCGCGAGCCCTTGAACCCGGCGCCGCCGGCGGACTCCCACGCGATCACGTTGCCCTCGCGGTCGGTGAGCGCGACGATCGTGTTGTTGAACGACGTCTTGATGTGCGCCTGGCCGATCGGGACGTTCTTCTTGACCTTGCGGCGACCGCGCTGGGGGCGGCGAGGAGCGGGCATTACTTCTTACCTGCCTTCTTCTTGCCCGCCACCTGCATGCGCTTCGGACCCTTGCGCGTGCGAGCGTTGGTCTTGGTGTTCTGACCGCGCACCGGCAGGCCGCGCCGGTGGCGCAGGCCGCGGTAGCAACCGATCTCCATCAGCCGTTTGATGTTCTGGCTGCGCTCGCGACGCAGGTCGCCCTCGACCACATAGTCGCGGTCGATGATGTCGCGGAGCTTTGAGACCTCGTCGTCGGTGAGGTCGCGGACCTTGCGGTCCTGCTCGATCCCGAGCGCAGCGAGGATCTCGTTGGAGGTGGGGCGCCCGATCCCATAGATGTAGGTCAGGCCGATCTCCACGCGCTTGTTGAGGGGGATGTTGATCCCTGCGATGCGAGCCATGCTGTCCGCCCTACCCCTGACGCTGCTTATGCCGGGGGTTCTGGCAGATCACGAGCACCCGACCGTGGCGGCGGATGATCTTGCACTTTTCACACATCGGCTTCACCGACGGTCGTACCTTCATGATCCCTTTCGGCTGATGATCCAGACGGGGTGGCTCTGGCGGCCGGGTCGGCCGCCGCTACCAGGCCCCCGGAGCGGTCACACGCAGAAGCCTCCCGGCTCCGAGCGCGACAGAGCAGGATAGCAAAGGCGTGCGTGCCGCCGGTGCACCTGCTAAGGGCCTGCAAACGCCGAGATTCGGCGTGGGGAAAGCGCTCACGCCGCCGCGGCGGGCTGCGCCTCGGGGTGGTGCCAAGGCGTCAGGATCCGCGGCCCGGAGGCCGTGACCGCGATCGTGAACTCGAAGTGCGCGGCGAGCGAGCCGTCCTGCGAATAGATCGCCCACCCGTCGTCGCCCATCCGCACCATGTGGCGGCCGGCGTTGACCATCGGCTCGACCGCCAGCACCATGCCCTCCTCGAGCACGGTGCCCTTGCCGGCCGCACCGAAGTTCGGCACCTGCGGCTCCTCGTGCATGCTCTGGCCGATCCCGTGGCCGACCAGCGACTTGACGATCGAGAAGCCCTCGGCCTCGACGTAGGTCTGCACGGCGTGCGAGACGTCGCCCAGGCGGTTGCCGGGCCGGCACTGCTCGACGGCCGCGAACAGCGAGCCCTCGGTCACGTCCAGCAGCTTCGCCGCCACCGCGGAGACCTCGCCGACCGGGAACGTCCGCGCCGCGTCGGCGACCCAGCCGTCCTTGACGACGCCGATGTCGACCGAGATGACGTCCCCGCGCGAGAGCTTGAACTTGCCGGGGATGCCGTGCACGACCATGTCGTTCGGCGACGCGCAGATCGACCCGGGAAAGCCCTTGTAGCCCTTGAACGCGGGCGTCGCGCCCTGGGAGCGGATGAACTTCTCCGCCGCCTTGTCCAGCTCGCCCGTGGTCACGCCCGGGCGGATCTTGGCCGCCAGAAGATCCATGGTGCGGACCAGGATCTCGCCCGCGGCCGCCATCTTGTCGATCTGGGCCGGGGACTTCTTGATGATCACAGCCGTTCCTCGAGCCGCAGCGTGGCGAGCGTCGCCCGGATGTGGTCGTGGACCTCGGTCTTGTCCCGCGTGCCGTCGAAGCGCCGCAGCAGGCCGCGCTCCTCGTAGTACTCCTTCAGCGGCTCGGTCGCGCGGTGGTACGTCTCGAGGCGCTTGCGGATCGTGTCCGGCTCGTCGTCGGGACGCCGGAACAGCGGCCGGCCGTCCTGGTCGCAGACGTTGTCGTGCTTGGGCGGATCGAACTCGACGTGGTACAGGTGCCCGTTCGAGCACTGCCGGCGCCCGCTCAGGCGCTGCAGCACGACGTCGTCCGGCGCGTCGATCGACAGCGCCGCCGTCAGCCGCCGGCCGAGCTTCTCCAGCTCCTCGCCCAGCGCGTCGGCCTGGCCGACCGTGCGCGGGAAGCCGTCGAGCAGGAAGCCGTCGTCGCCCTCGTCCTCGACCTTGTCGATGATCATCGAGATCACCAGCTCGTCCGGGACGAGGTCACCGTTGTCCATGAACGCCTTGGCCTGCCGCCCCAGCTCGGTCCCCTGCTCCTTGTGCTCGCGCAGCAGGTCCCCGGTGCCGATGTACGGCAGACCGAAGTCGTCGCGCAGGCGGGCGGCCTGGGTGCCCTTCCCGGCCCCGGGCGGGCCGAGAAGGATGAGGTTGAGTTCGCTGCTCACGGGTTACTTGAGGAAGCCCTCGTAGTTGCGCATCATCAGCTGCGCCTCGAGCTGCTTCATCGTGTCCAGCGCGACGCCGACCACGATCAGCAGCGAGGTGCCGCCGAAGTAGAAGCTCGACGGGGCGTTCGTCGACGCGATGATGATCGTCGGCAGCGCGGCCACCGCGGCCAGGTACAGCGCGCCCGGGAACGTCAGGCGGGCCAGGATCCGGTCCAGGAACTCCGCCGTGGGGCGCCCGGGCCGCACGCCCGGGATGAACCCGCCGTACTTGCGCAGGTTGTCCGCCTGGTCGACCGGGTTGAACGTCACCGCGGTGTAGAAGTACGTGAAGACGATGATCATCAGCGTCTCGCCGACGACGTACCAGACGCCGCCGGGGCGGAACGTCGTCGCCAGGCCGGAGAGACCCGGGACCAGCTCGCCGATCGTGGGCGGGAACGCCATGATCGAGGCAGCGAAGATGACCGGGATCACGCCCGCCATGTTCACGCGCAGCGGCAGGTAGGTCTGGCCGCCGGAGCTCATGCGCCGGCCGATCACGCGCTTGGCGTACTGGATCGGGATCCGGCGCTGGCCTTCCTGGATGAAGACGACCGCGGCGACGACGCCGAGCGCCAGGAACGGCATGATGATCTTGAAGACCGGATCCGGGTTCGTCCACCAGGTCTGCACGCCGCCCGGCAGGCCCGCGACGATCGAGGCGAAGATCATCAGCGAGATGCCGTTGCCGATGCCGCGCTGGGTGATCAGCTCGCCCATCCACATGACGAGGATCGACCCGGCGGTGAGGCAGAGGACGACCAGGATCACGGTGCCGGCGTTGAACGACGAGAACACCGGGATGCCGCCCGCGGAGCCCTGCGAGCGGAACAGGAACGTGTAGCCGACCGCCTGCGCGGCGGCCAGGCCGACGGTCAGATAGCGCGTGTACTGCGTGATGCGCGCCTGGCCGACCTCGCCCTCCTTCTGGAGCTTCTCCAGCGCGGGCGAGACCACGACCAGCAGCTGCAGGATGATCGAGGCCGTGATGTACGGCATGATCCCGAGCGCGAACAGCGCGATCCGCGACAGACCGCCGCCGGTGAACGTGTCCAGCAGGCCGAGCACACCCGAGGCGTAGTTGTCCTGGATCTGCTTGACGGCCTCGGTGTTGACCCCGGGGACCGGGATGAACGAGCCGAGGCGGTAGATCGCCAGGACCGCCGCCGTGAAGAGGATCTTCTTGCGGATGTCCGCAACCCGGAACGAGCTGAAGATCGTGGCGATCATCGTGCTAGTCCTCGATGAGCTGGCAGGTGCCGCCCGCGCTCTCGATCGCCGAGCGAGCGCTCGCCGAGAACTTGTGCGCGTGGACGGTGAGCTTCTTGTTCAGCTCGCCGCGGCCGAGGATCTTGACCGGGACGTTGCGGGCCTTCGCCAGCCCCGTCGCCTTGAGCTCCTCCAGCCCGACCGACGCGCCGTCGTCGAAGCGCGCCTCGAGATCGTCCAGGTTCACGTGCTGCGTGTGCGTCCGGAACATCTCGAACGGCATCGACATCTTCTTGTTCGGGCCGCGCAGCTTGCGCATCCGCATGTGGAGCGGGTTCTGACCGCCCTCGAAGCGGGCGCGCTGCTTGGCGCCGGCGCGCGAGTTGTAGCCCTTGTGGCCGCGGCCGGACGTCTTGCCGTGGCCGGAGCCGTGGCCGCGACCGACGCGCTTGCGGTCGCGCTTGGCGCCGGGGGCGGGCTTCAGCGAGTGCAGCCCGACCGCCTCGGCGGCGAGCTCCTCGTTGACGGCGTCCTGCTCGGTCACGACTTCTCCTCGACGGTCACAAGATGGCGCACGGCATGGACCATGCCGCGCAGAGGCTCGGAATCCGGACGCTCGACCGTCTTCCCGATGCCGCGCAGGCCCAGCGAGCGCAGCGTGTCACGCTGGCGCGAGTTGGTGCCGTTGGCGGACTTCACCTGGGTGATGACGAGCGTGCTCATGCCGTCGCGACCTCCTCGGCGGCCTCGGCCGCCGCGGGCGTCTCCTCGGCGGGCTCGGCCACGGCGGGCTTGCCGCTCAGGCCGAGCACCTTGTCGACCGACAGGCCGCGCAGCGCCGCGATCTCCTCGGGCTTGCGCAGGTCCTGCAGGCCGGCGATCGTCGCCTTGACCAGGTTGATCGGGTTCTGGGACCCGAGCGACTTCGACAGGATGTCGTGGATGCCGGCGAGCTCGAGCACCGCGCGCACGCCGCCGCCGGCGATCACGCCGGTACCGGGGGACGCGGGCTTGAGGAAGACCCGGCCGGAGCCGAAGATGCCCGTCGTCTGATGGGTGATCGTCGAGCCGTGGCGCGGAACCCGGAACAGGTTCTTCTTCGCGCGCTCGACGCCCTTCTGGATCGCCAGCGGGACCTCGTTGGCCTTGCCGTAGCCAACGCCCACGACGCCGTTCTCGTCGCCGACGACGACCAGCGCGGTGAACGAGAACCGGCGGCCGCCCTTGACGACCTTGGCGACGCGGTTGATCTCGACGACGCGTTCCTGAAGGTCGAAGCCTGAGGCTGAGATGGATCGATCGGGGGCTGCCATGGAGTCCTAGAGGGTAGAAGGGTTGAGGGTCTGCATCGCCTTAGAAGGCGAGCCCGCCTTCGCGGGCGCCCTCGGCCAGGGCCTTCACGCGGCCGTGGAACTGGTAGCCGCCGCGATCGAACACGGCGGTCTCGATGCCGGCGGCCTTCGCGCGCGCGGCGAGCAGCTTGCCCGCCTCGGTCGCCTGCTCCATCGGCTTGAGCGAGCGCAGCTCGGCCTCGGTCCACTGGACCGACGCCAGCGTGCGGCCGGCCTCGTCGTCGATGAGCTGGGCGAACACGCCGCGGTTGGAGCGGAACACCGAGATCCGCGGGCGCTCGGCGGAGCCGACCACCTTCGAGCGGACACGGCGGCGGCGCTTGAGCCGCCGCGCGGGTGCAGTGAGAACGGTCATGCGCGCTTACCGACCTTCCGGGCGACGTACTCGCCCTGGTAACGGATGCCCTTGCCCTTGTAGGGCTCCGGCGGCCGCTGCTTGCGAATGATCGCCGCGATCTCGCCGACAACCTGCTTGGAGTTGCCCTTGACGATGATGCGGGTGGGCTGGGGCACCTCGAACTCGATGCCCTCCGGCGCCTTGATCGGCACCGGGTGCGAGTAGCCGAGCGCCAGCTCCAGGTCGCGGCCCTTGAGCTGCGCGCGGTAGCCGACACCCTGGATCTCGAGCGTCTTGGTGAAGCCGACGGTCACGCCCTCGACCATGTTCGCGACCAGCGAGCGCGTCAGCCCGTGCAGGGCGCGGTGCTCGGCGCGGTCGGTCGGGCGGGAGACCAGCAGCTGGCCGTCCTCCTGGACGACCTCGATCGCGCGGTTCTTGCGCTCCTCGAGGTTGCCCCGCGGGCCGCTCACGCGCACGACCTCGGGCTCCACCGTGACGGTGACGCTCGTGGGAACGGGGATGGGCTTCTTGCCGATACGGGACATAATCAGGCCGGATGATCGGGGTGGGGCGGCGGGGATGTCATGCCGTGCATTACCAGACCTCGGCCACGACCTCGCCGCCGACGCCCGCCGCGCGAGCCTCGTGACCGGTCATGACGCCGTGCGAGGTGGACATGATGGTGGTGCCCATGCCGCCGAGGACCTTCGGGATGTGCTTGGAGTCCACGTAGGTCCGCTGGCCGGGACGGGACACCCGGCGCAGGCCGGAGATCACCGAAGTGCGGTTTTCAGTGTACTTGAGCCGAACGAGGATCTTGTCCCCCGCGCTGCCGGGAACGCCGGGCGCTTCGGAGTAGCCCTCGATGTAGCCCTGCTCCGTGAGGATCCGGGCCATTTCCTTCTTGAGGCCGCTGGCGGGGATCTCGACCGTCTCGTGGGCGGCCATGATCCCGTTGCGGATCCGCGTCAGGAAGTCGGCGATGGGGTCGGTCATGCTCATGGCGCCGACCTACCAGCTGGACTTGGTCATGCCGGGAATGAACCCCTGGTGCGCCAGCTGGCGCAGGCACAGGCGGCACAGCCCGAACTTGCGATACACCGCGCGCGGACGGCCGCAGCGACGGCAGCGCGAGTGCGCGCGCGTCTTGTACTTCGGCGTCCTCTGCGAGGCGACGATCTTGGATGTCTTAGCCATTCGAGAAGTTCTCTCCTGTAACTATGCGGCGACCGGATCGGTCTTGAGGCTTTCGTATTCCTTCGGGCGCCCGTCGCGCGCGAACGGCAGGCCGAGCGCGTCGAGCAGCGCGAACGCCTCGCGGTCGCTCTGCGCGGTGGTGGTGATCGCGACGTCGAGGCCGCGGACCTGGTCGACCGCGTCGTAGTCGATCTCCGGGAAGATGACCTGCTCGCGGATGCCCAGGTTGTAGTTGCCGCGACCGTCGAACGACCGCGGGTTCAGGCCCCGGAAGTCGCGCAGGCGCGGGATCGCGACCGCGGTCAGGCGGTCGATGAACTCGTAGGCGCGCGTGTCGCGCAGCGTGACCGTCAGGCCGACGGGCATGCCCTCGCGCAGCTTGAACGCCGCGACCGACTTGCGCGCGCGGCGGATGTTCGGCTTCTGGCCGGCGATGTCCGCCAGCTGCTGCAGCGCGGCCTCGAGCATCTTGGAGTCCTGCTTGGCCTCGCCCACGCCCATGTTGAGCGTGACCTTGACCAGGCGGGGCGCCTGCATCGGGGTCGTGTAGCCGAACTTCGCGACCAGCGCGGCGCG
The DNA here is from genome assembly GCA_035555675.1 of Solirubrobacter sp. Classification (GTDB taxonomy): domain Bacteria; phylum Actinomycetota; class Thermoleophilia; order Solirubrobacterales; family Solirubrobacteraceae; genus Solirubrobacter. The sequence goes on along the minus strand of DATMGH010000004.1, from coordinate 65,305 downwards.
AACCTCGTCGTTGTACTTGTCCTTCAGACGTGCCATCAGTCGAGCTCCGCTCCGGAGCGCCGGGCCACGCGCACACGCTTGCCCTGCTCGTTGATCTTGTGGCCCACGCGCGTCGGCTTGTGGTCGGAGGGGTCCACGATCGCGACGTTGGAGACGTGGATCGGCCCCTCGCGCTCGATGACGCCGACCTGCCGGTTGGGGCGGGCCGGGTCCGGGCGCTGGTGGCGCTTGATCATGTTCAGACCCTCGACGAAGACGCGACCCTTCTCCGGCTCGACGCGGATGACCTTGCCGGTCTTCCCCTTGTCCTTGCCGGAGATCACGATCACGTTGTCGTCGGTGCGGATGTTCGCCATGCCTAGAGCACCTCCGGCGCGAGCGAGACGATCTTCATGAAGCCGCCGTCGCGCAGCTCGCGCGCCACCGGGCCGAAGATGCGCGTGCCGCGCGGGTTGTTCTGGGCGTCGATGATCACCGCCGCGTTCTCGTCGAACGCGATGTACGTCCCGTCCTCGCGCCCGAACTCCTTCTTCGTGCGCACGACGACCGCCTTGACGACGTCGCCCTTCTTGACGGTCCCGTTCGGGTTGGCGTGCTTGACCGTGGCCACGATGATGTCCCCCACGCCCGCGTAGCGGCGGCGCGAGCCGCCCATCACGCGGATCGTGAGGATCTCGCGCGCGCCGGTGTTGTCGGCGACGCGCAGCCGGGTCTCGTTCTGGATCATCGGGCACGCTCCAGCACATCCAGCAGCCGCCAGCGCTTGGTGCGCGACATCGGCCGGCACTCCTGGACGCGGACCGTGTCGCCGGTGTTGGCGTTGTTGGTCTCGTCGTGGGCGTGCAGCGTGATCGAGCTGCGGAGGATCTTGTGGTAGCGCTTGTGGCGCCGCGCGATGTCCACGCGGACCACGATCGTCTTATCCGCCTTGTCGGACACGACGATGCCCTGACGCACCTTCGGGCGGCCCGGCCCGTGCTCGGGCGCGTGCTGCTCGTCGGGGGTCGGCGCATCGACGCGGGCCTCGGCCCGCTTGGTCTTCTGCTTGGCGCGGTAGGCACGGCGCTGGCGCGCGTTGCGCTCGCGATGCGCGGCGCGCTCGGCGAGCCGCTCCTCGAGCGTGCGCGGGCCCGCCGGCTTCGCGGCCTTGGCGGCGCGCTTGGCGGCGTTGCGCTCCTTGCGGGTGGCGGCCGGCTGCTCCTCGGAGGCGGGCGCCGCGTCGGCGGTTGCCTCCGGGGAGGTGACCTCCTCCACGGTCTCAGTTGTCGTCTCTTCGGATTCAGCCATCGTTCTTGGTGGTCGGGTCGACGCCGCGCTGGCGCGCGACGGTCAGGGCACGGGCGAGATCGCGCTTGGCGGTGCGCAGGCCGGCCGTGTTCTCCAGCTCGCCGGTGGCGTGCTGGAGACGGAGGCCGAACAGCTCCCGCCGCTGGGTCGCGACGTGCTCGCGAAGCCCCTTGTCGTCCAGGTCGCGCAGGTCAGAGGTCTTCATCACTGCCCTTCCTCGCGCAGCACGAACTTGGTCTTCACGGGCAGCTTATGACCCGCGAGGCGCATCGCCTCGCGAGCGAGCGGCTCCGGCACGCCGGAGAGCTCGAACATCACACGGCCCGGCTTCACGACGGCCACCCAGCCTTCCGGGTTGCCCTTGCCGGAGCCCATGCGGGTCTCGGCCGGCTTCTTGGTGTAGGCCTTGTCCGGGAAGACGTTGATCCACACCTTGCCGCCGCGCTTGATCTTGCGGGTCATCGCGATACGAGCCGCCTCGATCTGGCGGTTGGTGAGCCAACCGGCCTCGAGCGACTTCAGGCCGTACTCGCCGAACGCGACCGTCTGCTGGCCGCGCGAGAGCCCGGCCCGGCGGCCGCGATGCACCTTGCGGAACTTGACACGCTTGGGGGACAGCATCAGCGCGAGATCCCCCCACTGAGGTCGGGACGTCCGCCGCCACGGCCCCCGGGACCGCGACCGCCGCCTCCGCCGCCACGGCCACCGCCGCCGCCGAAGCCGCCGCGACCGCCGCCTCCGCCGCCGCGGCCACCGCCGCCGCCGAAGCCGCCACCGCCGCCGCGACCGCCCGGACCGCCGCCCTGGCCGCCGCGGCCTCCGCCGCCGCGCCCACGGCCGCCGCCGCCGCGCCCGTCGCCGCGCCCGCGGCCGTCACGGCCGCGACCGCCACGGCGGTCGTCGTCGCGGTCCTGGCCGCCGGTCGACGGCTCGTCGAGCGACGTCAGGTCCTGACCGGCGTAGCCGGCGGGCATGATCTCGCCCTTGTTGATCCAGCACTTCACGCCGATGCGGCCGAACGTCGTGCGGGCCTCGTAGAAGCCGTAGTCGATGTCGGCGCGCAGCGTGTGCAGCGGCACGCGGCCGTCGGAGTAGGACTCCGTACGGGCCATCTCAGCGCCGCCGAGGCGGCCGCTGACCTGGATCTTGCAGCCCTTGGCGCCCGAACGCATCGCGCTCGTGAGCGCGCGCTTCATGGCGCGCCGGAACGCGACGCGGTTCTGCAGCTGCTCGGCGATCGACTGCGCGACGAGCTTGGCGTCGAGCTCGGGGCGCTTGATCTCGAGGATGTTGACCTTGATGGCCTTGCCGGTCATCCGGTGCAGGTCACGCCGCAGCGCGTCCACCTCGGATCCTGACTTGCCGATCACGATGCCCGGACGGGCCGTGTGGATGTTGACCTCCACCTCGGCGGCGTCCTTGCGGATCGTGATGTCGGAGAGGCCGGCGTGCGCGAGCTTGTTCGTGATGTGATCGCGAATCCGGACGTCCTCGATCAGGAAGTCGGAGAACTGGCGCTCAGAGAACCAGTTCGACTTCCAATCGTGGATGTAGCCCACGCGCATGGCCTCGGGATGAACCTTCTGACCCATGGCGGGCTAGGACTCCTTCGGGGTGAGCGTGATGGACAGGTGCGAGGTGCGCTTGCGGATCCGCGTGGCGCGCCCCATGGCGCGGGGGCGGTACCGCTTGAGCGTCGGGCCCTCGTCGGCGTGGACGTTGAGGATCCGGAGGTCCTCACCGACCAGCTCGTGGTTGTGCTCCGCGTTGGCGACGGCCGACTCGAGCACCTTGCTCCAGGCCTTGGCCGCGCTGCGCGGGGTGAACGCGAGGATCGCGCGCGCCTCGGCGACGTCCTTGCCGCGGATGTGGTCGCAGACGAGCCGCGCCTTGCGGGCGGACGTGCGCACGTACTTGGCCTGAGCCGAGACCTTGAGGCCGACCGGCACCGCCTTGGGCTCCTCCGCCTTGGTCGAACGCCGCGCCGCGCGCGAGCGCTTCGCGGTCTCCTTCGCCTCCTCGGCGGCCTCCTCGGCCTGGTCGGCGGCCTGCTCGGCCGCGCGGGCCTTGCGGGCGCGCTTGGGCTTCGGCGCTTCGGCCGCAGCCTCGGCGGCCTCCTCGGCCTTCTCGGCCTGCTCGTCGGCCTCGGCGGCGGCGGCCTCGGCGGCCGGCGTCTCCTCGGCCGCCTCGGCAGCCTCCTCGGCCGCGGCAGCGGCGCGGGCGGCTTCCTCGTCGGCGCGCTCGACCTGATCGACCGGCTCGGCCGGCGTCTCCTCGACGTCGTCGCGCTTGTCTTCAGCGTCCGCCATCAGCGCACCTTGCCCTTCGAGTCATGGCCGCGGTAGGTGCGCGTCGGCGCGAACTCGCCGAGCTTGTGCCCCACCATCGACTCCGAGACGAAGACCGGGACGTGCTTGCGCCCGTCGTGCACGGCGATCGTGTGCCCGACGAACTCGGGGAAGATCGTCGACGTGCGCGACCAGGTGCGGATCATCTGCCGGGAGTTCGAAGCGTTCATGGCCTCGATCCGAGCGAAGAGACGATCCTCGACCCACGGCCCCTTCTTTGAGGAACGGCTCATCAGCGGCCACCCTTCTTGCCGCGGCGACGGCCGCGGACGATGTAACGGTCGGACTGCTTGCCCTTCTTGCGGGTGCGGTAGCCGATCGTCGGCACGCCCCAGGGCGTCTGCGGATGGTTGCCCAGCGGATTGGCACCCTCGCCGCCGCCGTGCGGATGGTCCACCGGGTTCATGGCCGTGCCGCGCGTCTGCGGGCGCACGCCCATGTGACGCTTGCGGCCGGCCTTGCCGACGGTGATGTTCTGGTGGTCGGAGTTGCCGACCACACCGACCGTCGCGCGGCACTCCGCGCGCACCATCCGCATCTCGCCGGAGGGCAGGCGCAGCGTCGCGTAGTCGCCCTCCTTGGCCATCAGCTGCACGCCGACGCCCGCGGAACGGGCGAGCTGCGCGCCGCGGCCCGGCTGGAGCTCGACGTTGTGAACCAGCGTGCCGACCGGCATCGCCGCCAGCGGCATCGCGTTGCCGACCTGGATGTCGGCGCCGATGCCCGAGATCACCGTCATCCCGACCCGCAGGCGGTTCGGGGCGATGATGTAGGACTTCGTGCCGTCCGTGTAATGCAGCAGCGCGATGTACGCGGTGCGGTTCGGGTCGTACTCGATCGCGGCGACCTTCGCCGGGACCGCGTCCTTGGTGCGCTTGAAGTCGATCTTCCGGTACAGGCGCTTGGCACCGCCGCCGCGGTGGCGCGCCGTCTTGCGGCCGAGCGCGTTGCGCCCGCCGGACTTCTTGAGCCCCTCGGTGAGGCTCTTCTCCGGCTCGGTCTTCGTGATCTCCTGGAAGTCCGGGAACGTGATGAACCGGCGACCGGGAGAGGTGGGCTTGGGCTTGCGGATCGGCATGGCTTAGAGGTCGGCTTCCAGACCCTGGAAAATCGGAATGGTCTCGCCGGGACGCACCTGCACCACGGCCTTCTTCCAGGCCCGGGTGCGGCCCGCGGTCAGACCGCGGCGCTTGGGCTTGGAGGGGACCTTGGAGGTGCGCACCTCGACGACGTGCACGTCGAACAGCGCCTCGACGGCCTGCTTGATCTGTGTCTTGTGCGCCTTGTCGTGCACGCGGAACGTGTACTTGTCAGCGGTCGCCAGGACGTAGCTCTTCTCGGAGACGACCGGGCGGATGATCACCTGGCTGTGGTCCATCAGACCTTGGCCTCCTTGCGGGCCCGCGCCGTGAGATTGTCGAGCGCGCCCTGGGAGAGCACGAGCGTCGCCGCGCGCACCAGGTCCGCCACACCGACGTCGTCGACGTGCAGGACGCCGACGCGGGCGATGTTGCGGAAGGACCGCGCCGCGGTCAGCTCGTCGTCGGCCAGCGCGACCAGCACGGCGCCGCCCAGGTGGCCGTCGAGCAGCTCGGCCGCCTTGGCCGTGCTCGGCTCGCTGAAGCTGGCCGCGTCGACCACGTAGATGGTCCCGCGCTCGGCGTGCACCGAGAGCGCGGAGCGCAGCGCGGCCCGGCGGGCCTTGCGGTTGACCTTGACGACGTAGGAACGCGGGCTGGGGCCGAAGACGGTGCCGCCGCCGGTCCAGATCGGCGACCGGCTGGTGCCCGCGCGGGCGCGGCCGGTGCCCTTCTGGCGCCACGGCTTGGCGCTGCCGCCCGAGACCATCCCGCGCGTCTTGGTCGAGTGCGTGCCCTGCCGGCGCGCGGCCAGCTCGGCCACGACGACCTCGTGCACGAGCGGGCCGTTGAACGGCTGCCCAAAGACGTCGGTGTCGAGCTCCACCGCGGTGCCACCGCCGAGCGCCGAAGCAGGTCGGATGATCGGGGCGGGGCGGTGGGGCTGCTCTGCCTGGTTGCTAGGCATCGGTACGGACCTCCACGGTCGAGCCCTTGGGACCGGGGACGGAACCGCGGACGAGCATCAGGTTCTGCTCGGGCAGCACTTCGACGATCGTGAGGCCCTTCTGGGTCACGCGCTTGGCGCCCATGTGACCCGGGCCGCGAATGCCCTTGAACACGCGCGACGGGGTCGCCGACGCGCCGATCGAGCCCGGGGCGCGCACGTTGTGCGAGCCGTGGGCCTTGGGGCCGGACTTGAAGTTGTGGCGCTTGATCGTGCCCTGGAAGCCCTTGCCCTTGGCGACGCCGGCGATCTTGACGACCTGGCCGACGGCGAACGCCTCGACGGTCACGGTGTCGCCGACGGTGAGCTCCCCGGCTTCGTCGCGGAACTCCGCGAGCGTGCGCACGGGCGGGGCGTCGGCCTTCTTGAGGTGGCCGAGCAGCGGCTTGTTCAGGGCTTTCTCGCGGACGGCACCGAAACCGAGCTGCACAGCTTCATAGCCGTCAGCCTCGTTCGTGCGGATCGCCGTGACCGGGCAGGGGCCGGCCTCGAGCACCGTCACGCGCTCGACACGACCGTCGTCGAGGAAGCGCTGGGTCATTCCCAGCTTCTTGGCGAGGATGGCGGGCATCAGTTAAAGGCGAGTCGGATCTCGATGTCCACGCCGGCGGGAAGGTGGTCGAGCCGCTGGAGCGAGTCGACGGTCTTCGGCGTGGGCTGGTGAATGTCGATCAGGCGCTTGTGCGTCCGGATCTCGAAGTGCTCCTGGGAGTCCTTGTCCTTGAAGGGGGACTTCACCACGGCGTACACGTTCTTTTCCGTCGGCAGAGGCACGGGGCCGGAGACGGTGGCGCCAGTCCGCGTCGCGGTCTCGACGATCTCCTTGGCCGCGGTCTCGATGGCCGACGAGTCGTACGCCTTGAGACGGATGCGGATCTTGTTCTGGGCTATGGCCACGTTCTGTCCGGTACTTGAAGTGAAATCTTGGCTGGCGTCTTGCGCGCAATGAGGGCGGCCCCCGGGCTCCGGGGCCCGCCCTCACTAGGTCGTATCTGTCGACTTCGCAACCGGCCTGAGTCAGGCCGGATGATCGGCGGGGCGGTGTGGCTGCCCCGCCGTACTTACTCGATGATCTCCGTCACGACGCCGGAGCCCACGGTGCGGCCACCCTCCCGGATGGCGAAGCGCAGGCCGGCGTCCATGGCGATCGGCTGGATCAGCTCGACCTCCATCTGGATGTTGTCGCCCGGCATGACCATCTCCGTGCCCGCGGGCAGGTTGGCGACGCCGGTCACGTCCGTCGTGCGGAAGTAGAACTGCGGCCGGTACCCGTTGAAGAACGGAGTGTGGCGGCCACCCTCCTCCTTCTTGAGGACGTAGACCTCAGCCATGAACTTGGTGTGCGGGGTGATGGAGCCCGGCTTGCACAGCACCTGGCCGCGCTCGATCTCCTCGCGCTTGACACCGCGGAGCAGGCAGCCCACGTTGTCGCCCGCCTGGCCCTGATCGAGGATCTTGCGGAACATCTCGACGCCGGTGACGACGGTGGAGCTGGTCTCCTTGTGGATACCGACGATCTCGACCGTGTCGCCCGTGTTGACGATGCCCTGCTCGATGCGGCCCGTGGCCACCGTGCCGCGACCCGTGATCGAGAAGACGTCCTCGACCGGCATCAGGAACGGCTTGTCCAGGTCGCGCTCGGGCTCCGGGATGTAGGAGTCCAGCTGGTTGCCCAGCTCGATGATCTTGTCGACGTACTCCTGCTCGCCCTCGAGCGCCTTCAGCGCCGAGCCGATGACGAACGGGATGTCGTCGCCCGGGAACTCGTACTCGTTGAGCAGGTCGCGGACCTCGACCTCGACGAGCTCCAGGAGCTCCTCGTCGTCGACCATGTCGGCCTTGTTGAGGAACACGATGATGTACGGCACGCCCACCTGACGGGCGAGCAGGATGTGCTCGCGCGTCTGCGGCATCGGGCCGTCCGCCGCCGAGACCACGAGGATCGCGCCGTCCATCTGGGCGGCACCCGTGATCATGTTCTTCACGTAGTCGGCGTGACCAGGGCAGTCGACGTGCGCGTAGTGACGGTTCTCGGTCTCGTACTCGACGTGCGACGTGGCGATGGTGATGCCGCGGGCCTTCTCCTCAGGAGCGTTGTCGATCTCCTCGAAGGACCGCGCCTGTCCGCCGTACTTCTCCGACAGGACCTTCGTGATGGCCGCGGTCAGCGTCGTCTTGCCATGGTCGATGTGACCGATGGTCCCGACGTTGACGTGCGGCTTGTCCCGCGTGAACTTCTCCTTCGCCACTTTCCAATCGCTCCTGTTGTTGAAATCTGTTCTGAGGCGAACCCGTGCAGACTACCGCGTCTACGCGAGCGCAGGCACTCCGGTGCGACCCTCGACCACCTTCTCGGCGATGTTGGGCGGCACCTCCTCGTACTTGTCGAACTGCATCGTGTACGTCGCGCGGCCCTGCGTCATCGAACGCACGTCGGTCGCGTAGCCGAACATCTCGCTCAGCGGCACGTCGGCGGTGACGACCACGGCGTTGCCGCGACGCTCCTGACCCTGCAGGCGCCCGCGGCGCCGGCTGAGGTCGCCGATCACGTCGCCGATGTAGTCCTCGGGCGTGACGACCTCGACCGCGAAGATCGGCTCCAGCAGGACCGGCTTGGCCCGCCGCGCCGCCTCCTTGAACGCCAGCGAGCCGGCGATCTTGAACGCGATCTCCGAGGAGTCGGTGTCGTGGAACTTGCCGTCGACGAGCGTGACGCGGACGTCGACCACCGGGTAGCCGGCGCGCACGCCGGTCTCCAGCGCTTCCTCGATGCCCTTCTCGATCGCCGGGATGAACTCGGTCGGGATCGCCCCGCCCTTGATCTTGTTGACGAAGTCGAAGCCCTCGCCGGGCGCCGGCTCGAGGTCGATGTAGACGATGCCGTACTGGCCCGAGCCGCCGGTCTGGCGGACGTGCCGGCCCTCGATCTTCTGGGCGGTGCCCTTGACCGTCTCGCGGTAGGAGACCTGGGGGCGGCCGACGTTGGCCTCGACCTTGAACTCGCGCATCATGCGGTCGACCAGGATCTCGAGGTGCAGCTCGCCCATGCCCGAGATCTCGGTCTGGCCGGTCTCCTCATTGGTGCGGACCTGGAACGTCGGGTCCTCCTCGGCCAGGCGGCCGAGCGCGACCGACATCTTCTCCTGGTCGGACTTCGTCTTCGGCTCGATGGCCACCGAGATCACCGGGTCGTCGAACTCGATCGCCTCGAGCTTGATCGGCTTGTCGGGCGCCGCCAGCGTGTCGCCGGTGACGACCTGCTTGATGCCGACCGCGGCGGCGATGTCGCCCGCGTAGATCTCGTTCACGTCCTCGCGATCGTTGGCGTGCATCATCAGGATGCGGCCGATCCGCTCGGTGCGGCCCGTGCTGACGTTCAGCACGCGGCTGCCCGCCTCGAGCTTGCCCGAGTAGACGCGGAAGTACGTGAGCTTGCCGACGTACGGGTCGGCCATGATCTTGAACGCCAGCGCCGCGAACGGCTCGCTGTCGTCGGGCTTGCGGACCGTCTCGCGATCCTCGCCGCCCTTGACCGGCTCGAGGCCCTCGACCGGCGGCACGTCGAGCGGCGACGGCAGGTACGCGAGCACGGCGTCGAGCAGCGGCTGGACGCCCTTGTTCTTGAAGGACGAGCCGCAGAGCACCGGCGTCAGCTGGCTGGAGAGCGTCGCCTTGCGGATCGCCGCGACCAGGCGGTCGTTCGGGATCTCCTGCTCCTCGAGGATCAACTCGACGAGATCGTCGTCGTAGTGGGAGACCTCTTCGAGCAGGTGCTCGCGGGCGACGGCGGCCGCGTCGGCCAGGTCGGCCGGGATGTCCTCGATGCGGACGTCCTTGCCGAGCTCGTCGTAGTAGACGATCGCCTTCATGCCGACGAGATCGATGATCCCGCGGAAGTCGGCCTCGGCGCCGATCGGCAGCTGGATCGGCACCGGATGGGCGCCGAGCCGGTCGATCATCGTCTGCACGCCGCGCTCGAAGTCGGCGCCGATGCGGTCCATCTTGTTGATGTACGCGATCCGCGGGACCGCGTACTTGTCCGCCTGGCGCCAGACCGTCTCGGACTGGGGCTCTACACCGGCGACGGAGTCAAAGAGGGCGACAGCACCGTCGAGCACGCGCAGGGAGCGCTCGACCTCGACCGTGAAGTCGACGTGTCCCGGCGTATCGATGATGTTGATTCGATGACCGGCCCACTCGCAGGTCGTCGCGGCCGACGTGATCGTGATGCCGCGCTCCTGCTCCTGCTCCATCCAGTCCATCGTGGCCGCGCCCTCGTGGACCTCGCCCAGCTTGTGCGACCGGCCCGTGTAGTACAGGATGCGCTCGGTCGTCGTCGTCTTGCCCGCATCGATGTGGGCCATGATCCCGATGTTTCGGGTCTTCTCGAGCGTGAACTTGCGCGGCATGGAGATGTCTCTTCTCTGTGTGCGGTCTTCCTGCGTAGGCGCCCGTATATGCAGCGGGCAAAGAAACGGGCCCATTCGGGCCCGTGTCGATCACATGCTGCGAGGCCCTTTCGCGGGGTGGGCTATGTCTCGCTTGACTCCATGTGAAGGACCGAGCGTCACCGCAGCGGACGGCTGCCCGCTGCGCGACGGCAAGCGAATATAGCAGGGGTGTGACGGTGTGACAGGGGTCGGCTACAACGGGTGCATGGTGTTTCGTGCCCTCGCGGTGGGCGCTGCCGCGGCGGCGCTGCTGATGCCCGGTTCGGCCCGCGCGGACCTGCGCGCGGTGGCGGACGGAGACGCGCCCGTGCTGGCGGGGGATTCGGTGCTGTGGGCCTCCGGTGGGCGGCTGCTCGGGGCGACGCTGGCCGGGGCCGCGGTGCCGCCGGTCGGGCTGCCCGTGGGCGCGGATGACGTGCAGCTCGCCGCCGGGTCGGGGCTCGTGGCCGCGCTCGTGGGGTCGCGGGTCTACTCGCTGGCGGGTGCGGCGTTCGTGCCCGTGGCGGGCGGGGTTCGGGGCGGCGCGGAGCTCTTCGCCACGGCGTTCGGTCCCCTGGTGGTGGGCGACGACGGGCGCGCACGGCTGCGCGGGGCCGAGGTCGCGGTGCCGCCGGGGGCGCTCGCGCTGGCGGCGGCGGGCGAGTACGGCGTGGCCGCGACGGGCGACGGGGCGCTGGTCGTGTTCGACCTGCGGACGGGGACGGAGCTGTGGACGGTCTCGCTCGGGCGCTTCGACGCGGCGACGCTGTCCGGGCTCGCGGTGGGCGCCGACGGGTCGGTGGCGGCCGCGGTGCCGGTCGGGGACGGGTCCGACGTGCTGCTCTGGGCGCCGCCGTCGGCCGCGGACGTGCGGGTGCTGGCGCGCGGGCAGGGGTTCGGGACGGTCGTGGTCGACGGGGCGCGTGTCGCGTACGTGGCGGGCACGCGGCTGGGCGAGCGCGTGCGGGTCGTGGACGCGCGGTCGGGCGCGATCGTGTTCCGGGGGCCGGCGGTCGCCTCGGTCTCGGCGCTGGCGTTCTCGGGGGACGCGATCGCGTTCTCCACGCCGGGGTGCACGGTGGCGGGCGGCGCGTCCGGATCGTTCCGGTCGCTGCCCGCGGGGGTGTGCGTGCGGTCGTCGGTGACCGTGACGGCGCTCGCGGGGCGCGGGGTGCGGGTGCAGGTGGCGTGCGTGAGCGCGGTGGGTGCGGCGTGTCGCGTGCGTGCGCGGGTGCGCGGGCGCGTGATCGGGGCTCGTTCGGCTTCCGTGCGGGTCGGGCGGACGAGGACGCTCGTGGTGCCGGTGCGGCGGGCGCGGGGGTCCGGCGTGCGGGTCACGGTCCGGGTGCTGGACCCGGACGGCCGGTCGCGCGTGGCGTTTCCGGGGTAGGCGCGGGCGTTGTCGGCGCGGTGAGGGCGCGGCGAAAGGCGACGTTCCGGCGCATAGCGCCAGAAAGTGACCACTCGCCGCGCGGGTCGGGGCGCGGCCAGCCGCGCGAGGCCGCGCGCGGGCGGGGTCGGCGCGAGCGGGCGGGTCGGCGCGTGCGGGCGGGTCGGCGCGTGCGGGCGCGGCGAGCGGCGGCGTTGCGGCGCATAGCGCCAGAAAGTGACCACTCGCCGCGCGGGTGGGGCGCGGCGAGCCGCGCGAGGCCGCGGATAGCCGCGCGCGGGCGCGGCGCACCGCGCGCGGGCGCGACGGACCGCGCGCGGCGCGGCGAAAGGCGACGTTGCGGCGCATGGCGCCAGAAAGTGACCACTCGCCGCGCGGGTCGGACGCGCGCGGGCTGGGCCCGCTCGAGGGTGTCGCCCGGGCGCGGCACGCCTGTCCTACGCGCGCTTGGCTCGCCGAGGTGCTCCGCCAACACGCCCCCAGGGTCGTTCCACCGCTCGCTCCTCGCCGGGCGACCAGGACGAAAGGGTCGGCTCACCTCGTGGCGCGGATCAGCCGAGCTCGGTGCGGCCCCGTGCGGTGATGTTCAGCGCGCGGCTGTCGGGGCGGCGCGTGAGCCAGCCGGCGCGGAGCATGGCGTCCAGGAGCGAGGCGCCCAGTGCGCCGGCGAGGTGCGGGCGGCGCTCGGTCCAGTCGCTGCACGCGCGCGCGAGCGGGCGACGGCCGGTGAGGGACGCGGGATCGATGCCGAACCGGTCGCGGTACAAGCTGAAGGCGGACGGCGGGACGCTGAACGCGCCGTCGTGCTCGACGAGCGCGCCGTGCGCGATGAGCCGATCGGTCAGGGCGACGCCCGCGCGGCCCGCGAGGTGGTCGTAGCACGAGCGGGCCTCGTGGAGCGCGGCACGGGCGTTGACCGCCCTGAGGCCGATCGGGCGGGCGTCGTCGCCGGCCAGGCGGCCGAGGGCCTCCAGCGCCTCCGCGACCTGCGGGCTCGCCAGCCGCGCTTCGCGGCGGCGCCCATGGCGCTCGATCGTGACCAGGCCAGCGCGCTCGAGCTTCGCCAAGTGGCCGCTGGCAGTCGAGGGCGCGACCCCGACCCGCGCCGCCAGCGCGCCCGCGGGCAGCGGCGGCCCGGCCAGCAGCTCCTCGAGCATCCGGGCGCGGGTGCGATCGGCGAGCGCGGCGGCGATGTCGGCGAGGTCCATCGTCGGCGCAGCGTAGCCCCGCGACGTTTCGGTCTGCACCGAAACGTCGCGGGCGTAGGGTCCAGCCGATGCCGCTCACCGACCCCGCGTTCACGGTTCCGCCGCCCGGCCCGCCTGGGCCGTACGGGACGCTGGCGTGGTTGCGCGCGACCGTGTCGCGGTTCGCCTCGGGCGAGCTTCACACGCGCCGCCGCGCGCTCGCCGAATCGCTGCTCGCCTCGCTGGACCCGCCGGCGCTGCGCGCGGAGGCGAAGCGGCGCGCGCGAGCGGTGGCGGCGGCCGGCGGCGACCACACCGCGCGGCCGAGCGCGGAGATCGGCGGCGAGACGGCGGGCGAGGGCGTGGCGTTGCCGTACGTGCCTGTGGCGGTGCTCGCGGCGCGGCTCGGGGTGGCGGAGCCGCACGTGGCGGACGCCGTCGCGGCGGTGCGCGTCGTCGCGGCCGCCTATCACCCCGGGACGAGCGCGGACGGGGCGGACGCCGCGCTCGGGCGGCTGCTCGCCCTGCTTCCCGGCGGCGACGAGGAGCTGGCGGCGCAGCGCGTCGCGCTGCTCGTGCAAACCTGCGAAGCGACCGCGGCGCTGGTCCGCGGGGCGCTCGAGCGGCCCGTGGCCGACGTGCTCCGCGAGGCCCCGCCTGTCCCGGCGACGCGGCGGGTCGGCCCGGACGGGCGCGTCGTGAGCGTGCCGCTCGCCGGCCGCCCGTTCGGCGAGGGACCGCGGCGTTGCCCGGGCGAAGCGCACGCACTGGCGCTCGTGGAGGGCGTGATCGCCGGCGCGGGGGCGCGGCGAGACGACGCGGATGGGGGTACCGCGGGCGCGGAGCGGGCGGTCGCGGCGACGGCCGACGACGGGACGCGCAATGTCGCAGGCGCGGGGCAGGCGTGCGCGTGACGGGCGGCGGCGAGACGCGTGGTGCCGGCGGTGGCCGGCGACGGCGAGACGCGCGGCGGCGGCGGTGGCCGACGGCGGCGAGACGCGCGGCGGCGGCGGTGGCCGACGGCGGCGAGACGCGCGGCGGCGGCGGTGGCCGACGGCGGCGAGACGCGCGGCGGCGGTGGCCGACGGCGGCGAGACGCGCGGCGGCGGCGGTGGCCGACGGCGGCGAGACGCGCGGCGGCGGTGGCCGACGGCGGCGAGACGCGCGGCGGCGGCGGCGGCGGCCGACGGCGGCGAGACACGCGGCGGCGGCGGCCGACGGCGGCGAGACGCGCGGCGGCGGCGAGACGCCGCAGGTAGGCAAGAAAGCGACAGTGGGTGGAGATGGCGGATGAGAAGCGTGGATGAGAAGCAGCGGGCGTTCGTGGCGTTGCACCGGCCGGGGGCGCCGTTCCTGCTGCCCAACGCCTGGGACCACGCGTCGGCGGCCGCGTTCGCACGCGCCGGGTTCGAGGCCGTCGGGACGACGAGCCTCGGCGTCGCGGCGGCGCTCGGGGTGCCCGACGGGCACGCCGCCACGGCGGAGGCGACCGTCGAGCTCGCGCGCCGGCTCACGCATCTGCCGACCCCGGTCACGATCGACATCGAGAACGGGTTCTCCACCGATCCGGCCGCGGTGGCGGACTACGTGGACCGGCTCGGAGACGTCGCGGGCGTGAACGTCGAGGACCAGCTCGCGGACCCGACGACGTTCGCCGCCACGATCGCCGCCCTCAGCACCAAGCCCGTCTTCGTGAACGCCCGCGTCGACACCTACTGGCTCGGACGCCCCGACCTGGCCGAGACGCTCGAGCGGGCGCGGCGCTACGAGGCCGCGGGCGCCGACGGCATCTTCGTCCCCGGCGTCACCGACCCCCACGACATCGAAGCGCTCGCGACCGCGCTCGACGCGCCCCTGAACGTCCTGCTCACCCACCCCCTCGACACGCTCGCGGCCTGCGGCGTCGCCCGCGTGAGCACCGGCTCGCTGCTCTACCGCGCCGCGCTCAAGGCGGCGCTCGACGCCGCGACCACCGGCGGCCGCGACGTCAGCGCCCTCGACTACGCGACCGTGGACGGCCTCGCCGCGCCGCCGCCGCCCGGCACGTAGACCGGCGCCCGCCCCCGCACGCCGCGCCGCCCCAGCAGCGCGGCCGCGGCCGGCAGCGCCACGCCCCGGACCAGCGTCGCGTCGATCAGCACGCCCGCGGCCAGCGCGACCCCGATCATCTTCATCTCCACCATCGGCAGCGTCGGGAAGATCGCGAAGATCGCCACCATCACGACCGCCGCGCTGGTGACCGCGCCGGCGGTCGCAGCGACGCCCTCGGCCGCCGCCGCCCGCGGCGCCGCGCCCGCCCGCCGCGCCTCGCGGATGCGCTCGAGCACGAGGATCGTGTAGTCCATCGAGAGCCCGAACAGGATCACGAACGTGTTCAGCGGCACCCAGTCCGCGACCGTCCCCGACGAGGTGAACCCGAGCAGCCCCTCGGCCCACGTGTTCTGGAAGACGTACGTCAGCACCCCGTAGGCCGCGCCGACCGACAGCAGATTCAAGCCGATCACGGCCAGCGCGAGCGGCAGCGACCGGAAGCTGGCCAGCAGCAACAGCAGCGCGAGCCCGAGCACGAACGCGATCACCAGCGGCGTCGTTGCGTTCAGCCGCGACGTGAAGTCCAGCTTGCTCGCCGCCTCGCCGGTGACGAGCACGTTCGCCGGCAGCGCCTCGCGCAGCCGCGCGACGGTCGCCGGCTCGTCGTGGTCGGGCATCGGCACGCGCACCAGCGCGGTCGACCGGTCGCGCGCCAGCGAGATCTCGATCGGCCCCTCCCCGCCCGTGACCGTTCGCGCCGAGCGGCCGAGCGCCCGCAGGTCCGCCCGCTTCAGCGACGACCCCGTGACCACGAGCGACGCGGACGACGGCGCGCCCGGGAACGCCGCCGCGACCTCGCGCGCGGCGACCATCGCCGGCTCGTCGTGCGGCAGCGACGGCGCCGACCCGCTCGTGTGCATGTGCAGCGCCGGCGACGCGATCGCGAGCAGCGCCGCGATCACGACCGTCAGCGAGATCAGCGGCCGTCGCGTGACCGCGCGCGCCAGGACGCCCCAGGCGCGGCTCGAGCCGCGCGCCGGCCGCATCCCCGGCAGCCGTCCGCGGTTGATGCGGTCGCCCAGCAGCGCCAGCACCGCCGGCAGGACGGTCAGCGACCCGAGCACGGCCATCGCGACCACCAGCATCGTCGCCAGCGCCATCGACACGAACGTCGCCAGCCCGGTGATCAGCAGCCCCGCGAGCCCGGCGATCACGGTCACGCCGGAGACCACGATCGCGCGCCCGACCGTCGCGGCGGTCGCGTTCAGCGCCGCCTCGGAGTCCCGCCCGGCACGCCGCTCCTCCCGCTCGCGCCGGATGTAGAAGAGCGAGTAGTCGACCCCGACCGCCAGCCCGAGCAGGACGACCAGCGAGGACGTGGCGTCCCCCATCGGCGCGACCTGCGAGATCAGGCCCATCCCGCCCAGCGCGGCGATCACCGACGTCAGCCCGAGCAGCAGCGGCACCGCCGCCGCCACCAGCGCGCCGAACGCCAGGAACAGGATCAGCAGCGTCACCGGGAGCGAGATCAGCTCCGCGGTGCGCAGCCCGTGCGACACGACCTCGCCGATCGCGTGGTCGGTCGTCCCGGGCCCGGCGGCCTGGATGTGCACGCCGGGATGCGCGCTCCGCGTCGCGTCGACCGCGGACACGAGCCCGTCGACGTGCTCGCCCGCGTCGTCGGGATCCCCGCGCAGGCTGACCTGGACGAGCGCCGTCCGCCCGCCGTCGCGGCGCAGGTCCGTGCGCACGTGCGCCACCTCCGGCACGGCGCGGGCGCGCCGTGCGACGTCCGCCGTCGCGGCGCTCGTCCGCGCCGCAGAAGACGAGCGCACCAGCACGCTCTCCACCGCCGGATCCTGGAGCCCCGCGGCGGCGAGCCGCGCGTCCGCCCGGCTGGACTCGCCCACCCCGGCGTCGGCGCCGGTGAGCATCTTGGTGCCGGTCATCCCGCCCGCGACCGCGAACCCGACCACGAGCAGCAGCCAGAGGGCGACGACGGTCTTGGGGCGGCGGGCGGAGGCGGCGGCGCTGCGGCGCGTGATGCGCCCGAGCAGGCCGGGAGAAGCGTGAGCGGACATGTCCTCGACGATCGCTCGCCGCCGCCCGCTTTCCATTGGGGCGCCGGGGCGTGTGCGCCGCCGCGCACCCCCGGCGCCACCTGTGGCTAGCCCTACACGCACGCCTCCGGCAGCTCGAGCGTGCGCTCGAGCAGCGTGCGCCGCTCGGCGCCGATCGCGTCCGCCGCCAGCAGCGCGGCGACGACCATGTCCGGCGTCACGGGGAACGGCTCGTTGTGGATCGTCTCGCCGTCCGCGCAGGCCGCGTCGGCGACCGGCCGCAGCGTCTCCGCGTCCGCCTCGACGCCGATGTCGGCGAGCGTGACCGGCAGCCCGACGCGCAGGCAGAAGTCGACGACCTCGTCGATCAGCGCCTGCGGCTGGCCCTCCAGGACCAGCAGCCCGATGACCCCGATCGCGACCTTCTCGCCGTGCCAGTAGTCGTGCGTCTCGTGCAGCACGGTCAGGCCGTTGTGGATCGAGTGCGCCGCGGCCAGACCGCCGGACTCGAAGCCGAGGCCGGACAGCAGCGTGTTGGCCTCGATCACCCGCTCGAGCGCGGGCGTGACGATCCCGTGCTCGACGGCGTGGCGCGCCGCCAGCCCGTCGGCCAGCAGCGTGTCGTAACAGAGCCGCGCGAGCGTCGTGGCCGCCAGCAGCGGCGGGCCGCCCGCCATCGCCGGCTGGCGCGTAGTCGACGACGCGTCCGCCTCGAAGAACGTCGACAGGCCGTCCCCGATCCCGGCCACGAGGAAGCGGACCGGCGCGCCGGCGATGATCGCGCTGTCGACCAGGACCACGTCCGGGTTGCGGCCGTAGAACCGGTACTCCAGGAACGCGCCGTGGTCGTCGTAGATGACCGACAGCGAGCTGGTCGGCGCGTCCGTGGACGCGATCGTCGGCACCACGATCAGCGGGAGGCCGGCGGGATGCGCGACCGCCTTGGCCGTGTCGAGCGTCTTGCCGCCGCCGACGCCCACGATCGCGTCGGCGCCGCTCGCGGCGGCGGCGACGCGGTCGATCTCGCCCGGCGACGCCTCGCCGTTGAAGTCGACGACGGTGCCGAAGCCCTCCAGCCGCGCGCCGAGCAGCCCGCGCACCGACGGGTCGCACAGGATCAGCGGCCGTGACGCCTTGAGCCGGGTGAGCTCGTCGCCGAGCGTGTCGAGGGCGCCCGGCCCCTGGATGTAGCGCAGCGGCGCCGCGAACACGGCGGGGCCTACGCCGTTCGAGCCAGCCATGTCTCCTCCTTGGTCTGAGACGGGACCGACCTTAGCCCCGCGGGCACACCCGGGTGCCCGCGATTTCACCATCTGAAATCGGGGTCCACTCGCGCTCGCGAGGAGTAGCGTTCGGTGTGGAGGAGACGTGGCAGACGACGCACCGTCAGACCGGATCCAGGCCCTCTCCCGCGGCATGCGGATTCTCGAGCACGTGCACGCGGCCGGCCGGCCGCTGGGCGTGAAGGAGATCGCGGCGGCGCTCGGGCTGAACCTGGCGACGACCTACCACCTGGTCAACACGCTGCTCTACGAGGGCTACCTCGAGCGCGGCGACGACCACCGCCTCCGCCCCGGGCGCGTGCCGGGCGCGAGCGACGGCGCGATCACGGTCGGCGTGCGGCGCGTGCTCGGCCGCGCCGCGTTCGCGATCGACGACGTGGCCGTGCTGGCCCGGCTGACCGGCGCGCAGACGCGCGTGGCCGCGGCCGCCGAGGTGCCGGGCGCGACGTGCACGGGCCACTATCCCCCAGGCGCCGTCGCGCTGTCACACCTGCTCGCCGCCGGGCGGGTGATCCTCGCGCACATGCCGCCCGACGGCACCGAGGAGGCGCTGGAGACGACCCGCCGCGCCGCGACGCTCCGCCACGAGCTCTTCGACGAGGCCGAGCTGCGTGCCGCGCTGGACGAGGCGGCGGAGCTGCACTACAGCGTGGTGGTCGGCGACGGTGACGCCTGCGTCGGGGTCCCGATCTTCGGCGGCGGCGGCGCGGTGCTGGGCGCCGTGGCCGTGGTGGCGCCCGCGCGGCGGGTCCGCCGCGCGCTGGACCGCTTCGTGTGCGTCGCGTCGAGGGCAGCCGGGGAGCTCAGTTCGAAGCAGTAAGGAGGAGAGCGCATGTTCGTGAAGGATGGCAAGAAGTACTTCATCCTCGACAGCCACCTGCACTTCTGGGACGCGTCGCCGGCGAACTGGCGCCCCGGCGCCGAGGAGTACGCGAAGGGCTGGATCGAGTGCTTCCACGCCTACCAGGGCCTCGGCCCGGCCGAGACGCACTGGACGCTCGAGAAGTTCCAGAGGTACAGCGTCGACGACTTCGAGCACGACGTGTTCGTCGAAGGCGGCGTCGACAAGGCGATCTTCCAGTCGACGTACCTGAAGGAGTGGTACACGGAGGGCTTCAACGACGTCGAGCACAACGCCGCGTTGCTGGAGCGCTTCCCGGGCAAGCTGATCGTCAACGGCCGCTTCGACCCGCGCGAGGGCACCGCCGGGCTCGAGCAGCTGGAGGCCGACAACGAGCGCTACCACTTCAAGGGCGTCAAGCTCTACACCGCGGAGTGGTATCAGGGCTCGCGCGGCTGGAAGCTCAGCGACGAGGCGGCCAAGCCGTTCTTCGACAAGTGCGTCGAGCTCGGCATCCGCAACGTCCACGTCCACAAGGGCCCGACGATCTGGCCGCTGGACAAGGACGCGTTCGACGTCTCCGACGTCGACCACGTCGCGACCGACTACAACGGCCGGCTGAACTTCGTGGTCGAGCACGTCGGCCTGCCGCGGATCGAGGACTTCTGCTTCATGGCCACGCAGGAGCCGAACGTCTACGCCGGCCTGGCCGTGGCGCTGGGCGGCCTGATGCACGCGCGCCCGAACTTCTTCGCCAAGGTGATGGGCGAGCTGCTGTTCTGGGTCGGCGAGGACAAGATGCTGTTCGGGTCCGACTACGCGATCTGGGAGCCGCGCTGGCAGATCGAGGGCCTGTTGAACTGGGAGATGCCCGACCAGCCGCAGTTCGCCGACTACCCGCGGCTGGACGAGAACGGCAAGCGCAAGATCCTCGGCCTCAACGCGGCGGCGCTGTACGACGTCGACGTCCCGGCCGAGCTGCGGATCCCCGAGCCGGTGGCCACGCCCGAGAGCGCGGTCGGAGTCGCGGGGTGACGCTGCGCGCCCAGGTGCTGTCAGAGCTCGGGACCGTCTACGACCCCGAGCTCGACGAGCCGATCACCACGCTCGGCTTCGTCGGCGCGTGCGCGGTGAGTGAGGACGGCGACGTGACGGTGCGCCTGCGGCTGCCGACGCCGCAGTGCGCGCCCAACTTCGCGTTCCTGATGGCCGCCGACGCGCGCGCCGCGCTCGCCCGCGTCCCCGGCCTGCGGGCCGTCGACGTCACGCTCGAGGACCACTACACGGGCGCCGAGATCAACGCCGCCGTCGCGCGCGACGGGGCGTTCGCGGACGCGTTCCCGGGCGAGACCGAGGGGTCGCTGGACGCGCTGCGGGCACTGTTCCAGCGCAAGGCGCTGGTCGCCCGCGAGGGCCGGCTGCTGGCGAGCATCCCCGACCCCGCCGGCGTACGGCTGGGCGACCTGACCGGCCCCGACGCCGAGCGCTGCCGCGAGCTGCGGGCCGCGCTCGGCATCCCCGCCGGCGACGACGCGCCCGCGTTCGTGACCGGCGACGGCGCGCCGGTCAGCGACTTCGCGCGCTTCTCCCGCCTGGCGCGGCTGACCGCGCTCTCGCTGGAGACCAACGGCGGCCTGTGCCGCGACCTGCTGAGCGTCCGCTACCGGGAGGAAGCCGCATGAAAGCCGCACGCCTGCACGCCTACCACGAGCCGTTGCGCGTCGAGCAGATCGAGGAGCCCAAGCTGCTCGGCCCGCTCGACGTGATCGTCCGGATCGGCGCGGCCGGGCTCTGCCGGACCGACCTGCACATCCAGGAGGGCCAGTGGGCGGAGAAGTCCCAGGTCGCCCTCCCCTACGTGCCCGGGCACGAGAACGCGGGCTGGATCGAGGCGGTCGGCGCCGCGGTCACCAACGTCGAGGTCGGCGACACCGTCATCGTGCACCCGTTCATCTCGTGCGGGCTGTGCCGCCCCTGCCGGCGCGGGGACGACATGCACTGCGTCAACGGCGCGTTCCCCGGCATCAACCGCGACGGCGGCTTCGCCGAGTACCTGCAGACCAGCGCCCGGTCGGTCGTCAAGCTCGACCCGTCGCTGCACCCGACCGACATCGCCGCGCTCGCCGACGCGGGCCTGACCGCGATCCACGCGGTCAAGAAGGCGATCCCGGTCCTCGGCGCCGGCACCAAGGCG
Organism: Solirubrobacter sp.; assembly: GCA_035555675.1. Taxonomy (GTDB): domain Bacteria; phylum Actinomycetota; class Thermoleophilia; order Solirubrobacterales; family Solirubrobacteraceae; genus Solirubrobacter. Next base: position 44,169 of record DATMGH010000004.1, on the reverse strand, counting down.
GTCGTGATCGGCGCCGGCGGGCTCGGGCACATCGGCATCCAGTGCCTGAAGGCGTACACGCCGACCGAGATCGTGGTCATCGACCCGTCCGAGCAGGCGCTCGCGCTCGCGCGCGAGCTCGGCGCCGACCACACGGTCAAGGTCGACGGCTCCCAGCGCGACACCGTCGCCGAGCTGACGGACGGCCTGGGCGCCGAGGCGATCATCGACTTCGTCGGCGAGAAGGGCGCGATCGAGGACGGCGTCGCGATGGTGCAGGACGGCGGCTTCTACTACGTGATCGGCTACGGCGAGAACATCGACATCCCGACGATCGACGTCATCAGCCGCGAGATCAGCTTCATCGGCAACCTCGTCGGCACCTACACCGACCTGCAGGACCTGATGACGCTGACCGCGCAGGGCAAGGTGACGCTGCACACCACGCAGTACCCGCTGGACGCGATCAACGACGCCATGGCTGACCTCGACCACGGGCGCCTGCAGGGCCGCGGGATCCTCGTTCCGGCGTGAGTGGACGGGCCCCCGAGCCGCCGCTCGGGGGCCCACCACGCTACGGCGTCGTCGTGGACAGCGTGAACGTCAGCGCCTTGCCGTACGTGCCCGTCCGCAGCGCGTCGCTCGCCTTGACCGCCTGCGAGAACTCGAGCGTCAGCGCGTCGTTGGCGACCGGCGCGCTCCACGTCCGCAGGCCCAGCGAAGCGCCCACGTCCGCGTAGGCCGCGCCAGCGCCGGCCCGGGCCTGCAGCGGCTCGGGCAGGACGAACGTGCCGTTGACCAGGTGGCCGGTGCCGACGGCCGACGGGTCGCTCACGCTCAGGAGCGCGTCGCCCGCGGTCGACGTCACGCTCGCCGTGGTCGACGCGAGGTACGTCCGCGTGACCCCGGGCGTGAACGCGCCGAACGACGCCGGCCCGCCGAGCGTGAGCGCGAGCGTCGCCGGCACGCTGCCGCCGACCGTGCCCTGCGCGCTGGTCGAGTACGTCGCCGGCGGCGGCCCGGGCGCCGGCGGCGTGGCCGGCCGCGGCCGCTGCAGGTAGGCCAGCGCGTCGCCCAGGACCGCGGCGCGCTCGGCCCGGGTGGACACACCCTCCAGGCCGAAGCCCCACAGGAGCGTGTCGTCGGTCGCGATGCCCGGCCCCTCCTCGAACCCGACGGCGCCGCGCGCGACCCAGGCCGCGTCGTTGACGGTCCCGGCCGGCGGCGGCCCGGCGACCCAGGGCGCGAGCCCGTCCTCGAACCCGGTGGACTCGCTCACGGCGCCGTCCTTGAGGACCTGCACGGCGTCGACGAACGCGCCCAGGCCGGCCGCCGCGTAGTCCTGCGCGTAGGTGATCGAGACCTCGACCTGCTTGCCGGCGTAGGCCGACAGATCGACCTCCCAGTCCTGGAAGCCGCCGGAGTTGCCGGTCGCCGCGTTCCAGGCGCCCGTGGTGCCGGTGGGCGTGCAGTCCTCGTCCGGCGTCGGGTTGGTCTGGTAGTGGGCGAGGAACGGGTGGATCGTGTCCCAGTCGATGTCGCACGACCCGCCGACGTCGTCGCTGGTGTGCCCGTTGACGTCGGGCAGCGTCGTCCAGTCGTCGGAGCCGGCGGTGTGCGCCTCGACGAACACGTAGTCGTAGTCCTGCTCGGTGTCGTAGGAGAACTTGAACTTCAGGCTCCCCGACGCCGCCCCGCGCAGGTCGATCGTGCGGCGCAGGCGCTGGTAGCCCTCGTCGCTGGAGGCCGCGTAGGCGTACTTGGTGCCCTCGGGCGGATCGAACGCCGGCGGGCGCTCGAAGCCGATCGCTGGCGCGGACGCGAACTGCGGGAACTCGTTCGCCGGCAGCACGCTCGACGTCGTCACGAACGTCTGCGCCAGCTGCTGGTTGTCCGCCGAGCCCGCGCCGTTGAGCGTGAACGGCGTGGTCCCGAACGGGCCGCCGGCGCCCTTGAACGGCAGCGTCGCGACCTCGTCGCCGGTCGCCGCGACGATGCTGATCCAGGCCCCCAGGTAGTACTGGATGAAGTCGTTGGACACGATGATGCAGTTCGTGGACTGCCCGGGCGGGTCGTCCGCGTCGTCCTGGCCCTGCGTGTTGTTGGACTTGCAGAACGGGTTCGGCGGTGCGCCCAGCGGGTTGTAGAGGAACTCCAGCCACGCGCCCGCGAGCGCCTGCTGGCCGGTGATGAGCGCCGTCCCGCCCTCGTTGAGGTAGTCGCGGACGGCCATCACCTCGTCGTCCATCAGCTTCGAGTTGCCGGTACCGGCGGGCTGGGTCGGCTCGCGCACATAGACGTCGTCGCCCGTGTACCAGATCACGCTCTTGTAGTGCCCGAGCACGCCGAGCGGGTCCGGCGCTGTACGGGCGTGCGCGTCCACGTCGTAGACGTCGAACGCCACGCCCAGATCCTGCAGGGCCTGGGTGTAGGCGCCGAGGTACTCCGGCCCGGGGTGCGGACCGCGGCCGAGCAGGTCCGTGTTGCCGGTGTAGTCCTCGGCCGCGAGCACGAGCACGTCGCCGGCCTTCGACTTCTCGGCCGTGAACGTGAACGCCGACGAGGTGTGGCTGCCGGCCGTGAACCACACCTCCACGCGGTCGCCCGCGCCGAACCCGGTCACCGTGCCGCGCAGCTTGTGGTAGTAGACGCCGGGCGGGTCGTAGCGCTCGCCGCCCTTGAACTCGGTCGTCGGCGCGCGGTGGACCGGGCCGTCGCCGACCCGCCACTGCACCTCGACCGGCCCGAGGTCGCGGTTCGCGTTGACCTCGACCACCTGCGGGTCGCCGTACGAGAACTTGAACGCGCTGACCTCGAAGTCGGGCGCGACGTTGCCCAGGTGCGAGGTGGGGCGGCCCGGGTGCGGCGCCGAGCGCGCCAGGTCGAGCGCGAAGCCCAGGTTGCGCTGGAACTGCTCCTCGACCGCCGCCTCGCTGTCCTGGAACACGAAGCCGCCCGGGCTGAAGGCGTCCGGCCCGGCGACCGTGCCGCCGACGCCGGGCCCGCTGCCCGGCTCGAGCTCGACGGTGTACGCCAGCGTGCCGTAGCGGTTGTACGCGTGGTCGGTGACGTCGCCGTTGGTGGTGTAGAGCTCGCCGGAGACGTCGGGGTCGAAGCCCGCGATCGCCGGATGGTCGTCGTCGACGCCGGCCAGCGCGGCGGTCGCCGGCGTGTCGGTGCTCGGCGTCTCCACCTGCCAGCCCTCGGGGTAGAGGATCAGCGGCCCGTAGGAGTGGTAGTCGAGCAGGAGCTTCGGCTTCAGCCGCCCGATCAGGGCGTCCAGCGCGCTCACCTCGGGCTCGGACTGGGCCGCGGCGCCGCGGTAGGTCTCGCTGTCGAACGCGTCCGACGCGCCCTCCTGGTCGTAGCGCCACTTCTCGGCCCAGTTGCGGTTGGTGTCGACGCCGTCCTTGGCCGTGATCTGGTCGTCGCCGTCGTTGTCGGCCAGGTTCTTGCGCCACAGGCGCGTGTTCTTGTTCTGGAACGTGTAGTCGTAGCCGTCGACGTTGACCACCGGCACGAACCACAGCTCGGTGCCGGCCAGCACCGCGGGGACGTCGGTCGCGGCGTCCGTGGCGTGCGCGAGCACGTAGGCGAACAGCCGCCGCCCGACCTCGGTCGCGATCCACTCGCGCGCGTGCTGGGTGGTCTCGTACCAGACGACCGGCTTGGCGCCGTCGGCCAGGGCGTGCGCGTCGGCGCTGACCTTGTAGGCGACCAGGTCCTGCCCGAAGCGCGATTTCCCGTACACGACCTTCTTGACCAGGCCCGGGTGCGCGGCGCGCTGCTGCTCGTACCAGGTCTGCAGGTTGACCGGCTGGCCCGCGGCGTCCACGGCGCCCGAGCACGTGCCCGGGCACGGCGCCGGCTTGAGCGACCACGGGCGGAAGACGTCGTAGCCGTAGGCCGGGTCGGCCAGCGGGTTGGGCGGCGCCGCGCGCTTGGCCTTGGCCTCGCCGTACGGCGCGGTCACCGTGAAGCCCTTCGCGCGCAGCGCGGCCGCCTGCGCGGGCGTGGCCACGATGCCGTGCCCGCTCGCGCCGCCGCCCTCGGTCACGTCGTACCCGAGCCCGCCGAGCACCGACGGGTCGCCGCCGCGCACCGTGTACTGGTTGAGCGGCTCCAGCTGCTTCGGCGCGGCACCCGCCGGTGCGGCGGCCCCGAGACCCACCGCCAGCGCCGTCGCCGCAATCGCAGACACCCTCATCAATGTGCCCCCTTCCCGGTAGGGCAGCGACAGTACATGAGCGATGAGGAACCGCCAACCGGGAACCGCGCGGTCTACGCGACCGTCAGCACCAGCTTGCCGCGTACGTGCCCGCCTTCGAGCCGTTCGTGGGCGGCGGCGACCTGCTCGAGCGGGTACGTCCCGGAGACGTGCGCGACCAGCCCGCCGTCGTTGACCAGCGGGGTGATCACCTCGCCGAGGTCGTAGCCCGACGGGCGCACGAAGACGTACCCGGTCTCGACGTGCTCGCGCGGCTCCGGCGGCGTCGCGATCGAGACCAGCCGGCCGCCCCGGCGCAGGGCCGCGAACGCCTGCTCCTGCACCGCGCCGCCGAAGAGGTCGAACGCCGCGTCCGCCCCGCCGTCGGTGAGCTCGCGCACGCGCGCGGCCAGCTCCGGGTCGGCGTAGTCGACCGGCTCGGCGCCGAGCGAGCGGATGAAGTCGTGGCTCTGAGGCGAGCCGGACGCGATCACTCGTGCGCCGCGGGCACGCGCGAGCTGGATCGCGAGGTGGCCGACGCCGCCGGCACCGCCGGTCAGGTACAGCGACTCGCCGCCGCGCAGCCCGAGCCGCTCGAGCGACTGGTGCGACACCAGCCCCGCGAGCGGGAGCGCCGCCGCCGCCTCGAACGACAGCTCCGGCGGCATGTGGGCGACGTAGCCCTCGGGAACGCTCGTGAGCTCCGCGTAGGTCCCGTACTGCAGGTCCTGCCGGCGGCAGTAGCCGTAGACGCGGTCGCCGGGCTTGAACCACGTGACCGCGGGGCCGACCCGCTCGACGGTCCCCGCCGCGTCCCAGCCCAGGATGACCGGGAAGTGGTACGGGAACAGGCCGGCCAGGTACCCCTCGCGGACCTTGTAGTCGACCGGGTTCAGCGCGGCCGCGCGGACGCGCACCAGCACGCCGTCCGGCGCGACCGGCGGCGGCTCGACCTCGAGCAGCTCGAGCCGGTCGCGTCCACCCCACTCCTTAACGGCAATCGCCCGCATCCCCCTGCAGTATCCAGGGTCGGCGGGCGAGAAACGCGCTCGGGCGCTGGCGAGCGCCGCTTGAGGCTGGATGATCGGGCGGGGCGGGGGCTGCCCCGCCGTCAACTACCAGCGGTAGTGCGCGAAGGCCTTGTTGGCCTGCGCCATGCGGAAGATGTCGTCCTTGCGCTTGTAGGCGCCGCCCTGCTGGGACTGCGCGTCCAGCAGCTCGTTGGCCAGGCGCTGCGCCATCGACTTCTCGCGGCGGTTGCGCGAGAACTCGACCAGCCAGCGGACGGCGAGCGTGCGCGCGCGGGGCGCGGGCACCTCGACCGGCACCTGGTAGGTCGCGCCGCCGACGCGGCGGGAGCGGACCTCGAGCACCGGCGTGAGCGCCTTGATCGACGTCTCCAGCGCCTCCACCGCATCCTTGCCCGTACGCTCGGCGAGAATCGCCAGCGCGTCGTACACGATGCGCTCGGCGGTGGACTTCTTGCCGTCCAGCATCACCTTGTTGATGACCTGCTGGACGAGCTTGGAGCGGTGAACGGGGTCCGGATCGATGGTCCGGCGCCCTGCGGCTGCGCGACGCGGCATTACTTCGCCTTCACTCCGTACTGGGACCGGGCCTTCTTGCGATCCGAGACGCCGGCGGCATCGAGCGTGCCGCGAACGACCTTGTAACGCACGCCCGGAAGGTCCTTGACGCGGCCACCGCGCACGAGCACGACGGAGTGCTCCTGCAGGTTGTGGCCCTCGCCGGGGATGTACACCGTGACTTCCATCGAGTTCGTCAGCCGCACGCGGGCCACCTTGCGCAGAGCCGAGTTCGGCTTCTTGGGCGTGGTGGTGTAGACGCGGGTGCAGACGCCGCGACGCTGAGGCGCGGCCACCTTCTTCTTGCGGCCCTTGCCGGACTTCAAGCCGGGGGTGGCGAGCTTCTTCGTCTTCGGGTTGCGGCCCTTGCGGACCAGCTGGGACGTCGTCGGCATACGGGGCCGGATGGTAGCAGCGCCCAGGTCGAGCGCTACAGGATCGCCCGGGGATACGCGACCGTGGCCGTGCAGCCGAGCGCCACCAGCCAGCCCGTGCAGATCAGCACGTCGAGCCACGGATGTCCGCCGCCGAGCAGAAACGCCCGCAAACCCTCGACCTCATAGGTGAGCGGATTGACCAGCGCGACCGCGTGCAGCCAGCCCGGCATGATCGCCAGCGGGTACAGCGCGGAGGACGCGAAGAACAGCGGCATCATCACCAGCTGGCCGATGCCCATGAAGCGCTCGCGCTCCTTGACGGTCGACGCGATCGCCATCGACAGGCACGCGAACGCGCCGGTGCCGATCGCGAGCAGCACCAGCGCACCGAGCACGCCGGTGACCGTCCAGCGCAGGCCGATCCCGGCGATCGCCACCACGGTCAGCAGCATCGCCGCCTGCACCAGCGCCCGCGTGGCCGCGCCCGAGGCCTTGCCGAGCACGATCGCCGAGCGCGGCAGCGGCGTCGCCAGCAGCCGCTGCAACTGGCCGACGTCGCGCTCCCAGATCACGGCCAGGCCGAAGAAGATCGCGATGAACATCGCCGCCTGCGCGAGGATGCCGGGCGCCAGGTAGGCGCGGTACTCGATGCCGCCGGTCGGGATCGAGCGCAGGCGGCTCATCGCGGTTCCGAACACGAACAGCCACAGCAGCGGCTGGACGGAGCGCGTGAACAGGTCAATCCGGTTGTGGCGCAGCTTGCGCCACTCGGTCAGGGCCATCGCGTACGTGCCGTCGAGCAGCCGGCGCAGCGGCCCGCCCGCCAGCGCGAGCGGTCGCTCAGCCGAGCCGCGAGGCGATGCGACGCTGGGAGCGGACATCGCGCAACCTCCCTCCTTCGGCGATCTCGCCGCCGGTGACCGCGGTGAAGACGTCCTCGAGCGAGTGAGCGCCGTGGCGCTCGAGCAGCGCGGCGGGCGACCCGAGCTCGACCACCCGGCCGTGGTCCATGATCGCGAGCCGGTCGCAGTGGCGCTCGGACTCCTCCATCAAATGGGTGGTGACGACCACGGTCGTGCCGGCGTCCGCGCGCAGGCCGTGCACGCGCTCCCACACGAGCGCGCGCGCCGTCGGGTCCAGGCCGACGGTCGGCTCGTCCAGGAACAGGACCTCGGGGCGGTTGAGCAGCGCGGTGGCGATCTCGAGCCGCCGCAGCATCCCGCCGGAGAACGTGCGCGCGAGCCGGTCGAGCATCGGCTCGAGCTCCATCGCCGCCACCGCGTCCGCGATCCGGGCGCGGCGCTCGCGCCGCGGCACGCCGGTCACGCGCGCGTAGAAGTCGAGGTTCTCGGCCGCGGTCAGCCCGCCGTCGGCCGACAGCGCCTGCGGCACGTACCCGATCGACGCCCGTACCGCGAGCGCGTCGCGCGCCACGTCGTAGCCGGCCACGGTGGCCGAGCCCGCGTCGGGCGGCAGCAGCGTCGTCAGCACCCGCAGCGTGGTCGTCTTGCCCGCGCCGTTGGGGCCGAGCAGGCCGTACACCTCGCCGCGGTCGACCTCCAGGGAGACGTGGTCGACCGCCGTCAGCGTCCCGAAGCGCACGACCAGCCGGGTGGCGCTGACGGCGGGCATCAGACGAGCTCGCCCAACTTGCGTGACTGCTTGGTCCGCCGCTCGCGCAGCTCGGCCTCGAACTCGGCCAGCTCGTCGGCGCGCCGGCGCACCAGCGCCAGCAGCCGGTCGGTGTGCGCGCGCCCCTCCGCCAGCAGCCGCCGCCGCGACTCCGGGTCGGAGGTCGCGCGGTACTCGCGCCGGCGCGCCACACGCGCGTCCTCGCCGTGGATCACGTCGCGCAGCTCGTCGAGCGAGAGCCCGAGCAGGTCGCGCAGGCGCAGGATCAGCGTCAGGCGCTCGACGTCCTCGGGCCCGTACTCGCGGTGCGCGCCCGCGGCCCGCGGCTCGGACGAGGGCAGCAGCCCGATCTCCTCGTAGTAGCGGACGGTCCGAACGGTCGTCCCCGTCTCGCGCGCCAGCGTCCCGATCCGCACGTCCCTCACGCTCCCCGTGGCCGCAACAGACAGATCCCGGTGCCGACCAGCGACGTCGCCGCCAGCACCCACAGCGCCGTGTGCATGTTCGACACGAACGGCGCCAGCGTCGCGTCCGACAGGCCGGTCGTGACGCCCGAGAAGATCGCGAACAGCGTGTTCTTGTCCACCGAGGAGGTGACGATCGCCAGCACGAACGCGATCGAGATCACCGCGCCGGTGTTCTGCAGCACGGTCCGCGCGCCCGCGGCGATCCCGCGCCGGTACGCGGGCACGGTGCCCATCATCGCCGCCGTGTTGGGGCTATTGAACATGCCCGAGCCGACGCCGACCACGAACAGCCAGAGCGCCGACCAGAAGTACGCCGTGTGGACGTCGAGCATGGTCATCCCGGCCAACGCGATGGCGGACACGAACATGCCGAGCGCGGCCAGCGCGCGCGAGCCGCGGCGGTCGGCCCAGACGCCCGCCAGCGGCGAGGCGATCAGCATCCCGATCGCCATCGGCGCCAGCTCGATGCCGGCTGTGATCGGGTCCTGCCCCTTGACGCCCTGGAAGTAGAAGACGAACAGGAACATCAGCGCGAAGCGCGAGAGCCCGTTGATGAACGCCGCGGCGGTGGCGGCGGCGAACAGGCGGTTCTCGAAGATCGTCAGGTCGAGCATCGGCGCGTGGTGCACGCGCTCGATCGCCACGAACAGCGGCAGCAGCACGGCGCCGACCACGAGCCCGCCGATCGTCAGCGGGTCCGACCAGCCGTTCAGCCCGCCGCGCGAGAGCCCGTAGACGAGCCCGGTGAGCCCGACCACGAACACCAGCACGCCCGGGATGTCGAACCCGCGCACGCGGTCCGGCCGCGCCAGCTCGCGCAGGACCAGCGCCGCCCACAGCGACCCGAGCAGCGCGAACGGGACGTTGAACCAGAACACCCACTGCCAGGAGATCGCGACCAGCGCGCCGCCCAGCACCGGCCCGATCACCAGCCCGATCGCGGCCACCATCGTGTTGGTGCCCATCGCCAGCCCGAGCTGCTCGCGCGGGAACGCGTCGGTGACCAGCGCGGCGGAGTTGGCGAACAGGAACGCGCCGCCGACGCCCTGCATGATCCGCCAGAGGATCAGCACCGTGCCGTCGTGGGCGAACCCGGCGCCGAGCGAGGCCAGCGCGAACAGCACGAACCCCGCGACGTAGGCCTGCTTGCGGCCGAACAGGTCCGACAGCCGGCCGGCGAACAGCACCAGCACGGTCGAGGAGATCATGTAGGCGAGGATCACCCAGACGAGCGAGAGGATGCTCGTCCCGAGCGCCCGCTCGAGGTCGGGCAGCGCGATGATCAGCGTGCCCGAGTTGATCGTCGCCAGCAGCATCCCGAGGCTGGTGCACGTGAGCGCCCACCACTTGTACTCCAGATGCAGGCCCGCGATGCGCCGGTGTTGGACAGCTGGTTCGACCGTCATGGAACCAGATCCTAACGTCAGCGTCAGGTTTTACATGAGAGCACGCTCATCGCCGCGTTGTGCCCCGGGATGCCGCTGACGCCGCCGCCGCGGCGGGCGCCGGCGCCGCACAGCCGCACGTTCGCGTGCGCGGTCTCGACGCCCCAGGTGCCGACCTCGGCCTCGTCCTCGGCGAACGGCCACGCGAGGTCGCGGTGGAAGATGTTCCCGCCCGGCAGCGCCAGCTCGGCCTCGAGCTCCAGCGGCGTGCGCGCCTCCAGGCACGGCTCGCCCGACGGCGCGATCCACAGGCAGTCCTCGATCGGCTCGCCCAGCACGCTGTTGAGCGACGCCAGCGTGGACTCGATCGCCCGTGCCTTGGCCTCCTCCGGCGTCGCCGCGAACAGCCGCGCGGGCATGTGCAGGCCGAAGCACGTCAGCGTCTGCGCGCCCGCCGCCCGCAGCTCCGGGCCGAGGATCGACGGGTCCGTGAGCGAGTGGCAGTAGACCTCGCAGGGCGCCAGCGCGGGCACACGGCCGCGCTGAGCCTGCGCGTAGGCCAGTGCCAGCTGGGTGGCGGACTCGTTGACGTGGAACGTGCCCGCGAACGCCTCGCGCGGGTCGACCGCGGCGTCGCGCAGCCGCGGCAGCCGCTTGAGCAGCAGGTTGAGCTTGAGCTGCGCGCCTTCGGGCGGCGGGTCCGGCGCGGGCTCGCCGAGCAGGCCCGCCAGCACGGCCGGCGCGGCGTTGCTGAGCACGTGGCGGGCGGTCACCGCGCCGCCGTCGAACCGCACCTCGGCGCTGACGCCGTCGGTGTCGATCGCGGTGACCTCGGTGTTGAGCCGCAGCTCCGCGCCCGCGGCCCACGCCACTGCCGCCAGGCTCTCGGTCAGCGCGCCCATGCCGCCGACCGGGACGTCCCACTCGTGCAGCACGTGGTAGAGGAAGCAGCGGTTCTGGCGCAGCGACTCGTCGTCCAGGCCCGCGAACGTGCCGATCAACGCGTCCGTGGCGACGATCCCGCGCTCCAGGTCGTCCGGGAAGTAGGCGGCCAGGACCTCGCCCAGCGGGCGCTCGATCAGCGCGTCCCACGCCCCGGGGTCGCCCACCCGGGCGCGCAGCTCGGCGCGCGAGACCAGCGGCTCCAGCAGCGACGGCCAGACGCCTTTGGCGACGTGGTCGGCCAGCGCGTAGAACTCGGCCCAGCGCGCGTGCGGCGGCTCGCCCGCGCGCACCAGCAGGCCGCCGTCGTCGGCGCGCGGCGTGTAGGAGGAGACGGCGCGCCGCCGCAGCTCGACCGTCAGGCCCAGCTCGTCGCGGATCCGCTGCGGCAGCAGCGCGACGAGGTACGCGTAGCGCGAGAGCCGGGCGTCGACGCCCGGCCACGGCTTCTCCGAGACCGCCGCGCCGCCGACGTGGTCGCGCCGCTCGAGCACCAGGACGGACTTCCCGGCGCGCGCGAGGTACGCGGCCGCCACGAGGCCGTTATGGCCGGCGCCGATGACGACCGCGTCAATCACCGGTTTCGCCCTCTGTCCTCGCAAGCTCGGACATCGTGTGACGTTACGCCGCCAGCGTCTCGAACAGCTCTCCGTACGGCTGCCCCGTGGCCTCCGCGACGGGCTTATAGGTGACCTTGCCGGCGACGACGTTGACGCCCTTGGCCAGGCCGGCGTTCTCGCGCGCGGCCTCGGCGACGCCCACGTCGGCCACGTGCAGCACGTACGGCAGCGTCGCGTTGGTCAGCGCGCGCGTGGACGTGACCGGCACCGCGCCGGGCATGTTCGCCACGCAGTAGTGCAGGACGCCGTCGACCTCGTAGACCGGGTCCGAGTGCGTGGTCGGGTGCGAGGTCTCAAAGCAGCCGCCCTGGTCGATCGAGACGTCCACCAGCACGGCCTGGCGCTTCATCAGCGACAGCTGCTCGCGCCGGATCACGTACGGGGCCTTCGCGCCGGCGACCAGCACGGCGCCGATCACCAGGTCGACCTCCGGCAGGCGCTGCTCGATGTCCAGCGTGGACGCGTAGCACGTGTCGGCGCGGCCGTTGAACGCGATGTCGAGCTCGCGCAGCCGGTCGATGTTGCGGTCGTAGACGTAGACCGTGGCCTCCATCCCGAGCGCGATGAACGCCGCGTTCATGCCGACCACGCCGCCGCCGATGATCATCACCTTCGCGGCCGCGACTCCCGGCACCCCGCCGAGCAGGATGCCGCGACCACCGAGCGGCTTCTCGAGCATGAACGCGCCCGCCTGGGTGGCGATCTTGCCCGCGACCTCGCTCATCGGCGCCAGCAGCGGCAGGCGCCCGCGCGCGTCCTCGACGGTCTCGTAGGCGACGCAGGTCGCGCCGGACTCGACCAGCCCGCGCGTGAGCTCGGGGTCGGGCGCCAGGTGCAGGTACGTGAACAGCGTGTGGCGCGGCTCGAGCAGCGCGACCTCGACCGGCTGCGGCTCCTTGACCTTCACGACCATGTCCGCCTCGGCGAACACGGCCGCCGCGTCGGGCAGGATGCGCGCCCCCTGAGAGGTGTAATCAGAATCGCTGATCGCCGAGCCCTCCCCGGCGCCCTGCTGGACCACCACCTCGTGGCCGTGCTCGACCAGCTCGCGCACGCCGGCCGGCGTCAGCGCGACGCGGTACTCGTCCGTCTTGATCTCGGTGGGGACGCCGACTTTCATGGGTTCCTCTCTGTCTGGACCAGCTCTCTCCCGCGCAGGGCGAGCCAGAAGTCGATCCGGTCACGGGCACTGTCCAGGGAGCGCCCTGTGAGCTCCTCCACGCGCCGGATCCGGTAGCGAAGCGTGTGACGGTGACAGAACAGGGCCTTGGCCGCACGTTCCCACTGCCCGTTGCACTCGATGAAGGCCTCCAGCGAGCGCATCAGCTCGCCGCCGTAGGCGCCCTCGGAGGCTTCGATCGGCGCCAGGATCGAGTCGCAGAACAGCCGCAGGGCGTCGTCGTCCTGCAGCGAGAGCAGCAGCTGGAAGGAGCCGAGGTCGCGGTAGGTCGCCAGCTCCAGCGGCGCTTCGCCGTTGAGCGCGAGCGCGCGGGCCTCGAGCGCGCAGCGGGCCTCGTGGAAGCCGCGCCGCAGCTCGCCGGTCGCCACGGCGCGGCCGGCGCCGGCCGCCAGCGGCTCGCCCGCGACCCGCACCGCGCGGGCGTGCAGGCGCGCGGCGAGCGCGAACAGCTCGTCGTCGCCGGCCGCCGGCAGCAGCGCGCAGACGAAGCGGCCCGTCGGCGCCACGAGGCCGCCGCCCACCTCCTCGCGCACGGCCTGGACGAGCGCGTCCTCGGCGACCGCGCGCACGGCCCGCGAGGGCGCCAGGACGAGCGCGCCGGCGCGCTCGCCGAGGCCGAACGGCTCTAACCGGCGTGTGAGCTCGGCGCCGGCGAGCTCGCCCGCCACCAGCGCGCTCAGGACGTCGCCGGCGAGCCGCCGCTCGGTGTCGTCGACCACGCGCCGGCGCAGCAGCTCGAGCGCGACGATCGTGACCGCCTGGTGCAGCGTCAGCCGGTCGAACTCGGTCAGCGCCCCGGACGCCTTGGCCGCGACCAGCCAGGCTTGCGGCCGCGGCGCCTCGCTGCGCGGCGCCTGCGGGGCGCGCGCGACGGGCAGCGCGAGCGCGCCGGCGCCGAGCGCCGTCGGGACGAACCCGCGCCGCCGCTCGCGCAGCTCGGCGGCGAGGGCCGCGAGGAGCGCCGCGCCGCCGCCCTCGAGCGGCGCGTCGCCGCCCGCGAGCTCGCCCGCCCGCGCCAGCAGCTCGCCGCGCCCGTCGCAGATCAGCGCCGCGCCGCCGATCAGCGCCGCGAGCTCCGCGGCCACCGCCGCGAGCCCGCGCTCGGAGAGCACGACCCGCTCCAGCCGCTCGTGCGCGCTCAACGCGCGCCGCAGCACCGCGTACTGCTCGTTGACCAGCTGCGAGAACGCCCGCTCGGTGATCGCGATGAACGGCAGCTCGTACGGCACCTCGAACAGCGGGAAGCCGCGCTCGGCCGCCGTGCGCACCAGCTCGTCCGGCACCCGCGCGTGCGAGAAGCCGGTCCCGAAGCCGAGCCCGGCGAGGCCGTGGTCGGCCAGCCGGGCCAGGTAGGCGGCGGGATCGTCGCCCAGCCCGAGCCCGGTGGTCAGCAGGAGCTCGCCGCCGTTGAGCCAGGGGGTCGGATCCGCGAGCTCTGAGATGTGCACCCAGCGCACCGCCCGATCGAGCCCCGCCTCGCCGGCGGCGACCTCGAGATCCAGCTCACGCAGCAAGGCTCGCAGCGGCAACATGCCGCTGCGAGCGTACTGACAGTTTCGCCTTCGGTCCTCGCAAGCTCGGACCTCCGGCGACGTTACATCACGGAGTGGTGGTGCTCAGCGTGAACGTGAGCGTCTTCGAGTACGCCCCGGTGCGGAGCGCGTCGCCGGCGCCGATGTCCTGCGAGAACCCGATCGTCGCGTTGTCGTTGGAGACCGGGCCGTCGTAGGTCTTGACGGTGGCCGGGAGCTCCGAGCCGCCGCTCTTCAGCGGCTGCGGCAGCGCGAACGCGCCATTGACCAGATGGCCCGGGTGATCGGCGCTCGGGTCGGCGACGCTGAGCGTCGCGTCACCGGCGGTCGACACCACCGTCGCCGTGGTCGACGCCGTGTACGTCTTCGCGAGACCCGGCGTGAACGCGCCGAAGTCCGCCGGCGCGCCCAGGGTCAGCGCGAGCGTCGCCGGCACGTCGCCGCCGACGGTGCCCTGACCGTCCGCCGTCCACACGTACGTGTGCACGCCGCTGGTCTGGTGCTTGAGGTCGTAGGAGATCCACTTGAGCGTCGCCGGGAACGCCAGGTGGACCGCCTGCACCCGCTGACGCGGGCCCTCGGGCTGGTAGTGCGTGGACTGCTCGGTCGGCGTCGAGCCGTCGAGCGTGTAGTAGATGTCGGCCGGCTCGTCCTGGTCGAACGTGAGATCGACGCCGGAGTCGGTCGGCGTCCACTTCGGCGTCACGACCGGCGGCGAGTCGTCGCGCGAGTAGTCCAGCGCCGCCTCGAGCATGCCGATGTTGCCGTCGGCGAACTCCATGCCCTCGTCGTGGCCCTCGTTCGCGTAGGCGGGCGTGAAGCCCGTGGTCGAGAACGTCGGGTTGCCGTTGGCGTTGGTGCCGGTGAAGCGATCGACGCCGATCTCGAAGTCGTAGCCGATGATGCCGTGGTTGTAGTACGCCTCGTCCGCGCTGTTGCCGGCCGCGGAGTACAGGACGTCGGCCACGGGGCCGGTGCGCGACGGCAGCACCGTCGTCTTGCGGTAGCGCTGGATCCGGTCCAGCACGCGCGCGGCGGTCGCGTCGAAGAACTGGTTCGTGCCGTAGGACGCGTACGGGAGCGTCTCGCGGCCGACCGTCTTGTAGGCGCCCGGAGGCCACATGAAGTAGCCGCCGTAGGAGTGGATGTTGTTGGCGAACTTGATGTTCGAGAACGTCGACTGGATCCACTGCTCGTTGCGCGACTCGGGCTCGGAGAACTCGCCCGGGCCGGCGAAGACCTCGCTCGTGCAGCTCGACGACGCGCCGACGTAGCCGTCGAACATCGACCCGACCGAGAAGTTCCGGTTGATGTCGACGCCCCACGTGTTGCGGGCCATCGGGTCGTTGTTGCCCGTCGGGCTCGACGCGCAGTAATTGATCATGTTCTTGCGCTGCGACGTGTAGTCGTAGCGGGAGTAGGTCACGCCGTCGGCGTTGATGACCGGGACGATGAAGATGTCGAGGTTGTCGACGATGTCCTTGGTCAGCGGATCGGTCGCGTAGTTGCGCAGCAGCCGCTCGGCGGTCTCCAGGCACACCAGCGACGTCGCCCACTCGCGCGCGTGCTCCTGGCAGTACAGGAAGACGCCGACCTTCGAGCCGTCGCGGTGCGCGCCGATGCGGAGCATCTTGACCGTCTGCGGGCCCCGCGGGTAATCCGCGGGCGCCTGCAGGAAGTCGCTCAGCTGCAGCGGCGTGGCGTTGGCGCTCACGACGCCCGCGCCCTCGTCGGTGCGGTACTTGGCCGCGAACACGAGGTCCGAGGCGGGCTGGTTGGCGTTGATCGCGTCGACGACCTGCGCCGCCGTGCTGGTGATCGCGCCGGTGGCGTCGGTCGCCGGGCGGACCGTGATCGCGGTGCCGGACACGCTGACGTTCAGCGTCTGGTCGGGCCCGGCCGACGGCGTGATCTGGGCGGTGATGTCGTTGCCGCCGTTCTGGCCGTAGGCGCGCGAGGTCAGCACGACCGCCGGGTCGGCGGCGGTCCCGCGCAGGCTGCCGGTGGCGCCGGCGTACGGCGTCGCCAGGCCGAGGATGGTCTGCGCCTTGCGCTGGTAGCCGTTGGTCTTGTTCGGCAGGTCGTAGACCTGCGAGATCTGCGGGAACTCGGCCGACAGCGCCGTGATCTTGTCGTACGCCATCTTGGAGTCGACGTAGTTGGTGTTGAAGTCCTGCAGGTAGCCCGCCGGGAACGGCTTGCCGTCGTTGCTCGTCCAGCGCTTGACCGGGATCGTGTCGACGCCGCCGTCGGCGCTGGCGACGCGGACCTCGGACGGCATCGGGCCGTCGCCGATCGCGCCCACGCGGAAGATGTTGCGGTGGTACAGGTAGTAGTTGGCGTCCGGCGGGTCGCTGTCGATGTAGGGCGAGAGCGTGCCCTGCTTGCCGGGGCCGCCGAGCTCCGTGCCCGGACCCGAGTCCCAGGACGCGGTCATGACCGGGTTCTGCGACGAGACGGGGCTGCCCGCGCTCGTGCGCGCCTCGATGTTGATGAAGCGCCCGGCGTAGTTCTCGAAGTAGTCGGCGCGGCTCGCGAGCACGGTGTCGGCCGCCGCGCTGGCGGCCTTCTTGACCGTACGGCCGGCCTTCAGGTTGGCGTTGGCGTCGGCGAGCTCGCGATCCTTGCGGTCGGCCTCGGCGCGCACGGCCGCCTGGGACTCGGGCGTCTCGACGACGGCACCGGCCTTGTAGCCCAGCGCTTCCAGCTGCGCCTGCTCGCCGGGCGTGACGACCGCGGAGATCGTGAACGTCCCGTCGTTGTTCGGGCGCTTATACTCGGTGATGTCGTAGCCGAGCTGGTTGAGCTGATCGATCGCCGCATTGTCCGGCACGGTGAACTCGATCACGCTCGGTTCATCACTGGCGGCTCCGGCCGCCGCCGGCGCGATGCCGAGGCACACCAGGCCCAGGCACAACGCGAGCAGCTTCCTGCTTGCCGCGAAGGCACTTCTCATGTGGCAGACCCCCACAGGTTGGACGTAGACCCTACGGGGCTCGAAACTGCCTCCCCCGTTGACCCACGTCAACCAACTGCCCGTTGACGGAGCTCAGCGCTGGTCAGGCGGGTGACGATCTCACAAAATCCTTGCGCCGGATCAGTAGCAGCGAGGACGCCGCCGCGACGAACGCGAGAACCGCTCCCACCAAGAGGATCGCGTTGAGCCCGTCGACGAAGCCGCCCAGGCGCGACGTCGCGTGGGCGGTGTGGTGGGAGAAGATCGTGCCCAGGGCGGCGACGCCGGTGGCGATGCCGACCTGGCGCAGCGTCGAGTTGATGCCGCTCGCCATGCCCGCCCGCGCGGGCTCCACCACGCCGACCGCGGTCGACGCCAGCGGCACGTTGATCAGCCCGGCGCCGATGCCCGCGATCAAGAAGCCGGGGATCAGGTGCGTCCAGTCCTGGCCGGGCGCGAGGCCGCGCATCAGCAGCAGCGCGACGCCGACCAGCGCGAACCCGGGGCCGATCAGGAAGCGGATCGGCATGTGCTCGGTCAGCCGGCCCGCGATCGCCGCGGTGATGAACACCGGGCCGGAGAGCACGAGGAAGCGCACGCCGACCTCGATCGCCGACAGGCCGAGGCCGATCTGCATGTAGATCACCAGGTAGGGGAACATGGCGAACAGCGAGGCCGAGATCGCGAACGCGGCGATCAGCCCGCCCACGAACGTCGGCTTGCGGAACAGCGACAGGTCGAACATCGGGCGCGCCTGCAGCGCCTCGGCGGCGACGAAGGCGACCAGCAGGACCGCGGCGGCGATCAGCGAGACGATCACGGCGCCGATGCTCCAGCCGTCCTCCCCCGCGCGGATCAGCCCGTAGACCAGCGCGCCCAGGCCGACGCTGAACGTCACCAGCCCGATCCAGTCGATCCGCCGCGGGTGCGGGTCGCGCGACTCGTCGACCTCGCGCAGCGTGACCGCGAAGGCGGCGATCCCGACCGGGATGTTGACCAGGAAGATCCAGCGCCACGACAGCCCGCTGGTGAGCGCGCCGCCGAGCACCGGGCCGACCGCGACCGCGATCCCCGTGACGGCGCCGAAGACGCCGAACGCGGCGCCGCGGTCGCGCCCGTGGAACGCGTTCGCGATCAGCGCCAGCCCGGTCGCGAACATGATCGCGCCGCCGATGCCCTGAAACGCGCGGCTGAGCGTCAGGAACAGCGAGCTCGGCGCCAGACCGCAGAGCAGCGACCCGAGCGTGAACGCCACGATCCCGATCGCGAACAGCAGGCGCCGGCCGAAGCGGTCGGCCAGCGAGCCGGCGGTCAGCAGCAGGGCGGCCAGCGTCAGCGCGTACGCGTCGATGACCCACTGCAGATCGGCCAGCGACGCGTGCAGGGCGATCTCGATGTCGGGCAGCGCGACGTTCACGATCGTGACGTCAAGCAGCAACATGAACGTGCCCGCCGCGACGGCGACGAGGGTCCACCACTTCCGTTCCATCCGCGGGACCCTAGAGCCCCGGGGTGAGGTCAGGCGTTGGCGGCGGCCGCGCGCAGGGGCGGCGGGGTGACGATGGCGGCCGCGCAGACGAGCACGAACGCGAACGCCTGCACGCAGATGCCCACGGTGTCGTTGGGCATCGGATCGCCGAACACGACGATCCCGCCGAGGATGCAGGAGACGTTGGCGGCGGTGGAGGTCGCGGCGATCACCGGGACGGCCTCGCCCTCCTGCATGCCGCGCGCGGACGCGTAGAACGCGACGATCGAGGCCAGGACGGTGACGGCGAGCCACGGCGAGGAGACGATGCCGACCAGCCCGCCGGCGCCGGTCAGACCCTTGATCGCGATGTCCGAGACGCCGAACAGCACGCCCGCCGCGGCGCCGAGCATGACGCCGTGGTGGTGCACGGACACGCCCAGGTGCTTGCCGCCGATCAGCAGCGCGCCGATCGCCAGCATCCCGCCCTCGAACGCGATCATGCCGGCGAGCGAGTACGCCGAGTGCGCGCCGTGGGCGGCCGGCAGCGTGATCACCAGCAGCAGCAGCCCGAGCGCGGTCATCGCGACGCCGATCCACTGGCGCAGCCCGACGGCGAACCCGAAGATCCGCTCGGCCATCACGGCCAGGATCACGACCCCGGTCGACAGCACGGCCTGCACGACCGACAGCGGGGCGAACACGAGCGCCGCGACGTGGAAGGTCCAGGCGCCGGCGGCGACGGCCATGCCGATCGCGAACCAGCGGCTGCGGAACAGCTCCCGCGCGCAGCGCACCGGCCGGCGGATGTCGACCGCGGGCGCGGCGTTGGCGCCCTTGTGCTTGTACAGAAAGCCCAGCTGCGTGGCGATGGCGCAAGCGAGCGCCAGCAGGATGCCCAGATTCAGCGACACGTGTCCTCGTACGTCGGTTCTGCAGAGATTCCTGGCCAATCGCCTCCGTGGCGATCTCCCCGGCAAGGCTGTTCTCTACATCGGTCCCGAGCCCACGCCCCTTGAGCGCGGGTTCCCGCAAGCGTAGCGGCGGTCGTGAAGATTCGGCGAAGTCGGACGCAGACTCCCCGATTCGGGGGATGCCCGGCCCCCCAGGCGCGGAGTCGCCTCCGCGCCCGGGTCCGGACGACGTTCTACGGCGTCGTGGACGCCAGTGTGAACGTGAGCCTCTTGCCGTAGCTGCCGGTGCGTAGCGCGTCAGACGCCCCGATCGGCTGCTTGAAGCCGATCGTCACCGGGTCGTGGCTGACCGGCTGGCCGTACGTCAGCACGGTCGCCGGCAGCGCCGCGAACGCCCCGCCGGTGCCGCTCAGGCTCGCCGCGTTGACCTGCAGCGGCTGCGGCAGCGAGAACGCGCCGTTGACCAGGTGCCCGGGCGCCGTGGCGCCCGGATCGGCGACCGACAGCGCCGCGTCGCCGGCGGTCGAGACCACCGTCGCACTCGTGCTGGCCGTGTAGTCGGTCGCGACGCCCGGCGCGAACGCGCCGAAGCTCGCCGGCGCCCCGAGCGACAGCGACAGCGTGGCCGCCACCGTGCCGCCGACGCCGGTCTCGGCCTGGTCGGCCGCGATCAGGAACGTCTGGCTGCGGACCGCGGACACGTTGCCCTTGATGTCCTGCGCGATCCACTTGACCGTGTGCACGCCGAGCTGGTCGAGCGTGAGCACCTCGCCCGGCCGCCGCGGGCCCTGGTTGTTGTAGGTGGGCGAGTCCAGCGTCGGCGTCGAGCCGTCGGTCGTGTAGTGGACCACTGAGGACTCGTTGACCCACTTGAAGCGGAAGTGGATCGGGTCGCCCCCGGTCTTGTCCGCGCTCGCCTCGATGTCGACCACCGGCGGCGTGGTGTCCTGTGCGTACTCGAGCGCGCCCTGCAGCAGGCCGTAGTTGCCCTCGGCGAACTCCATCGCCGAGTCGTGCCCCTCGTTGGCCAGCAGCGGGTTCGGGTTCGCCGGCGTCCCGCACGACGTGCTCGAGAAGCCCGCCGGCGGCGACGCGTTCGCAAAGCACGGCTGGAAGCCGACGTTCGTGCGCGTGATCGCGCCGGTGGCCGGGTTGACCGAGATCCGCTGCGCCCCCGCCTCGAATGAGTAGGAGATGATGCCGCGGTTGTAGTACTGCTCGTCGGCCGAGTTGCCGGCGGCGCTGTAGAGCACGTCGGCGATCGGGCCGGTGCGCTGCGGCAGGATCACCGTGTTCCGCGACGACTTGATGTGGGTCAGGATCGTGTCGGCGACGTCGAAGAAGTAGTTCTCGATGCCGATGTTCGGCGCCGGCAGCGTCTCACGGCCCTGCGACTTGTAGGCGCCCGGGGACCACATGAAGTAGCCGCCGTGCGTGTGGATGTTGATCGCGAACTTGATCTTCGGGAACGTCTCCTCGATCCAGTGCTCGTTCTGGATCTCCGGCTCGGAGACCTCGAACGGACCCGCGTAGGTCTCGTTGTT
This sequence comes from Solirubrobacter sp., assembly GCA_035555675.1. Lineage (GTDB taxonomy): Bacteria > Actinomycetota > Thermoleophilia > Solirubrobacterales > Solirubrobacteraceae > Solirubrobacter. Next base: position 23,380 of record DATMGH010000004.1, on the reverse strand, counting down.
GCATGCGCTGCTGCCGCCGGAGTAGCCGTCGAAGAACGAGCCGATGGAGTTGTTGCGGTTGAGGTCGACGCCCCAGTTGTTGCGGGCGCTGATCGCGCCGGTGCCGGCGCTGGCCGGGCAGTAGTCGACCATGTTCTTGCGCTGAGCGCTCGAGTCGTAGAACGAGTAGTGGCCGCCGTCCGGGTTGCTGGACGGCAGGATGAAGATGTCGAGGTTGTCGACGTAGGCCTTCGTCGTCGGGTCGGTCGCGTAGTTGCGCAGCAGCCGCTCCGCGGTCTCCACGCACGTGATCGGCGTCACCCACTCACGAGCGTGCTGCTGGCAGTAGATGAACACGCCGGTCTTCGAGCCATCCCGCTGCTTGCCGATCCGCAGCACGCGCATGTCGAACGGGCCGCGCTTGACGCTCGGCGGCGCGTTCAGGAAGTCCGACAGCTGCACCCGCGCGCGCACAGGGACGACGCCCGCGCCGGCGTTGCCGGCGTAGGTGTAGGCGTCCACCAGCGCGCTCGCGGCCGGGCTGCCGTTGATCGCCGCGACGACCTGCGCGGCCGTGCTCGTGAGCTGGCCGTCCGCGTCGGTGGCCAGGTTGACCGTGACGTCGAGGCCGTCGACCGTGACCGCCAGCGGCGAGCTCGGCGCGCCCGGGTTCTTGAACTCGGCCGTGATCAGGTTGCCGCCGTCCTGGCCCCAGGCCTTGGAGAACAGCTGCACGGCCGCGGCCTGGGCCTGGGCCGCGGTGCCGAGGAGGCCCTGGATCGTGAACGTGAAGTCGCCGAGGTCGCCCTGGAAGCCCAGGACCTCGAACGTGTACGTGCCGGCCGTGGTGAACGTCCGGCTGATCGACTCCGGGCTCGTCCCCGTGTCGACGGTCGTGAGGACCGCGCCGCTGGGGTCCTTGAGCCGCAGGATGAAGTCGGTCGAGCCGGGCGGGATCGCGTCCACGGTCGCGCGGACGCTCTGCCCGGCGGCGGCCGTGAAGGGGATCGAGGCGACCGGCTGCGCCGCCGTGATCTCGCCCGTGGTGTCGACCAGCGGCGCGCCGACGGCGCCGGCCGGCGCCGAGCCGGTCGGATCCGCGCCGGACATGATCGCCATGCCCTTGCGCTGATAGCCGGACGACTTGTGCGGCAGCGGCACGACCTCGGCGATGTCGGGGTACTCCGCGGCCAGCGCGTCCAGCCGGGCGTAGGCGTCGGTCGGATCCAGGTAGCGCGTGATGAAGTCCTTCTGGAAGGTGGCGGCGCGCGGCGGCAGCGTCGCGCTCGCCCATTCCGTCACGCCGCTGGTGTCGACCGAGCCGCTGCTCGCAGCCACCGTGACGGTGACGTCCTGGGCGCGCAGGTTCGCGTCGTCGCCGCGCAGCGGGATCGTGATGCGGTGGTACAGGTATTGGCCGGCGTCGTTGAGCTTGTTGCCGCCGGTCGCGTTGTCGTTGCCGTCGGGCCTGATGCCGCTCTGGCTGAAGTTGTACGGTCCGCGCGCGACGCCGTCCGGGCCCTTGTAGGTCATCTGCAGCGCCGGGCCGCTGTTGGTCGTCTGCGCCTTGTTGTGCGCCTCGACGTAGAGGAAGCGCCCGGCGTAGTTGGTGAACGTGTACGCGCGCATGATCACGGTCTCGCCCGGCTGTTCGACCGCGCGCTTGCTCTTGCCGGCCTTCGGCGCGCCGCGCAGCGCGAGCTCGCCCGCGGTCGCCTCGCGCTCCTTGGCGGCCGCGATCTCCTGCTTGCGCGCCTGCCACGTGTCGCGGTTCTCGATCGTCTCGCCGATGCGGTAGCCGAGCGCGCGCAGCCGCGCCTCGGACGCGTCGTCGAGGTAGATCGCCGCCTCGTTGGGCTCGCCGACGTACCCGATGTCGTAGTCGTCCTTGAGCTGGTCGATCGACGCGCGGTCGTCCCCCGTGACCATCACGAGCCGCCAGTCGCCGTCGTCCGCCCGCGCGGGTCCTGCGGCCGCCGCCAGCAGCAGCGTCGCGCCCAGGACAGCCGCGAGTCCGAGGCGTCGCGCCCCGGGTCCTCTCCTGACCATCGATCCCTCCGTGTTGACCCCGCCGTCACCCGTGTGACGGCGCTGGGCGGAGCATGGATCAGCCATGAGTGTCCGGGGAAGGCGCGCGGTGCGTGGATATGTCTCCACGGCGGCGAGCGCCGGCCCCGATCGGGGCCGGCGCTCGCTGGGGCCTTACGGCGTCGTGGTCGACAGGGTGAACGTGAGCGTCTTGCCGTACGTGCCCGTCCGGAGGGCGTCCGTGGCGGCGATCGGCTGCTTGAAGTCCACCGTGACGGCGTCGTTGCTGACCGGCTGACCGTAGGTCAGCAGCGTGGCCGGGAGCGCGGCGAACGCGCCGCCGGTCCCGCTCAGGCTCGAGGCCTTGATCTGCACCGGCTGCGGCAGCGCGAAGCTGCCGTTGACCAGGCGGCCGCTGGCGGTCGGGCTCGGGTCGGTGACCGAGAGGGCCGCGTCGCCGGCGGTCGAGATCACGGTCGCGCTGGTGCTGGCCGTGTAGTCGTTGGCGAGGCCGGGCGCGAACGCGCCGAAGCTCGCCGGCGCGCCCAGGGTCAGGCTGAGCGTCGCCGGCACGGTGCCGCCGACGGTCAGCTCCGGCCCGATCAGGAACGTCTTGCTCTTGACCGCGGACACGTTGCCCTTCATGTCCTGCGCGATCCACTTGACCGTGTGCACGCCCAAGCGGTCGAAGCTCAGCACCTCGCCCGGCCGGCGCGGACCCTGGTTCTCGTAGGTCGGCGAGTCCAGCGTCGGGGTCGAGCCGTCGGTCGTGTAGTGGATCACCGAGGACTCGTTGACCCACTTGAACCGGTAGTTGATCGGATCGCCGGTCGTGCGCTCGGCGCTGTACTCGATGTCGACCTCCGGCGCGGTCGTGTCCTTCTCGTAGTGCAGCGCGCCGTTGATCAGGCCGTAGTTGCCGTCGGCGAACTCCATCGCCGAGTCGTGGCCCTCGTTGACGAGCGACCCGTTCGCCGGGCAGCTGCCCGCGCCGCCGCCGGTGCCGACCGCGCCGAAGCACGGCTGGAAGCCGACGTTCTGGCGCGTGATCGCGCCGGTGTCCGGGTTGACCGCGATGCGCTGCGCACCGGCCTCGAACGAGTAGCTGATGATGCCCTTGCGGTACCACTGGTCGTCGGCGCTGTTGCCGGCGGCGCTGTAGAGCACGTCGGCGATCGGGCCGGTGCGCTGCGGCAGGATCACCGTGTTCCGCGACGACTTGATGTGCGAGAGGATGTCCTCCGCGACGTCGAAGAAGTAGTTCTCGATGCCGATGTTCGGCGCCGGCAGGGTCTCACGGCCCTGCGTCTTGTAGGCGCCCGGCGCCCACATGAAGTAGCCGCCGTGGGTGTGGATGTTGATCGCGAACTTGATCTTCGGGAACCTGTCGACGACCCACATCTCGTTGCGGATCTCCGCCTCGGAGGCCTCGAACGGGCCGGCGAACGTGTCGCTGGTGCAGGATGAGCTGCCGCCCGAGTAGCCGTCGAACAGCGACCCGATCGTGTTGTTGCGGTTGAGGTCGACGCCCCAGTTGTTGCGGTTGCCGACGTTGCCGCCCGTGCCGCCCAGCGGGCAGTAGTTGGCCATGTTGCGGCGCTTGGAGGCGAAGTCGTAGAACGAGTAGTGGCCGCCGTCCGGGTTGCTGGACGGCAGGATGAAGATGTCGAGGTTGTCGACGTACTCCTTGGTCGTCGGGTCGGTCGCGTAGTTGCGCAGCAGCCGCTCCGCGGTCTCCACGCACGTGATCGGCGTCACCCACTCACGAGCGTGCTGCTGGCAGTAGATGAACACGCCGGTCTTCGAGCCGTCGCGCTGCTTGCCGATCCGCAGCACGCGCATGTCGAACGGGCCGCGCTTGACGTGCTCGGGCGCCGCCAGGTAGTCCGACAGCTGCACGCGCTCGCGCGCGGGAGCGATGCCGGCGCCGGCGTTGTTGTTGTAGGTGTAGGCGGTGACGAGCGCGCTCGCCGGTCCGCTGGCGTTGATCGCGGCGACGACCTGTGCGGCGGTGCTGGTGAGCGCGCCGTCGGCGTTCGTGGCCAGGTTGACCGTGATGTCGTTGCCGGCGACGGTGACCGAGAGCGGCGCGTCGGGCGCGCCCGGGTCCTTGAGCTCGGCGGTGATCAGGTTGCCGCCGAGGTGGCCCATCGCCTTGGAGTACAGCTGCACGGCGATGCCGGCGTTGGCCGTCGACGGGTTCGCGTTGGCCGCGGTGGTGCCGGCCAGCATCGCCATCGCCTCGCGCTGGTAGCCGGGCGTCTTGTTGGGCAGCGGGACGATCTCGGCGATGTCCGGGAACTGCGCGGCGAGCTGGTCGAGCCGGTCGTAGGACTCCGTCGGGTCCATGTACTTGGTGATGAAGTCCTTCTGGAAGCTCGCGACGCGCGGCGGCAGGCTCGAGCCCGCCCACTCCTTCACGCTCGCGGTGTCGGTCGAGCCGGAGCTGGCGGCGACCCGCACCGTGATCTGGTCGGCGCGCAGGTCCGCGTCGGCGCCGCGCAGCGCGATCAGCGCCCGGTGGTACATGTACTGGCCGGCGTCGTTGAGCTTGTTCCCACCGAGCTGCGCGTCGTTGCCGTCCGGGCTGATCGAGTTGTTGCTCATGCTCAGCGGCGCGCGGTACGTGCCGTCCGGGCCGGCGTAGGCGACCTGCAGCGTCGGGCCGGTCGTGGTCGTGTTGGCCTTGTTGTGGGCCTCGACGTAGACGAAGCGGCCGGCGTAGTTCGTGAACGTGTACGCGCGCATGATCACGGTCTCGCCCGGCGTCGGGACGATCCGCTTGCCCTTGCGCACGACGCCGTTGCCCGAGATGCCCTTCTGGGCGAACTCCTTCGCGAGGGCGTCGCGCTGGTCGGCCGCCTCGATCTCGGCGCGGCGGTCCTGCCAGGTGTTGCGGTCCTCGATCGTCTTGCCGATCCGGTACCCCTCGGCGCGCAGCTGCGCCTCGGTCTGGTCGTCGACGTAGACGGCAGCCTCCGTGAGCTCGCCGATGTAGCCGACGTCGTACTTGAGCTCGAGGCGCTGGATCGCCTCGGGGCTGTCAGCCGTGACCTCCACCAGGCGCGGGTCGTCCCCGTCCGCCAGCGCGGTGGCTCCCGGTGCGGCCAGTGCGAGCGCTGCGCCCAGCAGGCCCGCGCCCGTCAGGCGCCGTAAACGGCGCGTCGCCATTGAGTTCCCCACTCTCTCCTCCGTTCCTCGTGTTGCGACCCCCTTCGCGACACGGGTGGATTATGAGTGCGTAGTGAGGGGAGTCCGTGAGGGTTGGCCGTTGGTTTGTCTCAACGCGAATGCGCTCCCGGGCACCTCCAGGCCGCCGGCGCGGAGTCGGGGCGAGGCAAGGCGCGCCGCGAGCGGTCACTTTCCGGCCGCCGGCGCCAGAACGCGCCCGCTCGCCGCGTCGCGGTGCGCCGCGCGACGGGCGCGTCGCCACGCGTCGCCGCGCGCCCCTGCGTCTCGCCGCGCATCGCCGCGTCTCGCCGCCCACCGCCACGCCTCACCGCCCGCCGCCACGCGTCGCCGCGCGCCCCCGCGGCTCGCCGCCCCACGGCGCGGTGAGGGGTGCGGTATCCGCCGCATGCGCCGGAAAGTGACCACTCGTTGCGTTCGGGGGCGCGGCTACGCTGGGGCGCGGCCATGATCCGTGGGGTTCGGGCTGACGACGTCGAAGCGCTCGCCGGGCTGTTCGCGGACTGGGGGCATCCGCAGCCGGCGGAGATGATCGCCGCGCAACTCGAGCTGTGGAGCGCGACGCCGTGCAGCGCGGTGCTGGTCGAGGAGGTCGACGGGGTGGTCGCCGGGCTGGTCGCGGTCTCCGCGACGCCGCACCTCGCCCGGCCGGGCCGCTACGCGCGGATCGTCGGGCTGGTGGTCGGCGACGCGTTCCGGCGCCGCGGCGTCGGCCGCGCGCTCGTGGCGGCCGCCGAGGAGCGCGCGCGGGAGTGGGGCTGCGACCGGCTCGAGCTGACGTCGTCGCGCGGGCGCGTCGAGGCGCACGCGTTCTATCCGGCGCTCGGCTACGAGGAGCAGTCCCGCAGCCACGCACGCTATCGCCGCGAGCTCTGAAGGTCAGCGCCCTGAGGCGATGAACCGGCGCCAGAGCGCCCCGGCCCCCACGCCGAGCGCGACCACCGCCATCGGCACCGGGAGGCCGAGCAGGAAGAACGGCGTCTGGGCCAGCGGCTCGTAGTCCGCGGACCGGTCGAACGGCGGAAAGCCCGCGACCCACAGTACGTCAGCCACGAACGCAGACGCGAGCAGGAGCGCGCCGGCGAGCACCGCGCGCAGCCGCCCGTCGGCGAACCCGATGCCGAAGAGCAGCGCGACGGTCCCGAGCCACCCGGCGACCGCCAGCGGCCAGGCGTCGGCGAACATCAGCACGCCGGCGACGAAGAGCGCGAGCAGCGACCACCGCACGCTCCGGGTGTACCCGCACGAGGCGGAACGACGCGGGCGGGCGCGGTGAGGGCGCAGGCGGCGCGGTACCCCCGCGCGCGGTGAAGCGCGGCGCGGGGCCTGAGCGTGTCAGGCCCCGCGCCGAAGAGCGCGCGCTAGCGGTTGGTGTTGTCGTCCCCGCCGAGATCCGCGCCGATGTCGTCGAACGAGCCGCCCGCCGGGCCGAAGCCGGCGTTGATCTCGTCCAGCTCGGCCGTGTCGAACGCGGGGCCGAAGCCCTGCAGCCCGTCCTCCTCGCCCAGCCCGAGCTCGGCGGCGAGGTCGTCGCCCTCGAGCAGCCCGACGTCGTCGATGCCCCGGGGCAGCGGCTCCGACGGCTCGATCTCGATCGTGCGGTAGCGCTTGAGCCCCGTCGCGGCCGGGATCAGCTTGCCGATGATCACGTTCTCCTTCAGGCCCGCCAGGCGGTCGATCTTGCCCTCGAGCGCCGCGTCGGTCAACACCTTCGTGGTCTCCTGGAAGGAGGCCGCCGAGAGGAAGGAGTCCGTGGCCAGGGAGGCCTTGGTGATCCCGAGGATGATCTCGGACTCGAGCGCCTTCTCCCCGCCCGCGGCCTGGACCTTGTCGTTGATCCGCCGGAACTCGTGGCGGTCGACGAACTGGCCCGGCAGCAGGTCCGTGTCGCCCTTCTGGTCGACGCGCACCTTCTTGAGCATCTGGCGCACGATCAGCTCGATGTGCTTGTCGTGGATGTCCACGCCCTGCGACTTGTAGACCTCCTGCACCTCCTTGACGAGGTACACCTCGGTCGCCGTGCGACCGCGGACGTCGAGCAGGTCGTGCGGGTACAGCGAGCCCTCGTTGAGCTGCGTGCCGGTGTCGATCCGGTCACCCTGCTCGACCCAGAGCCGCGTGCGGCGCGGGAACGAGTAGCGGTGCTCCTCGCCGGCGTCGTCGGTGACGACGACCGTGCGGGCCTTGTCGGTGTCCTCGATCGAGACGACCCCGGCCTCCATCGCCATCTGGGCGAGGCCCTTCGGCTTGCGCGCCTCGAACAGCTCGACGACACGCGGGAGGCCGTGCGTGATGTCCGCGCCGGCGACGCCGCCGGTGTGGAACGTCCGCATGGTCAGCTGGGTGCCCGGCTCGCCGATCGACTGCGCCGCGACGATGCCGACCGCGTCGCCGATCATCGCCGTCTTGCCGGTCGCCAGCGCGCGGCCATAGCACTTCTGGCACACGCCGACCGTCGCCTCGCACTTGAGCACGGAGCGGACCGGGATCAGCACGTCGCCGCCGTCCGGGTGCGCCGCGACCAGCGCCGACAGCTCCTCGAGCCCGATCTCCTGGCCCTTGGCGGCGATCACGGTCTTGCCGGACTTGACGTCGGCGGCCGCGACGCGGCCGACCAGCATGTCCTCCGGCTCACCGGTGGCCTTGAACAGCGGCACCTCGAGGAACTCCTCGGTCCCGCAGTCCTCGATCCGGATGATCACGTCCTGGGCGACGTCGACCAGGCGGCGCGTCAGGTACCCCGAGTCCGCGGTACGCAGCGCCGTGTCCGCGAGGCCCTTGCGGGCGCCGTGGGTCGACGTGAAGTACTCGATGACGTCGAGGCCCTCCATGAAGTTCGCCTTCACGGGCCGCTCGATGATCTCGCCCTTCGGGTTGGCCATCAGGCCGCGCATGCCGGCCAGCTGGCGGATCTGCTTGAACGAGCCACGCGCGCCGGACGAGGCCATCATGTAGATCGAGTTCAGCTGATCGGTCTTCTCGATGTTCTCGATCATCGCCTCGGCGACCTCTTCGGTGGCCGCGTTCCACTGGTCGGTGACCGCGAGGTGGCGCTCCTCCTGCGTGATCAGGCCGTCCTCGTACTGCTCCTGCAGGTTCGCGACGCGCTCCTCGTACTTGGCGAGGATCTCGGTCTTCGCCGGCGGCACGACCACGTCGTTCTTGGAGATTGTGATCCCCGCCTGCGTGGCGTACTTGAAGCCGAGGTCCTTGAACGCGTCCAGGACCTGCGAGATCGCCGACGCGCCGAACGACTGCACCAGCGTGTCCACGAACTGCGTCGTGTCGCGCTTGCGCAGGGACTTGTTGATGAACGTGTACTGCGAGCGATCGAAGTCCTCGCCCATCGTCTCCTCGAGGGCGCGCTCGATCCGGTCGTTGAAGATGATGCGCCCGACCGTGGTGGCGATGTGCCCGCCCTCGAGCCACTCGGCGCGGTAGTGCGCCGGGTCGTGCAGGCCGACGAGCTTGTGCTCGTACGCCAGCTCGGCCTCCTGGGACGTGCGGAACACGTGCACCTTGGGCTCGTACGTGGCCGGGTCGATCGCGTCCAGCTCGTCGCCCTCGGGCCCGTACGTGAGGTAGTACGTGCCGAGGATCATGTCCTGCGTCGGCGTCGCCAGCGGCGCGCCGTGCGCGGGGGACAGGATGTTGTTCGACGAGAGCATCAGCACGCGCGCCTCGGCCTGCGCCTCGGCGGACAGCGGCAGGTGGACCGCCATCTGGTCGCCGTCGAAGTCGGCGTTGAACGCGTGGCAGACGAGCGGGTGGACCTGGATCGCCTTGCCCTCGACCAGCTGCGGCTCGAACGCCTGGATGCCGAGACGGTGCAGCGTCGGCGCGCGGTTGAGCAGGACCGGGTGCTCGGCGATGACCTCCTCGAGCACGTCCCACACCTTGGGGATCATCGAGTCGACCATCTTCTTGGCCGCCTTGATGTTCTGGACGGCCTTGCGCTCGACCAGCCGGGCCATGATGAACGGCTTGAACAGCTCGAGCGCCATCAGCTTCGGCAGGCCGCACTGGTGCAGGCGCAGCGACGGGCCGGCCACGATCACCGAGCGGCCCGAGTAGTCGACGCGCTTGCCGAGCAGGTTCTGGCGGAAGCGGCCCTGCTTGCCCTTGAGCATGTCGCTCAGGGACTTCAGGGCGCGGTTGCCCGGGCCCGTGACGGGCCGGCCGCGGCGGCCGTTGTCGAACAGCGCGTCGACGGCCTCCTGCAGCATCCGCTTCTCGTTGTTGACGATGATCTCCGGCGCGCCGAGGTCCAGGAGACGCTTCAACCGGTTGTTGCGGTTGATGACGCGGCGGTAGAGGTCGTTGAGGTCCGACGTGGCGAAGCGGCCGCCGTCGAGCTGGACCATCGGGCGCAGCTCCGGCGGGATCACCGGCACGGCCTCGAGGATCATCATCTCCGGCTTGTTGCCGGAGTGCAGGAAGGCCGAGACGACCTTCAGGCGCTTGACCGCGCGCTGCTGCTTCTGGCCCTTGGCCGTGCGGACCTGGTCCTCGAGCTCCTCGCGCTCGGCCTCCAGGTCGACCTGCTCGAGCAGGTCGCGGACCGCCTCGGCGCCCATGCCGCCGCGGAAGTACTCGCCCCAGCCGTACGGCGAGCCGAAGCGCTCCTTGAGCTCACGGAACAGCGTCTCGTCGTTGACGACCTGCTTGGGCGTCATGTCCTGGAAGAGGTCCCAGACCTGGCGCAGACGCTCCATCGCGTCCTCGATGTAGGCCTCGGTGTCCGTGCGGTCGGCCTCGAGCGTCTTGCGCATCTCCTTGATGTGCTTGGCGCGCTCGTCGTCCTCGAGCTTGGACACGTTGAGGTCCAGGTGCTCGGCCCACAGGTGGTCCTCGTCGGAGAAGCCGGACTGCGAGCCGGTCCGCAGGTACTCCTCGCGGCGCTCGAGCGACTCGTCGATCTCCTGCAGGCGCAGGTTCTTCTCGGCCGCGTACTCGTCCAGCGACTCGTTGACCTTGCCCGCGAGCTCGTCGAGGTCCGCGGCGCGCGCGTCCTCGTCGACCCACGTGACCATGGAGGCCGCGAAGTACAGGACCTTCTCGAGCTCCTTGGGCGCCATGTCGAGCAGGTAGCCGATGCGCGACGGCACGCCCTTGAAGAACCAGATGTGCGAGACCGGCGCGGCGAGGTCGATGTGGCCCATGCGCTCACGGCGCACCTTGGACCGCGTGACCTCCACGCCGCAGCGCTCGCAGACGATGCCCTTGTAGCGGACCCGCTTGTACTTGCCGCAGTAGCACTCCCAGTCCTTGGTCGGACCGAAGATGCGCTCGCAGAACAGGCCGTCCTTCTCCGGCTTGAGCGTGCGGTAGTTGATCGTCTCGGGCTTCGTGACCTCCCCCGAGCTCCAGCTGCGGATCTGCTTGCTGGACGCGAGGGCGATCTCGATGGCGTCGAAGTTGTTGATGTCGATCACTGGTTACTCAGTCTCCTCGCCGTCCACGCCGGCTTCGATGTAGCCGGCGTCCGTGGCCTTCTCGTCGTCCGTCTGGCCCTCGTCGCCCTCGTTGATCTCGAGGTTCTCGGTCTCGTCGGCGGCCTGCCCGTCGGTGGCGCGCACGCCCGAGAGGTCGATGCCGAGCTCCTCGGCGGCGCGCAGCAGATCGTCGTCCTCGTCGCCCATCTCGGCGCGCGCCCCGTCGTCGGAGACGACGTTGACGTCGAGCGCCAGCGACTGCATCTCCTTCAGGAGCACCTTGAAGGACTCGGGAATCGACGGCTCGGCGATGTTCTCGCCCTTGACGATCGCCTCGTAGGCCTTCACGCGCCCGACGGTGTCGTCGGACTTGATCGTGAGCATCTCCTGCAGCGTGTAGGCGGCGCCGTAGGCCTCGAGCGCCCACACCTCCATCTCGCCGAAGCGCTGGCCGCCGAACTGCGCCTTGCCGCCCAGCGGCTGCTGGGTGACGAGCGAGTACGGGCCGGTGCTGCGCGCGTGGATCTTGTCGTCCACGAGGTGCAGCAGCTTCAGGATGTACATGTAGCCGACGGTCACCTGCTTCTCGAACGGCTCGCCGGTGCGGCCGTTGAAGAGCTGGAGCTTGCCGGAGGCCTTCTCGCCGGCGCGGCGCTTCTCGTCGACGTCCATCCGGATCGCGCCCTTGTGCTCGCGCTGCCACTGCACGAGGGCGTTGTCGACGTCCTCCAGCGTGGCGCCGTCGAACACCGGCGTGGCCACGTAGACCTTGCCGTTGTCGCTCGCGTCCTTGTTCTGGTAGGCCACCGTGCCGTCGTCGTACCAGCCCTCGGCGGCGGCCCACCCGAGGTGGGTCTCGAGGATCTGGCCGATGTTCATGCGGCTCGGCACGCCCAGCGGGTTCAGGATGACGTCGACGGGCGTGCCGTCCTCGAGGAACGGCATGTCCTCCTCGGGCACGATCTTGGAGATCACGCCCTTGTTGCCGTGGCGCCCCGCGAGCTTGTCGCCCTCGGAGATCTTGCGCTTCTTGGCCACGAACACGCGGACGAGGTCGTTGACGCCCGGCGACAGGTCGTCGCCCGCCGCGCGCGAGAACGTCTTGACGTCGATCACGACGCCGCCCTCGCCGTGCGGGACCTTCAGCGACGTGTCGCGGACCTCGCGCGCCTTCTCCTTGAAGATCGCGCGGATCAGCTTCTCCTCGGCCGTCAGCTCGGTCTCGCCCTTCGGCGTGACCTTGCCGACCAGCAGGTCGCCCGACTGGACCTCGGCGCCGATGCGGACGATGCCGCGGTCGTCGAGGTTGCGCAGCGACTCCTCGGAGCGGTTCGGGATGTCGCGCGTGATCTCCTCGTCGCCGAGCTTGGTCGTGCGCGCGTCGATCTCGTACTCCTCGATGTGGATCGAGGTCAGCTCGTCGTCCTTGACCAGGCGGCGGCTGAGGATGATCGCGTCCTCGAAGTTGTAGCCCTCCCAGGACATGAAGGCGACGCGCAGGTTCTTGCCCAGCGCCATCTCGCCCTTGTCCGAGCTCGAGCCGTCGGCCAGCAGGTCGCCGATCTCCACGTGCTTGCCGGCCTTCACGACCGGCTTCTGGTGGATCAGCGTGCCCTGGTTGGAGCGCATGAACTTCTGCAGCTCGTACTCGTCGCGGCCGCCGTCGTCGGTGTTGACGACGATCCGGGTCGCGTCGACGAAGTCGACGACGCCCGGGTTGCGGGCCAGCAGCAGGTCGCCCGTGTCCAGCGCCGCGCGGCGCTCCATGCCGGTGCCCACGAGCGGGGCGTCGGTCTTCAGGAGCGGCACGGCCTGGCGCTGCATGTTCGAGCCCATCAGCGCGCGGTTGGCGTCGTCGTGCTCGAGGAACGGGATCATCGCCGTCGCGACCGACCAGATCTGCTCGGGCGAGACGTCGATCAGGTCGACCTCTTCGGGGGCGACGTAGACGTACTGGCCGGCCTGGGTGCGGCAGAGGATGCTCTCGCCCAGGAGCTTGCCGTTCTCGTCCACCGGCTCGGTCGCCTGCGCGATCAGGCGCTCCTGCTCGACGGTCGCGTCGAGGTGCTGGATCTCCTCGGTCAGCCGGCCGTCGGAGACCACGCGGTACGGCGTGGTGACGAAGCCGTACTCGGAGACCTGCGCGTAGCTCGACAGCGAGCCGATCAGGCCGATGTTCGGCCCCTCCGGCGTCTCGATCGGGCACATGCGGCCGTAATGCGTCGGGTGCACGTCGCGCACCTCGATCGGCGCGCGCTCGCGCGTGAGGCCGCCGGCGCCGAGCGAGTTCAGGCGGCGGCGGTGCGTCAGGCCCGACAGCGAGTTCGTCTGGTCCATGAACTGGCTGAGCTGGCTGGACCCGAAGAACTCCTTCAGGGCCGCGACCACCGGGCGGATGTTGATGATCGTCTGCGGCGTGATCGTGTCCGCGTCCTCGGTGGTGAGGCGCTCGCGGACGACGCGCTCCATGCGGTACAGGCCGATCCGGAACGCTTCCTGGATCAGCTCGCCGACCGTGCGCAGACGGCGGTTGCCGAAGTGCTCGTACTCGTCCAGGTGCTCCTCGACGGCCTCGCGCGGGCGGCTCAGGGCCTCGGCGGCGTAGTCCTTGAGGTCCTCGTCGAGCTCCTCGGAGATGCCGAGGATGTTCGGGAGGCGGACCAGCTCGCGGATCAGCGCGATGATGTCGTCGTGCGTGAGCGTGCGGACGTCGAGGTCGATGTCCAGGCCCAGGCGGCTGTTGAGCTTGTAGCGGCCGACGCGCGTGAGGTCGTAGCGCTTCGGGTCGAAGAAGAGCTGGTTGAGCAGGTTGCGCGCGTTGTCGACCGACGGCGGCTCGCCCGGACGCTGCTTCTTGAACAGCTCGATCAGCGCGCCCTCTTCGGAGCGCGTGACCTCGGTGTCGGCGTCGATCGTGTTGCGGATGTAGAGCGAGTCGTTGAAGAGCTTGAGGATCTCCTCGTCGCTCGCGTAGCCCATCGCGCGCAGCAGGACCGTGACCGGCAGCTTGCGCTTGCGGTCGATGCGGACGTAGACGCGGCCCTTCTTGTCGATCTCGAGCTCGAGCCACGAGCCGCGGGCCGGCATCAGGTTCGCGACGAAGACCTGCTTCTCCGGGTCCTTGGGCTCCATCAGGTAGGCGCCCGGGGAGCGGACCAGCTGGGTCACGACCACGCGCTCGGTGCCGTTGATGATGAAGGTGCCCCGATCGGTCATCCACGGGAAGTCGCCCATGAAGACCGACTGCTCGCGGATCTCGCCCGTCTCGCGGTTGATGAACCCGACGGTGACCGTCAGCGGCCGCGCGTAGGTGAGGTCCTTCTCGCGGCACTCGTCCAGGGAGGCGACCGGCTGGTCGAAGACGAAGTCCCCGAACTGGACCGCCAGGTTGCCCGTGTAGTCCTCGATCGGGGAGATGTCGTCGATCGTCTCCCGCAACCCGCCCCCTTCGGGATTCACCAACCAGTCGAAGGACTTCTTCTGGATGTCGATCAAGTTCGGGACGTCGATCGACTTGTCAAGGCGCGCGAACGTGCGTCGCGTGCGGGAGGCAGCATCAACGGAAGCCAAGACGGCGACTCCTCGGGGAGGTCGGGTGGTGCGGGCGGAGGTGCGCGGAACGTGCCAAGGGCATACGGGCGCGACCAGCCAAGATAGCACAGGGGGATGCGGACCCCCGCGCGAGGGGCGCTCGGCGCTCACGGACCCCGCCCGGCCCGGCTCCCGTATGTGGCGGGAAGGGCACTGTGGACGGCTGCGACTATCGGCCGAGTGGCCCCAGGATAGCGACAGCGTCAAGCCACAGGACGCCGGACCGAAATTCGGTGGCCAACCCTGACAGAGCGTCAGCTGGGTTACAACGCGCTTAACGACGCAGGGCGCCCGGCGGGCGCCCTGCGGGAAGTCGGATGGACTTCGGAGCTACTTGATCTCGACGGAGCCGCCGGCTTCCTCGATCTCGGTCTTGAGCTTCTCGGCCTCGTCCTTGTCGACGCCCTCCTTGACGGGCTTGGGGGCCTCGTCGACGAGGGCCTTGGCCTCCTTGAGGCCAAGGCCGGTCGCGGCGCGCACGACCTTGATGACCTGGATCTTCTTGTCGCCCGCGGCCGTCAGGATGACGTCGAACGCGGTCTGCTCCTCGGCGGCCTCGCCGCCGCCGTCGCCGCCGCCGCCCGGGCCGGGCGCGACCGCGACCGGGGCCGCCGCCGCCGAGACGCCGAACGTCTCCTCGAGCGCCTTGATGCGCTCGGAGAGCTCGAGAACCGAGATCGACTTGAGCTCGTCGATCCACTCCTGGGTGCTGGTAGCCATGTCCTATTCCTCCGTGGGATATTTGTGTTTCGCCTGGCAGCCGAGTCGACGCTACGGCGTGGTCCCGCCGGCGGCGGGGTCGGGCGTCGCCTCGGCTTCGGCGACGTTACGGGCCGCCTTCTGGTCGGCGACGGCCTGAAGCGTGCGGGCGAGCCCGCCAACGAGATTGCCGAGCGCGCCGGCGAGGCCGGTCAGCGGCGCGGCCACCATGCCGACCAGGCGCGCGTTGAGCACGTCCCGGCTCGGGAGCTGGGCGATCGCGTCGACGTCGTCGGGCGTCAACGCGGCGCCGTTCATCCAGCCGCCCTTGAACTCCAGCAGCGTGCCGCCGGTGCCGCGGCGGAAGTCGCGCAGCGCCTTGGCGGCCGCGGCGGCGTCGCCGCGCACGAACGTCATCGCCGTCGGGCCCTGGAGGAGCTCCTTCAGGCCCGCGGCGCCCGCCTGGTCGGCGGCGCGCTCGGACAGCGTGTTCTTGACGACGCGGAAGGTGGCGTCGGCCGCGCGCAGCGTGGTGCGCAGCTCGGCGGCCTGCGGCACGGAGATGCCGCGATAGTCGACCGCGAAGACCGCGTCGGCTTCCTTGATCGCCCCGGCCACCTCGTCGATGACCTGAGCCTTCTGCTCTCGGTTCAAGCGATTCCTCCTATCCCGGTCTTACGCGCGAGGCGCGGCCGGAGTCTGTGGAGGAGGCTGTGTGAGCGCCCTTAGGCGGCTGACGCAGCCTCCGTCTCGATCAGGTCCTTGGTGCGCGACGGGTCGACCTTGATGCCGGGGCCCTGGGTCGACGCGAGCGTCACGGTGCGGATGTACTTGCCCTTGGCCGCGGACGGCTTCGCGCGGAGCAGCTCCTCGATCAGCGCCTGGTAGTTGTCCAGGAGCTGCTCGTCGGAGAACGAGGTCTTGCCGACCGTCATGTGGACGATCGCGGTGCGGTCGGTGCGGTACTCGACCTTGCCGGCCTTGGACTCCTCGACCGCCTTGGCGACGTCCATCGTCACGGTGCCGACCTTCGGGTTCGGCATCTTGCCCTGCGGGCCGAGGATGCGGCCGAGCCGGCCGACGATCGGCATCATGTCCGGCGTTGCGATCGCGACGTCGAAGTCGGTGAAGCCGCCCTGGATGCGCTCCGCCAGGTCCTCGGCGCCGACGACGTCCGCGCCGGCCTCCTCGGCCTCGCGCGCCTTGTCGCCCTTGGCGAAGACGGCGATCTTGACTTCCTTGCCGAGCCCGTGCGGCAGCGCGATCGTGCCGCGCAGCTGCTCGTCCGCGTGGCGGACGTTCAGGCCGGTGCGGATGTGCACCTCGACGGACTCGTCGAACTTCGCGCGCTTGGCCTCCTTCATGAGGCGGACCGCCTCATGCGGGGTGTACTCGCGCGTGCGGTCCACCAGGGCCCGCGCCTCGGCGTACGCCTTGCCGTGCTTGGCCATTACGCGACCACCTCCACACCCATCGAACGCGCCGTACCGGCGATGATCTTGGCCGCCTGGTCGACGTCGTGGGCGTTCAGGTCGCCGAGCTTCTTCTCGGCGATCGCGCGCACCTGCTCCGAGGTGATCGTCCCGACCTTGGTGCGGTTCGGCTCACCGGAGCCCTTGTCGATGCCGATCGCCTGGCGGATGAGCACGGCGGCCGGCGGCGTCTTCGTGACGAACGTGAACGAGCGGTCCTCGTAGACCGTGATGACGACCGGGATGGTGACGCCCATGTCGCCGGAGGTCTGGGCGTTGAACGCCTTCACGAACTCCATGATGTTGATGCCGTGCTGGCCCAGCGCAGGACCCACGGGCGGGGCCGGGGACGCTTGTCCGCCCGGCGCCTGCAGCTTGATGGTGGTGAGTACTTTCTTGGCCATTTAGATCTTCTTCACTTGGTCATACCCGACTTCTACCGGGGTCTCGCGGCCGAAGATGGAGACGAGGACCTTGAGCTTGGAGGCGTCCTCGTTGATCTCCGAGATCTCGCCCGAGAAGTCCGACAGCGGACCGGAGATCACCTTGACAGATTCGCCGATCGAGAACTGCGCCCTGCTCGGGACCTTCGGCGCCACCTCGCGGTGCAGCAGCCGGTCGACCTCGGCCTGGGTCAGCGGGATCGGCTCGTTGGACGCGCCGACGAAGCCGGTGACCCCGGGCGTGCCCTTGACGACCTGCCAGGAGTCCTCGTTGAGGTCCATGTTCACCAGCACGTAGCCGGGCATGGTCCGCTTCTCGACCGAGATCTTCTGGTTGTCCTTCATCTCCTGGACGGTCTCGGTCGGGACGACCACCTGGCGCACGTGGCGAGCCTGGTTCAGAGACGTGACACGGTGCTCAAGGTTCTGCTTGACCTTGTTCTCGTGCCCGGAGTAGGTGTTGATGACGTACCAGCGAAACATGGTGTGGAGGGCTGCTCGCCTTACAGAATTGCCTGGATGATGGGGTTCCAGATCGCGTCGAGCAGGCCGAGCCACGCGCCGGCGACGACCACGAAGCCGATCGTCACCGCGGTGCCCTGACCGACCTGACGGCGGTCCGGCCACTGAACGCGGCGCAGCTCGGCGTAGGAGGCCTTGAGGAAGTCGATCGCCCGGCCGAACAGGCCCTTGCGCGGGTGCGCCGGCTCGCTGGCGTGGTGATGCTCCTCGGGCGCCTTGGCCTCGCCGTTGGCGGCGGCCGACACCTGCAGCTCGTTGCCGGCGCGGCCGGCGGCGGCCGAGGCCTCCGCGCGGGCGGCGCGCTCGGCGCGTGAGCGGCGGCGCGGGCGCCCCGGCTCGTCGTCGTCTTCGGGCTCGGGCTCCTGCTCCGGCTCGACGTGCTCACCGAGATGCGCCTCGGTCACGTACGGCTCAGCCTGCCCGAGCGGGTCGGGCGGCTCGGCCTGACCGAAGTCGCGCTCGTACTCGTCGGCGCGCACGCGGTCCTCGGCGAGCTCGTCGTCACGGACGTCGTCGGCGCCGAACTCGGCGTCGCTCTCTCCGGGACGTGGGCGATCGGTGGCCATCGTGTGGGTTCCTCAGCGCGTCTCGCGATGCCCGGTATGACGCCGGCACCACTTGCAGTACTTCCGCAGCGTGATGCGATCCGGGTTATTGCGCTTGGACTTCTTTGTCTGGTAGTTCCGGCGCTTGCACTCCTCGCACGCGAGGGTGACGGCGATCCGGACGTCTCCGCGGGCCATGAAAGGCGTGCTCCGAGAGTCGTAGGTTCGGGAAAGCGCCGGCGCAAAGGAAAACCCCGCACCGGCGCGAGGTCGGCAAGGAAGGATAGCGCGCGGCGTCAGTCGGGTGGCCGACGTTCGCGCCGCCGCTCCTCCTCGCGCTCACGGTCGCGCTGGCTCTGCAGGGCGAGCTGCATGAAGACGTTCGCGAGCGCGACCAGACCGGCGACGCCGATCAGGACGATGCCCGCACCCGTGGGGGCGTCTCCGCCGATCACGAGCAGGACGATCCCGGCGAGCGCGATGGCCGCCGGGAAGCCGATCCGGAAGAGCTTCATGCCGCTGCGTGCGCCGCTGCCGCTTCCTCCCTGGTCAACGGGTTCTTGCCCCAGCGGGTGATCTGGGCGTACTCGATCAGGCGCGGGAAGTAGTCGGTCAGGTGCGGGCAGCGGATGCCCGCCGGCCCGAGGACCTCGCGCGCGTGCGCGTCGTCGAAGACCATGTCCATGTCGAAGTACGGGAAGTACACCGCGGCGTGGTCGTCGGCGTGTGCGGACCCGGTCCCGGTGGAGCCGGGCGGCACGACCGGCGGGCGCTCGCGGCCGAAGGCCGCGCTCGTCATCCCCACCAGGGCGTCGACCGTGCAGGCCTCGCCGCCGCTCACCAGGTTCACGACCCCGGTGACGGACGTGTCGTCGAGCAGGTGCACGAGCGCGTCGGCCACGTAGTCCACCGGCACGACGTCCACGAGCGCCTCCGGGCGCGCCGGGACCTCCGCGAACAGCCCGCGCGAGAACGCGCGGATCGGCCAGTAGAGGACGTTGAACGCCGGCGTCCAGCCGGAGCCGGACTCGCCCATCACGATCGACGGGCGCGCGATCACGGGGTGCAGGTCGGCCGCGTCGGCGACGACGTGCTCGGCCTCCCACTTGGTCTGCTCGTACGTGTTGCGGAACGCCTGGCCCTCGTCGAGCTGGGACTCGTGGAACGTGCCCCGGGTCACCCCGGCCACGTACGCCGTCGAGACGTGCACGAGCCGCTCCAGCGGCGCCGCCTCGCGGGCGAACGCCAGCACCTCGCGCGTGCCCTGGACGTTGATCTGGCGGGCCTCGTCGAGCGGCAGATCGAACGAGATCGACGCCGCGCAGTGCATCACCGCGTCCGCCTCGCTCGCCGCGGCGGTGCGGGACTCGACCCGCATGCCGAGGCCGGGCGCCGTCACGTCGCCCGCGACCGCGCGGACGCGGTCGCGGTACGGCGCCGGGTCGCGCCACAGCTTGGCCAGGACGCCGTCGAGCCGCTCGGCGGCGGCCGCGTCGTCGGCCGCCCGCACGAGCGCGATGACCTCGCGGTTGCCACGCTCCAGCAACCGGGCCATGACCTCCATGCCGAGGAAGCCCGTGGCGCCGGTCAGGAAGACCTTCACGCCTCGACCTCCTCCCGCAGCGGCGTCCGCGCCGTGCCCATCGCGTGGAAGCCGCCGTCGACGTGGATCACCTCGGCGGTGATCGCCCGCGCGGCGTCGGAGAGCAGGAAGTTGATCGTCGAGGCCACGGGGCCCGGGTCCTCCGGGTCCCAGCCCAGCGGGGCCTGGCGCTGCCAGGCGTCCGCGAGGTCGCCGAAGCCCGGGATCCCCCGCGCCGCCAGCGTGCCCAGCGGGCCCGCCGACACCAGGTTCACGCGCACGCGACGCGGGCCGAGGTCCCGCGCCAGGTAGCGCGAGGTCGCTTCCAGCGCCGCCTTGGCCACGCCCATCCAGTCATAGACCGGCCAGGCGACCGTGGCGTCGAAGTCGAGCCCGACGATCGCCGCGCCCTCCTCCGGGTACAGGTCCTGCAGCCCGACCGCCAGCGCCTTGAGCGAGTACGCGGACGTCTGGAACGCCGTCACCGCGCTCTCCGCCGGCGTGTTGAGGAAGTTGCCCCCGAGCGCGTCCGGCGGAGCGAACGCGATCGCGTGCAGGACGCCGTCGACGCGGCCCCAGCGGGCCTTCAGATCCGCCGCGACCGCCTCGATGTCCTCCGGGCGGTTGACGTCGAGCTCGAGCACGTCGGGGACGGGGTCGAGCTTGGCCGCCGAGCGCTCGGTCATCCGCTTGGCGCGGCCGAACCCGGTCAGCACGACCTCCGCGCCGGCCGTCTGCGCCTGGCGGGCGACCTCGTACGCGATCGACTCGCGGTTGATGACGCCGGTGATCACCAGCTTCTTGCCGGCAAGCGTCACAGGACCGAGCCCCCAAGGTCGGATGATCGGGGCGGGGCGGAGGGGATGTCATGCCTTGTCATGCCGCCTCCAAGCACAGCACAGCGTTGTGGCCGCCGAAGCCGAACGACGACGAGAGCGCGATCGGGCGCTGGCCGTCGATGTGCAGCGGCTTCGCCGAGCCCGGGACGTAGTCGAGGTCGAGCCCCTCGCCGGGATGCTCGAGCCCGAGCGTCGGCGGCGCGATCCGGTCGCGCAGCGCGAGGATCGTCGCCACCGCCTCGACCGCCCCGGCCGCGCCGAGCAGATGCCCGATCGACGACTTCAGCGACGAGATCGGGATCTCGTACGCGCGCTGGCCGAGCGCCAGCTTGAGCGCCGCCGTCTCGGCGGCGTCGTTGAGCGCCGTCGAGGTGCCGTGGGCGTTGACGTAGACGACGTCGGCCGGCTCGATGCCGGCGTCGCTCATCGCCGCCGCCATCGCCCGCGACGGGCCGCCGCCGGTCTTGTCCGGCGCGGTCAGGTGGTACGCGTCGGCGCTCGCGCCGTAGCCGCGTAACGTGCCCAGCACCTTGGCGCCGCGGGCTTCAGCCGCCTCGCGCTCCTCGAGCACCAGGATGCCGCCGCCCTCGCCCATCACGAACCCGTCGCGGTCGCGGTCGAACGGGCGCGAGATGCCCTTCACCGAGAGCGCGTCGAGCGCGGCGAACGCGGCGTTGGAGAGCGGCGTCAGCGCCGCTTCCGAGCCGCCGGTCACGACCGCGTCGACCAGGCCGCACTCGATCATCGTCTTCGCGGAGCCGATCGCGTCCGCTCCGCCCGAGCAGGCGGACACGATCCCGTGGCAGGGACCGAGCAGCTTGTAGCGCATGGAGACCGCCGCGGCGGCGGCGTTGGACATCATCAGCGGCACCGACAGCGGGGGCACCTTCTTGGCGCCCTGCTCCATCAGGATCTCCTTGCCGCGTTCCAGCGTCCCGATGCCGCCGATGCCGGTGCCGAGGATCGAAGCGATCCGCGTCGCGTCGTACGGCAGCTCGTCGCTCCAGCCCGCCTCGGCCAGCGCCTCGTCGCCCGCCACCAGCGCGAACTGGGTGAAGCGGTCCGCGCGGCGCACCTCCTTGACGGTCAGGTGGTCGTTCGGGACGAACTCGGTCGCGGCGCCCTTGCCGTCGGCGATGCCGACGACGCCGGCGCTCCAGCGCTCGTGCAGCGTGCGTGCGCCGACCCCGAGCGGGGTGACGGCGCCGACGCCGGTGATGACGACTTCGCGGCTCAAGCCTTTTCGACCACCAGATTGATCGCGTCGGCGACGGTCTTGATCTTGCCGACGTCGTCGCCCTTGAGCGCCACGCCGTACTCGTCCTCGATGATCTGCGAGAGCTCGGCCAGGTCGAGCGAGTCGACGTCGAGATCCTCGAACGTGGCCTCGTCGGTGATCTGGGACTCGTCGACGCCGAACTGCGGCAGCGCCTCGTAGACGGTCTTCTGGACGTTCTCGCGGGTGACAGTGGCCATGTGGTCTCCTAGCGGTTGTTTAAGGATGTCGTGCCTCAAGCGGACATGCCGCCGTCGACGTACAGCGTGGTACCGGTGACGTAGCCGGCGTCGTCGGAGGCCAGGAACCGCACGGCGGCGGCGACCTCCTCCGGCGTGCCCTGACGGCGGGCCGGGATCGCCTTGACGATCTCGTCCGTGGCCAGCTCGGCCGTCATGTCGGTGGCGATGAAGCCGGGCGCGACCGCGTTGACGGTCACCCCGCGCCGCGCGACTTCGGCGGCGATCGTCTTGGTCATGCCGATCAGGCCCGCCTTGGCCGCGGCGTAGTTGGACTGCCCGACGTTCGCGCGCGGCCCGACGACCGACGCGATGTTGACGACCCGCCCGTAGCGCGCCTTGATCATCGGGCGCAGCGCGTCGCGCGTCAGCCGGAAGGCGGGCGAGAGGTTGGTGGCGATGACCGTGTCCCAGTCGTCGTCGGAGAGCTGCAGCGCCAGCCCGTCGCGGGCGACGCCCGCGTTGTTGACGAGCGCCAGCACGGGCCCGAGCGCCGCCTCGACGTCCTTGAGCAGGCCGTTCTCGGTCGACACGTCGGCCTGGAAGGCCTGGGCGACGCCGCCGGCGGCCTCGATCGCCTCGACGGTCGCCTTCGCGCCCGCCTCGTCGCCGCGGTAGTTGACCGCGACGCGCCAGCCGTCGGCCGCCAGCGCGCGCGCGATCGCGGCGCCGATGCCCTTCGACGCGCCGGTGACCAGCGCGGTGGCGTTCTCGGGCCTCACGATCCGGTCCACTCCAGCACGCCGGCGCCCCACGTGAAGCCGGCGCCGATCGCGGCCACGAGCACCTTGTGCCCGGCGCGCAGGCGGCCGTCCTCGCGGGACAGGCTGAGCGTCAGCGGGATCGACGCGGCCGACGTGTTGCCGAGCTGGGCGATGTAGTCGGCGACCTTGGCCGAGTCGAGCTCGAGCCGCTCGCCGACCGCCTTGATGATGCGCGCGTTCGCCTGGTGGTAGACGAACAGGTCGATGTCGGACAGCTCGAGGCCGGCGGACGCGACGGCGCGGATCGTCGCCTCGCTGAGCCGCTTGATCGCGATCTTGAACGTCGAGATCCCGTCCATCCGGATGTACGGGTCCTCGTGCGTGGCCATGATCGTGTCCCCCAGCCCGCCGTCGGCGTGCAGGTCGATCGGGCCGATCCCCGCGTCGGAGTCCGCCGGGCCGAGCACGACCGCGCCCGCCCCGTCGCCGAACAGCATCCCGGTCTTCTTGTCGTCGAAGTCGGTGATGCGGGTCAGCTTCTCGCTGCCGACCAGCAGGATCCGCTCGGCGCGGCCGACCTCGATCAGCGCGGCCGACTGCGAGAGCCCGGCCAGGAAGCCGGTGCACGCGGCGCCGATGTCGAACGCGGCGGCGCGCGAGGCGCCGAGCGCGTGGGCGACCAGCGGCGCGCAGTTGGGCGTGATCTCGTCGGCGCTCATCGTCGCCACGATCACGTAGTCGAGGTCGCCGGCGTTGACGCCCGCGTCCGCGAGCGCGCGGCGGGCGGCGAACACGGCCATGTCCGTCGTGCCCTCGTTGGCGGCGGCCCGGCGGCGG
>DATMGH010000003.1:0-10159 GCA_035555675.1 Solirubrobacter sp. | reverse complement strand
CTGAGCGCGGGAGAGAGCTACGACCCCATTTCGCCGACAGGGGCTGGCCATGTACTGAGCCTGATCCGGGACGGCGAGGCGGTGACACGCGCGGACCTCGCCCGCAAGACCGGGCTTGCGCGCTCAACGGTGGCGCAGCGCGTCGAAGCGCTGCTGGCCCACCATCTGGTCTACGAGGCGGGCGGGAGCGCTTCGACGGGTGGGCGGCCGCCGACGGTGCTGGCCTTCAACCGCGGAGCGGGCGTCGTCCTGGTCGGCGACCTCGGCGCGACCCACTCGCGGCTGGCGATCTGCGACCTGGCGGGCGCGCCGCTGTGCGAACGGGCCTACGACAGCGACATCGCGCGTGATCCCGAGACCGTGCTCGACTGGGTCAACGGGCGCTTCGAGCTGCTGCTGCAGGAGATCGGGCGCGGCGCCGCCGACGTGCGCGGCATCGGCATCGGCGTGCCGGCGCCGGTCGCGTTCTCGCGCGGCGAGCCGGTCGCGCCGCCGATGATGCCGGGCTGGGACGGCTTCTCCATCCCCGGCTGGTTCGCCCGTCACTACGACGCGCCGGTGCTGGTCGACAACGACGTCAACATCATGGCGCTCGGCGAGCACTGGACCTACTGGCGCGACACCGAGCACCTGCTCTACGTCAAGCACGGCACCGGCATCGGGTGCGGGATCGTCTCCGGGCGGCGCATCCACCGCGGCGCGCAGGGCGCGGCGGGCGACATCGGGCACGTGCGGCTCGCCGGGCACGACGACGTCGTGTGCCGGTGCGGGAACATCGGCTGCCTGGAGGCGCTCGCGGGCGGGCGCGCGCTGGCCGCGCAGCTGTCGGCCGCGGGGCTCGACGCGTCGACGTCGCGGGACGTCGTCCGTCACGTGCGTGCGGGCGAGCCGGTGGCGATCCAGGCGGTGCGTGAGGCCGGGCGGCACCTCGGCGAGGTGCTCGCCGAGAGCATCAACTTCTTCAACCCGGGCGCGATCGTCATCGGGGGCGACATCTCCGAGGCCCACCAGCAGCTGCTGGCCGGGGTGCGCGAGGTGTCGTTCGGGCGGTCGCTGCCGATGGCGACGCGGGATCTGCGGCTCGGCTGCTCGCAGCTCGGCGACCGCTCGGGGGTGATCGGCGCCGCGATCATGGTGATCGAGCACGTGCTGGCGCCCGAGACCGTCGATCGGGTGATCCAGAGCGACGTCGGCACGGCCGCCCGGCGGCGACAAGTACCGCATTGACGGCGCGCCACTTTCCGTGTTATCGCCGGGGTCGAGGGAAAGCCTGCCGGTTCGTCGGACTGTCCATCGAACTTTGGGCCAAATTGCGCGCCAAACCTGTCGGGGTCGTCGCTTATACTTCGTCCGATGGCGGACCGCGTGACGATGGGAACCAGTAGATGACCGGGGCGGGTTCGCTGCTTCGACTGATCCGGAACGGCGAAGCGGTGACGCGCGCCGATCTCGTGCGCCGCACCGGGCTGGCTCGCTCGACGGTGGCCCAGCGGCTCGATGCGCTGCTCGCGCACCAGCTCGTGTACGAAGCCGGCGGCAGCGCGTCCACCGGCGGCCGGCCGCCCACGGTGCTGGCGTTCAACCAGGGCGCGGGCGTCGTCCTGGTGGCGGATCTCGGCGCGACGCACTCGCGCCTGGTCGTCTCGGATCTCGCCGGCGCGCCGCTGGCGGAGACCACGTTCGACATGGACATCGCCGACGGGCCGGAGATCGTGCTCGGCTACGTCAACGAGCGCTTCGCGACGCTGCTGACCGAGATCTCGCGTTCGACGAGCGAGGTGCGCGGGGTCGGCGTCGGCGTTCCCGGGCCGGTCGCGTTCTCGCGCGGCGAGCCGGTCGCGCCGCCGATCATGCCCGGTTGGGACGGCTTCTCGATCCCCGAGTGGTTCTCGCAGCACTACGACGCGCCCGTGCTGGTCGACAACGACGTCAACATCATGGCGCTCGGCGAGCACTGGACGCACTGGCGGGACATCGAGCACCTGCTCTACGTGAAGATCGGCACCGGCATCGGCTGCGGCATCGTGGCCGGGCGGCGCATCCACCGCGGCGCC
This sequence comes from Solirubrobacter sp., assembly GCA_035555675.1. GTDB lineage: Bacteria > Actinomycetota > Thermoleophilia > Solirubrobacterales > Solirubrobacteraceae > Solirubrobacter. The sequence goes on along the minus strand of DATMGH010000003.1, from coordinate 8,105 downwards.
CAGGGCGCGGCGGGCGATATAGGGCATGTGCGGCTCGCCGGGCACGACGACGTCGTGTGCCGCTGCGGCAACACCGGCTGCCTCGAGGCGGTCGCGGGCGGGCGCGCCCTGGCCGCGAACCTGTCCGCCGCCGGCCTGCCCGCGGACTCCTCGCGCGAGGTCGTCGCGCTGGTCCGGGCGGGCGAGCCGCAGGCGATCCAGGCGGTCCGCGACGCCGGGCGCTACCTGGGCGAGGTGCTCGCGGGCTGCGTGAACTTCTTCAACCCGGGCGCGATCGTCATCGGCGGCGACATCTCCGAGGCCCACCAGCAGCTGCTGGCCGGCGTCCGCGAGGTCATCTTCCAGCGCTCCCTCCCCCTCGCCACCGGCGACCTGCGCATCGTCCCTTCGCGCCTCGGCGACCGCGCGGGCGCCATCGGCGCCGCGATCATGGTCATCGAGCACGTCCTCGCCCCCGAGGCCGTCGACCGGGCGATCCAAGCGGGCGTCGCGGCCTAAGCCGCTGCGCCGGCCAACGGCGCGGGTAAGGGGAACGCGGCACCGATCGCGCGCTCTCCGCCGGACGCCCCGCTGCGCCAGCCAACGGCGCGGGCACGAACCGCGTACTCTCCGCCGGACGCCCCGCTGCGCCGACCAACGGCGCGGGCGAGGGGAACGCGGCACCGACCGCGCGCTCTCCGCCGGACGCCCCGCTGCGCCGGCCAACGGCGCGGGCACGAACCGCGTACTCTCCGCCGGACGCCCCGCTGCGCCAGCCAACGACGCGGGCGAGGGGAACGCGGCACGAACCGCGCGCTCTCCGCCGCCCGACTCATCGCGCCGGCGGGCGCGGTTCTCCCGGGGGGTGCTGCGATCTCCTTGCCTCAGGCGCAAGTAGATCGCAGCACCCCCCTCCCAGACACGGCGAATCGCCCGCTGGCGCGACCGCGCGGGCGAACATCCCGGCGCCGCCCGGACCTGCGCTCCCCTCACCCGCGCCGTTCGCCGGCGCAGCCGAGGCGACTCACGGAGACCGCGGGGATGGCGCCGAGACGCGCGTGGGCGGCGCGGCGAGACGCGGGGCGGCGCGGCGAGACGCGCGGGGCCGGGCGCGGCGCGGCGCGGCGGGAGACGCGGGGCGGCGCGGCGAGCCGTGCGGGGCGGGCGCGGCGCGGCGCGCGAGGGCCGGCGCGGCAAGACGCCCGACCGCGCGCGGGGCGGCGGGGCCCCGCGCGCTCGCGCCGCGCTACTTCGTCCGTGCGCTCTCGCGCACGCCGCTGAGGTCGAGCAGGAGGTCGCGGACGTCCGTCGCCGCGACGCGGTCCCGGGCCACGGACGTGTCGGAGCACAGGAAGACCGGCGCGTCCTCGTCGCCCGGCGGCAGCAGGCCGTGCGTGCCGCGCACGTACTTGGAGGCGTCGAGCCCGACGACGCTCATCACGTACCGGAACCCCGCCGTCTTACGAGCCAGCGCGAGGCCGGCGCGGAGCTTCGCGCCCTTTTCGTCGTCCGGGTCCATGAACAGCTCGGCGGGGTCGTAGCCCGGCTTGCGATGGATCTCGACCTGGCGGCCGAAGTCCGGCGCGTGCGCGTTGTCCAGCCAGTAGTGGTACGTGAACCAGGCGTCGCGCTCGGCGAGCGCGACGAGCTCGCCCGACCGCTCGTGCGCCAGCCCGGCCGCCGCGAGCTCCTCGCCGCCCAGCACCGAGCCGACACCGTCGAGCGACGACACCGCGTCGCGGACCGCCGGGAGATCCGCCGGGTTCGCCACGTACACGTGCGCGACCTGGTGATCGCTCACCGCGAAGGCGCGCGACGTCCACGGATCCAGGTACTCCATGCCCGCCTGCGTGTACACGTTCAGCAGCCCCGCCCGCCGCAGCGCGCGGTTGATCTCGACCGGCCGCCGCGCCTCGGTGATCCCGTACTCGCTCAGCACCACGACCTGATCCCCACGCGCGCGTGCGTGCTCGACCAGCGCGCCCGCGACCTCGTCGAGCTCCTGCGCCGCGCGCACCGACTCCGGCGCCGACGGCCCGAACCGCTGGTGGTCGTAGTCGAGGTGCGGCAGGTACACCAGCAGCATGTCCAGCGGCTCGTTGTCGAGCACGATCTTCGCCGCGTCCGCGATCCACTGCGTCGACTTGATCGACGCCGTCGGCCCCCAGTACTGGAACAGCGGGAACTCGCCCAGCGGCTGCACCAGGTTGTCGTGCAGCTGCGGCGGATACGTGTAGCAATCGGGGGACTTGCGCCCGTCCGCGTGGTAGATCGGCCGCGGCGTGACCGTCAGGTCCGTCGACGCGCCCATCGCGTACCACCAACACAGGTTCGCGGCCCGGTAGCCGGGCCGGGCGCGCCGCGCCGTCTCCCACACCTTCTCGCCCTGCACCAGCTTGTTGTGCTGGCGCCACAGGAAGATCTCGCCGAGGTCGCGGAAGTACCACCCGTTGCCGACGATCCCGTGGTCGGTCGGCGTCAACCCGGTCAGGAACGTCGACTGCACCGAGCAGGTGACCGCCGGGAGGACCGTGTCCAGCGGCGCCGAGAACCCCGCCGCCCCCAGCGCCGACACCCGCGGCATGTGCTTCAAAGCGCGCGGCGTCAGCCCGACCGCATCGATGACCACCAGTGTCATGCCACGACCTCCGCACCCAGCGCGACCAGCTGGTCGCGCGTCCATTCCAGTTCCCGCGCGAGCCCGGCGACGAGCGCGTCGTCGTCCACGTGCATCACGCTCCACGTATACGTCTCGACCTCGAAGTGCCGCGTCAGGGGCGCCGGCCCGCCCGCCAGCGCCGCCAGCGTCGAGCGCAGCTCGTCCTGCGTCGTGTGCTCGGCCTCGTGCACCGGCACGTGGAAGTGCACCCGCCACTCCCCCGTCCCCGGCAGCGCGCCGTCCAGCGCCTCCGGCAGGTCGTCCGTCCCCGCCACGTGCGTGTCCACGCACTCGCGCACCTGGTGCAGGAAGCGCGGCTCGTCGTAGCGCGCCAGCAGCGACCGCCCCGCCTCCGAGCCGGGCGCCGGCACCCGCAGCGCGCTCGACACCTGCGCCTTGACCACGGCCACGTCGGACTCCCGCAGCCGCGCGACCGCCGCCAGCGGCTCCTCGAACTGCACCGCCAGATGGCACGCGTCCAGGCACACGCCGATCCGGTCCGGCGCCAGCCCGCCGATCGCTTCGCACGCCTGCGCGATCGTCTCCACCGTGCACCCGGGCTCGGGCTCCAGCGCGAGCCGGATCCGCTTGCCGGTCGCCGCCTCGATCTCCTCGAGCTCCACCGCCAGATCGGCCAGCGCGCGCAGCGCCGCGTCCTGCGCCGCGTCGTCCCAGCCTTCCCGCCACCCGAGCGGCAGCGTGGAGATCGAGCCCTCGGCGACGTCGTCGGGCAGCAGCCGCGCCAGCAGCCCGGCCAGCGCCAGCGTGTACGCGCGCCGGTCGTCCTGCGCCCAGTGCGGCCAGTAGACGTCGCGCTTGACCACCGGCGCGTGGAACGCCGTGTACGGGAACCCGTTCAGCGTCACCACTTCCAGCCCGAGCCGGTCGAGCTCGGCCGCGAGCCGGTCCGCGGCCGCCACGTCCGCCACCGCGGGCGCCGCCACCCACAGCCCGATCCCCAGCACGGGGACGTCCAGCGCCGCCCGCACGCGCGCCGTGTAGCGCGACAGCTGCGCGGCGACGCCGTCGAGGTCGTCCGCCGGGTGAACGTTCGAGCAGTACGCGAGGTGCAGCAGGCTGCCGTCCGGGTGGCGCAGCCTCACGCCCTTTCGCCTCGCAGCACGCCGGACCCTTCGTACGTCGCGCTCAGGTCGGGGTCCGCCAGGTCGTCGAGCACCAGCCGCCCGCTCTGCGCGAAGAACTCGACGGGGTTGCGCCAGACGACCCGGTCGATGAGGTCGTCGTCGAAGCCGGCCGCCTTCATCGCGTCCGCGGTCTTGCGCACCTTCAGCGGGTCCGAGACGCCCCAATCGCACGCCGAGTTGATGATGATCCGCTCCGGCCCGTACTGCTCGAGCACGCGCACCATCCGCTGCTCATCCATCTTCGTCCCGGGGTAGATCGAGAAGCCCGCCCAGGACCCGGACGCGAGCACGTCGTCGACCGTCAGCTCGTTGTTGTGGTCGATCACGACCATCTCGGGCGCGATCCCGGACGCCTCGATCAGCTCGATCGTGTGCCGCGTCCCCGCCGCCTTGTCGCGGTGCGGCGTGTGCACCAGCACCGGCAGCTCGTGTTCGACCGCGAGGTCGAGCTGCCGCCGGAACGCGTCGTCCTCGGCCGGCGTCATCGCGTCGAAGCCGATCTCGCCGATCGCGACCACGCCGTCCTTGGCCAAGAAGCGCGGGAGGACGTCGATCACCTCGTGCCGCAGCGCGTCGTCGTTGGCTTCCTTGGGGTTGAGCCCGATCGTGCAGTAGTGCCGGATCCCGAACTGCGAGGCGCGGAAGCGCTCCCAGCCGAGCAGCGAGTTGAAGTAGTCGATGAACGACCCGACGTACGTGCGCGGCTGCCCGAGCCAGAACGCCGGCTCGACCAGGACCTTCACGCCGGACGCGGCCATCGCCTCGTAGTCGTCGGTCGTGCGCGACGTCATGTGCGCGTGGGGGTCGAAGATCCTCATGCTCGCTCCACTCAAGGTCGGATGATCGGGGCGGGGTGGAGGGGCTGCCCGCCTTGATTTCTATGACTCAACGCCCGCTCGGCCGCCGCGCGGCGGTCCTCGAACGGGCTCTCCAGCTCGGCCTCGATCGCCGCGATCTCCTCCGCGTGCGGATGCTTGTCGATCACCAGCCAGACCTCGGGCGGGATGTCGCGGCCGGCGGCCACGCGCTCGTGCACGAGCGCGGCGACCATGCGGGCGCCGTCCGGCGTGACCCGGTCCGGGACGCCGTCCAGCGGCGTGATCGGCACGCCGACGAAGACGCACTTGAGCACCGCCTGGTCGTACGTGGCGTCCGACAGGTGCTCGGTCGCGTACGGGCCCAGCGCCGCGGCGATCAGCCGCGTGTCGTTGGTGCGGACCGCGTCGTCGACCAGGTACAGGCCGCGATCCTCCAGCCCCAGGTACGGCAGCGCGCGCAGCACGCCGCGGCGCTCGGCCGCGTCGCCGAAGCGGTACAGCTCCGCCAGCTCGCCCTCCGCGGCCGGCCCCATCGCGACCAGCAGATAGACGCGCGCGACGTCGTCGACCGTCCAGCTGTGGATGTCCAGCTCGGGGTCCAGCGGCTCGCGCCCGACCTTGCGGCCGACCGCCGGGAACTTCGCGCGGATCGCCGCCGGGTCGGCGGCCACGGCCGCCGCGGCTTCGCGCAGCCACGCCATCCCTTCGGGGCCGACCCGCCCCTCGAGCGCCTCCTCCAGGTTCACCTGACCACCTCTCGTTCCGAGTTGCGCAGCGCCGCCATCGCGCCCGGGATCGTCTCGTGCGCCGCGTGCGAGTGGCGCGAGTACTCGACTGCGACCAGCCCCTCGTAGCCGATCTCGGTCAGGACCGAGACCGCCTCGTCGAGGTCCAGCTCACCGTCGCCGAAGAGCAGGTGCTCGTGCACGCCGCGCTTGCAGTCGTCGATGTGCACGTGCGCGAGCGACGGCGCCCCGCGGCGCACGCACTCGGTCACGGACATCGGCTCCAGGCAGACGATGTGCCCGATGTCGAGCGTCAGGCCGAGCGCGGGCGGATGGCCCAGCCGGGCGGCCAGCGCCTCGTAGTCGGCGAGCGTCTCGACCAGCATCCCGGGCTCCGGCTCGAACGCCAGCGTGACGCCGTTGCGCTCGGCGTGCGCGAGCACGCGCTCGCAGCCGTCGATCAGCAGGTCCCACGCCAGCTCCGGCGACTCGTGCTCCGGCGCCGCGCCCGACCACATCGAGACCACCGGCGCGCCGAGCTCGACCGCGACGTCGACCGCCCGGCACAGCAGGTCGACGCGGCGCAGGCGCCCGTCGGAGATCAGCGTCGGGAAGTGCTTGCGGCGCGGGTCCAGGACGAAGCGCGCACCGGTCTCCACCACGACGTCGAGCCCGAGCGCCTCGATCTCGGCGCGCAGCCGCGCGGCCCGGGCGCGCAGCCGCGGCGCCAGCGGGTCGAAGTGGATGTGGTCGAGCGTCAGCGCGACGCCCGCGTAGCCGTTCTCGGCCAGCAGCTCGAGCGCGTCCTCGATCCGGTGGTCGCTGAGCCCGTTGGAGACGTAGCCGAAACGCAGGCTCATCTGGCGATCGCCGCCTCGCGATGCCTGAAACCCGCGGCCGAGGCCACGTGCCGCTGGTCAGGCTCGCTCATGTGACCGCCCGCTTCTTCGCGGCCCGCTTGGCGAGCGGCCACAGCGTGGCGACGCCCGCGGCCGGGGCGACGGCGCCGGTACCGGCCAGCAGGCCGGCCTCCAGCGGGATCAGCCCCAGGATCCCGGCGCCGACGGCGCGCTGCATGCGCGCCGGGGACGGGTCCCGCGCGGCTTCGGCGTGCGCGCGGCCGACGACCGCCGCGTAGGCGCCGATCAGCGCCAGCGCGGCCCCGCGCTTGCGGCGGCTCAGCACCGCGCCCGCGACCGCCACGCCGAGCGTCGCGGCCAATGCCCGCTTGGGGACCGCGCTGTCGCCGCCCGTGACCTCGCGCCGCGAGACCTCGGTCACCACCGCGGTGTGCGCTGCGACGACCGCGGCGGCGGGGAGCGCGCGCTGCGCGCCGTGCGCGCCCGCGCCCATCAGCACGTCGAGCCCGCGGCACGCGGACATGCTCGCCGACGCGATCGGCAGCGACTTCAGCGCCAGGTCGTAGCCCCAGACGGCGGCCGCGAGCGGCACCGTCACGGCCAGCGCGCGGCGGCCGTCGGCGGCGACCGCCAGCAGCGCGGCCTTGGCGGTCAGCGCGCCGGCCAAAGCGAGTGCGAAGCCGGGCGAGACGCGGCCGGACGGGATCGGACGCCCGGGCCGCTCGACCGCGTCGACCTCGCGGTCCGCGTAGTCGTTGAGCGCCATCCCGGCCAGGTACAGGCAGGACGACGCGGCGACCAGGCCGGCGGTGCGCGGCACGTCGCGCACCTGGCCGGTGACGGCGGCGCCGACGAGCACGTCCCCGGGGACGCTCAGGACCGCCGGCAGGCGGACGAGCTCCGCCAGGTCCGCCGGCGCCGGGAGGCTCATGCCGTGACCTTTTGGAGCACCCAGCGCTCCAGCATCTCGTACTGCGCGTGCAGGCGGTGCTCGTTCGTCCCCGCCGGGTCCTTGAAGAAGAACGCGAGGTTCGTCAGCGGGCCCGACTCGCCGCGGTCCAGCGCGAGCGCCGTGAGCCGCACCAGGTCCAGCAGCAGCGGGGCGGCCAGCGTCGAGTCGCAGCCCTCCCACGTGAACTGGAGCTTCATGCGCACGCCGAGGAAGCCCTCGAAGACGATGTGGTCCCAGGCGGTCTTCCACTCGCCCATGTCGCGGACGTCCTCGATGTGGATCGGCCCCTCGACCGGGTAGCCGAGGATCTCCTCCAGCAGGCGGCCCTTGGAGTCCAGCTTCGAGCGCGCGCGGTCCGGGTCGGCCAGCGCCGCGCCGTCGCCGCCGCCGAGCAGGTTCATGCCCGCCCAGGAGCGCACCTTCAGCGCGCGCGACGCGAACGCCGGCGCCAGCACGGACTTCATGAAGGTCTCGCCGGTCTTGCCGTCGCTGCCGGCCAGCGGGACCTCGTTGGCCTCGGCCAGCGCTTCGATCGCGGGCAGGCGCGCGCCGACCGACGGCGTGAAGTCCACGTACGCGCTGCCGGTCTCGATCGCGGCCAGCGCGTAGAGCGCGCTCGGCGGGAGGACGCCGAGGTTGGCGTCCAGCGCGTCCATCAGCGCGCGCGGGTCGGCGTGCGCGGGATGCGGGTCGACGGGCGCCTCGGTGGACGACACGTTGACGACCACCACGCGCGACAGCTCGTGCCGCGTGCGGAACGCGTTGAGGTCGGTGACGATGCGGGCGAGCGCGGCCTGCGGCTCGGTGCGCGCCTCGCGGCCGGTGATGCCGGGGCGCTGCTCGGCCTCGGCGGCCTCCAGCGCGCCGGCGAGCGCGCTCGGGAGCCCGGCGGGCAGCACGCCGTCGTCGACCAGCTTGCCGGCGCGGATCGCCAGCGGCGTCTCCACGACGTCGTGGCCGCCGAAGA
>DATMGH010000002.1:0-12698 GCA_035555675.1 Solirubrobacter sp. | reverse complement strand
CGACGACGGCGAGGCGCTGTGGCGCCGCGAGTTCAGCCGCGTCGGCCTGACCTACCGCCCCGCCCGGCTGACGATCTTCTCCCAGGAGGTCGACACCGCCTGCGGCACCCAGCCCGCCGGCGTCGGCCCGTTCTACTGCCCGGCGTCGTTCGGGGTCTACCTCGACCCGACGTTCTTCGCCGCCCTCTCGCGCCACGCCGGCGTCCGGCTCGGCGACATCGCGCAGGCGTACGTGATCGCCCACGAGCTCGGCCACCACGTCCAGACGCTGCTCGGCCTCACGAGCCAGCTGGCGGTCGCCGACCGCCAGGACCCGGCCGGCGCCAACGCGCGCTCGGTCCGCTTCGAGCTGCAGGCCGACTGCCTCGCCGGCGTCTGGATGCACTCCGTCTACCGGCGCGGGCAGCTCTCGGACGCCGACCTCCGGGACGCGCTCAATGCCGCCGCGGTGGTGGGCGACGACTTCTTCCGCAACGCGCACGGGCAGACGCGCCCGCGCGAGGATTGGACGCACGGCTCCTCCGCGCAGCGCCGCCGGTGGCTCTCCACGGGCTTCGCCGAAGGCCGGCCCGAGGCCTGCGACACGTTCCGCACCCCTTAAAGGGGGGCGCCGCGGCGCCCGGAGGAGAGGGAATTTCCGGGCGCCGCGGCTGTGATGTGAGGGTCGCGGCAGTGAGAGGGGTCGTCGCCGCGAATCAGTGTGTACTGCCACCGGCCCACGCCATCACGGCGAAAAGCGCGGCGGCCGCCATGGCCAGGAGGGTCGGGAGGGTTTGAACCATGGCGGTGAGCACGGGAACCATGCTGGACCCTTTCCTCAAGCGCGCGCTAAGTCGACTCTCAATTGTCGATAAGCGCTTCCCCAGCTCTTCATTAAGCGGCTCAGACGACGTCGACGCGCACGCGGCCCCCGGCGCCGACGCCGAGCTGGCGGCGTCCGGCCAGCAGCTCCAGCAGCTCGGCGCCCACGAGCTCGCGCCGCCAGCCGCGCAGCGTGCGCACGTCCGGCTCCGGCTGCCCGCGCCGGGCCGCGACGACCACGGGCGAGAGGTCCGCGCGCGCCGCGATCAGCTCGTAGGCCAGCCCGGCCTCCTGCGCGCGCGAGCGCACGAGCGACTCGGCGAGCGCGATCGTCGGCCCGTCGACCGCCTCGGTGGAGCTGCGGTCGCCCTCCTCCAGGCGGATCGGCTCCGCGCCGCGGCCGCGTTCGATCGCCGCCAGCAGGTCGTCCCCGCGCCGGCGCACCACGTCGGGCGTGATGCCGCGGATCTGCGAGAGGTCGCGCCGGCTGGACGGCTGGCGCTTGGCCAGCTCGACCACGCTCGGATCGCGCAGGATCGAGCCGACCGGCCGGTCCTCGCGCGCCGCCGTGCGCTCGCGCCACCCGGCCAGCGCCTGCGCGACCGCGCGCTCGCGCGGGTCCAGGCCGGACACGCGGGGCAGCCGGCGCCAGACCTCGTCGGGATCGCGCTCGTCGGTCGCCTCGGCGATCGCCACGCACTCCTCGCGCGCCCACTCGAGCCGCTCGCGGGTCACGAGCCGGCGCTGGATGTCGTCGGCCAGCGGCAGCAGGTGCTCGACGTCGCCGCGCGCGTAGGAGACCTGCTCGTCGGTCAGCGGGCGCGCGTCCCAGCGCGTGAAGCTCGCGGTCTTCGGCAGCCGGATCTTGAGCACGTCGTGCAGCAGCCCGTTGTAGCCGGCCTGCGCCGAGAAGCCCGCGAAGCCGGCCGCGACCTGCGTGTCGAAGACGTGCGTGAACGTCGTCTTCCACTCGCGTCGCAGGATCGCCACGTCCTGGCGGCCGGCGTGCAGCACGATCTCGATCGCCGGGTCCGCCAGCACGGCGGCCAGCGGCGCGGGGTCGAACGTGTCGACCAGCGGGTCGAGCACCTCGACGTGCTCGCCGACCACGATCTGCACCAGGCAGAGCAGCGGCTTGTACCGGCCCTCGGGCATGAACTCGGTGTCGAGCCCGAGGCGTCCCTCACGGCGTGCGGCCGCGGCGAGTGCGTCGACCTCAGTCTGGGTGACCTGCATCGTCGCGCGACCCTAGCGCGGATCGCGCGGGTCAGTTGCCGATCAGCACGGGCGTCCCGACCGGGACGCGCGGGTAGAGATCGACGACGTCCGGGACCGTCATGCGGATGCAGCCGTGCGACGCGCGCGTGCCGACCGACCCGGGCGCGCCCGTGCCGTGGATGCCGACGCCGTTGACGATGCCCATCCAGCGCGCCTTGAGCGGGTTCTCCGCCGAGCCGCCCGGCACGGTCTCGTTGGCGTAGGCGCCCGCCCACGGCGAGTTCGGCGCCGTCCAGGCCGGGTTGACCGCCTTGTTGGCGATCGTGTAACGGCCGGTCGGCGTCGGGTACGCGGGCATGCCGACCGCCACGCGGTAGGTCTTGGACAGCTTGAGGCCCTTGAACAGGCGCAGCTTGAAGTTGCCGCGGTCGATCGTGACGATCGTCCCGTAGGCCTTCGCCAGCCCGGCGGTCGTCACCTTCGGGCGCACGACCTGCAGCTTCGGCGTGAAGATCCGCGGCAGCGTGGGATCGCCGAGCGCGGCGCCGACCGAGGCCGCCAGCGCGTCGGCGTCGATCCTGCGCCCGTCGCGCGAGGCGACCTTGCCGATCTTCGACACCTTGATGTCCACGCGGGCGTCGCGCGCCTCGCGCTTGACGTTGGCGGCCACCTTCGCCGCGTACGCGGCGACCTTCGCCTTGTCGTAGCTCGTGTAGAGCGGGACGTCGACGACCGCCGTGTGCGGCTGCTGACCCGCGTTGTACGCGCGCCGGGCGGACTTGTTGGCGTCGAACACGAAGCCGAGGTCCTTGGGCAGGACGGCGCGCTTGCGGCCCGCGACGTGCGTCGAGAGCGGCGCGCCGACCTTGAAGCCGAACGTGTTGTATAGCCGCCCGGCGGCTTCGCTGAGCGTGAGCCCGGAGACGTCCGTCCCCGCCACGGTCACGCCCGCGGCGATCCGGGGCTCGGCGGCGCCGGCGCTCGGGACCAGCAGCAGGAAGGAGGCGAGCATTGCGAAGGCAAACCGGCGCATGGGCAAAAAGCCTAGCCGGACGGCCTGGGCTGCAATCGAACCTTCAGGTGCCGAACGGGAGCAACAGCTCGAGCAGGCGGTGCGGCGCTTCCAGCTGCGGATGGTGGCCCGCGCCCTCGATCAGCTCGACCTGCGTGGTCGGCAGCGAGCCCAGCGCCAGGCGCGCGTCGCCGGGCGGGACGAGCCGGTCCAGCGCGCCCCAGACGAGCAGCACCGGGCAGCGGATGCCGATCAGGTCGAACGGCGCGGTCGAGAGCTCGGGGGCGAGCCGCCGGCCGGACTCCAGCAGAGCGGCGAGGCCCGCGCGTGTCTCGCCGTCGACGCTGAACGCGTCCACGATGGCGCGCTGCGTCGAGCTCGCCGGCGCGGCCGACAGCAGCCGGTACGCGCTCGACTTCGCCCGCCGCGCCAGCACGCCCGGGACGGGGACCGGGATCGCCAGCAGCTTGCGGACGATCGGGTCCTCCTCGATCGGGTCGAACCACGACGGGAGCTCGAGGCCGTCCGGCGCGACCGGGACGACGCCGGCCAGCCGCAGGTCGCCCGGGTGCTCGGCGAGCCGCAGGGCCAGGCAGCCGCCGAGGCTCGCGCCCGCGACCACGACCGGGTCGCGGCCCGCCCACGTCTGCACGAGATCGGCAGCGAACGCGTCCAGCTGCGGCAGCACCGCGCCGTCGTCGAGCCGCGTCGCGCGGCCGAAGCCGGGCAGGTCGACGGCGATCGCACGCCGCCCGCGCGCGCCCAGCGCCGACAGCAGCGGCCGCCAGGTGTCCGCGGAGTCGCCCCAGCCGTGCAGCAGCACGATGCCGGGTCCGGCGCCCTCGACTTCGAGCGCACGCGTCGCGTGACCCGCGACGTCGATCCGATGCTCGAGCACGATTGTCATGTCCCATGACACATACCCTGTGATCGACCGACTTGGACACTCTGTGAATGAAGGTGGACAAGTGAGCGAGCCCGGCCAGCGTTCGAGCGGGCCCCGGCCGTGCGGTTTCGGGCATAACGAGGCGGGGGTCGTCCCATGAGCGAGCCCGGCCAGCGTTCGCGCAGGTCCCGGCCGTGCGGTTTCGGGCATAACGAGGCGGGAGCCGTCCCACGCCAGCGCCTGCGCAAGCCTCGGCCGGGCAGAACGACGCGGGAGCCGTCCCATGAGTGAGGTCTCCCCGCCCGCCCGCCTGTGGCAGCGGCTGCGGGCCGATCCGCTGCGCGCGCCCGAGCACGTCGCGCTCGCCGCCTCGGAGTACCACGCGCCCGCCGCCGCGGCGTGGGCGGATCGGCGGCGGCGCGAGTACGGCGACGACGGGCGCACGCTCGCGCAGATGGCCCGCCGCCGGCACCTCAACCTGGCCAGCGTCGAAGGCGCCGCGACCGGCGTCGGCGGCTTCATCACGCTGGTCCCGGACCTCGTCGGGCTGGCGTGGATCCAGTCGCGGCTGGTGTTCTTCATCGCCGCCGCGTACGGGTTCGACCCGTTCGACCGGATGCGGCCCGCCGAGTTGCTGGTGCTCAACCGGATCTACGACACGCCGGAGGAGGCGCGCGCGGCGCTGGACGGGATCGGCCGCACGGTCGCCGTCGCGTACGCCTCGAACCGGCTCGCGCGCGACGAGGCGGTGGCGTTCAAGCTGGCCAAGTCGGTCGGTAAGTCGAGTACCAAGAAGTTCGCCGGACGGCTGGTGCCGGGGCTCGCCGTCGGGTTCAACTCGCTCGCCAACCGGCGCGACACGAACGCGCTGGCCAAGCGGGCGATCACGTTCTACGGCGGCTGACGGCACGGTGGTCGTGCGCCGGCCGGGATCAGACCGGAAGCTGCGCGCCGTTGAGCGCGGCGGACGCGTCGCCGCACAGGAACGCGATCACATCCGCGATCCTGCTCGGCGGGACCCGCTTCGCGTGCTCGGAGGCGGGCATCGCGGCCCGGTTGGCGGGCGTGTCGATCAGGCTCGGGAGGATCGCGTTGCAGCGGATGCCTTGCGAGGCGCCCTCGGCCGCGACCGCGCGGGCGAACGCGATCACCGCCGCCTTGGACGCGGTGTAGCCGGCGCCGCCGGCGAGCGGGTTCAGCGCGGCGGTCGCGCCGGTGCAGACGATCGCGCCGCCGTTCGTGAGGTGCGGCCAGGCGGCCTGGGTGACGAGGTAGGTCGGGCGCAGGTTGAGCGTGAACAGGCGCTCGAAGTCGGTCCACGGGGTGTCCGCCACCGGCTGGTCGGCGGCGAACCCGCCGACCAGGTTGACCAGCGCGCGCAGACCGGGCTCGGCGACGCGGACCGCGCGGGCGACGTCGTCCGGGTCGGTGAGGTCGGCGACGACGGTGGTGACGTTGGCGCGGTCCTTCAGGTCCGACGGGCGCGCGATCGGGACGACCACGTCCCAGCCGCCGGCGACGAGCGTGTCCACCACGGAGCGGCCGAGGCCGCCGGCGCCGCCGGTGACCAGTGCGGTGCGCGCAGGCATGCCGTCACCGTATCGTCCGAGCGCCTGCCTAGGGTTCGTGCCCGTGCGCGTCCGAGAGCTCACCGCCGGGCAGGAGATCGACCAGGTGCTGATCGTGCGCGCGTGCACGCCACGAGGCGTGATCCTGGGCGACCGGACGGGAACGCTGGAGGCGGGGCCGCGCGATGACGTCGCGCCCGGGCTCTGCGTCCGGGTGCGTGGAAGGGTGGAGCCGCGCGGCCGTGTTGCGGTCTCGGCGCTGAGGGTCGCCGAGCCCGATGAGTACGTACTGGCCGACCTGCTGGACGGGCCGCGGATCCCGGTCGAGCGCATGGAGGAGGACCTGCGCGAGCTGATCGCGACCGTCCAGTGCCCGCATCTGCGCGCGCTGCTGGAGCGCGTGTTCGGGGCGGGGACGCCGACCTGGGAGCTGTTTCGCGAGGCGCCCGCCGCGAAGCGCTACCACCAGGCCTACCGGCACGGGCTGCTCGAGCACTCGTTGACGGTGGCGCAGTCCGTGAGCGCGATCTCGGCCACGTTCGGCGGCGTGGACCGGGATGTCGCCGTGACCGGCGCGCTGCTGCACGACATCGGCAAGCTCGACGCGTACACGGCCGACCCGCTGGCGATCGAGATGACCGACCTCGGCAAGCTACAGGGAGAGATCGCGCTCGGCTACTACCGCGTGCGGCGGCTGATCGAGGATTTGCCGGGCTTCCCGTCCGACCTCGCGGTCGCGGTGCTGCACATCATCCTCAGCCACCACGGCCAGCTCGAGCACGGCTCGCCGGTCGTCCCCTGCACGCGCGAAGCGACGCTCGTGCACATGATCGACAACCTCGGCGGCCGGCTCGGGTCGTTCGACCGGCTCGAGAAGCAGCTGCCCGAGGGGTCGAGCTGGTCCGGCTGGGACCGCGTCCTCGGCGGCGGCGCCTGGTTCGCGTCGCGCGCGGCCGCGTAGCCGCGCCATCATCCGCCGGCCGGGGCGCGACGCCACCGAACGATCGCACGTGAGAGGGCACCGGTCCGGGCGGCGTCCGTCGTCCGCTGGCCGCGCTTCGACGCCACCGAACGGCGCCGGTGAGGGCGGCGTCACCCGCGGGCGGCGTTCGTCGTCCGCGAACGCCACGCTCGCACTGACGTGCCCATTTTGGCGCGTTGCCGCTCCTCCCGCGAACCGAGTGGTCACTTTCCGGCGCTATCCGCCGCAACGCGACCACTCGCCGCGACTCGGCGCGCTGAAACCGTCGCGCGTCACACCCCGCCGGCGCGACCCCCGACGCGCGCGGACGATGGGCGCCGCCCGGGCCAGCGGCTCCCTCACCCGCGCCGTTCGCCCCGCACCCACACCCCGCTGGCGCGCCGAGTGGTCACTTTCCGGCGCCAGCCGCCGGAACCCGACCGCTCGCGGCTAGAGGATGCCGATCTCGGAGGAGTCGCCGACCATGAACCGGTAGGCGCGGGGCTGGCGGTCGCCGCGGGCGATGACGACGTCGCGGCCGAGCAGCGAGGACTCCATGCGCCCGTCGAGCCGGCGCACCGAGGAGCCCTCGAGCAGGATCGAGTGCTCGATCTCCGCCGACTCGATCGCACAGCGCTCGCCGATCGCCGTGTACGGGCCGACGTAGGCGTCGACCAGCCGCGCACCCGCGCCGATGATCGCCGGACCGCGGACGGTCGTGCGCTCGAGCACCGCGCCCGGCTCGACGACCACCCGGCCCTCGATCACGGCGTCGCGCAGCTCGCCCTCGACGCGCCGCTCCAGCGTCTCCAGGATCAACCGGTTCGCTTCGAGCATGTCGTCCAGGCGCCCGGTGTCCTTCCACCACCCGCGCACGACGTGCGACTCGACGCCGTGCGCGTTGTCGACCAGCCACTGGATCGCGTCGGTGATCTCCAGCTCGCCGCGCCCCGACGGCGCGATCGCCCGCGCCGCCTCGTGAATCCGCGGCGTGAACATGTAGACGCCGACCAGCGCCAGGTCGGACGCCGGCGACGCGGGCTTCTCGACCAGCCGCGTCACCCCGCCCGCGCCGTCGAGCTCCGCGACCCCGTAGTTCTGCGGATCCGGCACGCGCGTCAACAGGATCAGCGCCTCCGGCGAGTTGCGCCGGAACGCGGCCACGAGGTCCTCGATCCCGCCCTGCAGCAGGTTGTCGCCCAGGTACATCACGAACGGGTCGGACCCGAGGAACGGCTCCGCGGTCAGCACCGCGTGCGCGAGCCCGAGCGGCGCGTCCTGCTCGATGTACGTGATCCGCACGCCGAAACGCGACCCGTCGCCCGCCGCCTCCCGGATCTCGCCGCCGGTCTCCGGCGCGATGATGATCCCGACTTCGGTGATGCCGGCCGCGGCCATCGCCTCGATGCCGTAGAACAGCACCGGCTTGTTGGCCACCGGCACGAGCTGTTTCGCCGAGGTGTAGGTGATCGGGCGCAGGCGCGTGCCCTTGCCGCCCGAGAGGATCAGGCCCTTGAGCTGTTCCATGGCCGGGTCAGGCTAGCTTGGCGCGCCCGATCAGGGCCTCAGCCGCGGTCAGCACGGCCTCGCGCGCGTCGGCCGGCTCGAGCACGGCCGCGTCGCCCGCCTCCTTCAAGACCTCACGGACGAGGAAGTCGAGGCTCTTGAACGTGAACTCGACCACGATCTCCCCGGACGGCAGCTCGGCCAGCACCGTCCGCTGCTCGCGCACCCAGCGCGCCTGCTCGGCGGAGATCAGCACGCGCGCGGTGCGCGAGCCGCCGATCCGGCCCGTGCGCGGCCAGCCGCCGATCTCGGCGATCGGGTCCAGCGCCTCGTTGGGCTCGAAGCGCTCCATCAGCGCGGTCGCGCGCTTGATCCGGTCCAGCCGGAAGTGCCGCAGCTTGTCGCGGTCCCACGCCGCGACGTACCAGTTGTCGCGCCCGTTGAACAGCGCGTACGGCTCGACGACGCGCTCGGAGTAGCGGTCCTCGGCCTGCGTCCAGTACTCGAGCTCCAGCCGCCGGTTCTCGTGCACCGCCAGCTCGACCGTGTGCGTGATGTCGTCGTGCACGATCGGGGAGACGATGTGCAGGCCCTCCTCGACCGGGTCGAACCCGAGCGCCTCGACCACCTTCTCGCGCGCGCTGCGCAGGTCGGCGTGCGCGAGCCCGAGCAGGTCGATCGCCGCCACCAGCGCCTTGGCCTCGATCGGCAGCAGCCGCGCCGGGCGGTCGAACGTGTCCGAGTACGGCTCCGGGTCGACCTCGATCTCGCCGTTGGGCAGCACCTCGACGTAGATCACGTACGCGCCGCCGCCGAAGTTGACGACGTTCAGGACCGACACGTCCTCGCGCAGCTCCTGCGGCGACATGTTCAGCCGCGCGCAGACCTCGGCCAGCTGCAGCGTCTCGCCCGCCCGGCCGGCCGCGATCAGCACCGACGCCAGCGTGACCAGCCGCGCGAAGCGCTCCGGCCGGATCGCGGCCTCGCCGCGGCTGCGGCCATTGGACTCCGGCGCGGCCGGCACCGCCGGGACCAGCCCGGCCGCGACCGCCACCGGCGGCTCGCCGCGGTGCGCCTCGATCAGCGAGTCGACGCGCCCGCGCGCCTCCTCGACCAGCGCCGGCGGCCCCAGGATCCGCAGCCCGAAGCTGAGCGCCCACGAGATCAGCAGCCGCGACAGCGCGTACGGCGTGCGGAACACCGGCCCGTCGAACGTGCCGTAGGCGCCGAACTGGCGCTCGACGTACCAGAGCCGGTCCTCCGGGATCTCGACCTCGGCCTCGCCGGCCACGTCGCCGTACTGCCACGGCGTCCGGTTCGCGTAGGCGCGCGGGTCGAAGTCCGCGGGCCGC
This sequence comes from Solirubrobacter sp., assembly GCA_035555675.1. Lineage (GTDB taxonomy): Bacteria > Actinomycetota > Thermoleophilia > Solirubrobacterales > Solirubrobacteraceae > Solirubrobacter. The sequence continues at coordinate 3,394 of DATMGH010000002.1, read as the reverse complement.
TGGAAGTCGTGCTCGGCCTTGGTCGCGTACGCGACCTTGCCGGTGATCCGCGAGAGCCGGAAGACGCGCACGTCCTTGCGCTCATGCGAGTAGGCGACGAGGTAGAACTGCCCGCCTTCGAACAGCAGGTGGTACGGGTCGACCTTGCGCAGCGACGTCTCGTTGCGCGCGATCGAGTAGTAGTCGAACTCGATCCGCTTGCGGCGGTAGATCGCGGTGTCGATCTTCGCCAGCCGCGCGCTGACCTCGCCGCCGCCCGCCGACGCGGTGATGCCGAGCCCGATCGTCTGCCGCGAGTCCGACCCCAGCGGGCTCGGGCGCCCCCACGTGATCTGCTGCAGCGCGAGCCGCAGCGGCTCGGCGTACGCGAACTCGCCGTCCAGCAGCGACAGCGCGGTCTGCAGCGCGGCGCGCTCGTTGTCCGTGAACGCGATCGGCGGCAGGTGGAAGGCCTCGGGCGCGAGCGAGTAGTTCTCCTGCTCGGAGAACCCGTCCGCGGGCTTGTCGACCGTCAGGTGGATGCCGAGCGCGTCGAGCTCCGCGCGGTCCGCGTAGAAGCGGCGCGCGAACGCGTCCTCGGTCATGTCCGAATAGCCCTCGACGTCCCGGCGGATCTCGGTCGCGGTCACCGGACGCCGTTCAGCCATCAAGTAGGAAATCAGCGACAGCTGGCGGATGAGCTTTTCAGTGTCCTTCGCCAAACCTCGCGACACCTTAGAGTGCTGCGGGCACCGTACTCTTGTGCGAGCGCGCAAAATCCCGGAGGTTCCGGCTCGGTCAAGCCGGAGCGCACGTCGTCATGCCAATTCGCCTGGTGCTCATCGAGGATCATGAAGCCCTCAGGGAAGGGCTGGTGCTGCTGCTCGGGCAGGCGGGGATGGACGTGCTCGGCACGGCCGGAACCGCGCACGAGGGGCGCGAGCTGGTCGAGCAGCTCAACCCGGACGTCGCGCTCGTGGACATCCGGCTCGGCGAGGAGTCCGGCATCGAGCTGACCGGCGCGCTGATCGACGCCGACGCGGAGCGCAAGATCGTCCTCTACACCGGCTCCAACGAGATCGAGCTGCTGATCAAGGGCCTCGACTCCGGCGCCCGCGGCTACGCGCTCAAGGAGGGCACGCAGAGCGAGCTGCGGACCGCGATCGCGACCGTCGCCGGCGGCGGCACGTACGTCGACCCGCGCCTGCACTCCGCGCTGCTCTCGCGCCGCGCGACCCAGACCCAGAAGTCGCTGTCCAAGCGCGAGCGCGAGATCATGGACCTGCTCGCCCAGGGCCTGACCGGCGAGCAGGTGGCCGAGAAGCTGTACCTGTCGCCGGAGACGATCAAGACCCACATCCGCAACGCGATGAACAAGCTCGAGGCCAACACGCGCGTGCACGCGATCGCGATCGCGCTGCGCGAGGGCTTCATCTCGGCGCCCACGGGCTCGTGACGGAGGACGAGCTCCGCCGGCTGCGCCACGACCTGCGCACGCCCTTGACGATCGTGGCCGGGTTCGCGGAGGTGCTCGCGGGCGAGCGGCCGATCGCCGACGCCGACCGGCGCGAGTACGCCACGCGGATCCAGGACGCCGCGACCGAGATCCGCCGGCTCGTCGATCAAGCGCTGGATCTGTAGCCTCGCCACAATGTCGACGCTCACACCGGACGCCGCCGACGCGCTCCGGCGGACGCTTCCATCGCTGGCGGATGAAATCGTGGCGGCGATCGCCCGCGACGTGCCGGCCTACGCGCGCCCGATGGAGGGGCGGTTCGGGGAGACCGTGCGGTTCGGCGTCCAGGTCGCGCTCAACCGCTTCGTGGACCTGCTGGTCGGCGACGCCGCCGTTACCAGCGCGGGCGGGACGTACAAGCGGCTCGGGGCGGGCGAGTACCGGCAGGGCCGGACGCTGGACGCGCTGCTGAACGCCTACCGGGTCGGCGCTCGCGTGGCCTGGCGCCGCTTCGTCGAGGCCGGTCAGCGCGCGGACTTCCCGCCCGACGCGCTCTACGACCTCGGCGAGGCGATGTTCGCCTATATCGACGAGATCTCGGCCGAGTCGGCGGCCGGGTTCGCGGAAGCCCAGTCGGAGGCCGCGGGCGAGTCCCAGCGGCGCCGGCGGCGGGTGGTGCGGCTGCTCGTGCAGGAGCCGCCCGCGGAGCCGGAGGCCGTGCGCGCGGCCGCGCAGGCCGCGACCTGGACGCTGCCGCGGACCCTCGCGGCGGTCGTGGTGGGCGAGGGCGGGCAGGAGGACGCGCTGGACTCGACGGCCGCCCGGCTGGCACGCGGGCTCGGCCCGGGCGCGATCGGCGCCGCCGTCGGCGTCCTAGCCGTCGTGCTGATGCCGGACCCGGAAGGCCCGGGCCGCCGGCACGCGCTCGAGACGGCGCTCGACGAGCGCGCGGCGCTCGGGCCGGCGGTGCCGTGGACGGAGGCGGGCACGTCGCTGCGGCGCGCGGAAGCGGCGTTCGAGCTGGCGGCGAGCGGAAAGCTCGACCTGGACGGCCGGCTCGTCGTCGCCGACGAGCACCTCCCGGCGCTGCTGCTGACCGCGGCCCCGGGCATCGGCGCCGACCTCGCGCGCACGCGGCTCGCCCCGCTCGACGGGCTCGCCCGCGGGCCGCGCGAGCGGCTCGTGCAGACGCTGCGCGCGTGGCTGGACCGCCCCGGGCAGGTGCAGGCGGTCGCCGAGGCGCTCGACGTCCACCCGCAGACCGTGCGCTACCGGCTCAAGCAGCTGCGCGAGCTGTTCGGCGAGCGGCTCGACGATCCCGAGGCGCGCTTCGAGTTGTCGCTCGCGCTGCGCGCGCTGCGCTATTCATAGGCCATGCGCCTTCTCGTCACGGGGGCCGCGGGCATGCTCGGGACCGACGTCGTGGCTGCCTCCGCCGGCCATGACGTCGTCGCGCTCGCCCGCGCCGAGCTGGACATCACCGACGCCGCCGCGGTGCGGCTCGCGGTCCGCGACGCCCGGCCGGACGCGATCATCAACTGCGCGGCCTGGACCGACGTCGACGGCGCCGAGACCGCCGAGGCCGAGGCGACCCGGATCAACGGCGACGGCGCCGGGCACGTGGCCGCCGCGGCGGCCGAGGCCGGCGCGCACGTCGTCCACGTGTCGACCGACTACGTCTTCGGCGGCGACGCGTCCTCCCCCTACCCCGAGGACGCGCCGACCGGACCGCTGGGCGCCTACGGGCGCTCCAAGCTGGCCGGCGAGCGCGCGGTCGCCGCCGCCGCGCCGGCGGGCCACGCGATCGTCCGCACGTCCTGGGTCTTCGGGCCGCACGGCAAGAACTTCGTCGACACGATGCTGCGGCTGGCCGCGACGCGCGACGAGCTGACCGTCGTCGACGACCAGCTCGGCTGCCCGACGTACACCGGCCACCTGGCGCCCGCGCTGGTCGCGATC
>DATMGH010000001.1:0-8328 GCA_035555675.1 Solirubrobacter sp. | reverse complement strand
TGAACGTCAAGTCATAGTGACGGGTGTCGTACCCGCCGTTGCCCTCGAGCGGGAAGTAGGGGTCGCCGATGCCCGGGTCGCCGGGCTGGAAGTCGGGCCGTCCGTGCCCGTGGCCCCAGAACGGGGGGTGGAAGACCGCGCCGGGGCGCTTGGGCGCCGCGGCGGGCGTGACGTCGGGCGCGATCAGGCCCGCGCCGGCCGCGGCGTCACCCGCGCCCACGCCGGTGTCGGCCCGCGCCGCCGGCGTGGCGGCGGTGGCCAGGCCCAGGACCGTCCCCGCGACGGTCATCAGACGCACTGCTCGTATCCGAGCCATGCTCATCCTCCTGCGTACGACTATGGACCGCGCGAGGTCTACTCCTCGGTGGCCGCGTTAGGGGCAGATGAGCGTTGAGGTCGCTCAACGGGACGCGGCGAGACGCGGTCCGGGGCAAAGTGGGGTCCGCGCCTCGCCGATGTTCCGTCCAAACGCCTCACTCGGGGAGAGGATGAGGCTGCCCCGGTGATCGGCCGGGGCGGGCGCAACTGGAGCTACTTGTCCCAGTCGAAGTCGCGCGGCGGCTTCTGCTCGAACCAGAGGCGGTCGTGCTCGGGCGTCTCGGAGAGGAAGTCCGGGGTCTGGTCGAGGACGTCGTCGTCGCTCGGTTCCCCGTCGGGCTCGGGCACCGGGCGGCGCGGGGGCTCGAGGGCCTCCTCGGCGGGGACCTCGTCCGGCTCCTCGTCGGCCAGCCACGGGTCCTCTTCGGTGGCCGCGGCCTCCGCGACCGCCTCCTCGGCGGGCGTCTCCTCGTCCTCCGGCAGCTCTTCTTCGAGCACGGGCTCGGGTTCCGGCTCCGGTTCCGGCTGCGCGAACTCGTTGCGCTGGCCCGGTCCGAGCGCCTCTGCCTCCAGGCGCGCGACGTCCTCCGGGTTGGCACCGTGCTTGCGCTTGAGCTCTAGATGCTCGCGGATGGCGTCGTCGAGGAGTCCCATGGCCGCCGTCTCCCTTCAGCCTACTCGGCCTTGACCGTCCGGTTCTTGCCCGACCGTTTCGCCCGGTAGAGCGCGGCGTCCGCCGCCGCCACCAGGCCCTCTTTGTCAGATTGTGGCGCGCTCGACAGCGACGCCGCGCCAAATGACGCCGTGACGCGCAGGACGCCGTCGCCGTCCAGCAGGGGCAGCTCGAGGGCTTCGATCCGCTTGCGGACGCGCTCGGCGAAGCGGTACGCGCCGTCGAGGTCGGTCTGCGGGAGGGCCACCGCCATCTCCTCGCCGCCGTAGCGGGCGGGCTCGTCGATCTCGCGGGCGGACTGGCGCAGCACGCGCGCGACCTCGCGCAGGACCATGTCCCCCTGCAGGTGCCCGTAGGTGTCGTTGACGCGCTTGAAGTTGTCGATGTCGAGCATGATGAGGCCCATCTCGGCGTCATAGCGGCGGGCGCGCTCGACCTCCGCCGCCATCACCTCCTGGAAGCGGCGGTGGTTGAACAGGCCGGTGAGCTCGTCGGTCACCGCCTGGCGCTGCACGGTTTCGTGCAGATCCACGTTCTCGACGCTGACCGCCGCCTGGGACGTCAGGTACGCGAACAGCTCGCGCTCGCTCGGCGCGAACGGGCGGTCGCCGCGCGCGACGGAGACGATCGCCAGGACGCGGTCCCCCGCCTCGGTGGCCGACAGCGGGGCGGCCATCGCGCTCGCGCCGCCGAGCTGGATCTCCGCGACCTCGCCGGCGTCCATCACCGCCGCTTCAGCGGCGTGCAGCGCGCGATGGAAGATCTCCGGGTCCCCCGCGCGGGTGACCTCCTCCATCGGGGCGTCCGCGCGGCGGCGCATCGTCGCGCGGCCGCAGACGCCGCCAACGCCGTCGACCGCGGTCTGCACGACGATCTCCAGCACGCCCTCGCGGTCCAGCCCGCGCGCGAAGGACTCGCCGACGCGGCGGATCGCCTCCTGCAGCCGCCCGCGCTCGCGCCGCAGGTCCTCCAGCCGGGCCTCGAGCTCGCGCGCCATCGAGTTGAACTCCTTGCCGAGCGCGGCGAACTCGTCGTTGCCCTCGGTCGGGACGCTGATGCTGAAGTCGCCGCGCCCGAGCCGCTGAGCGGCGGTCAGCAGGCGGCCGACCTCGGCCTTCAGCGTCCGCTCCACGGTCACCGCGAAGACGAGCGCCAGCGCCAGGAACGCGAGCGTCAGGCCGACGATGATCAAGGTCGCGCCGCGCCCGTGCGCCGGGACCGGGGTGAACAGGCGGACGGTGGTCGGCAGCCCCTCCGGCTCGGCGGCGAGGAAGCGCGTCGTGCGGAACTCGCGCGCGCCGAGCGCGATGTCCTGCCCGTTGGTCGCGGGCATCCTGGCGTTGGCGGCGGCGCGCGAGGTGGACGCCAGGACGTCCTTCCCGCGGTCCACGCGCGTGCCGACCTCGAGCACGCGGGCGACGTCCTCCGCGTAGGACGACGCGGACGTCACCGAGACCGTGATCTGCCCGATCGGCCGGTTGCTCGCGTCCTGCAGCGGGGAGCGCGACCGGGCGATCGCCTCCGGCGTGCCCGTCTGGAAGCGGCCCACGCCCTCGACGTCGAGCTCGATCCACTGGGCGTCGATCTCGTCCGCCAGCGCCGTGATCCGGCGCTGCACGGCCGCGCGGTCGCCGTTGTCGATCGCGGTCGCGAGCCGTGTGTCGCGCTGGATCGGCGCGAGCGCGCTCATCGCGTTGCCACGCGCGTCCGTGAACAGGTTCTGCGCGCCCTTCTGGGCTTCCGCGAGCGTGCTGTCGAGCTTGAAGTTGTCGCCGGCGTCCAGCAGCGAGAACAGCACGATGCCGACCGCGATCATGGGGATCACAACGATCACCGCGAAGAACAGCCGCAACCGGCCGCGGAAGGAGGGCTGGAGCAGAGTCATGTTCAGCGGTCCCGCGAAGCGCAATCTAGCCGGACCGGGTTCGCGGAGGTCCCGCGCCGTGCGGCTACAATGCCGCGTTGGACGGCAGGCACCCGATTCCTGCTTCGTTCGGCTCGGGGCTATAGCTCAGTTGGGAGAGCGCCTGGATCGCACCCAGGAGGTCGGGGGTTCGAGTCCCCCTAGCTCCACTCCACGGAACCCCTGCTGCGGCGGGGGTTCTGGGTTCTGTCGTCTTCGAGGCGTGGCTGCACGACGGCGTAGCACCGAGGGCGTAGCGTCAGGCATAGCGCGTCGTCGCGGCCTCCGGTCCCCGCCCGCTCCACAGGAGCGTCACCTTGGCAGCTACGAAATCCAATCGGCCCGGGGCGCGGAGTCGGACGCGGCCTGGCGGGTGGCCGCTTGGACAAGAGGCTCCGCCGACGGATCGTCCTTCCTTGCCCAATGCGCGAAGATCACAGCGGTGCACTGGGCTGAGACATCTTCGATTGGACTCGAACGACGCACCAGCGCCGAACAGGATGCAGTGCGCCTGCTCGTCGTGCTCGGCGCGGCAGGCGATCCGGTGGGCGACGACGGCCCGCCGGCGCGGTGGGCGAGCTGCGCGCCGAAAGCCGGCTCCACGCGCCGGACTTCTGGCTACGTAACCCGGACTACCTGGCCTATGAGCTGCTGAGCCAGTACCGCGACGGCGGCCGTCAGGAGCCTGAGCTGCTGGACGCCGCGCGCAAGGTCCTGGATGACGGCGAGGTCGACGTTCGCACTTTCCCGATGCTGCGCTACCTGTTCGGCGCCGACGAGGAGATCGATGAGGCCTTTTCGTTGTTGGGCGCCTACGACCTCGCCCGAGTGATGCGCCGCCCCGCATCGGAGCAGCGGCGGCGAGACTTCTACCTCATGCCTGCCGGCCGCACGTTCCTGGACGCCCTGCCCGAGCGTGTGCCGGAGCTGGCCTGGTACATGAAGCGGGCGGCGCTGGTGGCGCAGGTCGCCGGGGACCGTGGCGGTGACGCGCTCAAGCAGCACCAGAAGCAGCAGACCGAGTACCGGCTGACCCGCTGGGGTCAGCGCATCGGCTCCATCGCGGCCGATGTCGCCGCCGAGCTCGAGCAGGAGGGGACGTGACGGACTTCATCGACGCGGTGGCCGAGCATGCTGGTGCAGATCCCGAACGAGTAGCCGAAGTGCTCGCTGCACACGGCATTGAGCCGTGGACACCGCCACCGCTGCCGGGGCGGCTCATGGTCTTGAAGGTCGCGTTCTCGGGCACCAAGGACGGCCAGCCCTATGAGCCGTTCGTGTGGGAGCCGGACGCGGGCGTGTGGGCTCTCGGCACGGTGGACAACTCGGCGGGCAAGACCACCGTGCTGAACGTCATTCGCTGGTTGCTCTCCGGTCGTGAGCGCGTCGATGACGGAGCACGGGCAATGATCGATCATGCCGAGCTGGTCGTTGAGGTCGCAAAGGAGCGCTGCGAGATCGTCGTCGACGGCACCGCCAAGGAGCTGACGGGCTCAGTCACCATAGGCGAGGCGGCGCCGATCCCCTTCACCGACAAGACCTTCGAGACCACGATGAGCCGCATCATGCTCAAGCGCCTTGGCCTCGAGCGGGCTGGTGGGATGGCAGAAGTACCAGGGGTCCGAGGACGGTCGGGAGGTCGAGTTCGACTGGGCGAGCTTGCTGCCCGGCCTGTTCGTGCCCGAGGCGGCCTACGGGGTCGTGCTCGGCGATCATCCGCCGGCCGCAGGCCGACTGCTGCAGATGTTCGTCGGCTTGCCCTGGTTCTCCACCCACGAAGCGATCCGCGTCGCGGTCACAGCGCTGGCCCAGACCGATCGCGACGTCGAGCGGCGTGCCAAGCGGGACGCCAGCGCGCGAGACGATCGCATCCGCAGCGTCAAGGATCAGCTCGACAAGGCGCGTAAGACGATTGGCGTCGACGCGGCGGGCGCGGCGACAGAGCTGCAGGTAGCAGCAGCCGAGCAGGACCGCACACGGGCCGCCGCGCAGGCGCAGGAGGAGGTGTGGCGAGCAGCTGCCGCAGAGCTCCAGGCAGCCGCGGATGTCGAGCGCACCGCCCGACGGCGCCTACGCGATCTGCAGGAGACCGAATCGGCGGCCGCACTGTTCGGGACGCTGGAGCCGACCCGTTGCCCGCGCTGCGAGTTGACGATCGACCACGAGCGCCGTTCGCACGAGGCCCGGGGCACCTGCTCGGTGTGCGACCGCGCCCAGCCCCACGTCCCTGACGACGCCGAGGCGCGGATTGCCGAGGCGACCGACCAGCTCGAGGCAGCGGTCGATGGCGTGACGGTTGCGCGTGCCTCCGCCGACCGCGCCCAGGCCGCCGCCGAGACCACAGCACGCCAGCGCGACGCGGCGACCGACCGCTATCGCGCTGCGAGCGACGCAGTCAAGCAGGCCTCCGCCAGCGACGAGCGTCGCCTGGAGGCCGCCCGACTGGAAGGCCAGCTGCGAGAGCTCGAGCGCCGCGAACAACGACCCACCGTGGCGCCCGACGACGAGGCCAACATCCTGAAGGCCGCACAAACCGAGGCGCTGAAACGGATGGACCCCGACACGCTGCTCACCCGTCTCAACACCGAGGTCCTCGACGTTGCCCAACGGCTGGGCCTGTCGGACATCACGTCGGTCGCGCTCAACCGCGCGGCACGCATGGACGTGCACAAGGGCAAGGTGCGCACAACCTTCTCCAAGCTCAACCTGGGCGAACGACTGCGGTTGAAGATCGCGACCGTGATCGCGTTGCTGCGGGTGGGTCACCCAAGCCGGCACCCCGGCTTGATCGTGATCGACTCGCCGGCAGCCGAGGAGATCTCGGATGTCAACTTGGACCTCATGCTGACCGAGATCGTCAAGCTCGTCGACGAGCAGGCCGACCTGCAGGTCCTGATCGCGACCACTCGCACCGACGCGCTGGCCGTCCTGCCCGAAGGCCACGCGCGGCTGGCTCCGTCCGGCGAGCGGCTCTGGTGAGACGCGGACGGATCGGATGACGGCCAACGCAGCACTCGCCCGCGGACGAGCCGACGGCAACCCGCCCTCGCTGACCGAGCTCGGCGGCGCAAGCGGCGTCCGGACCCTCCTAGCGGCAGGGTCCCCGGACGCGACCTACCGCTCCTCGTGCCCGCCCTGGCCGAGGCCGCAGCCGACGAACCCGACCTCGCCGCCGTGCTGGTCGACGAGCTGCGCGACTGCGAAGATCCCGCCACTTTCGGGGCGGCCGTCAATGCGCTCCCGCGCGCGGCCGGACGTGTCGCCGACACGCTGGTGCCGATGCTGCTGGCCCACGCCCGCAGCGGCAGCGGCTCGCCAGCGGCAGCGCACATCGCCGCACGCGCGGTCGTCGCCGCAACCGCGGTCGCGCTGGCCTCCGAACGCCCCATGCCAGCCGCCCGCGTCGCGCTTGAACTGGCCGACGCGGCGCCCGCGCTGCCCGACACCGTCGCTCAGGCCGCAGTCCGCGCAGCCGGCGCGCTCATCAATGCGCTGCCCCAGGACGGCGCCGTACGCGAAGCGGTCACCACCATCCTCGACGGTCTTGCCGACCGCGGCGAGACCGAAGTCGAGGTCGCGTTCGAACGTGCCCACCTGTGCCTCGTAGACGCGCTCGGTGAGCCCAATGGTGACCTGCTGCGCGTCGGGCTAGTTGAAGCCCAACAACGCTTCGACGACGTGCTGGCGATGGAGGCCGACCGCGTCGATGCGGCGATCGTGACCTGCGCACTGCGCGCCGTGACGGCCTTCGCAGCCGACGAGCCAGTGGCAGACCGGGCAGCGCAGCTCGAGGCGCTATGCGACGAACGGGCGATGTACGGCACCAGCGCCGGCGATCACATCAGCCGTCGACCGGCCGAAGACGCGTGGCGCCACCTCGGACGCACGTTGGCCAGCTCCGACAGGCTGCTCGACAACACCGCGTGGCTAGATCCGGTCGCGGCGCTGACCTTGCTGATCGACGCTGTGCGCCTGTCGCGCACCCAACGGATCGGCGGCGCCGACCTCGGCGTGCTCGTTATGCCTCGCATACGGGCGCCGTTCGTGGAGACCGAGCACCTCCGCGGGCTCCTGCGGAACTACATCGAGACGCTGGTTGACGACCCCCGCCGCGCGGAGACCGCCACCGAGCTGTTGCTCTCGGCCGAGCAACTCCCAAAAGTCGATGGCTCTGAGCCGGATGCGCACCTGCTCAGGGCCCTCCAGGACACGGGACTGGACGCAGCCCAAGCTGAGGCCGTCGTAGCGACGCGCGACGCGCTGACCAACGCCGCCCACGTCCACCGTGGCCGGCAGTGGTGGGAAGCCTACGCCCAAGCCGCCACCGCGCTCATCAACCACCCCGATCACAACACGCGCGCAGGCCAAACGGCCGGAACCGTGCTGGTCCACGTCCTCGACTTCATCGCCGACCGCTTCAACATGACCCGCGGCAGTCGACCACACCTGCAGTACCTCGCCGACCCCCACGCGCTCGAGCAGGCCCTCGCCGACGACCTCGTCACCCACTTGCGCTACTGGCTCGGCGAGCACATTCGCACCGAGACCACCGACATCGGCGGCGGCCGCGTCGACGTTGTAATCGACCTCGGCGACGACCGCGTCGTATCGAGTGCAAGCGCGACGCAGACCCCTGGACCGCCGGCACGCTCGACGGCTGGGCCATGCAAGCGGACGCCTACCTGGCCACTGGTGCGCGCATCGGCCTGCTCGTGCTCCTAGACCTCTCGGATAAATCCAAAGGCCGCCCCACCGACCTGGCAGGCAGCGTACGAGCGATCCCCCTCGAGCGCAGCCCCGTCGACCACCTCGTCATCTGTGCAGTCGTTCCCGGCAACCAGCGCACGCCATCGTCGATCGGCGCGACAGCGCGTACCACTGGACGCAGGGTCGGCCGGGGGACTCGTGCCCCCTCGGAGGAAAGCCAGCTCCCTCCTGCAGGCGCATCTGGCGGCACGCGTAGAGGATCAGGCGCACCCCCAGCAGCGTGAAGCTACGGCAACCTTGACTGCAGGCTGTTGTCTGTGGCTACCATCGCGCGTGTGACCGTGTCGCCCGAGATCTTCAGACCTCTCCGCCTCCATGGCGGGCGGTTCGAGACGCCTGAGGGGGGCATTGCCGGATTCCCCGTCGAGGCGATCGCGGAGCTCGCTCGATACGAGCGGCTGCTGGTGAAGGTGGCACGTGAGCTCTGGATCACGGAGCACCGTGGCCGCCAACGTGCGCCGAAGGGCTTCGATGAGAGCCTTCGGCTACGGCTCACTGCGATCGAAGAGGGGAGCGTCCAGCCAGCGTTTGCGGTCGCCCCGACTCGCTCAGATCAACTCTTCGACCCCGACAACTGGTTGGACCGGGCGCAAGACTCGATCGCCGAAGCGCTCTCGGCGGTCGTGAGTAGGGAGCCGTTGCCATCAGCATTCCCGGTGGCCGCGAC